>UQIG01000001.1 GCA_900541135.1 uncultured Collinsella sp.
CTCCAGCAGGCGCCCCAGCCCGTGCCCCTCTTCGCGCAGGACCCTCACGGCCTCGACCTTCGCCCTGGTCAGAGCCCGTCCCTCCCGACCAGGGCACGCAATTTTTTTAGGTAGGCCACCTCGGTCTCGAGCCTTCGGCAGCGCTCCTCGAGCTCCTCCTCGCGGGTCCGCGGCCTCGCCTTGGAACCGCTCGGCCGGCCCTTGGGCCTGGGCCTGAGCGCCTCGGCGCCGCCCTCGCGGTAGAGCGCGCACCATCTCTTGAGCGGCGCCAAGGACATGACCCCGAACGCCTCCATGGCGTCCCGCTTGCTCATGCCGCCGTCGACCACGGCCGAGGCGGCGGCGACCTTCTGCTCGTATGTGTACCTGGCCTGCTTGCCGTCCATGGATAGCAGCACCTCGCTTCCGAACGACCGGTATACGTAGAGCCATTGTCTCACGGTGTCGCGCGGGACCGACAGCGCCTTCGCCGCCGACTCGGAGCCGTGGCCTCGCTCGAAGAGCCCGATCGCCGCCTTCCTGGCCTCGATGTCGTGCTTCACCCTCAAGTCGACACGCATAAAAAGCCTCCCATTTCTCATGTCCAAGAAATGGGAGGCAGTTCAAATTGACTGCTCTGGGGGTTGGCTTGATCGTCCCGCCCCCTCAACTCCAAAACCTGCGCGCTCGCCATCCCAAAACTGGGTAGAAGAAAGCCAAAACGCAATCGCAGGAGGTCAATATGACTGCAGAAGATAAGGCAAAGAACGCCGGCAAGGTCGCGCTCGTCCTGGAGGGCGGCAGTTTTCGTGGGCAGTTTACCGCGGGCGTGCTCGACGTTCTCATGGAGGCTGGCGTCGAGATTCCGGCTGTCTACGGTGTATCGGCCGGCGCCCTCAACGGCGTGAACTACAAGTCGCACCAGATCGGTCGTGCCAACCGCATCAACCTGGCTTTCTGCAGCGACAGCCGCTTCATGGGCGCCGCATCGTTTGCGTCCACGGGCTCTATTGTGGGTTACGACTTTATCTTCAACGATGTTCAGGACCGCCTGGATCCCTTTGACAACGAGACGTTCGACGCGAGCCCCATCGAGATGTACGCCGTCGCGACGGACATGCTGTTTGGAACGGCCACGTACCTCCCGGTCAAAAGCGCCGTGCTCGATCTCGACGCAGTGCGCGCCTCGACCTCGTTGCCGCTGGTGACGCCGCCGGTCGAGATTGACGGGCACAAATACGTCGACGGCGGCGTAGCCGATTCGGTTCCTATCGAGCATGTGCTCGAGGAGGCGGGCTTCGACCGTGCGGTCGTCATTGTCACGCAGGACCGTTCGTATGAGAAAAAGCCCTACGAGTTTATGCCGGCCGCGCGCGCCCGCTATGCCGACTACCCCTATCTGCTCGAGGCTATCGAGACGCGCCACGACCGTTACAACATCCAGCGTATGCACCTGTGGAAGTATGAGCGCGAGGGCCGCGCGTTGGTCGTCGCTCCGCAAAAGCCGGTCGAGGTCGGCCATGTCGAGCACGATCCGGCAAAGCTTTTGGACCTGTATATCCAGGGCCGTCAGGAGGCAAAGCGCCTGCTCGCGGAAATCCAAGAGTTCGTTGAGCGCTAGCGATAGCGAACCCTCAAAAAATGACAACAGCTCAAGAGCTGGAAAAATCACGGCTCGTGGATGACATGTGCAGAAACTCTGGTCGGAGCCAAAATACCTGTTGACTCGTACGGCGAGCGGGGTAATATGGACGGGTTACTTGCAGAGCCCCGTGAATCTCTGTAACAACACGTACTGTACATGGAGGAGTCTAAGTGATTTCGAAATCGACTCACTACGCCAAGCAGGGCGAGGTCCAGCGCAACTGGGTTCTCGTCGACGCCGATGGTGCTGTCCTGGGCCGTCTTGCCACCCAGATCGCAATGATCCTGCGCGGTAAGAACAAGCCCCAGTTCACGCCCAACAGCGACTGCGGCGACTTCGTTGTCGTCATCAACGCCGATAAGGTCCAGCTTACCGGTAACAAGGCCGACACGAAGACCTATTATCGCCACAGCGGCTACAACGGCGGCCTCAAGGCTGAGAGCTTCCGCCAGGCTATGGAGAAGCACCCGGAGAAGGTCATCGAGCGCGCCGTTCGCGGTATGCTGCCCAAGACCACCCTCGGCCGTGCCCAGATGACCAAGCTTAAGGTCTACGCTGGTGCCGAGCATCCGCATGCTGCCCAGAACCCCACGAAGATTGAGCTGGAGGCTTAAAGATGGCTGAGAACACCGTTGTCTACCAGGGTACCGGCCGTCGTAAGAACGCCGTCGCCCGCGTCCGTCTCGTCCCCGGCACCGGCAAGGTGACCATCAACAAGCGTGACGCCGAGCAGTATTTCGGCCGTCATCAGCTCGTTGAGAACGCCCTTGCTCCCTTCAAGGTGACCGACACCGCCGGTCAGTTCGACGTTATCGCTCTGTGCGATGGCGGCGGCATCTCCGGTCAGTCCGGCGCTCTGCGCCTGGGCATCGCTCGCGCTCTTCTGAACGCTGGCGACTACCGTGCTGACCTTAAGAAGGCCGGTTTCCTTACGCGCGATGCTCGCGTGGTCGAGCGCAAGAAGTACGGCCTTAAGAAGGCCCGCCGCGCTCCCCAGTTCTCCAAGCGCTAAGGTTTTATCTCCTTTCGAGATACAATGTACAAGCGGGGCCTGCCGATTCCTCGGCGGGTCCCGCTTTTCTTTTTCGACTAGGGTGGGCGGTTGCATATCGCCTGCTAGGGAAGGAGCGATCCTATGCCCCAGAACATCTTCGGTACCGACGGCGTCCGTGGCGTCGCCAATGCCGACCTCTCGTGTGACCTCGCGTTTCGCCTGGGCCGCGCGGCGACCAAGTTTCTTGGTCCGGACATCTGCATCGGCCGTGACACGCGCCTTTCGGGCACCATGCTCGAGAGCGCTCTGACCGCCGGCATTATGGCCGAGGGCGGCCGTCCGCACTGCTGCGGCGTCATCCCCACGCCTGCCGTGGCACTGCTCACCGTTCAGAACGAGCTCGACGGCGGCATCGTCATCTCTGCTTCGCATAATCCGCCGGAGTTCAACGGCATCAAGTTCTTTAGCCGCAAGGGCATGAAGCTTCCTGATGCTGTCGAGGAAGAGATCAGCGCCTGGGTCATGTCCGAGGAAGCCATGGCTGCCGACACGCTGCCGACCGGCGCCGGCGTGGGCCACATTATCAAGATGAAGGACGCCCGCAAGGCATATGTCGACCACGCCATCGATACGCTTGATGGCCTAAGGCTCGACGGCCTGGTCGTTGCCGTCGACTGCGGCCATGGCGCTTCTTGCCAGACTACGCCTGCCGCGCTGCAGCGCCTGGGCGCCACGGTGCACGCTATCAACACCGATTATTGCGGCACCGACATTAACGTTGAGTGCGGCTCCACTCACCTTGAGCCCCTGCGCGAGCTCGTGCTGCGCACCCATGCTGACATCGGCCTGGCCCACGACGGCGACGCCGACCGCGTACTGTTCGTGGACAGCGAGGGCAATGAGATCGATGGCGACTACATCCTGGCTATCTGCGGTTCTGACCTTGCCGCTCGCGGCAAGCTCGCCAACTCCGAGATCGTCTCGACCGTCATGTGCAATCTGGGTTTCTCCATCGCTATGAAGGAGCAGGGGTTCGAGATGGTTCAGACCGCCGTGGGCGACCGCTACGTTCTGGAGCGCATGCTCGCGGACGGCGCCGTCATCGGCGGCGAACAGTCCGGCCACATCATCTTCCTGGAGCACAACACCACCGGTGACGGCCTGGTGACGGCTCTGCAGCTGCTGGCCGTGCTCAAGCGCACCGGTCGTACCCTCACCGATCTTGCCGGCATCATGAAGAAGTACCCGCAGGTACTCGTCAACGTGCATTCCGACAACAAGGCTGGTCTGGACGATTGCCAGCCCATCTGGGATGCCGTTGCTGCTGCCGAGAAGGAGCTTGACGGCCGCGGCCGCATTCTGGTGCGCCCGAGCGGCACCGAGCCGCTGGTCCGCGTGATGGCCGAGGCCGAGACGCACGAGCTGACCCAGCGCGTTGTCGACGACATCGTCGAGGTTGTCAAGCGCGAACTTCCCTAATGGTCAAAAACCGTTGCCAAGTGGTAAACTGTTAAGGTTATTTTGATTGATTGGTATGTCCGAGGGGGAGCATGTTCACTAAAGTCCTAAGGTCTTTTGGTATGCGTGGTCGAGTCCTTACGCTGGATGCTCCCATCTCGGGCGATGTCATTCCGCTTTCCGAGGTAAACGATCAGACGTTTGCCACCGGCCTTTTGGGCCAGGGCGTTGCCATTCAGCCTACGGGTACGCGCGTGATCGCGCCGGCTGATGCCAAGGTCGAGGCTATTTTTCCCACGGGACACGCCGTTGCGCTTAACACGGTCGATGGCTTGGACGTGCTCATCCACGTTGGTTTGGACACTGTTCAGCTCGAGGGCAAGCACTTTACCGTACATGCGCAAGTGGGTGACATCGTCCATAAGGGCGATGTGCTCATTGAGTTCGATCGCGAGGCAATTGCTGCCGAGGGCTACGATGTGACGGTTCCCATCTTGGTGTGCAACTCCGTTGAGTTCTCGAGCATCAAGGGCTCCGTTGGCGTGCATGTTGAAGAGATGGACCAGCTCATCGTTGCTCGCGAGCGCTAGCAAGTGCACGTGGCCATTAGTCTACAATTCAAACACGTTTACGGAGGGCGCCCTTGAAAGAGGACGCCCTCAGTGGCAAGATGGGATTTGTCCGAAGCTAAAAGGCTTTGGGTCACCGTGGACGGGCAGGGGCCTCGACGCGGCTAGACACGAGACACATACATTACGCGACCTCGCCCTGGTGGCCGCACACGTTGGTTGCGGCCGACGCGGGCCGCGGGCAAGTGCTTGTAAGGGAGCCTTGCCTCTCTTGTACGAGAAAGGACGCGTAATGAAGATCATTAAAGCTAAAGACTACGAGGATATGAGCCGCAAGGCCGCTAATATCATCTCGGCCCAGGTTATCCTCAAGCCCGACTGTGTGCTGGGTCTTGCCACCGGCTCCACCCCGATCGGAGCCTACAAGCAGCTCGCTACTTGGTACAAGAAGGGCGACGTCGACTTTGCCGAGGTCAGCACCTACAACCTGGACGAGTATCGCGGCCTTTCGCACGACGATCCCCAGAGCTATCACTACTTCATGCGTGAGAACTTCTTCGATCACATCAACATCGACCTGAACAACACGCATGTGCCCGACGGTTCCAACCCCGACGCCGCCGCTGCGTGCTCTGAGTACGACAAGATCGTCGCTGACGCCGGTTACCCGGATCTGCAGCTGCTCGGCATTGGCAACAACGGCCACATCGGCTTCAACGAGCCCGATGACCACTTCTCCAAGGGCACGCACTGTGTCGACCTTACCGAGAGCACCATTCAGGCCAACAGCCGCCTGTTCGACAGCATCGACGATGTTCCCCGTCAGGCCTACACCATGGGTACCCAGACCATCATGTATGCCCGCATGATCCTGGTCGTCGCCAACGGCGAGGCCAAGGCTCAGGCCGTGCATGACATGTGCTATGGCCCGGTTACGCCCGAGTGCCCGGCTTCGATCCTGCAGCTGCACACCAACTGCGTTGTCGTTGCCGACGAGGCCGCCCTTTCGCTCTGCGAGTAGCGCGAATCCTGCAGCTCGACATAGCCTTGCCTAAGGCCTCCGCTTTGCGGGGGCCTTTTTGCTATCCCTGTCCGCCCACTTGACCAAAATCTTGCCGCAAGCTTGACGAACGCCAGATGCCCAACAGCTTGATTCATTCTATACCAGATTCTATGCAAAAATGCCACTAGAAGGTCGTAGACGGTAGCGGGTGCTAGGCGAGTTGAATGACATGGCTGAACCTTGTTCATCTGCGTTACACTGCCGCTTAGATGGGACAAGCTGACAAGCTCATTTACCTGCTTAAAGACCGATTAGTCGGGGGATTAATAACAATCGGCCCTCGCTGTACAAAAACTTGCCGCTTGCGTACCAAAAGACAACCTAAAACACAAGGGCGCTCTATTCATAGCGCGGCTTGTATGGTCTTGCGGCTACAGTGTCCATACGGTCGAGTGGAGGAGCGGGCATGGTAAACGATTTGAGCGGTATAGACGAGCTCGAGCTGATGCCGTTGGGCGGAGGCTATATGGTGCGACGCGAACGCTTGATGAATGAGCTTATCGCCAAGGGCCGAAAGGCCGGCATCGTGGTTCTTTATGCGCCCGACGGGTTTGGGAAGACCTCGGTGCTGCTGCAGTACACCCATGAGGTTAAATGCGACCCGACGCGAGGTCCCGTGCGGATTATCGAGGCCGATCGTGCCATTGGGCGCGAGGTGTTTATGCAGCTCGAGGTGGTTACCGAAGAACTCAAAGACAAACCGCACTCTCTTATCGCGATTGATAATGTGCCAAACCTCGATCGGCACGATACCGAAGACCTCATCGAAAGGATTCGCGGCCTGCGCGCTATGGGGGTAGGGGTCTTTATTTCCTGCCGTCCTTCAAATCGTCAGCTGATTCATGGGCTGGGCGATTCGGTTAAGATCAATGCGCAGATGCTCAAGGTGCATGCCTATGAGTATTCGGCGTGGGCATCGGCGTTTTCGATCAGCACATCGCTCGACTTTTATCAGCTCACGCAGGGCGTGCCCGAGCTCGTTTCGGCATTGCAGACAGGTCTGTATGGCCAAGGCGACGTAGCCGGTCTGCTCGAAAACGAGATTGTCAACGTATATGGCGCGGCACTTGCCGATCTGGCTTCGCTCGACAATAATGCGCTGTTTTGCGTGGCATGTCTCATGGTTTTGATGGGCGAGGGCAATATCGCAGAACTCGAGGCTTGCGGGGTGAGGCTGTCGATGGTCGACCAGTCCTACTTTGTACGCGACTACCCGATCTTTGGCTTGGATCCCGCCGAGCGGAGTTTTACGTGTCTGGGCACGGAGGATAACGGACGCTTGCGTTTGCGTAAGTTGGTGGCCGAGGTTCGCCCCGAACTTGTTCCGAGGGCGGCCCGGATTTTGCTTAAGGCGGGCCGATGCGATGCGGCGATGGGCCTGGCGGACGCCTTTTTGGACCGTGAAGCGGTCCTTGAACTCGCTGGGCAGTATGGGGTCGATCTGGCTCTGACGGGGCACGGGGCCGATATCTGCCGAGCAGCGCTGGGCACGATCGATGCCGACGATCCGGCTCCAGAGCCAACGCCTGCCGAGGCGCTCGGCGTATATCTGGCAGCGGTCAGCGTGTCCAATACAAAGCTCGCTCGCTATATGGCATCGGTTATCGAGCGCGGGGGCGAACGGGCGGCCTGCGAAATAGACCCTGTTTCATGGAGGGTGGCCCAGACACTGACGGCTGTTTGCTATGGGGACAACGGGCTTGGGCTCCCTACGAACCTGGCCGTGCCAGAAATCGAGACATCCCATACCGCACTCGATATGTTGTCTGCGCATATCGAGGTCAAGCGGTGCCTGACCGAGCGGGGAGATGACGGCGGCGTTCTACAGCAGCTCAAAACGAGCAAGGCCTACGACTGCGAGCTCGACATCGCGGGGATTGTTATACGGGCCGATAGTATGCTGGTGGAGCTCTTTGACGGGTCGTTTGCGGGAACCGACGAGCGCGACGACGAGATGACGGTGGTGCGGGAGGCGCTCGACGTACGCGGGCTTAAGGCGATGGCTATCTGGGTGCGCATGGTGTTGGCGGCACGGCGGCTCCTTTCCGGCTTGCCGGTAACCGACGACGCGGCGTTCAACGAGCTCGATCGTTTTGCCGTGCGCATGCGCGACAACCAGATTCAGCTGTTTGGCCTGTTGCTAGAAGGCTGGCAGTCGCTGGCAGAGGGACGGCCGGTTAATGCAAAGTTCCGTGCGGTCCAAGTGCTCAAACTTGCCGAGGAGTCGATTGCGTACATGCGCGATAACGCATTGCTGCTGGAGCGCGCGGCATATTTACGTAACACCTCGATGGTTTCGGTTCGCGAGGAAGCGGAGTTGCTCGATATAAGCCAGACGCAGGTTGGTGGAGCGGAGGCCTGGATGGTGGCGCTGCATTTGGCCTGTGCGGGCCGAGACAGCGATCTTGCGGCCTGGATGTCCATGAATCGTGCGGGGATTCTAGAGCCATCGTATCGGCTCTTTGCGCGTCTTGCCATGCATTGTCTGGGCGAGCCGGCGGGCAGGATACGCAAGAAGCTTCCCGTGCGCGAGCTGTCGCGGTACTCGCTGCGCGACGATTTGGAAGGGGAGGGCGAGCGTCTGTTCCAGGCTGGCGAGGTTGAAGCCGTTGATACCATCGACCATATCGAGATTCGCATGTTTGGTGCGTTTCGCGCCGAGCGCGACGGGTTTCCCATCACGGACAAAATGTGGCGCCGCAAGAAGGCGGCGACGCTTGCCGAGCGGCTTGCGCTGGGCATGGATGCGCTCGTCGATCGTGAGACGCTGGCCATGGAGCTGTGGCCCCATGCCGAGTTTAATAACGCCCGCAACAACCTGTACTCGACGATATCGCGCTTGCGGTCGGCTTTGGGACCGACGCCGGATGGCAAGTCGTGTGTGCTCATTCAAAATGAATGCATCGGACTTAACGGCGACTACGTCAAGACCGATGTACGGCTGTTTGACCAGATAAGCCGCGAGGTTTTGGGAAATCGCACGGGTGCGCGCGGGCCCCATTTAGTTGAGCTGTGCCTTAAAATTGAGCAGCTTTATGCCGGACCGCTGTATGTTCCCAATGGCTGTAATCCCACCTACTTTTTGCGTATGCGACGCATTATGCAGTCAAAGTACATCGATTGCATGATTAAGGGAGCGAATGCCGCTCTAGAAGAAAACGATCTGCAGTCGGCGATTTGGCTGGCGGAGTCGGGGCTTCGGCAGGAAACGTCGCGTGAGGATATGGTGCGCTGCGCCATGCGCGTCTACAGTGCGGCGGGGCGGCGGCGCGATATCGTCGAGCTGTACAGCGGGCATATGCACCATCTGAGGGAGCAGGTCAATGGCGTGCCCGAGCCCGAGACGCGGCGTCTATACGAGCGTTTGGTGGAGGGGCGGCTCAATCGCGTGCTGGTCGAGCGATAAAAAACGGGCGCCCGAAGTACTTGGGCACCCGTAAGCTTGCTATGTGTTGGCTCGCCGGATCATTGGCTCTTAGACGAGCTTGATCTTCTCGATGTCCTTGCGCGAGGACTCGCGATACAGCGAGAACTTGCGGCCGATGACCTGGACGACCTCGGCGTGGCAGCGCTCAGCGAGCTCTTCGGCGGCCTCGCGGGCGGAAAGACTGGAGCCATCGAGCACGGAGCACTTAACGAGCTCGTGCTTCTCCAGATAGGCGACCGTCTGCTCGACGGTGCCCTCGTTGACATCGGACTTGCCGATGATGATGGCGGGGTTGAGGTGATGGGCCATGCTGCGAAGCTGCTTGACCTGTGCTCCTGTCAGTGCCATGGGTTCTCGCTTTCTATGTATGGGGCGCCCCGCAATGGGGCCTTAATCTACGTGAGCTGTCCCACGATAGCGCAGGAACGGCGCGGTGTGGAGTGCGTTTGCCCAGTTCAAAAAGAATGCGGATGCCGAGTGAGTGGGCGGTGCGGGCTGCGAACAGGCTATGAGCTGGGCGCAGAGACCGGCTCCCATGCAATAAACGCCCAACGAACCTTGCGGACATGATCGAGCATATAGCGCCCCTGCGGCACGCCCTTGGAGCCCGGCTCACCGGCATGGGGGTTCTCGATCATGTGCTGGGCGATGTAGTCGCGCAGGCGGTCGATCTTATCCTCGTTGCCATGCTCGAGCATACGGGAAAAATCCGCCACACCTGCCTCAAGGCTATCGAAGGTATCGCGACGAGGCGATTCAAAGTACGTAACCTGCGGCAACGCACCCATCTGAATGAGGATGTTGAAGGCGTACACAAAGCCATTACTGCAGGTAACCGAGGCGCCGATGGCGTTCATCACGTGCAGGTCATAGCGCGGGCTGGAGTTGGCGACCATCATGACAGCACAACGCCGGCGAGCCGTGCGGTCGAGCTTGGCAAGCGCGCCTTTTAGGTTGGTCGTGGTGACAGAGCGACTGGCAAAGGCAACATCCACCGCTTTCGCGACCGGTCCAACCAAATCCCAATCATCATCCCAAGCAAGCTCAAGCGGCGTAATAAGATCTTCGAGCCCGTAATACTCAATGCCGGCATCAAGCGTGCCCAACATGGCAGGAGAGAAGTCGGCAGCAATCACGGAATGCCCAGCCTGAGCAAGCGGAATAGCAATCGACCCAGCCCCACACCCCATATCAAGCACCGACTCGCCGGGCTCAAGCGCCAACAGCTTTATAAAATCCCGAGCATAAGGGGCAGTCTCCAACGGCCGAAAATGCCGAGCCCGCTTATCCCATTCAAAAGAATCATCAGCCCGCCGCCGAGCAGCCTGCATCTGCATCCACTCCTGGTTCCAATCTGTGGAAAGCAGCTCAGAACGATTCTCCCCATCAACCACGGGCCAACCTCCTAGCAACAAAAAAGCGACTCCTCCCAAAAGAAGAGCCGCAACCAGCATATATCAGAAAGAACCGTTCCAACGCCAAACCGCCCTCACAACCAAGGCGGGCAGGAGCGAAGCGACTGCCATACGGGATAGAACCCAACTGAGGTCCCGTTGTGCGGGAGCCCCGGGAGGGCAAATATATAAGGTCGATCGCGAGTTCCGCACGAGCCGGAGAGCACTTAATGTGCTCTCCGTGCGAGTCAGGACTGTCCGAGCAGGCGACCTTATATATTTGCCCTCACCGGGGCTCCTCGCCAGTCCCCCTCAGCTAGTTCTTGAGCGAGTTCAACGGTGCCGGGAAGCGTCCGCCGCGGTGGGCAAGCACGGTGCCGGCGTTGGGGTTCACCGGCATGATGGGCGCACGGCCGAACAGGCCACCGTACTCGACGCAGTCGCCCACGCCCTTGCCGATGGCGGGAATCACGCGGACGGCCGTGGTCTTGTTGTTGATGACGCCGATGGCCATCTCGTCGGCGATGATGCCGGCGATGGTCTCGACCGGGGTGTCGCCGGGGATGGCGATCATGTCCAGGCCAACGGAGCACACGCAGGTCATGGCCTCGAGCTTCTCGAGCGAAAGCGCACCGGCCTCGACGGCGGCGATCATGCCGGCGTCCTCGGACACGGGGATAAAGGCGCCGGAGAGGCCGCCCACGCTGGAGCTGGCCATGACGCCGCCCTTCTTGACGGCATCGTTGAGCATGGCGAGCGCGCAGGTCGTGCCCGGGCCACCACAGGTGCCCACGCCGATGATCTCGAGGATACGGGCAACGGAGTCGCCGATGGCAGGCGTGGGAGCCAGCGACAGGTCGACGATGCCCTTCTCGACACCCAGGCGATGGGCGGCCTCGCGGCTCATGAGCTCGCCGGCGCGGGTGATCTTAAAGGCGGTTTGCTTGATCTTTTCGGCGACTTCCATCATCGATGCGGAATCGGGCAGCGTCTCCAGGGCTGCGGCCATAACGCCGGGGCCCGAGACGCCTACGTTGATGACGGCGTCGGCCTCGCCACCGCCGTGGACGGCGCCCGCCATAAACGGGGAGTCCTCGACCATATTGGCAAAGCAGACAAATTTGGAAGCGCCGACGGAGTCCTGGTCGGCCGTGAGTTTAGCGGCATCGATGATGGTCTGGGCGGCCATAAGCACGGCGTCCATGTTGATACCGGCGCGCAGGCTGGCGACGTTGACGCTGGAGCAGACGCGGCTCGTGGTGGCGAGCGCCTGGGGGATGGACTGGATGACGCGACGGTCGGCGTCGCCGATGCCCTTCTGGACGAGCGCGGAGAAGCCGCCCAGGTAGTCGATGCCGAGCGTCTCGGCCGCGCGGTCGAGGGCATGCGCGATGGGGGTGAGGTCCTCATCCTTGCAGCACGCGGCAATCTGCGCCACCGGGGTGACGGAAACGCGCTTGTTGACGATGGGGATACCGTACTCGCGCTCGAGGTTCTCGGCGGTCTCGACCAGATGCTCAGCCGTGTGCGTCACGTGGTCGTAGATCTTCGTGCACATGCGGTCGAGGTTCTCGTCGCCGCAACCCATGAGCGAAACACCCATGGTGATGGTCCTGATGTCGAGGTTCTGCTCCTCAACCATGCCGCGGGTTTCCGCGATTTCTGCGGGCGTGATCGCCATCCTTGCGCTCCTATCTGCCAAAACGAGCATAGTCTTATCTATTTTAACGTGCCGCACGTGCCAAGTGGCGCATGCGGCACGTTTTGGTGCTCGGTTGTTTCCGTTGTGTTACTGCCCAAAGACCTCTTCGGCGATACGAGCGCTTTCGGCGGCGTCCTTGGCGTAGTAGTCCGCGCCGATCTGCTTGGCGTATTCGGGGGTGAGTACGGCGCCGCCTACGATGATCTTGACGCCCGGCACCTCGGCATGGAGCAGCTTGATGGTCTCCTCCATGGCGACGACCGTGGTAGTCATAAGCGCCGAGAGGCCGACGAGTTTGATATCGCGCTCCTTGACGGTCTTGAGCACCTCTTGCGGGTCGACGTCGCGGCCCAGGTCAAAGACGGTGTAGCCGTAGTTATCGAGCAGCATTTTGACGATGTTCTTGCCAATATCGTGGATGTCGCCCTTGACGGTGGCCACGCAGATTTTGCCCTTGTCGGCAATCTCGCCGGCGGGCATCAGGCGCTTGATGGTGTCGAAGCCCACGCGCGCGGCCTCGGCCGAGGCCATGAGCTGCGGTAGGAAGAATTTGCCCTGGTCAAAGAGGACGCCAACCTCGTCGAGGGCGGGGATAAAGTGATTGTTGATGAGGTCCATGGCATCGTGGTCTGCCAGCAGACGCTCGGTCTCGGCAGCGATCTCGCCTTTGCGGCCCGAGACGACCATGCGACGAATCGGGTCGTCGTTGCCGTCGGTGCCGGCGGTGCCAGCAGCGGGCGCGGCATCACTCGATGCGGCCTGAGCCGCTGTCGGGTTGGCGGCGATCTTGTACGGATCGGTCCAACCGGCGTAGCGCTCGATGTATCCGGTCGAGCCCTCGTCCTCAACGCTCAGGACGCGATAGCTGTAGACAGTATCCATAAAGCGCTTGGAGCCCGGGTTCATGATGGGGGCGTCCAGGCCCGCGCCAAAAGCGGCAGCCAAAAAGACCGAGCCCAGCAGCGGGCGGGCAGGCAGGCCAAAGCTGATGTTCGACACGCCGAGCGCGCATTTGACGCCCAGACGCTCCTTGCACAGGGACATGGCGCGCAGGATCTGCTCGGCTTGGCGTTGATTGGTCGAGGCGGTCATGACTAGACAGTCGATGAGGATGCGGTTCGGGCCGATGCCGTAGCGGGCGGCCTCGGCCACGATGCGCTCGGCGATGGCGAAGCGGGCCTCGGCGGTATCGGGGATGCCGCCTTCGTCGAGCGTAAGTCCGACAACGTTGGTGCCGTAGTGGGCGACCAGCGGAAAGATCTCATCCATGATCTGCTGCTTGCCATTGACCGAGTTGATGATGGGCTTGCCGGCGTAGCGGCGCACGGCGGCCTCGACGGCTGCGGGGTCGGTGGAGTCGATCTGCAACGGCAGCAGCGTGGAGCCCTGGAGCTGTTCGGTCGCCTGTTGGATGATCTTGACTTCGTCGATCTCGGGCAGGCCCACGTTGACGTCCAGGATGTCGGCGCCCTGTTCCTGCTGGCTGATGCCCTGGCTCACGACGTAGTCCAGGTCGCCGTCGCGCAGGGCCTGCTGCAGGCGCTTTTTGCCGGTGGGGTTGATGCGCTCGCCGATGACGGCGATCTTGTGGCCGTCGCAGGGAAGGTCCACGACCGTTTGGGCGCTCGTGACCGACATACTGGGCTTGCGGTGGCGCGGGCTGGGCGTGTGGTTATCGATAAGCGTGCGCAAGGCCGCCATGTGCGCCGGCGTGGTGCCGCAGCAACCGCCCACGACGCTCACACCGTCGGCGATCATGCCGGCGACGGCTTCGGCGTATTCGGGGGCCTGGATATCAAAGACGGTATTGCCGTCGTCGTCCACGTGGGGCAGTCCCGCGTTGGCCTGCACCATAATGGGCTTGTCGGTAACGGTGAGCATACGTGCGGCGAGTCCTCGAAGCTCGGCCGGTCCTTGGCTGCAGTTGATGCCCAAAACGTCGGCGCCGATGGCGTCGAGCGTGATGGCGGCGACCTCGGGGCTCGTGCCCAGGAAGGTGCGGCCGTCTTCCTCAAAGGTCATGGTGGCAAAGACGGGCAGGTCGGAGTTCTCGCGGCAGGCGAGGACGGCTGCCTTGATCTCGGCAAGGTCAGTCATGGTCTCGATAATAAAGAGGTCCACGCCCGCATCGACGCCGGCGCGCACTTCCTCGGCAAAGAGGTCATAGGCCTCGTCGAAGCTCAGGGTGCCCAAGGGGCGAAGCAGCGCGCCGATGGGGCCGATGTCACCGGCGACGTAGCGGGCGCCGGCCTCGCGGGCACAGGCGACGGCCGCGGCAAAGACGCCTGCCACGGTGGCGGCACCGTCGAGCTTGTGGGCGTTGGCGCCAAAGGTGTTGGCGGTGATCACGTCACAGCCGGCCTCGACATATTGACGTTGGATATCAGTGATAACCTGGGGCTCCTCAAAGTTGAGCAGCTCGGGCAGGGCGCCCGCCTTCATGCCAGCGGCCTGCAACATGGTGCCCATGCCGCCGTCGAACAGCAGGTGCCCCGTGCCCTCGATGGCCGCATGCAGGCGATCGTCCTTAATGCGAAGGTCGTCGATCGTGCGCGTCTTGTACGTGGCACCGTTGCGACGTGCGGCATCAACGGGTGCCGCCAATGCAGTGCCGTCAGAATCATGAGTGATAAGCGGAGTAAACATCGGGGGCTCCTAATGGCTGGAATAGCAGGTGGTGTGGGCGGCGCGGAAGCGGCAGTGTTCGCGCATGCGGCAGATATTGCAGGTGGGGCGGCTCTGGGCGTCGTGGACCTCGCCGTCGAATAGGCCGATCACCGCGGTCACGCTTTTGGTGGGCATGAGCAGGCTGGTGGGTGTGACGGTAAGCCCGATGAGCCGCGTGGCGTTGAGCGCATTGACGATCGAGCGCTGGGCCGAGAGCGGGCAGTCGCCATAGCCGGGACTGAAGCGCCAGTTGCCGGCGAGTCCGTGTGCGGCGGCCGCAGCCTTGACCTGCTGGTCCATTTGCTCAACGGCGGCTTCCACGTAAGCGGAGCACGCGGCGTCGAGCACGGCGCCCTCCAGGGGATGTTGGGCTCCCGTGATGCGCAGGCGACGCTCGGCGTCTATGCCGAGGGTGCATGCCATGAGCGCGGCAAAGCGGGCGTCTTTGAGATGACGATAGATATCGCGACCGCGCAGTTCAACGTTGGTGCCGACCAGGCGAATGCAAGGTTCTCCCTGCTCGTCCACACCCGTGGCATCGACGGCAAACACGCGGCGCACGCCACGGGGCTCAATGTCCAATTCCAGACGTTCAACGACAAGCTCAATACGCTGCGACAACTCGGGCTCAATCTGCTGGCCGCCGTAACCCAGATACCGCAGCATCTCGGCACGGTCGACACGGGGATGGTGCGCAGCATCGACACGGTAAAGCGCCGGCGACGCAAGGTCGGCCGGCACTTCGACAAAAGCTGTATCGATGTGCGGTTTTTCCATTACCCTAGGCGCTCCATAATGGTTGCGGCGATCGCAGGACGGTTCATAGTGTACAGGTGCAAGCCGTCGGCGCCGTGCTCCTTGAGGTCGCAAAGCTGGCGGGCTGCATAATCTACACCAGCTGCCTGCAGGCTCTCGGGGTCATTCTCGTACTTGGCGAGAATCTTGATGACGGGGGAGGGCAGCGACGCGCCGCACATAAAGACCATGCGGCTGATCTGTGACTTGCCCATAAACGGCATGATGCCCGCGGTAATGGGCACGGTGATGCCGGCCTTGTCGGCAAGCTCGCGAAAACGGTAGAAGCACTCGTTATCAAAGAAGAGCTGCGTCACAAAGAAGCTCGCGCCAGCGTCCTGTTTTTGCTTGAGGTGTTCGACCGAGAGGTTGAGATCCTCACAGGCAATATGGCCCTCGGGATAGGCTGCGGCGCCCACGCAAAAGCCGGCGTCGACGAGCTCGGGGATGAGGTCGCGGGCGTAGGCGTAGTCCGAGGCGGGCTTGTCGTCCTCGGTCGCGCCGGCGGGGAGATCGCCACGCAGGGCCAGGATGTTTTCCACGCCGGCGGTGCGATACTCGTCGATCTTGGCGGCGATATCGGCATGCGAGCGGCCCACGCAGGTAAGGTGTGCCACCGAGGGTGTATCGAATTCGCTCGTAATCATATGCGCGATGGGGGCGGTGGTGGCGCCGTTGCCCGAGCCGCCAGCCGAGCAGGTGACCGAGACAAAGCTCGGCGAAAGCTTGCACAGATTGCCTGCCACTTCGCGAGCCGTGTCGAGGGTCAGCTCGCCCTTGGGCGGGAACATCTCAAACGAAACGGGTGCGGTGCCCTGGGATGCTGCCTGCTTAAAAACCTCGTCGACGCGCATATCGTGCTCCTCTAGATACGTAATAGTGTGATGTGTTGTAAGGATTCTACAGCACCACTGTGCCACGGTGGAGTTTCACTCGTTATTTGAGGATACCAATCAAAGATGCCTTGCTATCGGCTTTCTCTATAACAGAGCGGCTAATCTAGGCACGGACTATAAAGACTGGTATCTGATGCAAAATACCAGTTAATAGAGGTCCATCCCAAATTGACTACCCTTAAACCATGGGGAGAGGTCTGCAATTTATGCAGTTGATTGGCTGTTGAGGGTGGCAATGCCGCCTCGATAGGGTAACCTCATTGATTGGTTTCGCGACAGCAACATAACGGTAATGTCGCGGAAACACGGCGAGTCTAAGCTATGACTCGTTCGTTAGTAATCAACACCGCTTCTCACGCGGTGCCGATACGAAGGGAGTTCCGTATGGCCGAACTTACTGACCGCTTCGGGACCATGGTGTTCTCTGAGGAAGTCATGAAGGACTACCTCCCCAAGGACATTTGGAAGCGCCTTGCTGCAACCCTCGAGGGCGGTGAGCCGCTCGACCTGGATGTGGCCAACGCCGTTGCCCACGCCATGAAGGTCTGGGCTATCTCCAAGGGCGCGACGCACTACGCGCACTGGTTCCAGCCGCTTTCGGGCATTACTTCCGAGAAGCACGACAGCTTCCTGGAGCCCAACCACGACGGCACCGCCATTACCAAGTTTACGGGCAAGAACCTCATCCAGGGCGAGCCGGATGCCTCCAGCTTCCCCAACGGCGGCCTGCGCGCTACCTTCGAGGCCCGTGGCTACACCGCTTGGGATCCCACCAGCCCCGCCTTTATCAAGGACGATGTCCTGTGCATTCCTACGGCTTTCTGCTCCTACACGGGCGAGGCTCTGGACAAGAAGACCCCGCTGCTGCGCTCCATGACCGCGCTCTCGCGTGAGTCCAAGCGCGTTTTGGCGCTGTTTGGCAAGACCCCCAAGAAGGTCGTTCCTTCCGTGGGCGACGAGCAGGAGTACTTCCTGATCAAGAAGGACGCCTATCGCAAGCGCAAGGACCTGGTCATCACCGGCCGCACCCTCTTTGGTGCTGCTCCCTGCAAGGGCCAGGAGCTCGAGGAGCACTACTTTGGCGCTATCCGCCCCACCGTCTCGGCCTATATGAAGGACCTGGACGATGAACTGTGGGCGCTTGGCATTCCCGCCAAGACCAAGCACAACGAGGTTGCTCCCTGCCAGCATGAGCTCGCCCCCGTCTATGGCGAAGTCAACGAGGCCATCGACCAGAATCTGGTCATGATGGAGAAGATGAAGCTCATCGCCTCCCGCCACGACTTGGTCTGCCTGCTGCACGAGAAGCCCTTCGAGGGCATCAACGGTTCGGGCAAGCACAACAACTGGTCGCTTGGCACCGAGTCCGAGAATCTGCTCGATCCGGGCGACACCCCGCTCGACAACCTGCAGTTCATCGTCTTCCTCACCGCGGTGATCGAGGCCGTTGATAACTATCAGGAGCTCCTGCGTGCCTCCGTTGCCTCGGCCGGCAACGACCATCGTCTGGGCGCCAACGAGGCTCCTCCGGCGATTATGTCCATCTTCCTGGGCGACCAGCTTACCGAGGTCGTCGAGAAGATCATCGATGGCAAGGCTTCCGTCCATGCCACGCGCGGCGTGCTCGACCTGGGCGCCGATACCCTGCCCAAGCTGATGCAGGACAACACCGACCGCAACCGCACCTCCCCGTTTGCCTTCACGGGCAACAAGTTCGAGTTCCGTGCCTGCGGCTCCGAGCAGAACGTCTCCGACTCCAACCTGGTGCTCGATGCCGCCGTGGCCAAGTCGCTCAAGTCCTTCGCCGACGCGCTTGAGGGTACGCCCGAGGATGAGTTCCAGGACGCTGCGCTCGAGTACTGCAAGAAGGTCCTGACCGACCACCAGCGCATCCTGTTCTCCGGTGACGGCTACTCCGACGAGTGGCCCGTTGAGGCCGAGAAGCGTGGTCTTGCCAACAACAAGACCACGGCCGACGCCCTGCCCGCCTTTGTTTCCGAAAAGGCCATCGCGCTCTTTGAGGAGACGGGTGTCCTGACCAAGGCCGAGGCTCAGTGCCGCTACGACTGCAAGCTCGAGAAGTACAACAAGCTCATGAACATCGAGGCCACCACGATGGTTCGCGAGGCGCGCCGTACCTATCGCCCGGTCATTACCGCCTATGCCACCAAGGTCGCTAAGGGCCTTGAGACTATTCGTGCCGCCGGTGCTGAGGCCGCCATGCAGTGCGAGCAGAACACGCTCAACAAGCTCTGCAACGGTATCACTGCCATCAACGACTCCATCAAGGCGCTCGACGTCGTGCATCAGAAGGCCGAGGCTCTCGATGGCCAGGAGCAGGCCAACGTGTACGCGCACGAGGTCGTTCCCGCTATGGATGCGCTGCGTGCCGCCGTGGACGCCATGGAGGAGATCGTGGCAGCCGACTACTGGCCGGTCCCGACCTACGACGACATCCTGTTCTACGTGTAGAGCGTAACTGACATATCGTCACGGTATTGAGCCGGGGTCCGCATCATGCGGGCCCCGGTTTTTGTTTGCGAAGGACGCTTAGGAGTCCGTTTTGTAACTGATTCGCCCACGTAATAAGGGGTCGTGGGCAAAAAACGTCAAATATGAGTACTGTCACAAGTCCTGTAGCATTATCTTTTTGCAAAATATGCAGTGTTACGCAACATGTGTCCAAGTACTTAGCTGAAAAACACCTGCAATTCTTCCACCTTAGGACCCCTGGCGTCTAAATCGCCTTCAGATGGCATGAAATCGCTGTAACTAAAATGGTAACAGTACTCAAATTTGCCATTTTTTGACCACAGGCCTTGCGATGATGCCGGGATCCGCACCCTGTCGGGTTCGAATCCCGGCACATGGATAGCAAAAAGCCCGCCACCGCGAGAGCAACGGGCTTCTCAGTTTAAATGGTGCCCCCAGCGGGATGTCCGCGTGCGGCTGGCGCCGCCCGCTTCCGCTGCGTCGCTCCGCTCCTTGCGTGCTGCGCTGGAAAACGCTTGCGCGTTTCCTCAGCTCCGCACCCTGTCGGGTTCGAATCCCGGCATATCGGTAGCAAAAAGCCCGTCACCGCGGGGGTAACGGGCTTCTTAATTTAAATGGTGCCCCCAGCGGGATTCGAACCCGCGATATCCACCTTGAAAGGGTGGCGTCCTTGGCCGCTAGACGATGGGGACAGCGGGAAAGAGTATAGCAGACTTTTTTAGCCGTTCACATATCGTTGGCAAACTGAAAAACCACCACAAAGGTGCCTGTCCCCTTTGTGGTGGTGAGGTGCTAGGGGAGGAGCTTCATGGCGGCGTCGTGGGCGGCGTGCTCGTAGGTGTCGTCGAGGGGTTTGAGCGGCAGCAAGGCGGCGGCCTGTGCATCGCCACGGTGCTCGAGGGCATGGGCGATCAGCCAGTCGGCGAGCTCGGGGTTCTTGGGCAGCGCCGGGCCATGCAGGTACGTGCCGATGACGCCCTTGTAGATCAGGCCCTCAAAGCCGTCGTCGCCGTTGTTGCCGGTACCCGTGACGACGGACGTTCCGAGCGGCGTGGCGTCTGCGTCGAGCAGGGTGCGACCTCCATGGTTCTCGAATCCCACAAGGGGCTCGGGTGACAGGTCGGTCTTGACGGCGACGTTACCGATCAGGCGATTGGCGCCGCGCACGGTCTCAGCGGCAATGACCCCAAGACCTTCAATGCGATTTTCGCCCATATAGTACGAACGGCCGAGCAGCTGATAGCTGCCACAGATGGCAAGCAGCGAGCCGCCATCCTCAACATAGGCCGCGACCTTGTCTTTTTGGGCGAGCAGCTCGTGTGCCACGGCTAGCTGGTCGCGGTCGGAGCCGCCACCCATCATGACGATATCGGCATCGGTGAGATCGAGTGACTCGCCCATACGGACCTCGTCCACGCGCACGGGAATGCCACGCCAGGCGCAGCGGCGCTCGAGGGCGATGACGTTGCCGCCGTCGCCGTAGAGGTTAAGGGCATCGGGATACAGGTAGACGATGCGCAGCGGGTGCGAAAGCTCGACTGGCGCGATGCCGACAGGAAGAGCGCTGCCGTCGGCACGGGCTACGGCGCGCCCGGCAACAGCGTCGGCGGTGGCGCCTTTCAGCCCGTCGAGCTCCTTGACCAGCGGCGGGAAGGCCGTGTAGTTGGCGACGGCGTAGAAGGTGTCATCGGCGGCCTCGTCTGCCACGGCGCCAATTGCCTGCGCGACGTCCGAGATAATCGCGGCATCGATGCCGGCGTACTTGAGGCGCACCTGCATGTCGTGCGCGCGCGTGCCTCCGGCAAAGGCGACAAGACCCGGCGTGTCGGCGATGCGCTCAAAGTCGACGTCGTAGATCCACGATACATCGTGTCCGTCGGCGTCATTGTCGTTAAGGAAGAAAGCGCAGAGTCTGCCGCCTGCCGTCTTGATGGACTGGATTTGTCGATCGAAGCCTACGGGATTCTTAGCCAGGTTGGCCTCGACGGTGCGGCCGGCGATATCCCAGCGCCCCATACGTCCGCCGGCGGGGACGTAGGCATCGAGCGTAGGCTGTAGAAGCGCCGTATCCACGCCCAACTCGTGCGCGGCAAAGAAGGCGGCGGCAACGTTGTAGACCATGTACAGGCCGTTGTAGCGTGTGGCGATGTGTGCGGCAGCCGCGTCGGGCGCAGATCCAAAGACCAGGTCAAAGTCGTAGCCGTCGCAGCCGAGCTCCACGCCCGTCACGCGACGGACAAGCGCAGGGCGGGCCCAGCCGCACGAGGGGCAATGGTAGGCGCCGAGCTGGCCGTATTGCACGTAGTCATACTCCAGCGGCGCGTTGCACTGTGAGCAAAAACGTGAGTCGCTAATACGGTCGGACTCGGTGTTGGTGGCGCCGTCGATGCCAAAGGCAATACTCGCGTTGGGAACGCGCGCGGCAATCGAGGCGCACAGCGGGTCGTCGGCGTTGTAGATAAGCGTTGTTGTCGGCGAGAGCTCCAACGCATGGGCGATGACCTCCTGGGTGTGATCGATCTCGCCGTAGCGGTCTAGCTGGTCGCGGAACAGGTTGAGTAGCACAAAGTACGTCGGCTTGAGCTTGGGCAGAACGCGTACGGTGTAAAGCTCATCGCATTCAAAAACGCCCACGCGCTTGCCGCCGCCGGCTCGCTTGAGGCCGCTGCGCGCCTCAAGCAGTGCACCCACCACGCCCGGCTCCATGTTGTTGCCGGCGCGGTTGCATACCACGGTGGCGCCGCTGGCGGCAACGGCGTCGGCGATGAGGTTGGAGGTGGTGGTCTTGCCGTTGGTGCCGGTGATCACCACGCTGCGGTCGACAAGGCCCGCGAGGTCGCTTAGCAGCTCGGGGTCGATCTTCATGGCGATGCGGCCGGGGAGTACGCCGCCCTGGCGTTTGAGGACGGAGCGCAGCCCCCAGCGGGCGATATCGCTCGAGGTGCAGGCAAGAGATGAGCGGAGGTTCATGAAACCGTTCCTAACGTAAACGACATGGTCGGGTCGAGTGCGTCACTAAAAACCGTAGCGGCGCGCAAATTCCTGGGCAAGCTGCGACACGTCTTCGCAGGCATTGGCCCAGGGGGCAAAGTCGGGAGTGTCCGAGATAATACCGTCCGCTTCCCAAACGGCCTGGTGCGAAAGATCCCAGGGATCGTGTGGCTCGGGCCGGCAGGGAAGGTACGGTGTCTGGTACATGGGGTTCAGTAAGAAGAACGCACCGCCCTCGCAGCGGTTGGCAAACTCGCGCAGCGCGCGTGTCGCCGGGCGCATCTTGTTTGTTTTGAACAGCAGGATCGTGCGGGCGAGCAGATACCAAGGAGAGTTCTCGAGCGCGTCAGCCCCGATCTCTTCCTCGAGCTGGTGGGCTAGGGCAAAAAAGCCGTCCTCGTCTTCCAAGCGAGCAAGGGCGAGCAGCACGGTGCCTGCGGCTCGGGTGGGGTAGCCTTCCGCCTTAAGAACACGGCGGGCGTAGTTGGCGGCAGCGCGGTAGCGGGCGCTCGCCATGCACAGCTGCGAGATGGCATCGAGTGTGTGAAGCCACCCGATAAGAGCCGGCTCGCTCACGGTAAGGTCTGCTGCGGTGACACCATCGGCCAAAACATTATTGGCCCAGTAGTGCGAGGCTTCCATGTCGAACCCGGGCACGCTTTGCTGCAGGTAATCGGCCGTGGTCGCCTCGAGCTTCATCAGGTCGCCTAGGCAGGCGTCAACGGGCGTGTCGGCCAGGATGATGGCGAGCAGCTGCGCGTCGACGGCCAGTGCATCGACGCGGACAATTTTGAGCAGCTCATCGCGCATGTCGTCGAACAGGCGATTACGCGTCTGTTCGAACTCCTCGTCGCTGCCCATGTCCTCGATGCGATGGAGCTCGTCGAGCAGGTGGCGATGAACACCGGCATAGGACAGCAGCGCCTGGGCATGCTCGGTCTGCGCATACTTGTGAGGGTTGACGCTTACGTCGTTATGGACAAGCTCGCGTGCTGCATCGGTGAGTTCGGGGTGCGACGCCAGATAGGTGCGCTCCAGGTAGGCGGGGATGTAGACGCTCGGATCCATTAGAGGTCTCCTCCCTTAAACGGCAAACCCTGCTCGGCCGCCCGCAGGATGCGCTCATCGATTTGGGAACGCACGATATCGTTGGTGGCGACCCAGGCGGCAAAGCTGGCGTTGTCGGGGGCGCCCAGGCCCTCCTGCAGTACCGGCGTCGCCTCGGACAGCGCAAGGACAAGCTCGTCGGTGGAGCCCACACCCACGTTGACGCGGGCATAGACGCCATCGGGAAACTCGGTTTGGAAGTAGAGCGCCTCGGCGGCGTGGGGGCACGAACGCGCAAGGATACGCAGGTAGTGCTCGGCGCCCTCGTAGTCTAGCTCGCGCCAGGCAGCGCTCATCAGCGCGATGAGCGTCCACGGGTCCAAGTCACGCTCCGCATCTTTGGGGCGGCGGCGCAGCGGGGTATTCGCGAGGTACGGCACGGAGTGAGCGGAGCGAAAGCGCTTGAGCTCCTCGGCGGGGTATTCGAGCTTTGCCATGGCGAGCATCGCGGTGTGGCGGACATCAGCGGGGTCGTTGGGCGCAAAGTCCAAGCTGCGATTTGCGGCTTCGAGCGACATGCGGTAGCGGCCGCTAATGAGGGCACGCGATGCCAAGGCGGCAAGCCAACGCAGATAGGGGCGGCGCGTAAGGTCGCCTGCGGCCTCGCGCTCGTAGGGGTCCTGGGCCGAGGCGATTTTGAGCGCCAGGTCGTGCTCGACCTCATCGCACTTGGACACCAGGTACTGTACGTATTCCTCGTTGGAGCCGGCGGTGAGGGCGGTCAGCATGCGCTGAGCGTCCCAGTTGGTCGGGTCGAGCGCGGCTGCCTCGCGGAGCATGTTCTCGGCAGCTGCCTCTTCTTGCTCTGCCTGGGTATCGTCAGGGATAAAGGGAATGCGGTAGTCGACAGCCTCGACCACCTTGGCAATGAGGTGCCCGGCGCGGTCGCGGTCGTGCACGATGAGCGGTGCGGGGTTGCGGGTGAATTGTTCCATCAGACGCTCTACGGCGGCACCGTCGGTGAGCGGGATATTGTCGCGGCGCAAGGCCTCAAGAACGAGGCGATGGCAATCCTCTTGAATGGGATCGAATGCCATGGGGCCTCCTTTGCTGCGGTTAGGGTTCAAATGTTTCTATATAAGGTTCTAGTTTACCCGCATGTGGCACACCGGGGGTGCCGCACTTGGACTTGCACCTTTGCACCACGAAGACGGATGTCGCACAAATGTCGGCACCTTGGACGACCGAGTGGTATCACGGTGCCGCAAACGGTCGATTTTTGGCGGCGAACGGTGCATATTTTGGAGGGGCACGGTCCTGCCCGGGATATGTAGTCAACCTTGATAAAACGTTTGCCCAGCTTGGGAGTATGAATGCCGCACAAGGGTCTTCAGGGATAGAAAAAACGTTTCATCATTGGCGGCTTTAGGTGAATAACTGACCAACCAGAACGGTAAAATAGTGTTTGTCTGAGCGTTGAGACGTTTAGACATCGCGCATTGTCATCGCCGGCAACGCGCAAACCGGTCCTAACGGAGCCAATTGGGTGCTCCGTTATATACGCAAGTCTAAGAGGGGCTTGTTTAGGAGGCACAGTATGGGACGTTTTACCAATCCTCGCGATCTGTACTTTGGTGAGGGCGCTCGCCACGAGGTGAAGAACCTCAAGGGTAAGAAGGCCATCATCGTTTCTGGCGGCAGCTCTATGCGCCGCGGCGGGTTCCTGCAGGACGTTGAGGCCGACCTCAAAGAGGCCGGCATGGAGGTCAAGCTGTTCGAGGGCGTCGAGTCCGATCCCTCCATCGAGACCGTCATGAAGGGCGCAGCCGCTATGCGCGACTTCGAGCCCGACTGGATCGTTGCTATCGGCGGCGGTTCGCCCATCGATGCTGCTAAGGCCATGTGGGTCTTCTACGAGTATCCCGAGGAGTCCTTCGACAACATTATCCAGCCGTTCAGCTTCCCCGAGCTGCGTCAGAAGGCTCACTTCTGCGCCATTTCCTCTACCTCCGGCACTGCTACCGAGGTCACCGCATTCTCCGTCATCACGGATTACGAAAAGGGCATCAAGTACCCGCTGGCCGACTTCAACATCACCCCTGATGTCGCCATCGTCGACCCCGAGCTCACCTACACCATGCCCGCCAAGCTGTGCGCTCACACCGGCATGGATGCTCTGACCCACTGCATGGAGGCCTACGTTTCCACCTGCGCCTCTATGTTCACCGACGCCAACGCTCTGCACGGCATCCGCGAGATCGTCGAGTGGCTGCCCAAGTCCTATGCTGGCGACCATGAGGCCCGTCAGCACATGCACGAGGCTCAGTGCATCGCCGGTATCGCCTTCTCCTCGGGCCTGCTCGGCATCGTTCACTCCATGGCTCACAAGACCGGTGCTGCCTTCGAGAACGGCCACATCATCCACGGTGCTGCTAACGCCATGTACCTGGGCAAGGTCATCCAGTGGAACTCCAAGGACCCGCGTGCTGCCGAGCGTTACGCTTACGTGGCCAAGGAGATCCTGCACCTTCCCGGCGAGACCAACGAGGAGCTCATCGCTGCGCTCGTCCAGAAGATCCGCGACCTCAACGACCAGCTCAACATTCCGCAGTCCATCAAGGATTACGCGAATGGTGGCGTGAAGGTCGACGCCGAGAACCCGCAGATGGTTTCCGAGGAGGAGTTCCTCGCCAAGCTGCCCGAGATCGCCGCGAACGCCGAGCAGGACGCCTGCACGCCCGAGAACCCGCGCGAGACCAAGGCTGCCGACTTCGAGAAGATCCTCAAGGCCTGCTACTACGACACCGACATCGATTTCTAATCGACTCTTGTTATCGTAACGAGGGGCTCCGCACGTATCCGTACGGAGCCCCTTTCTTTTTTAGAGAATGGGATAGTTATGGCTGCAATCTTCAATAGCCCCAGCAAGTACATCCAGGGTCCGGACGAGCTCGCCAAGCTCGGCTCCTATGTCGAGCCGCTCGGCGCTAAGGCCCTCGTCATCGTGACGCCTTCGGGCAAGAAGCGCGTTGGTGCCAAGATCGAGGGCGGCTTTGCCGAGGCCAAGGCCGAGCTGCTGTTTGAGGACTTTAACGGCGAGTGCTCCAAGGGCGAGGTCGATCGCCTGGTTGCGCTCGCCCGTGACAACGGTTGCGACATCATCGTCGGCGTCGGTGGCGGCAAGATCCTCGACACCGCGAAGGCCGTCGCCTATTACCTGGAGTCCCCGGTTATCATTTGTCCCACCATCGCCTCGACCGACGCCCCGTGTTCGGCGCTTTCGGTGCTCTATACCGATGACGGCCAGTTCGACAAGTACCTCTTCCTTAAGGCAAACCCCAACATTGTCCTGATGGATACGACGGTTATCGCGGCGAGCCCGGTGCGCCTGACGGTTTCCGGTATGGGCGATGCGCTCGCAACCTACTTTGAGGCCCAGGCGACGCACGATGCCGACGGTGGCACTTGCGCCGGCGGCAAGGGCGGTATGGCTGGTCTGGCGCTCGCCAAGCTCTGCTACGAGACGCTTATGGCCGATGGCGTGAAGGCCAAGGTCGCGCTGGAGAAGGGTGCGCTCACGCCTGCCGTCGAGCATATCATCGAGGCCAATACGCTGCTTTCGGGCATTGGCTTTGAGAGCTCGGGCCTTGCTGCTGCTCATGCCATCCACAATGGCCTGACGATGCTGCCCGAGTGCCACGGCATGTATCACGGCGAGAAGGTCGCCTTTGGCACCATCGTCCAGCTGGTACTCGAGGATGCCCCGACCGAGAAGCTCGAGGAAGTCTTGGGCTTCTGCATTGAGCTGGGCCTACCGGTCACGATGAAGGAACTTGGCGTTGCCGAGCTTACGCGCGAGCAGGCCATGATTGTTGCCGAGGCCGCCTGCGCGCCCGATGACACCATGTGCAACATGCCGTTTGAGGTGACGCCCGAGATGGTCGCAAACGCCATCCTGGGTGCCGACGCGCTGGGCCACTACTATCTCATGGATGAGTAAATCAAGCTAAGGAAGGGGCAAAGCCGGCAGACGGCTTTGCCCCTTTTTGCTATGGTGCAAAGGGGTCAGGTTGCTTTGCACCAATTGTTGTTGATGAAAGGGCGGATTCTCGTATGGCGCTTCCCATGGTTTATGGCGGTCCCGGACGATATGTTCAGGGGCCGGGTGAGCTCTCGCGTCAGGGCAGGTATTTGTCATGGTTGGGCTGCGCTGCCTATGTCTTGTTTGACCAGGGCACCGAGGATCGGCTGTGCAGGCAGATCGTCGATGGATTTCTGGATGAAGATCTAAGCGAGCCGTTCTTTAAGATTTACAACGGTCCGTGTACGGAAGATGCCGTTGTCGAAATGGCCAAGGAAGCCCGGGCCGAGTATTGCGACATGGTGGTGGGCATTGGCGGCGGCAAGATGCTCGATATCGCCAAGGCCGTTGCGTTTTATGCCGAGTTGCCGTTGTGCGTATGTCCCACGGCGGCGTCGATGGACGGTCCGTGCAGCGCGATTTCGGTGCTGTATCACGAGGATGGGTCGTTCGACCGCTACCTGATGCTCGAGAAGAATCCAGACTTGGTCGTGGTCGATACCAACGTGGTCGCGGCGGCCCCGCTGCGTATGACGGTCGCTGGTATGGGCGATGCGCTGGCAACGTATTTCGAGGCGCGTTCGTGCGCCGCGGCGCACGGCGCCAACGAGCACGGTGGCGCGCCGGGACACTTGGCCTTGGTTGCGGCTCGTGCCTGCTATGACACACTCATGGAGTGCGGCGTCGCTGCCAAGCGCGATCTCAAAAAGGGCCGTACATCGCCAGCGGTTGAGCGCCTGATCGAGTGCAATATTCTGCTCTCGGGTGTTGGCTTTGAGAGTGGTGGCCTAGCGCTTACCCATGCCATAGCCAACGGCCTGACGATTCTGCCCGAGTGCAAGGCCATGCATGGTGAGGCCGTGGCATTTGGCCTGGCGGTGCAGCTGCGCCTGGAGCGTGCGCCCGAGCTTAATCAGGTGCTCGAGTTTTGCCAGCGCGTCGGTCTGCCGACGACGCTCGAGGGGCTGGGCCTTGGCGAGATTTCCGATGCCGACCTGATGAGCGTTGCAGATGCGGCCTTTAGAAACGAACGCAATATGGCTAACGAACAGGCCAAGGTGACCAGACAAAAGCTCGTGCAGCTCATGCGCGAGGCATAGCTAGGCGCTTGATCGATCTTGTGCAATCGAGGCGACGATAGGCCATAGACTATTTGCCTCAAAGGTGCGCCGCGTGTAATTTGCCCGAGGCGTGGGCCGATAGCGTATCATTATCTCTTGCTTGTTTGCACTGCTCAGGGAGGGGCCGCGCATGGCGCAGGAACACGATCTGTTTGATGACATTATCGAGATCAGCAAGGGTTTCGACTTTCTTAAAAACCCGCTTGGCGGCGTGACCGATGCACTCGATCCGTCGGCGCCGCAGTGGAATCCTGCCGACTACAAGGAGCGCCCGCGCGGCAACACCATTCCGTGCCTGACCTGCAAAAACGAAAAGAGCGGCTGCACCGCGTGCATGGACGTGTGCCCGGTCAATGCTATCGAGGTCGAGGAGGACGCCATCGAGATCCTCGACTCCTGTCGCAAGTGCGGCCTGTGCGCCGCTGCCTGTCCGACCGAGGCGATCATCTCGCCGCGCCTGGCGCCTAAAAACCTGTATGACGATATCGTCTCCGCTGCTACGAGCCATGAGACCGCTTACGTCACCTGCACGCGCGCCCTCAAGCGTATGCCGCGCGAAAACGAGGTCGTCGTTGCCTGCGTGGGCGATATTACGGCCGAGACCTGGTTCTCGGTACTGGCGGACTATCCCAACGTGAGTGTGTACCTGCCGTTGGGCGTGTGCGATAAATGCCGCAACACCGGCGGTGAGGACACTCTGGGCGAGGCGATTGCGAAGGCCGAGGAGTGGGCGGGTACGGGCATGGGCCTGGAGGTCGACCCCAAGAGCCTCAAATGCCATAAGCGCCGCGAGTACGAGCGCAAGGAGTACATGGATAAGATTGCCCGCACCACGGGCCTAACCGTGACTAAGCTCAACCCGGCGACTGCGGCATTGGCTTCGGTGACGCAGAAGTTGAAGGCCCACCGTCACCAGATCACGCAGCTCGAGCGCACACTCAACACCATGTGCGGCACCACGACGACCAAGCGTCGCCGTTCGCTCACGCACGGGCGGCAGCTGGTGCTCTCGACGCTGCAGAACCACCCCGAGCTTGCCCAGAATATGCAGGTGAGCACACCGGAATGCGATTTTGACAAGTGCACGTCGTGCGGCGAGTGCGTCAACGTGTGCCCCACGTTTGCCTGCGATTTGGTGGGAAGCGGTCGCTTTGCACTGGAGTCCACGTATTGCCTAGGTTGCGGAGCCTGCGTCAAGGTGTGCCCCGAGCATGCGCTCAAGCTGGTCGAGCACGATGCGTCCAATCTGATCGTTGTCGACCCCGAGGCCGAGGAAAAGGCCGCCCAGAAGGCGAAGGCTCACGAAGAAGCTGAGAAGGTCAAGGCCGAGGCAAAGGCTAAGCTTGGCAAGATGCTCGACCAGGTGGAGAAGCTCGCGGACTAGTCAGCGACCCCAATCTCTGCTTCATTTGCGCCGCCGCGGTGTCCGGATTCGCCCGGATGCTGCGGCGGCGCTATACTTATGAAGTTTGAAGTACCTGTACCAAAAGGAGCTGTTGTGTCCCTTTCCATCGGTATCGTGGGCCTGCCCAACGTGGGCAAGTCGACGCTGTTCACCGCGCTTACCAAAAAGACCGGCCTTGCCGCCAACTACCCGTTTGCCACGATCGACCCCAATGTGGGTATCGTCGATGTGCCCGATAGCCGCCTGCAAAAGCTCGCCGACATCGTCAACCCCGGCCGCATTGTGCCGGCTACGGTCGAGTTCGTCGACATCGCAGGTCTGGTGAAGGGCGCTAACGAGGGCGAGGGTCTGGGCAACCAGTTCCTGGCAAACATCCGCGAGACTGACGCCATCTGCGAGGTCGTGCGCTACTTTAAGGACCCCAACGTTATGCGCGAGGTGGGCCGCACGGGCGAGTTCGTCGATCCCGCCGGCGATGCCGACACCATCATGACCGAGCTTATCCTGGCCGATATGGGCACGCTCGAGAAGCAGCTGCCCAAGCTCGAGAAGGAGGCCAAGCGCGACAAGGAGCTCATGCCCAAGTTTGAGGTCGCCAAGCGCCTGCTTGCCTGGCTCAACGAAGGCAAGCGCGCCGCGTCCATGGAGATGACCGACGAGGAGCGCGCCGCTGCCAAGGGCTTGTTCCTGCTCACCATGAAGCCCATCCTGTATGTGGCCAACGTGGACGAGGACATGCTCAACGAGGACCTGGCGCCCATCGACGGCGTCAAGCCGCTGCCCATCTGCGCCAAGATTGAGGCTGAGCTTTCCGAGCTCGATCCCGAGGACGCCGCCGACTACCTGGAGAGCCTGGGCCTGGAACAGCCCGGTCTGGACGTGCTCGCGCAGGCGGCCTATAAGCTGCTCGGTCTGCAGTCGTTCTTTACGGCCGGCGAGATGGAGGTCAAGGCCTGGACGGTTCGTCAGGGCGCGACCGCCCCGCAGGCCGCCGGCGTCATCCACACCGATTTTGAGCGCGGCTTTATTAAGGCCGAGGTCATTGGCTATGACGACTACATCGAGCTCGGCGGTGAGCAGGGCGCCAAGGCCGCCGGCAAACTGCGTATTGAGGGCAAGGACTATGTCATGGCCGATGGCGACGTCGTGCACTTCCGCTTTAACGTGTAAGGGCGACGCATATGTTTAAATATGGCAAAAAAGCTGGCTACATGGGTATTGCGCTGCTGGTGCTTGCGGTGCTTCCGCTGGTGGTAGCGGCGTTTGTAATCCCCAACATTGGCCCCGAGGTGGCAACGAAGTTTAACGCCGCCGGCGAGGTGACGCGCTGGGGCAAGAGCTATGAGCTGCTAGCGCTTCCGGTGCTCAACCTGCTGCTGAGCGTGGCGACGTACTTTACGGCGGGACGTCAGGCTAAAAACAATGATGACTCCGCCGCCATGGCGCGCATCGTGTGCGAGCGCTACCTGCGCAACGGTTGCATCACGGGTGTGTTCCTCAACGTGATCAACGTTTACTTTATGTACTCGGCGATTACCGGAACGGGCTTTGGCTTTGGTTTCTAGCCTGTCCTTTTAGGCAACGAGCCTGCACGCATATTCAATGGCTGCTGCGAGGCCGCCGCTCGATCGTGGTTTAAAGACCATATCGGCGGCGGCCTCGTTTTCGTATCCGGCGCCGCGAAGGGCGAGTGCGATACCGGCTTCGAGGAGAAGGGGCAGGCCACGTTGGCTGGTTGCTATTACTACGGTCTGGTCAAGGGCGCAGCCGTGCGTTCGGCATTGAGGGACGAGCTCGCCTCTCGCCGGGTCGGGGAGCAGTGCGGTCGCAACACGGCTCGATAGCAACGCAAAGGCCGTTCGTTCGTCTGGGGAAAGGCATTCGGCCTCAACGACGACAAGCTTGGGTTGCACGCCGTCTGTGCAGCGTGATTTTTGACGCATGCAAATTGAGCAAGCCGACATAGAAAACTCCTGTATATTCGGCAAAACGTAAACTATAGTTTACGTTTTTGTTTTGCTCCATTTCAAACTCGTCTGCATGAATGAGCATGCGAAACAGATTCTTGGCGAGCGAGTTGAGCGGACGCGCAAGGCCCTTGGTATCTCCAAGGTCGATTTTTGCGTGGCGACAGGAATCAGCCGACCCTACCTCGACCGAATCGAAGATGGGACGGCAAATTTCACGCTCAAGGTTCTATTTAAGATCGCGCCCGCACTCGGCATGACGGTGTCAGAACTTCTCGAGGGCATCGAATAGGGGATACCCGTCGACAACTGAATTACACCATCGGGATACGGTCGTGGTTGACTTGGCTGTAGAACAGGCGCTGAATCTCTGACGCATCACGTGACTGGCCGAGCGCCCACATGGTTTTGGCCACGAGCGTCTCAGTGGTCATATCGTCGCCGCGCAAAATACCCGGATGATCGGCGTAAGCTCGGCCGACCTCATAAACACCCAGGTCAAGGCCCTCCTCGGGGACCTGCGTGGTCATAACGACGGTGCGACCCGAGTCGACCCAGCGAAAAATCGCCTCTTGGAATGACTCGCCCGACTCACCAAACTCGGGAATACCGCCAATGCCAAAGGTCTCAAGGATTACGGCATCGTAGCTATCGGCTAGGGCGTCCAGGATACCCGGGTTCACGCCGGGCGTCAGCTTAAGGACAAACACGCGCGGGTCGATACTGTCGTAGAAACGCACCGGGCTCTCATTCTGATGAGTGCCGTGAAGCCCGTTGCGCACGATGCGGTCGTTGCGGATGTAGGCAATGGGCGGATAGTTGACGCTAATGAACGCGTTAAAGCTCATGGTGCGCTGCTTGCGGGCGCGCGTGCCGGCAATGGCGACGCCGCCAAACACGATCGAGACGTCGTGCGAATGCTCGTCGAGCGCATAGAGCAGGCTCTGGTACAGATTGAGCTTGGCATCGGTAAAGGGGTTACCCATGGGCTTTTGCGAGCCGGTGAGTACGATGGGCTTGGGACTGTCCTGAATCAGATAGGAAAGCGCTGCCGCGGTGTAGCTCATGGTGTCGGTGCCGTGCAGAATCACGAAGCCGTCGTGATCGGCATAACCCTCGACGATGACGTCGCGGATACGCATCCAGTCGCTCGGGCGCATGTTGGTGCTGTCGATGTTCATGGGCTGCACGACGTCGAGCTCGCAGAGGCCCGAGATCTCAGGGACGCTCTGGGCGAGCTCCTCGCCGGTCAGGGCGGGGGAGAGGCCGTTGCCGTCCTCGGTCGATGCGATGGTGCCGCCCGTGGCGATGAGAAGGATGCGCTTCATGCTGGTATTCCTATCGTATTTGTCGCCGCAGAGGCGGAGTCGTTCGGCAGTATTGTGGCACAGGGCGATGAATGTTCAAACGTATTACATCATCCGTAACGTTTGGTAACACTTCAATTGCCGTCAAATAGGGGTCCAGGTCGTGCGTTTGCCGTGCGCTGATGGCTGCGAGGGACGAGAAACCCCATATAACGTGTACACTATGGAAGTTATTTTCGTTCATTCACGCGGGTGGGCACCGGCTCCCCGCCAACAAGAGGGGGAAACCATGGATCAAAAGGCTTCCGCAAAGGTCCTCGTACTCGACTTTGGTGCGCAGTACGGTCAGCTCATTGCCCGTCGCGTCCGCGACCTCAACGTGTATTCCGAGATCGTTCCCTGCGACATCTCGGCCGATGAGATTCGCGAGATGAACGCCTCTGCGCTCATCCTTTCCGGCGGCCCGGCCTCCGTGTACGCCGAGGACGCTCCGTCCATCGATCCCGCCATCTTTGACCTTGGCCTTCCCGTCCTGGGCTTTTGCTACGGCCATCAGATCACGGCCGTGACGCTCGGCGGCAAGGTCGGCCACTCCGAGGTGGGCGAGTACGGCCGCGCCACCATCACGCGCACGGCTGGCGCCAAGCTCTTTAACTCCACGCCTATGGAGCAGACCGTGTGGATGAGCCACCGCGACGCTGTGTCCGAGGTGCCCGAGGGCTTTACCATTACCGCCAGCACCGACGTGTGCCCGGTTGCCGCCATGGAGTGCGTCGAGCGCAAAATCTTCACCACGCAGTTCCACCCCGAGGTCAAGCACTCCGAGTACGGTCAGCAGCTGCTGAGCAACTTCCTGTTTGAGATCTGCGGCCTGGAGCCCAACTGGAGCATGGACAACCTGGTCGAGACCATGACGGCCGAGTTTCGCGAGAAGGTCGGCGACGACCGCGTGATTCTGGCCCTGTCCGGTGGCGTCGACTCCTCCGTCGTGGCTGCGCTGGGCGCCCGCGCCGTGGGCAAGCAGATGACCTGCGTGTTCATCAACCACGGTCTGCTGCGCAAGGGCGAGCCCGAGCAGGTGGAGGAGGTCTTCACCAAACAGTTTGACGTCGACTTTATCCACGTCCACGCCGAGGACCGTTATGCCGAGCTTCTGGCCGGCGTGACCGAGCCCGAGGAGAAGCGCCGCATCATCGGCACGCAGTTCTGGAAAGAGTTCTTCGCCGTGGCGCAGCAGCTCGAGACCGATGGCAAGCCGGTCAAGTACCTGGCTCAGGGCACCATCTACCCCGACATCATCGAGTCCGGTGCTCGCAAGACGGGCGGCAAGACGGCCACCATCAAGAGCCACCACAACCTGATCCCGTTCCCCGAGGGCGTACACTTCGACCTTATTGAGCCGCTCGACCACTTCTTTAAGGACGAGGTCCGCGCGCTTGGTCTGGCACTGGGTCTGCCGGGTCACATCGTGTTCCGCCAGCCTTTCCCGGGCCCGGGTCTTGCCATCCGCATCATCGGTGCGGTCGACAGGGAGAAGCTCGAGATCCTCAAGAACGCCGACGCTATCGTGCGCGAGGAACTGGACGCCTACAACCAGCGTCTGTTTGAGCAGACCGGCGAGCGCAACTCCGAGCACAGCTGCTGGCAGTATTTCGCGGTCCTGCCCGACATCAAGTCTGTCGGCGTTATGGGTGACGAGCGCACCTACCAGCGCCCGATCATCCTGCGTGCCGTCGAGTCCAGCGATGCGATGACCGCCGACTGGGCCAAGCTGCCCTACGACGTACTGGCCCGTATCTCCGGCCGCATCGTTGCCGAGGTCCCCGGCGCCAACCGCGTGTGCTACGACATCACGTCCAAGCCGCCCGCGACGATTGAGTGGGAGTAGGCTGACAGGGTTCTGACCTGTATTTTTGAGTGCCGCACTGTGCTGCTGAGTTTCGTTTCGTACGAGAGTCACGGCAAAGCCGCCAGCGACATTGGTGAGTAAATCCGATTATCGAGCCTCCGTTCCCATGTTGGAACGGAGGCTTTTTCTTTGCCTTTTTACTCCCTTTTATCTGGGATTTCGCCATTTACTCCCCGTATTTCAAGATGGCAAAGTACGGGGCGGTATTCGGAGGAATGGGAGTAATGATTTATCCCAAGTGAGTAGACGCGCGGTTTTTGTCCCCGAGGGCGGAAGGGAGCCGTTTCGGGGTCTACGAAACTCAAATCGAACTCAATAGGCCTTTTGACGGTCTCTGTGCAGCGTTTTCCCAGGTCGTTAATGGGGAGTAAAGAATCTCACCGTCTCAAGGAAAGCGGGAGTAATCAGGGGAAATGCCGCGGCGTACCGCCGCGTGCCGCGATGTAAGCCACCACATCATTTACTCCCCATGTATGCCGGAAATGCCTTGGCATGCAATGGGGAGTAAAACTCAGCATACGCAGATGCGAGCGGAGCTCGCCGCCTAGCCTAGCGTCCTGATTCGGTTGCGTTGGTTGCGAAATGCGGAGAGCCGCTACAGCGAGGCTTTCCAGTCCTCGTACTCGGCGGCGTCGATCTCGCCGTTCTCGAGCCGTGCGCGCTTCTCGGCCCACAGCTGGATCGCCATCGCCGCTTTGGGCGCGTGAGGCGCCTTGGGGTTCAGAGAGAGCCCCGTGCCGTCGGCTGCGGGGACGATGCCGAAGGAGTCCTCGAGCCGCACGAGCAGCGATATGAGGTCGCCCGCGGTTTCGACGCCGTAATCCTTGAGGGCGTTGACGGATACGCCTAGTGCTGCGGCGATGGATTCGAGCAGCTCGGGCTTCACGGCGCGGATGCCGCTCTCGTAGTGGCGCACGGCCCCCTCGGTCAGGCCGACCGCCTCGGCAAGCTGCGCTTGCGTCATGCCGCGCGACTTGCGGTACCGCCTTATGTTCTCGCTTACGGACATGCGCCCTCCTCCTGGAATTACGTACCCGCACATCTTACCAGCGTACGCAAATGTACGCAATTCTATTGACAGTACAGATATGTACGTTTACTCTGAATCTGTAAACCGTACGTATCTGTACGCTAATGATAGGAGGAGCCATGGACGAGAAGGTGGCGAAGACGCCGAGGCCGCACATGCTGGACGCCGACGAGGTCGCGGAGCTGTTGAGGATCAAGAAAGGCAGCGCCTACGAGGTGATCAGGAGGATAAACGCCGAGCAGGAGGCGCGAGGGCGCGTGGTGATCCGCGGGCGCGTCCGAAGCGACGTCTTCGACGCCCTGTACTTCCCGGAGGTGGACTGACATGCCCGTGTACAAGGATGACAACAACGGCACGTACTACGTGCAGTGCTACTACCGCGACGCCCGCGGCTCGAAGCGCCACAAGACGAAGCGCGGCTTCTCCTCCGAGGTGGAGGCCGCGGTGTGGGAGAGCCAGTTCAAGAGCCTTAACGGCGGGGCCATGGACATGACGTTCTCCGACTTCGTGGAGGTATACGCCTCCGAGGTGAAGCCTCGCATACGCGAACATACCTGGATCACCAAGGAGTACATCATCAACGACAAGCTCGTGCCGTTCTTCGGGGACATGCGCATGTGCGACGTGAAGCCGATCGACGTCATCAGGTGGCAAAACGAGCTCACCGAGCACCGGGACGCCGACGGGAAGCCCTGGGCGCCGACGTACCTTCGCACGGTGAACAACCAGCTCAACGCCATCTTCAACCACGCCGAGCGCTACTACGGCCTCACCGACAACCCGGTGCGCAGGGTCGACAAGATAGGTTCGAAGAAGGGCGGCGAGATGCAGTTCTGGACCAAGGACGAGTACCTGAGGTTCAGCGAGGCAGTCATGGACAAGCCGCTGTCGTTCCACGCCTTCGAGCTGCTGTACTGGACGGGCATCCGCTGCGGCGAGCTCCTGGCGCTCACGCCGTCCGACTTCATGCTGGATAGCTCGCGGCTGCGCATCAACAAGTCGTACCAGAGCCTCCACGGCGTGGACACCGTGACCGACCCCAAGACGCCCAAGTCGGTGCGCACGATCGTCATGCCCGCCTTCCTGCGCGACGAGATGGCGGACTTCGTCGAGCTGCGCGACGACGTCGCCCCCGACGAGCGCCTGTTCGCCGTTACCAAGCACTTTCTGGCCCACGAGATGGAGCGCGGGTGCAAGGCGTCGGGCGTGAAGCGCATTCGCATACACGACATACGCCACAGCCATGTGAGCCTGCTGATCGAGATGGGTTTCTCCGCGTTGGCCATCGCCGAGCGCATGGGCCACGAGGCGGTGGACATCACCTACCGCTACGCGCACCTGTTCCCCACGAAGCAGGACGAGATGGCCGCCGCCCTTGACGGAGCGAGGGGGTAAGAAGGATGCCGTGCGAGAACAGCGCCCGCAAGCGCAGCAAGACGATGGCGTTCCGCTGCACGCCCGAGGAGCGCAAGCTCATATGCGAGATGGCGGCCTGGAGCGGGATGCTCAGGCAAGACTACATCATCGCCAAGCTCACCGATACCCAGATCGAGGTGAGGCCCACTGTAAGCGTTCAGAAGGCGCTGAAGGACTCGATGGCGGAGTTGGCCAAGGAGGTCCGGCTGGCGGCCTCCTACGGCGAGCTGAGCGAGTCCCTGCAGCAGAGGATCGAGCTGGTGATGAGGTTCTTTCTGGCTCTCGGCGAGGGGGTTGGCGATTCGATATCTTCTGAACCGCGGCAGCAGCTCGCTTCTTTAGAAGAGCCAGAGACAACCGTCATGGATGCAGAATCCAACATCGCAAGCATCTTCGGAATGGGACGCGGTTGACGACTAAAGCCCCAGCTCGACAATTAGCTTCTTCATGGCGAGAGCCCACTCGAGCTGCTCCGATATGAATCCCGGCCAGGCGGTCTCGTTGTCCTTAATCTTGCAGCCGTCCTTGTAGAAGCGAAGCCCTGATGCCTTCTTGGCGTCAAAAGGCGTGGCTGCAAGGCCGAGTCGCTCTTCAAACAACTTGGCGTTGTCGATGGCCTTGTGGCCGATTTCCTTGTCGTCGGGCGCGTAGAACTCAATGCCAATGCGGCCTCGCTGCGTGTCTATAAGTAGGCCGATGTGATAGGCGGACGTGTCGCAGCGCAAAGTGGTCCAGTGATTTTTCGAGGGCTTCTGCGGGTTGAAAACCTTCAAAAACTCGGGAGTCGCCTGGGCCACCTCGCGGTACTTGGTCCAGTACGAGAGCTTCACGCGCTCGGTCTCGGAGAGGCCCTCGCTGAGCTTGATGGCCTTCGTCCACTCGTTGGGCTGCTCGACCACGGAGAAGCGCGGTGCGGGCAGGGAGTCGCCGATGGACCACAGCTCGATCTCCACCAGGAAGAAGCCGAAGTCGCTGTCGGTGTGCTGGTTGAGCCACTCTATGGCCTGGCGGTGCTCGTCGCGTGCGCGGGCCACCACCCATATGACGACCTCGGCGCCCTTGCCGGCGGCGTAGGTGATTACTTTGCCCAGGTGGTCGTGGTTGGTGTCCTCGAGCTGGTTCTCGATGATCACCTTGCGTCCGGTGCCGGCTTCCTGCGCATAGATGTCGACGTTGAACGAGCCCACTGACGACTCGGTCTCTATAAGCTCAAGCTCAATGCCGACTGCCGAGCTCAGTATGGCAAGGTTGGGCTCCTCGGAGAGCCATCTGGTGAAGTCAAGCGCCTCGTGTGGCCACACATCGCGCAAATCGACTTTCTTCAGTTTGTCGAGATTGTATTTCATTGCATTCCTATCAAATCGTTGGCGCGCAGAGCGCCTCGTCCGCATCAATCGAAAACTGAGCTATACGTTATCGATGAGCCACTGCTTCCGCCAGTTCTCCATCCGCGCGTTCTTCTCTGACGAATCCATTCTGCCAATCGCCTTAAGGACATCCTGCGGCTCAACATCCCCGGTTTTATGCTTTAAGGAGTCTTTTGCTATGTCGTAGGCAAGCTGAACGGATGTCGTCGCGGCGAAGGGTTTTCCTTTCCGCGCTAGATTGAGCGCTTCGGCGGCTCCGCTAATCGCGTTGTTGAACAACTCGAAGGGGTCCATCGGCTCGGACGTGTTTTCGACCAGATAATCAATGCCGTCGTTTCCGACGCCAAACTCAACCTCTCCTTGTCTATCCTGTTTGCCGAAAGGCGTTTCTTTTCCAAGGCCTAAATATGGTGTCTGGATTATGCCTTGTCGAGCAGCGCTCGTTTCGAACATGCCGTTGCAGCATCTGATAATCGCGGCGTCTCTCACCTCATCGCCGTAAAGCGGGCAAAACGCAAGCACGATCCAATCAACGTGAGCCGATGCTTTCTTGAGAAGCTCATAGGCTTCGCAACTTATTGGAAACTGGCCTGAAGATACCTTGGTCTCCTTAAAGCCATCGTTGAGGAACCATTGGCGCAAATCCGTATGGATCTCGATCAGGAATCCAAGGCGGATATCGGCATTGGCGTCAATCTGCGTTATGTTCTCGCGATACGCATCGAGCTTGAACGCATGCCCGCGACCGTCTTTGCCGAACAGTCCCGCGTCGAGCGAAGTCCTGATGTCGTCAACGCAGGCGTTCGATTGCTCCCGTATCGCCCGGCTGATCAAATCGCCGAACCCTCGGTAAGCCTCTTCTGCCAGAGCGTCCCTGCGAGCTGCATCCTCGTGTTGCTTTCGAAACCGCTCCGCATCCGAAGAGAACCTCGCGGACTTAGATTCGACCTTCTTGCCTCTCCCGATATGGTGGTCAACACGGAAGTGCTCTAAACCGACTATTCTTCTTCCGCCTTCGGCCGTGATAAGAATATCGGGCCTATCAAATGGGCGGGCGTCGCCCGACAGTCGGGCGACGTTCCTTCTCGCTTCTCCGCCTTTTGCCCTTGCGACTTTCAGCGCCTGCTGATAAATCGAAAGCTCTGCCTTTTCCTGGTTTTTCTTATGGCTCATAAGCGTGGCCTAGCTCATCCTGCCCATCACCTCGAGCAGGTCCTCGTACGTTGCCACGTTGTGGTAGCGCACGTCGCTGGTGCTCATCTCGTTGAAGAGCTTCTTCGCGCAAGCGATCTTGGCGTTTTCCACTCCGGAGAGCTCCAGCGTGTCCATGGTGCCCTTGGTCTCGGCGACGAAGAACACATGGCGCACGCTGCCTTCCTTGAAGGCAATCGCCCAGTCGGGGGCGTAGTTGCCCACCGGCGTGGGAATCTGGAACGCTCGAGGCAGCTTGGCGTAGACCGCTACCTCGGCGGCGGCGTCCATGTCCTCGGCGAACCTGCGCTCGCCGTCGGAGTCGGGGAACACGAAGCGCTGGATGTTCTTCTTCGCCTCGTACGCCTTGCTCGCGTTGTCGGGCATACGCTCGGTGAAGATCGCCTCGTCGTAGGCGTCGTCTATCTCGTGGTAGCTGATGTGCTCCACAATCATCGTCGCCTTCTCCGACACGATGAGCGCAGCGGCCTTCTTGATGAACTCCTCGGGGTTCACGCGGTAGAGCCCGAACACGTTAGCGTCGATGCCGGCGAGGATAGCCGCGGCACTCCTGCGCGTGATGGCGGCGACCTGCGCCACCTCGCCCACGAGGTCGTACGTCACGCCCACGGACGCCGTGCCCGCGTCCACATCGCGGGTCTCGGTTTGCGTGCGGCCGAACGATGAGCCGCCCTGCACCTCGTCGCGCGTGGTCTGTGACTTCTGCCCGCCGACCGTCAGGGTGTACTGCAGCCTGCTCACGCGCAAATCGCTGTTGATGCGCTCTATCGACTTGCGCCTCAGCTCGTCGTCCGAGAAGCTCACCGTGTAGGCATGCTTGCGGTTGATGCGCGCCCACAGTTCCTTGAACTCGCGTTTGGCGAAGTTGTCGGTCAGCGTGTTCTCGGAGATCTTCTCCTGGGCACGCCCGATCATGCCGTCGAGCGCGTGCACGTCGTAGACGCTTCTCACCAGCGCCTCGACCGCCTTGGCGTGGGCAGCGTCGGCGATTTTCTCGGGCAGCTTCGCGACGAAGTACTCCACGAAGGTGCCGCCCTCAACGGCCTTGCGGAACTCGGCGGTCGGCTTGTCGTCGTCGTCGATGAGGTCGCACTTGTAAAGAGCCTTATAAATGCGCTTCGACTCCTCCTCGGTGAAGGAGACCGTCTCGCCGTCGAGCACGACGTCGCGTCCGCTGAACAGGTTCATCTCCACCTTCTTCGGGCGCTCGCGCAAGCTCTTGCTTATATCGGTCTGCAAATCCCTCACGAACGTCTCGTAGCTCTCCGACGCGATCACGGTGAGCAGGTTCACACGGTGCACCTCGTCGGGTCCCAGCAGCGCCGTGTCCTGGCGGTTGCCGTCCTGGTCGACCGCCAGGCGCATGCCGCGGCCGACCTCCTGGCGCTTGCTCGTCTCGGAGCCGGACTCCTTGAGCGTGCAGATCTGGAAGATGTTCGGGTTGTCCCAGCCCTCGCGCAGCGCCGAGTGGCTGAAGATGAAGCGCACCGGCTCATCGAACGAGAGCAGGCGCTCCTTATCGCGCAGGATCAGGTCGTATCCGCGCTTCGCATCGTCGTCGTTGATGCCGATGCCGTCCTCGCGCTCCGCCTTCTTCTCGGCCTTCGATTCGACGGCGTTGCCCTTCTTGTCCACCGAGAAGTATCCGGAGTGCACCGAGTGCGCCTCGAATCGCCCGAGGTACTGCGCGTAGGAGGGGTCGAGGATGTCATCCTGCGTCGGGTGCTTCAATCTGTCGGAGACGATGGCCTCGTACTCCTCCTCGAAGATCTTGCCGTAGCCCACTGTTTCGCCGTTTCCGGAGAGGTCGCGGTACTTCGCCACCTGGTCGATGAAGAAAAGGCTCAGGCACTTGATGCCGCGGCGGAAAAGCGCCTCCTCCTTTTGCAGGTGGCTCAGGATCGTCTCGCGTATCTGTATGCGCTGCATGTCGTGGGCGGCGGAGTCGCCGTAGACCTCGCCGATGTAGATGCGCCCGTCGTCCCCGATTGAGCCGTCCAGGAAGCGCACGTAGCCCGCGCGTCCGTCCTGGGGCGGGACCACGCCGTCGTTGCCGCTCGCGATGACGTAGCCGCGGTACGCCTCGAGCTTCGTCGAACCGCTGGCGTCGTAGATGCTGTCGCCCTCCCCGAAGCGCGCGGTCTTCTTGCGCACCTTGCCGCCAGACCCCATGCACTTGAACTCGATAACGGCCTCGGGGGCGCGGTTTTTGGAGACCACGATGTCACGCAGGTACAGGTAGCCGTCGGTTCCGCGCATGTTCTTGAGGGCGAAGCCCTTCACCTCGATGCGCTTGACGAGTTTCTGGTTGTAGGCGTCCAGGGCGTCCAGGGCATACACCAGGTCGTGCTTCTCCTTGTGAGTTGCCGAATAGCTCAGCACGAACAGAGGGTTGAAGCGGGCGATGCCCTTCTGGGTCGCGCCTCCCTTCTTTCCCATCTTCTGGGGCTCGTCGCAGATGACGATGGGGCGGTTCGCAGCGATGACGTCGATGGGCCTGCGGCTGCTGAACTCGTCGCGCTCGTCGAAGATGATGCGCGCCGCCTTGTTCTTGGCGCCCTCCTTCATCGACGCGTTGAACGCCTGCATGTTGATGACCATGCAGTTTACGTCGCTCGATTGGGAATACGCATCCAGCTCGGTCAGGTTGTCCGAGTCGTATATGAAGAACCTGATCTTCTTGTGGTATTGGGAGAAGAAGTGCTCCTGGGTGTTCTCCAGGCTCTTGGCCACTCCCTCGCGGATGGCGACCGATGGCACCACCACGATGAACTTGCACCAGCCGTACAGGCGGTTGAGCTCGAGCATCGTCTTGGTGTAGACGTAGGTCTTGCCGGTGCCCGTCTCCATCTCGACGTCCAGCTGGCAGGCTCCCATGCCGCGGAAAAGCTCCTCCGACTCGGGGATTTGGTTGCGTCGCTGCACCGCGCGCACGTTTGCCAGTATGTCGGCGCCCGAAAGCGCGACGGGCGCGTTGGCGTACCCCTCGGCGCTCTCGTCGCCGAAGTCGATCTCGCTCTGCGCGCGCGTGGGCTTGCGGCCCAGGTCGCGCAGGTACACGGAGGCGCCCTGGTTGGGCTGCCCCTCGAAGACCGAGGCCACCGCGTCTGCGGCGTCGGTTTGGTACTGTTGTACTTTGAACTTGAACTTCATGTCGACGCCTTAAATCACTTGGGGAACGGTGTCGGGGCTGTAGGTGCGGAAGAGCTCCTCGTAGTTGGCGTGCGTGGCGTCGTCGACCATGGACGAGTCGCGGATGACGGCGTACCAGGGCTTGGCTTTCGCCATCTCCTCGATGGTGTCGGAACCCACGTTCGCGTCGAAGCATGCCGCCAATTTGTCGCCGTCAACGAAAAAGACCTTCCTGCCGGCGAGCATGCGCTCCTCGATCTTCGCTGAGTACGGGATGCCGAGTTTGGGCAGCACCTCGAAGAGCAGATCAAGGTCGGAGCGCCCCTCCTTCACGTTGTCGGCGAAGTCGAAGAGGCTTTCCTGGGCGGTCTCGCCAGGCGTGAGGTAGAAGTCCTTGAAGTTCGAGGAGTCGATGCGCAGCACACGAAAGCCCAAATCAGGATAGAGTTTAGGCTCGGCGCCGAGCTCGAGCTGCTCGTTTCCCTTGTCGATGTCTGCAGCGATTTTCGCGCCTGCACGATTTATCCTGTCTTCCCCAAGATCGCATAACGTCTTATAACCATGTTTGATTGCGCTAGGATTATCTCCGCAGTTTTCAGGCAGCTGAACCATAATGAAGCGTCTTTGACCGTTGTCGTTTTTATTTGCTTCGATGACTGCGTGAGCAGTAGTTCCAGATCCTGAAAAGAAATCGAGAACAATGGAGTTTGGTGGCGCTAGCCACTCTACAATTCGTTGAATGATGGCAACGCTCTTCTCGGTATCAAACGTATCGGTCTCATTGCCGCTCAAAGTCAGGTCCATCCAGTTATCGCTCAGCAGCTTTCCGGTCGAGGGGGGCACATAATACTGCACAGTGCCATCTTCGTTCTTTCGAACAAAGTTCATCTTCTCATTCGTTGCGGCAAGATTATCGAGATAGTACTCGTCTAGACTCATCGAGCCTGCCGCATCCTTGAGAAAAGTGTTGTAGTTGCTAACTGCCGTATATGCGCGCCCTTTTTCCCAGCGCCATTGTCCAGAATGAGGGGTTTCGCCGAATAACTCATACCTCATAGATGGACGATCCGTACCTCGCCAAAATGTATCCCATTTGCCAGGCTTGCCATCATGAGCTAATGATAATTTGTGGAACCGATTGGTCGCGTTTCGCGAATAAAGCAAGATATACTCATGCCCCTGCGAAAGAGCCGCAATATCGTCAAATTGCGCCTGCACGTTCTTAATGCCTCTGCGAACTGCAATGCAATTTTTGAAGCACTGGGCTCCGAATATCTCATCGCAAATTGCTCGAAGATTCTTTACCTCATTGGCATCAATGCTTAGCAAGATAGAACCATCCGAAGTCAAGAGATCGCGCGCAAGAAGCAACCTCGGGTAAATCATCGAGCACCAATCTGAGTGGAACCGGCCGTTGCCCTCGGTGTTGGCAACCAGGCGACCGCCTTCCTCGTCGAAATCACCGTTCTCCGCGTCATATTCGCCGCGCGTTTTGGCGAAGTCATCGTCGTAGATAAAGTCATGGCCCGTATTGTATGGGGGGTCGATGTAGATGAGCTTAACCTTGCCGGCGTAGGTCTCCTTCAGAATCTTGAGCGCGTCGAGGTTGTCGCCCTCGATGTAGAGGTTCTCCGTGGTGTCCCAATCTTTGGACTTGCCCGGCTCGGGAATCATCGTTTTGTAGATGGGGCAGCGCGCCTCGGCCTTGGCCTCGCGCTTACCGGGCCAAGTGAACTGATAGCGCTCACGCTGGCCTTCAGCCACATCACCCAGAAGATCGCGCAGCGCGTCGAAGTCCACGGCACGTGCAAGCTCACCGTCGGCGTTCTCTACCTCGGTCACCACCTGAGGGAACAGCTCGGCGATCCTCTCGATGTTCTCGACGGTGCCGTCAGGCGTGCCCAGCTCGATCTTTTCCATCTATCTGCCTTCCTCTATGGCGGCGATCTGCCGCTTGAGTTCCTTTACCTTATCGAACAGCGCATTCTTGCGCGCCACTTGCCGCTCCTTGCGCCCGCGCGCCTCTACGCGCGCTAGCTCATCTCGAAGCGCCTTGAGCCTTGAATCCGCCTCGAAACGCTCCTCCACGGTTTCGGCGCCGCTGCCAGCGTCCCCATAGGCCACCTGCGACGCGAGTGAGTCCCACACCGCGTCGATGCTGCCCGCGCTCACATCGAGTGCGAGGTCATCAAAAGGGCGCCAGGGCCCCACGACGAGCCTCTTGAACATCACCGCGAGGCACGCCTCGCCGTCACGGGTGCAGACGAACAGCAGCTTGTGGGGATTCGCCTGAGCCACAAGGACCAGCACCTCTTCGGGGACGCGACGCGCCTTGAGCGCCACTTGCACCACAAGCACCTCGTGCACGCGCTCGCCGTCTGGTATGCCGGTCGTGGAGGTCTTTATGGAGTTCGCGACCACGAAGTACTCGACGTCGTCGATGAAGAACTGGCGTAGCGCGGTGCTCACCTTCAGGTGCCCGTAGAAGGCCTCCTTGGGTATGCGGCGGCCCACCTCGGTCGTGCTCGGAAGCCCTAGCATCTGGGCCTCACCACCAGGAAGCACACCAGCTCGAAGTCATCGAGGCCCTCGATGTCGTTCTCCAGGAAGCCCGTCGTGCCGCCGCCGAAGAAGCTGTCGACGTCGGACTCCTCCTTGGAGTCAACGATCGACGCCACCGCGTCGCGGAGAAGCCCCGCCTCGCGGCGCATGTCGCGGCCGTTCTTGGTCTCGCGGTTGTAGGCGCGGCACAGGGCCATGTCGGGCTCGGACTTGCCGCGGCACAAAAGGCGAATGTCGTCGAGCACCGCCTTGGGCTCCAAGTGTCCGCGGACCACGGACCCGTCTGACCCCATGCGAACCACGTAGAACGGGTGCAGGTGATTCGCGCCGTCGCGGTCGATCTTAGTGTTGACGTTGCGCAGCACGAAGACGACGCCGGGCTCGTCGCCTTCAACCACGGCGTTGATGCCGCTCGGAAGCCTGTCGATGTCTGGGTTGTCGCGGTAGTAGCCCACCAGGTCCATGCGGAACTCGTTGAGGCCCAGGTCGGTGATGGACACGCCGCCCGAAATGTCTTCCAGGTCCACGACCTCGTCGCGCATCTGCTCGAGCTGCTGGCGGCGGTACTCCAGGTCCCCCGTCTCGTCGGCGTTGATGTAGTCGTCGTCGCCGGTGGAGGTCATGACGGTGATGCGCATACGCTCCTCGACGCGCGCCTTGAGCTTGATGTACTCGTCGAGCTCCACGTCGGGCCAGTAGTTCACCAGCTGGATGCGGGCGTTCTTCGAGCCGATGCGGTCCACGCGGCCGAAGCGCTGCACGATGCGCACGGGGTTCCAGTGGATGTCGTAGTTCACCAGGTAGTCGCAGTCCTGGAGGTTCTGTCCCTCGGAGATGCAGTCGGTGGCGATAACGATGTCCACGTCGCAGCCGGAAAGCTGAGGCGCCACCACGTCGCGCTCCTTCGACGCGGGCGAGAAGCAGGCGAGCACCTCCTGCATATGCGGGGGCACGGCCTTTATCGTGCAGGCGCAGCCGTCGCCCGTGACCTTGGCGCACTCGAGGCCGAGCTCGCGCTTCGCGAAGGCAGACACATTCTCGTAGAGGTAGTCCGCCGTGTCGGAGAACGCGGTGAACACGAGCACCTTGCGGTTGCCCGGGTTGATGGGGCCTTGCGACTTCTCGCGGATCTGCTCGCACAGCTCGATGAGCTTGGCGTCGTGGGCGGGGTCGATGTCGCGCACCATCGAGATCAGGACCTCGATGACGGCGACGTCCGCCTCGATGTCGCGCTCCCAGCTCATCCAGTCCATGTCCTCGACGAGGATCTTCGTGGCGCCGCCCACCTCGAAGCCGCTCTCGTCGTCGGGGTCGAAATCGAACCCGCCCGGCAGGTCGCCGTCGGCCACGCTGGCGCCCGAGGCGAGGCCCCTGCGGTAGTCGTCTATGGTGTCGAGGGCGGCGTTCATGGCGGCGAGCACGCGCTCGAGCGTCAGGCGGAACGAGCACACCGAGCTCTCCAGGCGCTTGAGCAGGTTCGTCGTCATGAGTCGGCGCACGCCCGTCTCGCGCCCTCCGAGCGTGAGGTTGCCGCCGCCGCCCATCTTCGCGTACTTCTCCATCTTGCTGGGGTGCACGTACGAGCTCGGCATGTACACGGCGAGCGCGAGGGAGTCAAGCTCCTCGTATATCTCGCGGTAGTTGATCGCGTTCGCCAGCGTCGAGAGCTTGGGGCGCTTCGATATCGGCGGCAGGCGCTTCGGGAAGGGCCCGATGGCGCCCATGTCGTAGTAGCGCTGGATGTGCTTGCGGCTGCGCGCCACGGTCACCTGGTCGAGCACCTCGAAGAAGTCGTAGTCGAGCATGTCGGTGAGGGCATGCGTCGTCCGCTGCTCGGAGGGCAGCTTCGACCAGCGGGCGTAGACGGTCTGCGCGTTGCGGAACACCGTCTCGATGTCGTTCTCCAGGCGCAGCTTCTCGGACCAGCCAGTGGGGTCGCCCCAGTACGCCAGGGCGAGCTGGTTGCGCAGGTCGCGGAAGCGGTTGTTCACGGGCGTGGCTGAGAGCATGAGCACCTTGGTCTTCACGCCCTGCTTGATGACCTTCTCCATGAGCAGCTGGTAGCGGTTCATCCTGTCTTCCGACGCCGAGTCGCCGCCGTTTCGGAAGTTGTGGCTCTCGTCGATGACGACGAGCCCGTACGCGCCCCAGTTCAGGCGGTCGAGAGGCAGGCCCGTCTCCGACGTGCCGCGCGTGCGCGAGAGGTCGGTGTGGTAGAGCACGTCGTACTGCAGGCGGTCGCCCGCGATGGGGTTGTTCACGACGTTCGAGTTGTAGGTGATCCAGTTGTCGCGCAGCTTCTTGGGGCACAGCACGAGCACGTCCTTGTTGCGGCTCTCGTAGTACTTGATCACGGCGAGCGCGGTGAACGTCTTGCCCAGGCCCACGGAGTCTGCCAGGATGCAGCCGTTGTAGGTCTCGAGCTTGTTGATGATGGCGAGCGCCGCGTCCTTCTGGAAGTCGTAGAGCTTGTTCCAGATGAGGCTTTCGCGAAAGCCCAGCCCCTCGTTGGGGAGCACGTCCTCCGAGACATCGTCCAAGAACTCGCTGAATATGCGGTAGAGCGCCATGTAGTAGATGAGCTCGGGCGCGTTCTCCTGGTACATTGCCGTGATGCCGTCGATGACTGCGTCGGTGACGTCGTGGAGCTCGCCCGAGTTCCAGGCGTCGTCGAACTGCTTGAGCAGGGCGCGCGATTGGGAGGCGTCCAGGCGCATGGTCACGTCAGGAGCTTCCGCGGAGTTGTCGCAGCCGAGCTTGCGCGTGGTGAAGCCGTCGAAGGGCATGTAGGCCACGTTGTCGTCCGTCTTATCGATATCCATGAAGCCGCTCATGCGCCCCTCGCCCTCGAAGGAGCGGAAGCGCGCCTTACGGCGGATCCAGTCGGCGCACTCGGTCGCTACGGCCTTCTGCGTGAGCTCGTTGCGCAGCTTGATCTCGAAGGCGGTGCCGCAAAGGCCCTGCTCGCGGGAAAGGCGCGGGATGTAGAACTCGCGCTTCTCGCGCGCGGGGCGCTGCTTGGTGAACGCCTGCGACGTGAAGACGAAGCGAAGCTCGTCGATGCCTTCAAGCTGCTCGGCGAGTTCCTGATAGGCGTACATGGAGAACACCGATGCGGCTATCGCCACGCGATCACCGTCGGCTATGTTGGCGGCAAGGTCGTCCTTGACGATGCGCGCCCTGTTGTCGAAGAAGTCTGGCTGCATGGGTTTTTATGCCCCCTTCTTCGCGAGCTCTTCGATCATGCACGTGCGCACGAAGGCCGAGAAGCTCATGCCGCGGAGCGCCGCCTCCTCCTTCGCCGCATCGCGCAGGGTGTCGGGGATGCGCAGGGTCACGGAGACCTGGTCGCCGTCCACCAGGAAGCTCCTGATCTCGGTCTCGTCGGGGTTGCTCTTGATGAGCTCCTTGTAGCTATCGGGCATCTGCGCTCCCATCGCTCGAAATGCAATACAAATGCGTTTGCAGCATTATAACGCGACGGCACGCGGCGGCACTGGGAATGCGAGGACAGCCGATGCCCAGGCTTTATATGAGCGCGGACGGCGAAAGACGCCCTGATCGGGCTTGGATGGCCGCTTTCGTTTGTGTCCTCATCTCTCGTTTTCGCGAGGTTTGGCGTTTGCCCGCTCCTCGGCGTAGAGAACCTCGTTCTGAGCCTCCAAGATTCGCGTGGCGTCGCCGATGCGCTCGGCGCACCTCTCGCTTATCGACCTCAGGGCCAGGATCCCCTCGACGTCGAGCGGGTCCAGCTGGTCGGCGTGCGCCAAGGACTCGAGCAGCTGGTCAAGGCCCCTCGCCAGCCTCTCGGCATCCGCCACCGCGTCGAGCAGTTCGAGGCGCTCTACCTTCTCTTCGTAGCCCAACATCTGCTTGCCTCCTTCTCTCAACGGACGTGTCGCGCAGCACAGTAGCCGTTCCGCGCAACGAAAAGCCTCACCGCCAGCGATCCCGTGCACACATCGGCCGCAAGCGGCGCGGGAAAGCCGTCCGTCCCGATTCATGCCGCGGCGCCGCGACTCGGGAACCCGCCTCCGTCCCCGCAGCGACGTCGTCGCCAATCCCCGCGGGAGTCCAGCAACCGCCGACGGATCGCATTCCATGCCCGGAGGGTCTCGGCGCCCACGCCGGATTCCATGCCGCACGCCTCCGCCTCTCCGACCCGAAACCCGCCCCGGCGCTCCTTGGACGCGCAGGGTCGCACGCCGGCGGGCGGCCAGCAAGGGCCGCGACACTTTTCCGGATTCTTCGCCCCATGCGCTCCGCGCGCGAACAACGCGAAAAACTGCCGTCGGGAGATTTCTATAACCACGCCCGACTTCGCTTCCTCCCTTGCCGGCGCGCCCGCGCTGCATGCGACTCACGCGGCGCAAGGCACGCCACAGGGGCGGGCCTCAGAGTCTAAGGAGCAAGACATGAACGACATGAAGGAAAAGGCGATGGGCGCGGTCAGGACCTTCCTCGAGCGCAAGGGCTACGAGATCGTCGACGAGGCCTGGCAGGGACCCGAGGGCATCGGTGGAATCGACCTCGTGGCGGTGGACGAGGACGGGACCCTGGTGTTCGTCGACGCCACGGTCCGCATCGGAACGGACGGATTCCCCGAGGCCCACAGGGCACGCGGGATGCGCGAGGCGCTGGCGGCGACGTGGCTCGCCGACAACAGCGACGACTACGCCGACACCCCGGTCCGCTTCGACGAGGTGGCGATGATGGTCGTCAAGGAGAACCGAGCGCTCCTGCGCCACCACGTCAACTGCTTCGGCGAGATGGAGCCGCTCTCCTAGGCGGCGCGCCCGGCCCCGGGCTCCCGGGGCCGGGTTTCCCCGAATCCGGCCCCTGTACCATGAAAACGTACATAATCGTACGTTTTCATGGTACACTCCGCTTGTCGGACAAATCCGTACGGTTTTGTCCCGACGCTCCGAGACTCGGGGCGCGCCGGACCGGATGCGGCGAGGCGCGCCCCACGCTAGAGAGGACGCGACCCATGCGCACGATAGCCATTTCCAACTACAAGGGCGGCGTCGGCAAGACGACGACCGCCGTGAACCTGGCGGCGATCTTCGCCGCCCGGGGCCTCCGGACCCTGCTCGTCGACCTCGACCCGCAGGTGTCAGCCACGGACTTCTTCGGTCTCTACGACCGGGCGGCCTCCGAGCGGCGCACATCGGTCGAGCTGCTCTACGGCGGCGCGCCCGTGGAGGAGGTCGCCTACGCCGCCGGGGAGGGCCTCGACGTGGTGGCCTCGACCATCGACCTCGTCGACCAGAACGAGATGCTCCTGCGCGAGCAGCGACTCAAGTTCGCCCTCGACGACGCCTCGGGCTCCTACGACGTCTGCCTCATCGACTGCAGCCCCGTGATGCGCAGGCTCGCCTTCAACGCCTACCTCGCCGCAGCGGAGGGCGGCATGGTCGTCATCCCCGTGAAGCTCGACTCCACCGTGATGCGCGGCACTGCGCTCACCGTGGAGGCGACGCGCTCCATCTCAGACGCCCTGCGCATGCCCACGCCCCGCTGGAAGATACTGCGCACCTGCGTGCCCGGCCGCATGACCAACGCCGAGGCCACGGGAGCGGCCGTGCTCGACGGGTTCTTCCCGGGCGAGCAGTTCGAGACGGTCATCCACGCGAGCAGCAAGGTCTGCGAGGGCAGCTGGCAGTGGAAGCCGGTGGCGGCCTTCGAGCCGGGGAGCCGCCCCGCGCGCGACTACGAGGCGCTCGCAGACGAGGTGTCCCGTGAGCTCGCCTAGCCAGGTGGCCGCGGGCTTCACCATCACGGGGCTTCTCGACGGCGCGTCGCGCACCCGCGGGCGCTACCCGGTTTCCGAGATCGCGGTGGCCGACATCGCCGACCACCCGGCGAACGCCGCCTACTCCATGGACCCGGCCGGCATAGCCGAGCTCGCCGAGTCCATACGCGAGGACGGCCTCACCGACCTGCCGCTCGTGCGCAAGGTCGGCGACGGCTCGTGGCAGATGGTCTCCGGACACCGGCGCAAGGCCGCCTACGCCCTGCTCGCCAAGGACGACCCCGCCTACGAGAGGATGCCCTGCCGCGTGATCGAGGGCATCGACGACGAGCGGGCGGTGACGCTGCTCCACGCAGCGAACTACTTCACCCGCGCCCTCACCGTGACCGAGCGCGCAGCCGCGACCGAGGCGCTCAGGGGCGACGCCGTGCGCCTGCGCTCCGAGGACCCGTCGCTTTCCGGCATGCGCGTCGACGACGTGAAGGCCGCCATCATCGAGCGGCAGACGGGCCGCAAGGTCTCCGGCAAGACCATCGCGCGCGAGGAGAGGCTTGCCCGCAGGATCGCCGAGGACCTCTCGCCCGAGTGGGCCGCCGAGGCCGACCGAGGCAACCTCAGCGCCGAGGCGGTGCGCTCGCTCGCGGACATGCCGAAGGAGCGCCAGGCGGAGATGCACGCCGCGATGGAGCCCTGGCGGCGCACCAAGCGGGAGCTCTCGGACTACGTGAGGAGCGAGGGCAAGACGCAGGCCGGCCCCGACGGGCGCATCGCGAAGGCCGCGAGGCTCGTCGCCGACTTCCTCGAGAGCCCGCCCGAGAGCCCGAGCGCGGCCGACCTCTCGCTGCTGCGGGAGATGGCGCTCATGACGGCACCCTACGCGGATGCGGACACCGATGCCCGAAAGCGCCGTAGGAGGGCCTCACACTCGAAATCCAGCAAGTAGCCTATGGCGTCCGACATCGCGTCGGGCGTCCATAGCACTTGGGGACCGGGCGGCCTCGGACCCGTCATGCCGCGGGCCGTTTGGGAGCCCGCTTTCGCGAGGCCCGGTCCCAGAGGCGGCGCCCGAGCCGGGCCGCCGCCTGCGGGGGATCCCCCGCGCCCCTAGAGAGACGCGCCCGCCGCGCGGCGGGCCCGAGGAAAGGAATCCGCCATGGAAGAGGAGACCGGAGCCAAAAGCAAGGAGCGCCGCGTCACGTTCCGCATGGAGGGAGGCGACTACGACGCGCTCTGCGAGCGGTGCGAGCGCGCCGGGCTCAGCAAGTCGGAGTACCTGCGCTACCTCGTGCGCATACCGCTGTCGACCGAGGCCAACGCGGGAGACGAGCACCGCATACTCGTGGACCGCAGGGCCCTGTGGGCGATGTCGCGCGAGCTCACGAAGTGGGGCTACCACTACAACCAGGCCGTGCACGCGATGAACCTCATCAACTTCCATGCGCGCCACGGGCATGTCGACCGCGACCTCGTCGCGGAGAGCGTTCCGACGATCGAACGGGAGCTCGCCGACGTGAACGCCGCGGCCCGCGAGATGGCGGCGGAGCTCGGTCGCATCGGCGCCGACTCGCTCGTGGAGGGCTCGCCATGCCGATCCTGAAGCCGATAAGCGGCCACGGTTCGACCGGAGGCATCCGCCGCTACCTCGAGAAGGGAGGCCGCGCCCTGGCGCGCGACCTGTTCAACCTGAGCTACGACGAGCGTGACGCCGGCGCGCTGGGGGAAGACGCCAAGGAGGCCTGCGCCTGGGACGCCGAGATGGACGCCACGCGCGCCGCGTTCGGCACGGACGCACCCTGGAGGGGTAAGCCCGCGCGCACGTTCAAGCACTTCGTGCTCTCGCCGGACCCCGGCGACGACATCGACCTGGCTGCGCTGCGCGAGCTCGCGTGCTCGTGGGCGCTCAAGCACTTCGGCGACCACGAGATCGCCATCGTCTACCACGACGACAACGCCCGCGGCATACCGCACGCGCACATCGTCGTGAACAATGCCAATCTCCGCACCGGCTACCGCATGCAGACCCAGCACCCCGAGGACCTCAACCGAGACCTGCAGGACATGGCCCGCGAGCGCGGGCTGTCGGGTCTCTCCAACGACCGAGCTCCCGAATCGCCGTCGAAGGCGCGCGGGCATGCCGGCGCGGGCGGGCCCAGGAGCCGCAGGAGCGTCTACCTGGGCCGGGCCGAGAAGGAAATCATGCGCTCTGGCGGCTACTCGTGGGTCGGCGACATCCGCGCCCGCGTCGCGCTCGCCAAGACCACGGCGCGCGACGAGGCGGAGTTCCTCGGCATCCTCGACGCCCTGGGCGTGCACGTCGCCGACAACTCGGCCAAGGCGCGGCGGGACGACTGGGTGTTCAGCCTGGCCGAGGAGCCGTCCAAGAAGGTAAGCGGCGAGCGCCTGGGGTTCGTCTACGGCAAGGAGATGCTCCGCCGGCGCTTCGAGCGCGAGGGCGCCTACCGTCCCACGGACGCGAGCACCGCGCGCATCCGCGAGGCCGCCGAGCGGGCTCTCGAGCTCAACGACCTCTCGGAGCTGAGCAGGCTCTCCTCGGCGCTCGAGACCTGCGCGAAGTTCGACGTCGAGTCCATCGAGGAGTTCGGTCTCAGGATGGCGACGCTCGAGCGTCGCGGCCAGGCGGGCGGCGAGGGGTACCGTCGCCTCGAGGCCGCCCGCGCCTACATGGCCGAGAACGGGCTCATGCCGCTCAAGACCCGATACGGGGACGATCGCGGGAGCGGTGCTGCCGAAGGGAGCTCTCGCGACGGCCGCCGCGAGGACGAGCAGCAGCGCATACTCGCCGCCGAGCGGCAGCGGGCCCAGCAGGAGCAGCGCAGGGAGAGGGGCCGGAGATGATGGTGAGGATAGAGTACGAGGGCGGCAGGACGACGCTGTTCGACACGCTCTCGTTCACGGAGGGGTCGCCGTTCTCCGGCGCGAACATGCTCACGGAGTTCGAGCTCGAGATGCGGGATGAGCCCGAGAAGGGGCTCTGGCTCACGGCGAACTGGCACCAGGTGCGCGACGACTGGCGCGCCGACGCGACCGCGGACGGCATCCCGGCGGCGCGCAGGTCCCGCGGGTGGCGCTTCATGCTGGCCTCGGAGGCCGAGCTGGGGCGAGCCCGCCGCGTCCTGCTCGACGGCGACGAGGCGTTCGCCCGGGTGCGGGGGTACCTGTGCGACGCGGCAGCGATCGGCGCCTGCTACCGCGAGCACGTGGGCCCTCCCTCAAAACCGCTGAAATCGCAGATAAGGGACCTGCAGCGCGCGCTGGGGAGGGCGGAGGTCCCGGGCGTGCCCGACGGGCTGGCGAAGCTGCTCGCGGAAGAGAAGGAAGAGGGCGCCGACGAGGGCGCCCGCAAGGTCAAGGAAGATTGGGGTGACGTCGATGAAGAGGCTTGGTAGGTTCCTCATGGCGGCGCTTAAGGTCACGCTGGGCTTTTTCGTCTGGCTGTTCCGCGCCGTGTTCAAGTGGGTGATGTAGGCGATTGCAGTTTGCCTGCCTAGGCAAGTGAGCATGATGGTAATACAGGAGATTCATCCGTTCTAAACGGCAAACGGCCGAGCGATTGGGTTTCGCTCGGCCGTTGTTTCTTTAACCTGGCTGATTCTAATTCAGGAAGAAATCGTCGACTTCTTCGCGCGTGTGCAGGATTTCGCCGTCCGGGACGTTAAGGCTTGCCGCCAACTCAACGGAGCCGGAAAAAGCCATTGCGACATTCGGGGAGAAAGCCTTCTCGAGAAGGCTGATGTATGCGCTCATATTCTCACGAAGGCCGCTGATGCATGCGGCGTATTCGCCATCGAGCTCAGTATCGAGGGCCTTCAATTCCTGGGCATAGTGCGCGAGCAGCTCCGCCTCTCGTTTGTCATAGAAATCCTTTCCCAATTCGTACACGGTCGTGCCTACGGCGTTGCCGACGAGGGCGCCCAGAACCGGGACCGGAATGATGGCCTGGCCCACGAAGCTCGAGAACGCGCTCACAGACGCATCGAGACACGCGATTTCTGAGCTTTCTATAAACTCAATCTCCGTAAGCTCGCCGCTGCGGAACCTGTAAGCGCATTCTGCGACGCCGAATGATGCCGTGACCAGCGCGCTTGCAACAGATGAGGGCGTGGCCGTGTAGTTGTTCAGCCAATAAACAGCTCCGCCGCGAACCCCGCCCTTGACGAGTCCCATGCCGGAATCTTTTGCGATTTCCTCCCAGTCGTCCTGGGTCAAGTCGCCGATGCGCTTTCCGTTCCTGAGATGACGCTTCATTGAAATGGCGAATGCCGTTCCCGCTTCCAGAACGGCGCCAGCCGCTGCGGCCTTCGCGCCCTCTTGGGGCGTTGGCTTGTGCTCCTCGTAGATGTCTCTCTTTATTCGCTCGCTCTCGTCTGCGAGCCTGCTCTTCTCCTCGGCCATCTTGTCGGCGATAGCGTTCTTCTGGACCTCCGAGTACTCGAATTTGGAGGCCTCGAGGTCATCGATGCTGAACCCGCTTGAGTCGAAGAACTCATGGATGCTCTTCCAAGTTGAGTAGGACGGGCCGCCGGTCGAGGACGCCAGCTTGGCCGCTTCCTCCTTTGGCATCTCGTACAGGGAGCGCACCGCGTCGAGATGGTCCTTCGGGATCTGGTAGATGCCGTCTTTGTCGAGGAAATCGGGGTACTTCTGCAAATGGGCGGCCACGGCGTCCAGGGAGAACTTGCCGCCGGCGTTCACGAACTTGACCTGTATCTCGACGCCGTCGCGCAAAAGGTCGGCGGGTCCGTTGTCATTAACCCATTCCATTGCCGGTTTATCGCCATGGACGAGGCTCTGCGCGTTCTCCAACCCGCATTCGGCCACCTCGGCGATGAACCCATGGACGCCCTTGTTGCCGCCTCTGTTCGCAACGACGAGGTCCTCGATCTTCCCGAGCGCCCAGTTCATGGACTCCATTGCGGAATCGAGGTTCTGGTCTTGGCGGTTGAGATTCTCGATGAGGTCGTCGATTCTCATCTGGTTGATCAAGCCGATCCAGGCGGCGACGGCCTGCTCCTGAGTGCTCTTGACTACTTTCTCTGTATTCACGGCTATTCACCGTCCCGGGTGGCCACCCTCTCGACGATGAGGCTGCCCAGGGACTTCGCGTTGTTTACCAAGGAGCCCAGGGCCAGTTTCTCGTCGTCGGAGATGGAAAGGTAGTCGGCGCCATGCAGGCGGCATGAGGACATAAAGGACCCGGACAGCTCTTCGCGAAGAGCATCGGTCTTTGTCCTGAGCGCCACGATCGCTGCAGACGTCTCCCTAAGAGCCTCGGTGTTTCTCTTTACCGACAAGAGCTCCTCGTGCTTTTCCTCAGCGATCTTGTGCTGTTTTTTCACGAAAAGCGCTATGGAGGTCAGCAACGTGGCGCCTGCGACGCCCCATCCGATGGGGCCGGCCATCGCCAGGAAAGCGCTGCCGGCGGCCATCCCGCCTCCTCCGGCAGCCAATGCGCCTCCGCCGAGCCAGGCCATCGCCGCGTTCGTCGCGGCAGCGCCCGACAGCGTGGAGATCGCGGCGCCCGTGGAGGCGGTCCCGAAAGTTGTGGCAACCCACATGGCGGCGGATGGGGCTATGCTGGCAACGGCCATGCCCGCCGCGACGCCGGCGCCGGCGCTGGCCGCCGATTTCCGTGCCGAGTCCAGCTCTTCGCGGGCGAAGGACTCCGACTCCTTGAAGCTTCGCTTCTTGTGGGACACCTCTTCGATATCCTCCACAAACGACTTCGGCGTGTTCGCGATCGAGTTCACCAGATCGGTAACGAGGTCCAGCAGGTCGATGCTCCTCAGCCTGGACTGGTAGAGTTCGATCCCTCCCGACTCCAGATCTGTATAGGCTTGGTTGTATTCGATGACGGCGAGCTCGTACTCATCCGGTTCTTTCGCCCTTGCATTCTCGACGCCTTGCTTGATCCCATCGGCGATTTCTCCCGCTTTGCCTGCGACGGCGGCGACAGCGCCTTGAGCACCGGCGGCCGCAGCGCTCGCGGCATTTGCGGCTCCTTCAGCTATACCGCCGAGCGTTTTCGCCATATGTTCGGGAGCCGGACTTTGAGATTTGGTCGATGCGTCAGCGTCTTGCTCATCGACAAACTCAGTGTTGTACTTGAAGCTCTTCGGCTCTGGACCGTCCTTGATCGCATCTCCAATGCTCTGAACGGCACCTTTTGCCTTGCCTGCAATGTCCCCGATGGCCTGTCCCGTCTGATCGGCGGCGCTTTGAGCGGCATTCGATGCCTGTTCGACAGCGCTTGCGATTCCTTTTCCTGCAGCGGCCGCAGCCTTCTGCGCCTCTTTTATTGGGTCGAAGCCTTTATCGAAGAAGCCCATCGTCCCTGCCTTTCTCCATTTGCAATCAAAGGCCATTATCCCACCGATGGATTTGGTCTCTATCAGTGTTTTAACCACCGGTCATTATCTGCGCGAAAAGCGTCGTCGGTGTACAGCATTATGGACACTAGATTCAGTTGTCAGCTGAGTATGTGACAAGGAGGACGGCGCGCGACTTCCTCGTCTGGGACAATTTGTCCCCGTGGTAGGGGTTGGGCTCCACCGCGTCGGCGAAGCCGTCCCGCTTGCCCCTGAGCCCGGATGGGGCCTAGTAGCCGCACCGGGCGACGGCGCAGCCGCATTTCGTGCAATTGCCCTCGATCACGATTCCGAACTTGTCGGCGCGCAGCGTGTAGCCGGGAGCGAACGATGCGTTGGCGTCGTGGCAGTCGCGGCACCAAGCGTTGTTGAGCAGGATTCGCTTTTCTTCGTTGCTTATGGCGTCCCAAGCCGCCAGGGCCTTCGGTGAGGAGCCGTTCCGGTCGCATTCCGGGATGGCGTCGACGGGTCCGGGTCCGTATTCGTCTCGGCGGCGTGCCGCTTCCCAGTCGATGATCGCCATACCCAACCTCCCTTTCTGTCCATGACCTTAGATTATCCCGCCATGCGCAAGCCCCTCGTCTGACCATCGGAGCGAGGAGGTTGATCGTTCTGCTTGGTTGCGATTCCGATTTTCGAAGGCTAGTCCTGGTCGTCGTCGCCGGCTGCGCAGCAAGCGTAGGCCGTGAGCGCGAGGAGCCCCATGAGGAGCCCTATTCCGAAGGGCGCGAATCCCATGCTTCCACCTCCTTCGCGTAGACCACGGTGCGGGAGTTGCTCGTCTGGTAGCTGCAGGTGACGAAGGCCCAGGCTTGGGCGACGTCTTTCGGCTCTTCCAGGACGACCTCGCATCGGGACAATTTGTCCCCGAGATAGGAGTCGAGCGCCGCCGCGTCTGCGAAGTCGGTCCGCTTTCCCTCCGAGCTCGCGTCGACCACGTCGGCCGCGAAGACCTCGAGCTTGATCGCCTTCTCGCGGGTGAAGACCTGGATGGTGCGGTGCCCCTCGGCGAAGTCGCGCGACGAGTACTGCGCGAGCGGCGCGAACATGGTGCCGTCGGACATGTGGTGCCCGTACACGATGACGAGCGGGCTTTCGGCTCCCTGCGCGCAGCCTGCGTCGATGTAGGGAGCGCCCCATGCGGAGCGCTCGCCGTTAGCATCGTGCGTGAGGTAGAAGTCGGGCGATTCCGACCGGCCCTGGACGATCGGGCAGTCGACGGTCGTGTCCGGCACGCGCACCCATGCGACGACGGAGGCGGGAAGGGCGTCCCAGTCGATTCCGCCTCCCGTCTCTTGAGCCCCCATCGCCGCGTCCTCTTCCGCAGCGGGCACCTCGTGCACCACGTACGGGTTCCTCTCGGGCTGCGGCAGGACGGCGAGCGCCGCCAGCGCCAGCAACGCCACGGCGACGGCGAGCGCCGTGGCGGCTTTCCCTTTGTTCATGTCCTCCCCCGTTCGCAGGGGAGGCCCCGGGCGGGCGCCCAGGGCCTCCGGTTCGGTATCGATGCGCTGCCGCTACTCTTCCGGCTTTTCGGCCGCCTCGTCCTTGCTCGCGGCCGCCTTGCGCTTGCGGTACGCGAGCGCTCCGCCCGCGCCCGCCGCAGCTGCCAGAGCGATGCCCGCGGCCACGGCGTAGCCGGTGCCGTCGGGGGCGTCGGCCCCGGTCTTGGCGTAGGGCTCCTCGGGCACCTCGGGCGTGTCGGGGTTGTCCACGACGACGCTCTGCTCGGCGGAGTCGATGTCCTCGTGGGCCGCAACGACGTTGCCGGCGGAGTCCAGGACCTTCTCGAAGACGACGAGCTCGTCTCCCTCGGCCAGGCCCTCGGTGCCGAACTCGAAGGTCACCTCGACGGTGCCGGAGGGCGCCTCGGGCTCGAAGGGCGTGCGCGCGGTCACCTCGTTGCCGTCCTTGTCGAGGAACGGCTCTCCGGTGCCCTTGTCCATGAGCGTGCCCACGGCGATGTAGGTCTCGCCGGGGACGAGGCCCTTGTAGGCCACCGTGTCGACGACCTTGGCCTTGCCGGCCTCGATGACCTGGTCGCCGTCGGCGGCGTCGGCCGCCTGCGTGCCCACCTCGACGGCGACGTGGACGGTCTGGCCCTCGTCGGAGAGGTCCGCGTGCGACGCCACCTCGGCTCCGTCCTTGCGCAGGCTCTCGAACACGACCAGGTCGCGGCCGCCGAGCAGGCTCGCGTCGAAGGAGATCTCGACGTCCTGGCTGCCCGTCGAGAGCGCGGGGGCGAACTCGGCCTTGGCCTCCACGGGCATGCCCGAGGCGTCGGCCACGGGCTCGCCGGTCGCCTTGTCGACGAGGGTGGCCGAGAGCTCGTACTCCTCGCCGGACTTCAGGCCCTCGTAGGCGACGGCGTCGACGACCTTGGCCTCGGCGTCGGCCGAGACGTCCTTGTCGCCGTCCGCCCCGTCCTTTGCCGTGGTGGAGATGCGCGGGCCCTCCTGGTCGTCAAGGCCCATCCACACGGCCTTCGCGACCGTCGAGTCGCGATCGATCCAGAAGCTCCTCGTGATGAGCTCGAGGCCCTCGTTGGCCTCGCAGCGCAGCTCAGTCATGGTGTAGAAGCCGTACGGCAGCGCCGCCAGCGAGTCGTCCACCGGCGCCGAGGAGCCGTCCTCGCCGAGAGAGAACCAGATGCCGGCCTTCGGGTCCATATCGGCGGCCCCGATCGGGCCCTCATGGCCGAGCAGGGCGTCGTTGGCGTTGGTGTCGCTCGAGTGCCTGTTCCAGCTGCTCGCGGTCGACGCGTCGCCGTTGCGGTCCGTCACCAGCACGTGCGTCTCGCCGGTGGCCGCGTTCTCGATGGCGAACGGGACCATGAGGCCGGCGTTGTCGGACTCGCTCTTCTTGGAGAGCTCGAGGTCGTTGCGCACCACCTGGTCGCGGAACTCGAGCGCGGCGCCGTCCGCGGAGGCGCTCACGATCTCGCCGGCGGCGCGGACCTCGAAGGTGCGGGGCTCGCCGTCGGTCAGCAGGTAGCTCCCGTTCGTCGCCGTCTCCCGCACGTCGTAGGTTCCGTACGGCAGTGCGTCGGCCGCGGTCTGCGCGGTGTAGGCGCCGGCCTCGTCGTTCCATGCGGTGGTCAGCGTGGCCACGGCCTCGCCCGGCTCGCGCCATTCGCCGTCAACGAGGACCTTGTGCGCCGAGCGGTTCGTGACGGTGAACTCGATCCCGTCGAGGCCGGGGTGCTCGCCAGGCGCCTCCTTGTGGCCGCTGCCCGCGAGCGCCTCGGACGCCTGCAGTTCCTTGTCGGACTTGGTCACCTGCACGCCGCCGCGGAAGACCTCGTCGGGCACGGGGTCGCCCGTGAGGTCGCGCACCTCGTCGGCCTTCACGGTGAACGCGACGGAGGCGTCGCTGGCGTCGTAGCCCTCTGGCGCGCCGGATTCGACGATGCGGTAATTGCCTGCGGGAAGCGCGTCGGCGCCGGTCGCGGCGACGTGCGACCCGTCCTCGGGCGCGGTCCTGATCGTGGCGCAGACCTCTCCGTCGGCGTAGTACTTGCCGCCGACCAGCACGTAGCGGCCGGTCTCGTTAACGACGGAGAAACTCGCGCCGTCGAGCGAGGCGTCGCCCTGGGGCTCCGCGCCCGCCTCGGAGTCCGTTTTGGCGACCTTGACTCCGCCCGTGGACCAGCTGAAGCTCACGAGCGTCTGGGAGCCGCCGCCGGTCCTGACGCAGAACGCCTCGAACCCGGCGGAGACCCTGCCGGCGCCCGCCTTCATCTTGGCGAAGGTCCCGCCGATCAGCTCGGATTTCGCCCAGGAGGCGAACTCGGAGCTCGTGCCGTGCGTGGCCGCCGACTCGGACCCCGAGTAGGCGTAGGCGATGAGCACGTGGCTCGCAGCCGCGTACTTGGCGTCGTCCCAGCCGCCGCCGTCGTACCAGCTGCCCGGGAACATCGACGCGTCGAAGCCGGGAGAGCCGAACGAGTACCAGATGGCCGCGGTCACGTCGCCGCTCGGCACGGGGCTCGTCGAGTAGGAGCCCGGCTCGGGCGTCGGGGACGAGGGCTCGGCGCAGTAGGCGATGTTGCCGTCGGCGCTCATCCACGTGGTAGCGAAGCCGCCGTATGGGATCTTGCCGCCGATGGACACGTCGACCGTGCTCGGCGCGGCGTAGGCGGGCGAGGCCGCCACGGAGGCGAGCAGCGCCCCCGCCGCCAGGATGAGCGCCATGGCGCATCGGAGGAGCTTTTCCTGCAGGGTGCAGTCTTTCGCTGCGTTCATCTTTCCGCCTCCCTATCTCTCGACGCTTCGCTGTGCGCGGGGCGCCTCGTGCTCGGCGGCGCGGCTCGCCTTGCGGGCGTGCTCGGCGCGCTCCGCGAGGTAGCGCGAGCGTTCTGCGTCAACGGCCTCCTTGAGCTGCGCCGGCATGACCTTCACGGTGTCCTTGACCGCGCGGCCGCCCTCGTCGAGCTCGGGCTGGCCGTCCGGGCCCATCACCGTCTTCCTCAGCCACACCTCGCGGTTCGCGAGCAGCGGTATGTCTCGGAAGTCGGCCCCCTTGAAGCGGCTCTCGTTAACGAACATGGGGCTGAACTCGTAGCCTCCCACGTCCATGCCGTCGACGACGGTGCCCTTGGGAAGGGTCGCCGAGTTGAAGGTCCTGGCCTCGCCGGTCGCGCGGTCGGTGTACTCGATTCCCTCCCGCACGAAGCTCTTGTGCAGCGAGAGGTACACGTTCTTCCTCTCTTCCATGTCTTTCCTCCTTTTCGTTTTCAATCGGTCCTTGTCTTCATCCGCCGGGACGCGTGCCCCGGCGCGGCGCCTCTATCTCATGGCGACCGCCCCCTTCCTCGCTTTTCCGCTAGAAGCCGCTCACGATGTCGCGCGCCCAGGAGCCGCTCTTCACGAGGGCCAGGATGAGCAGCACGCACATGGCCAGGTACTGCAGCGCGTAGGTGAGCCCGTTCGCGACCGCGTCGGCCGGGGTGCCCGTCCCGGGGTTTGCCCCGGTGAGCCCGCCGAGCACGAGCGGGAACGATATGAGCAGCACGAGGATGATGACGCCGGCGATGCAGACCGCCCCGAAGCTCTTCAGGTAGCCGACACCTATCTGGCGCGTGGCGTCCATGCCGAGGAACGCCAGCGGGATCGGGGCGAACGCGGCCATGATGTAGAGCTGGAGCGCGCGGGCCCAGCAGACCACGAGGGCGATGACGTAGGCTGCCAGCACCACGACCCAGCTGATGAGGCTCACGACGAGCATGGCGATGAGCGAGGGGATGTCGTCGTCGGTGGTGACGACGGACACCTCGGGCAGGTCGAGCGCGCCTCCGGCGCCGAAGAGCGCCTCGACTCGGTCGATGGCGAGCCCGCAGACCTCGTAGATCGACGCCATCAGGTCGAAGCTGTTCTGTATGAGGAACAGGAACACGGCGAAGAACACGAGGAGGAACACGACCTCCTTGACGCCGGGAAGGCTCTGGCTGCCGTCCATGCGCTGGGAGATCTCGATGAGCTTCAGGGTGAAGACCAGGCCGAGCACCCCGCACCCGATCGGCAGGATGGCAACCTGCCATACGCCCCGGGCGACGTCGTGCATGGTCAGGTCGCTCGAGCTCGTGAGCATGTGCGCGAAGTCGGCCGAGAGGATCCCGTTCGCGCCGATCGACCCGAGCACGCCCGTTTGCGCCTTGAACATCCAGTTGCAGCAGTCGCGCAGGAGGCCGCACAGCCAATCGTTGACGTCCCCGGCTATGTCGGCGTATGCCGGCTGCGCGGGGACGAGCAGGAGCGCGCAGAGGGCGAACGCCGTCGCGGCGGAGATGGCGAACGCCCTTCGGCGTCGCGCCTTGAGCGCCCCCATGGCTACATCGCCTCCAGCGAGCCGCCGCGCGAGACCACGGTGACCACCGTCGAGGCGGGGTCGTCGAGCGTGAAGGTCGTCGACGCGACGTTCCCGGCGTAGTCGAGCCACACCTCCTTGTCCCAGGAGGCACCCGCCGCCTGCGGGGACACCTCCGCCGCCTTCCTGGCGACGGCTTCCTCGATGGCGTCGGCGTCCGCGCCAAGCACCTCGGAGAGGCGGTCGTCGGTGCCGGTCACGGAGAACGCTCCGTCTTGCGCCTTCTGGGGCACATAGGCCTGCGCTAGGAGGTCGCAGGCCAGGGTGCGGGCGCCCCCGTCGCCCGAGACCTGGATGAGCGACAGGCCCCCCGCCTTGTCGCCGGTTCCCTTGACGTCGATGGGCACGCTGAGCACGCCGCCGGCCTCGGAGGGCTCCTCGGCCGAGAAGAACCAGGCGCGCTCGGTGCCGCCTGAGCTCTCCACCATGGCGCCCTCGACGATCCGCAGCGTGGCTGTCGGGTCGTCGGCGCCCGTCCATGCGGTGTTCCAGAGCGCCTCGGCGCCCGAAGCGGCCTTCCCGGTCGCCACGTCGGCGCCTGCAGCCGCGGGCTGCTCTTGCTCCTGGGGACTATCCTGCGCGCCTTCCTGCGGGGCGATGGCGCAGCGCGCCGCGCCCGCGCCGAGCGCCACGACGAGCGCGCCTGCCGCGACGGCAGCCATGACCCTTGACTTTCCCTGCATTGGTTTCTCCTATCTCGCGGTGAGCGCGCAGCTGAAGCTGCCGATGCCGCTCGCTATGCGGCACACGTCGCCCGCTCGCGGCTCGTGTATGTACCTGTCGTCGCCGATGTAGATGGCCACGTGGCCCGAGCGGTAGAGGATGTCGCCGGGCTTCGCCTCCGAGAGCGGTATGCGCCTGAGCTCCTCGTACTGGGAACCCGTGTAGTGGCTTATGCGGATGCCCGCCTGCGCGTAGCAGTACTGCGTGAGCCCGCTGCAGTCGAGCGCCTTGCCGGGGGTCGAGCCTCCCCACACGTAGGGCACGCCGAGCTGGCTGTACGCCGCCTCGACGATCGCGTTCCCGTTCGCGGTCGAGTCCTTCAGGTCCTCGACCGTCATGGAGTCGAACCTGTAGAGGCCCCATTGCGCCATGATCGACTTCAGGGACTCGACGTAGGACGAGTCGGTCGCCCAGCCGGCGTCCTTGAGCCCCTCGGCCATCCTGTCCGAGTCGTGCCTCTCGATCGCCTCGCGGATGAGGGCGTTGCCTGAGTAGCGTTCCGCCTGCAGGAAGACCCTGCTGCGGAAGCGGATGCACTCGGCATCGCCGGTGAAGCGGATGAAGCTCGCTGTGATCTGGGTGTGCTCGCCGGGCACGTACTCCTCGCTGGTGGCCCAGTTCGCCTTGCCGGCCACCTCGGGGCAGCCCGCGTAGCCCGACCACCACTTCATGCCGAAGAGGTTGTGGTCGCGCTCTGCGAGCTGGCTCATGCGGTCGCCCTGGCCGGACTCCTGGATGATCTGCGCGATGGTGCAGCCCGCCGGGTGCCCGTACTCCTCCTGGCACTCGAGCGCCGCCTCGACCATCTCGTAGGTGATGTAGGGAGGCAGCCCCTCGAGGCCCTGCTTGGAGGCCGCGTCGTCCCAGAAGCCGAACAGCGCGCTCAGCAGCTGCGCGACGGCGAGCGCGCAGGCGACGAAGGCCACGATGCCGGCCACCGCCCCGAGCAGGGCGGGCGCTGCGCCCGAGACCGCGCCCGCGATCGCGGAGGCGGCGCCCTTCGACCCCGCGGCGCGGGCCGCCTCGCCCGACGCCTGCGCCGCCGCCTGGGCCGCTTGATGCTTGGCCGGGGCGGTCGCGCCGGCTGCCTCGGGGCCGCGCGCGCCTCCCTTTGGGGTGCCGAGGGCGGTCGCCGCCTTGCGGCTGCCTTGAGCTGCTTTCTTCGCCTTCCTCTGCCGCAGCCTTCCCGCGGCCTTCTTGGCCGCACGCCCCGCGTCGTACATGCCCGAGGCGCCCTCGAGCTCCTCCGAGTCGTCGAGCTGGGAGACGGCCTCCCGGGCGATCGCCAGCTTCGCCGCATCGACGCGCGAGCGCATCGCGGCCGCCGCGCGCCGGTCGCCGGCTGGTTGGGACAATTTGTCCCCGAGCCCGCCTCCCGGCGCGTCGGGCCTGGATGGGCGCCCCTTCGCCGTTGCGGCGGGGCCTCCCGCCTCGTCGAGCGGGCCGGCACCCTCCGAGACGTTTTCCAGGGCGTCGCGCTCGGTCTCTGCGACGTCGCCCGCGGTGAGCACGTCGCGGCGCTGCGCCCCGACCACCTCGAGCATCCCGCCGCCCTCGCTCGGGCCGGCCATTCCTATTCCTCCGCCTCTCGCGCCGCCCGGCGCATCTCGCGCTCGGCGACCTCTGCGGGCTTGGTGTTCCACAGGTCGTAGAGCGGGCCTTTCGGGAAGTCGTCGGTGATGGGCACGCGGATCCCCGCGCTGATGAGCAGCCCCTCGCCGGGCTTGACGGCGTCGCCGATGTAGCCGCGCTCCGTGGCGGATAGCTGGAGCATCTCCGCCCATGCGTCGAGGTCGGCGGTGGACTGCTTGTGCAGCAGGAAGAACTCGGAGTTGAGCACCATGTCGCGGGCCTCGGCGTTGGCCAGCATGTGGCTCGTGTTCTGGCTGATGCCGGTGCAGATGAGGCCGAACTTGCGCCCCTCGCGCCACAGGCGGGCGAAGTACTCGACCACCGTCGGGTGCGCGAAGAGGCTCTGCACCTCGTCGATGTAGAGCCAGGTGTAGTTGGGGCGCGGCGGCGTTACCATCACGCGGTTGCGCACCATCTCGAGCGCCGTGATCATGCCGAACACGCGCATGTTCTGGCCGAGGCCGTGCATGTCGATGTTGGTGATGCGGTTGTCGAGCGCCACGTTGCTCTGGCCGTTGAAGAAGGAGAACGCGCCCTTCACGTAGCGCTCGTAGCGCAGCGCGATGTCGGCGGCCTCGGGCTCGGGCTGAGCGAGCAGCGCCGCGTGGAAGTCGCCGAGCGTGGGCAGGCGGCCGTCCTTCGCGCACTCCCGGTACGCCTCGCCGACGCAGCGGGCGATGATCGAGCGGTCGCGCTCCGGCAGGCCCTCGCGGCCCTCGGCCATGAGCGCGCTCGAGAGCGCGAGCACCGCGTCGGTCTTGTACGCGAGCTTGGCGGCGTCGGCGCGGTCCGCGACGTCGGCGGTGTCGAGGGGGTTGAGCACCGCCGAGCATCCCGGGGCGAGCTCGACGTTCGCGCCGCCGAGCGCGCCGACGAGGTTGCCGTACTCGCCGGCCGGGTCGAAGATCACGACCTCGTCCTCGGGGTGCGCGAGCACGGTGTTGGTTATCTCGCGCTTCACCGAGAAGCTTTTGCCCGAGCCGGGCTTGCCGCACACGAAGCCCATGGGGCTCGCCAGGCGCTTGCGGTCGCACAGCACCAGGTTCCCGCTCTCCTTGGACTGCCCGTAGTAGCCTCCGCCCGCCTCGTCGAGGCTCTGGCTGGCGAAGGGCATCTGCATAGCCACCTGCCCCGTGGTGAGGTAGCGGCTCACGGTGACGTGGTTGTCACCGAGCGGGAGCACCGAGTTGAGAGCCTGGCGCTGCCGGAAGTGGAGCGGCTCGAGGCCGATCGTGCAGCCCTGCGCGACGCTCGTCACCTGCTGGACGCGTCGGTCGAGCTCGTCGAGGCTGTCGGCCCAGGTGTAGACGAGGCCCGTGTAGACGAACAGGCGCTCGGACTTGTTGCGCAGGAAGTCGAGCAGCTCCTCGGCCTCCTCCTTCGAGAAGCGCAGCTCGGGCGGCAGGATCTGGTAGTCGTAGCCCTTCTTCACGGCGCTCATCTGCTCGTCGATGATCTCCTTGTCCATCCAGTCGATTTGGCGCTTCACGAGCGCGAGCGCCTCGCTCTGCGCGATGGGCTGCACGTGCAGCGTCACGTTGAGCGGCAGCGGCAGGTCGATGATGGAGGCGAGGTAGGTCTCCTCGATGACCGACCCGAAGCTGCGCACCGCGAGCACCGCGCCGTAGCGCCCGTCGCTGCGGAAGCAGTCGGACCTGCCCTCGGGCTTGAAGTCGAGCGTGGAGGGCATGACGAAGTCCTTCGTGCGCGCGCCCGACGTCGGGGACAATTTGTCCCAGGAGAACTCGAAGCGCGACCCCGGGCGCAGCTGCCCCTGAAGGAGCTCGAGCCTCTCGGCGCCGTCGAGGGCGCGCGACGAGCAGCGTATGCGCGCGAGCGTCTGCTCCACGTCGCCCCGGATGCGCGCGAGCTTGGGCACCGCGGCGTCGACGTCGTCGGCGCCCACGGCGTAGGTCAGGTAGCGGTGGCGCACGAGGTTCGAGACGCCCTCGCGCATCTTGTCGTTGAGGATCCGGTTGTACTCTTCGGCGAGCCCGGCGGTGGCGCGCTCCCCGGGCTCGAAGAAGACCTTGCGGCCGACCTCGTCGGCGGGGATGGGCGCGTTCACTACCTGGAGCTGAACGTGGGAGTCCGCCGGGAAGTAGTTGAACAGCGAGCTCATCACGGTGAAGGCCGTCTCGCGCGCCTCCTTGCGCGCGGACTGGTAGCTGATGTCGGAGAACTCGACCGTCTGGCTGAACACCCCGGGCATCACCTGGGCGATGCCGTCCCTGTACATGGCGTCGTAGCCGACGTAGGCGGCCATCTCGCGCGAGCGGTCGCGCTCCCGGCGGCGCCTCTGCCGCTCGGCCTCCGCGCCCTTCGAGGCGTCCTTGCGCCCGCCCGTGCCGCCGAGGAGCAGCCCGAGGGTGCTAGGGCGCTTCGGCCTATTCTCCTTGTTGGTTCTTGCTCGGCTCATAGAGCTCGGCTCCTTTCTTCCTGGCCCTGCGCCTCGCGCGCCGCCCCGGGCGGCCCGGGCGCGGCGAGCCCTCGGGAAGGCTCCCGGCGAGGCAGGACTCGTACGCGAGCAGCTGCGGGGAGAGCTCGTGGGCCGCCAGGAGCGGCAGCAGCTCCTCGGCCCGCATGCCGAAGGGCCGCCAGAACCCGGCGAGCCAGAACGGCATGCTGCAGAGCATGATCGGGAAGGCCGCGTCCGCGACGTCGGCGTGCAGTCCCAGGTGGACGAAGGCCGCCGCCCCGACCGCGCTGCCGAAGCCGAGCGACACGCACGCGAGCGTGCGCAGGCTCATCTTCCCGACGATCTTCTCCTCGTACTCGCCGATGTCCTTCTGCACCGGTATCCGGAGCGCCATCCGCGACGCCCCCTATGCCGGCAGCCAGGACGTGTCCAGCTGCCCGAAGTAGACCGATGCGGCGATGATGATCGCGCCGCCGGCGATGGTGGATATGGCGGTCGCGATCTGCGGGCCGCCCTGCTGCTCCCTGATAGCCAGGCCGAGCGAGACCGCGCCCCACACGACCAGGAAGCCGCCGAGGAAGGTCACGCAGCCCGACACGAGCTTGATGACGTTTGCGAGCATGCTGCTCTCCTTTGCTTTCGGTTGACGATGTTCCTTGCTGTTCCTCCCCCGCGGCGGGGGAGGCCCGCGCCCGGCGCGGCCCCGTCACGAGTCGCCCTCCTTACGCCTGCGGTACTCGGCGAAGTCGAACGGGCCGCGGCGCGCCGCCTCCTCGAGCAGGCGCGAGCGCGGGTGGCGCTCAAGGCGGTACTTCCGGTCCATGAGCGGCATGCACCCGTTCACGAGCACGAGCGCGTCCTCGCGCGGCATGCGCGCCACCTCGGCGGGCTGTATGAGGTCGCGCTCGGAGATGCCGCGGTTCACGGTCCGGGTCCAGCCGGCGCCCCGCGAGTCGCTCTGCGTCTCGCTCGCCACCGTCTGCTTGCCGGCCATCTTGCTGATCTCCTCGTTGGTCTCGTTGGCCTTGCCGCCCAGGTAGAGCAGCGTGTCGCAGGCGTTCACGATGGTCTCGGCGTTGTTGTCGCCGTAGGTCTCCTTGAGCTGCGAGAGCGACTGGGCGATCATCGAGACCGCGATGTTCCTGCTGCGGGTGACCGCGATGGTCCGCTCGAAGTCGGGTATGCGCCCGATGTTGGCGAACTCGTCGAAGACGAAGTGCACCGTCGTGGGCAGCGATCCGCCGTGCGCCTCGAGCGCCTCGGTGCAAAGCGCGCTCACGGCCGTGTCCATGAGCAGGGCGAACAGGAAGTCGAAGGTCGAGTCGGTGTCGCTCATCGACGCGAAGAGCGCGACCTTGGCGCCCTCGTCGCCCATGTGGGCGAGGTCGAGCTCGTCTTTGGAGGTGAGGTCGCGCACGGCCCGGATGGACAGCGGCTTCAGGCGGACGTTGCAGCTCGAGAGCATCGACTTCATGGTGTCGCCGGCGGCCACGCGGAACTCGCGGTAGCTCGCGAGCGCGAAGTCGTCGGGGGGCGCGGGCTCGCGGACCTTGACCCACTCCCACGCGCCGTCCTCCTCGGCGAAGCCGCGCAGCGAACCGCCCTCCGCCGAGGCGCCGCCGCGCCTCACGTAGCGCTCGCCGGTCTCCAGCTCGCGGAACACCATGTCGAGCGGGCTCATGTAGCCCGGGTCGTCGCGGGCGTCGGCGAGCGAGAGCAGCGTGAGCAGCCCGTCGAGGTTTCGGTCGGCGGGCTCGCAGTGCATGACGAGGTAGGCCGTGAGCGCGGTGTAGACCAGGCGCTCGGCCTTCTCCCAGTAGGGGTCGCCCTTGTGGTCGGCCTCGCCCTCGGTGTTGGCGACGATGCCGCGGGCGAAGCGGATGACGCCCGCCTCGTCGCGTATGTAGGCTATGGGGTTGAAGCGCATGGAGCGCGAGAAGTCGGTGGTGTCGAACGCGCGGATCTCGTAGCCGAGCTCAGCCAGCGCGCCGCCCATCTCGCGGATGAGCGTGCCCTTCGGGTCGGTCACGAAGAAGCTGGCGTTGGCTTGCAGGAGGTTCGGCTTGACGTAGTAGCGCGTCTTGCCGGTGCCCGGGCCGCCCACCACGAGCACATTGTCGTTGGTATCGGTGGAGAGGTCGAACCTGCGGCTCACGAGGCGGATGCGCGCGTTGTCGGTGAGGATAATGTTGTTGTCGGGGTCCTTGGCGTCGCCGAAGGGCGCGATGTCCTTGCGCGTGGCCCACCTGGAGCTACCGTGCTCCTCGCCGTCGCGCCGGGCGCCCTTGGATCCCATGGAGCGCGCCCAGGCGACGAGCGCCGCGCACGCGCAGGCGGTCCCCGCGCACAGAGGAAGCGCCTCCGTTGAGAATACGCGCCCCGCGCGGAGCGCCGCGGGGATCGCCGCCATGGCGGCCTCCGGGTCGAGGATCGGGTTCGCGCCCGACGCCGCGAGTGCCGCGGCCGCGAAGTCTCCCGCGGCGAACGCCGCCGCGGCCAGCGCGGCCGCCGCCTGCCACCTCATCTCTCGGGCCCCTCGATCTGGCGCGGGCCGCGGTCCCGGCCGAGGCCCTGGCTGTGGGCCCTCGACGCCTCGCGCGCACGCTCGGCACGCTCGGCCAGCCGCTCGGGTTCACGGCGCCTCTCAGCGATCTCGGAGAGCCTCTCCCTGGCGCGCTCGGCGGCCTTTCCCGTCTCTTGCTCCAGCTGGCGGAAGGCCTCGTCGACCTCGGGCGCGTCCTCCACCTTGAAGAGCAGCCAGTCGCGGCCCTCGCCGGGGATGATGTGGTGCTCGACCGACGCGGCGCGCAGCTTGTCGGAGACGACCTCCTTGATCGTCGCGTACTCGGGAAGCCCCGAGAGCTCCTCGAGGCTGAGCTTCGCGTAGGTCGGCGCGCCCTCGGCCGCGATGGCCTCGGCGCGCCCGCCGGAAATGGTCCCGCGGATTCCCGCGAGGCGCTCGGAGAGCTCCCTCGCGCTGCGCGACATTGCCTCGGCGCCGGCCTCCTGGCCGATCCTCAGCATCCAGTCGAGCAGCTTGCCGCCCGCCTCGTCCCCGTAGTCGCTCGCCATCCCGCGCCTCCCTTCCAGTCGAGATGAAAAAGGGGCGCATTCGCGCCCCGGTCGTCCCTATTCGGCCCCGACGGCCCTCTCGCGCGCCATTGGGGCGCGGGCTTCCTGCCCGGCGTGCGCGCGGCTCGCCTCGCGGGCGGACGCGGCGCGCTGCGCCAGCGGCTCGGGCGTCTTCTCGTGCAGATGGGCCCACTCGCCGCTGCGGCACTGCTCCGGCGTCGCCTCGCACATGTCGCGCATGGCGCGCTCGAACCGCTCGGGCTCCTGGGCGATGGCGCCGAAGCTCCAGCTCTCGAAGCCGGTCCACGCGTCGCCGTCGCGCTTGAGCGTCCACCACTCGTCGCCGCCGTTCACCTGCTGGATGAACGCGAGGTCGCGGTAGCAGAACCCCTGGCGTATGGCCCAGTTGCCCGAGCCGAGCGCCTCGCGGAGCCTGTCGACGCTGTCCGTGCGGGAGAACTCGTAGGGGTACTCCTCGAGGAACGGGTCGTCCTGCCAGTCGAAGCCGCCGACCTTGAGCCAGCCGTTCTCCTGGCACTTCTCCACGAGCCCGTCGTGCTCGCGGCCGGTTATCCTCTCGAAGCCGTCCATGGGCCCTCCGCCTTTCGTTTGTTGCTTGGCGGGCGGCGTCCTCGCGATGGGGGCACGGTGCGAGTCGGAGCAGACGTGCGTGCTGGCGCGCCGGCGCCGCCCAAGACGTGTATAGCGATTTCGATTGCGGCGGGCATCGGGGCCGCCTGCGATGGGTCGAGCTGGGTCGAGCCGTCCGTGCCTCCACGAGAAGCGCACAAGCTAGCCGAGGCGGCGCCTGTCCCTTCCGCCCAGGTAGACGGGCCTGCAGGTCTGGGAGATCCTGCTCGCGATCGCCTCTGCCGTTACGCGCTCGCCGCGCCTGGCGAGCCTGTCCGCCAGCGCGCCCGGCGCGTAGTTCGACGTGACGATGGTCGGGCGCATGTCCTCGTAGCGCGCGTCGAGCACGCTGAACACGGTGCCGACGGACCATTCCGTCGCGTCCTCCTTGCCGAGGTCGTCGAGCACGAGGACGTCGCATTTGGCGTACCGCGCGACGGCGGCCTCGGTGCCGCCCTCGTCGAACGTGGCCTTCACACGCTCGAGCATGCCCTTGGCCGTCGTGAAGGCGACGTCGTAGCCGGCCTCGGCGAACAGCCTGGCCATGGCGGAGGCGGCGTGCGTCTTGCCGGCGCCGACGCCCCCGTGTATGTAGAGCCCGGCGCCCCCGTTGCCCGCGAACGAGGCAATGTACTCGGCGAACTCGGGGCGGTCGGCCTCGGCGGCCCAGTAGCGCCTGGGGATGCCCGCGCGCGAGAGCGCCTTCTCCCGGCGGGCGGCCTCCTCCTTGGCGGCGAGGGCCGCGCGCCTTCGCGCCTCGGCCTCCCGCTCGCGGGTAGCGCCCTCACACGGGCAGGGCGCCGCGGAGACCCAGGCGACCCTGCCCGCCAGCGCCGCGCCGAGCGGATCGATGGCGGCGCCGCAGTGCGGGCACGCCCTCGGCTCCGGCTCGTCGAAGGAGAGCCCGGCCGCACGGGCCTGCTCCAGGGTGATGAGTCCCGCTCGGTCCATCGGGCGCCCCTTCCTTATCTTCTGAAGTCCTCGTTATCCCTTTTGCTTATCGGGTGGCATATCGTCAGGGGTTTCCCTGTCATTTCGTCAGGGGTTCGGGCTGCGAACCCTGTCATTTCGTCACCCTTTCGCGCCGGGAACCCTGACGAATCGTCAGGGGTTGCCAGCGCTCCGGGCGGCAGCCTCTCGCGCACGATGCGGTACCGCTTGGTGGCGTGCCCGCGCGCCGGGGCGTGCACGCCGCACTCCTCGATGAGGCCCCGGTCGAGCAGGTCGCGGATGGCGCGGTGGACGCTGCGCTCCTGCACGTTGAGGAATCGGGCCAGGCCGCCCTTGCTCTCGAAGTAGTCGCACCCGGCGTCGCAGAAGCCGAAAATGCGCGCGTAGACGAGCAGGGAAAGGCCGGAGAGGCCCAGGTCCGCCATCATGAAGTGCCGTACCGCCGTGAACTCGCGCGGGGAGGGGCCGTCGCGCCCCCTCGGGCCTGCGGCCGCCATCGGCGCTAGCCCCTTCTGGGCGAGCCGACGACGCTGTTCCGCTCGACCCATGCGACGAGCTCGTCGTGCAGCACGATGCCGTCGCGCGTCTTGCCGCCGATGTAGCGGATCGGGAACGGGTCGTCGGGGTCCTTGGCGAGCCGGTACATGGCGTCGCGGCTGATGCGCAGCATCGCGCACGCCTCGTCGGCGCCGAATATCGCGTTGGTCGATGCGATGAGCCTCACCTGGCTCCTGCTAATGCTCTTGGTCATGGTCGTCCTCGAGCTCCTTTCGTCTCGAGGCTCCCTCGCGTGCCCGGCCGCGGGCGGCTCCTGGGGCGGTCGCCGCCGTCATTTCCTGCCGCTCCTCGACTCGATGTAGGCGTCCACCGACGCCCTCGACACCAGGAGCTTCCTTCCGAGCCTGTACGAGTCGATCTCTCCCGACCAGATGAGGTCGTATGCCTTGTTTCGGCTCGCCCTCATGTACTCCTGCATCTCGATCACCGTCATCCATTCGTCGCGATCTTGATTGCCCTCGGGCGCGACGCATCCAGCTGTGTGTGCCATGATTCCTCCAATCTTCCCGTGCGGCACCGCGCGAGCACACCGCACGGCACCGTGTCCCTTTTCGTCTGCGCGACGATTGAACCGCCTGATGTCGATTGGTGAGCACGGCAGGAGCTGAGACGGGTCGAGGTGGGTCAAGCTGGTCGTGTCTTCACGAAACGGCCATGAGCCGCGCGCCTTAGCTGGCAGCTAAGTCCCCGAAAAGTAAAAGGCGCCCATGCGGGCGCCTGCCTAGTAGCTGGAGTTGTTCGGTTGTGGTCGGAATGCTCGTCTTCCGCGGTGCTGTCGTCCGGGGTCCGGCATCTGTCGTTCGCCTCTTCTGTCGTGTTTGATGTTGCGTGTTCTGCGAGCGACCTTGCGCGGGCCTGCCGGCCCGTTGACCCAGGTGCACCCGGATAAATGGTACCCATCCGTTGGAACATGGACATCGCGGGAGGGCTGTTTGGGCAAGCTAGGATGGATGAGCGGCGGGGTTCTAAATGCAATAATTCGAGCTAAAGGGCCTTGTACTCTCTTTTGTAAAACGCGAGGGTGCAATAAACTCGACGATCCCCCTGAACCTTTTCTGAACGAATCAGCTCTTAGGCGGTATGACGCGACACGCATCGGTAGTGCTCGGACTGGGTTAGTCATCGAGTGGGTATAGAACATACGTTCTGTATAACGTTATAGCACCAGGTGGCAGGCGTAGTTTCAATCGAAGCTACGCCTGCTGCTATATATGGGTTGATGGTGGTATCAATGACCGCGATGCTTCTGTTTGCGCTTCAGTTTTCGCTGCTCGAAGCGCGCCTCCGCCTCATCCGCGCGACGCTGGCTTCTTGCTTGAGCCGATTCCCGCTTCATCGTCTCCCGCTGATTCGCGAGCGCCTGCTGCGCCTTGGTGCTCATCGCCGGCTGCTTGAGGGCCTTCGACGCCTCGCGGGCGCGGCGTTTGGGGTTCCTCGCGGGCTTTCTTGTCTCTGCAGGTTCGTCGCCGAAGAACTCGAGCTTCGCCCATTTGCTTGCAACGAATTGCAGGATTTCCTCATCGGACGGCTCTGCGCCGAAGACGATGCGGGCGGCGCCGTATCTGCCGTCCTCGACATGCTCCGCCAGCCCGACCCAGAATTGGCCGTCGTGATATACGGTCAGGGTGGACGACACGCTGATCTGCATGGCTGGTTCCTCCTTTATGTAGATGACCATGCAGAGAAGGGACAACCAAGGAGGCAGGTTACTGATGCGGACTCCCGCACGCCCACGACTACCCGACGGGGACTGTGTTTTCATCTCTGGTGCCCGCATTGTAGCACGCGCGGATTCACGATGTTGATTGCCGGCGCCTAGACGGAGATGAAGGCGGTTCGATCTAGGTCAAGCCGGTCGCTCGTTCATGAAGCGGCCGATTCCCTGAAAATAAAAGGCGCCCACGAGGACACCTACAGGCTATCTTCGAACTACTTGGTTTGGGGCAGACGGAGGAAAAAAATAGGGCAGAATCGCTCTCACGATCCCGCCCCGCAAACCCGAGGGTTTCTAACTGGCTCCATTATTCCGGGCTTCTCAGTTCTGTCATTGACCCAGATATCACCCGTCTCCTATAGCGAGTGAATATAAAAATAGGGCAGAGTCGCTTGCGCAAGTCCGCCCCTAAAACCGTGAAGGTTTTGCTATCTGCAGGCTATTCTACCAACCCGAGCGATTCTGTCAACCTGCGAAGGAACTCGAGCGCGGAGCGAGCTGCGGCGTCGGGCCCCTTGTCGGGCAGCGCCTCGGTTTCGCCGTCGGCCCTGGCGAACATCTCGGCGAGCTCGGATGCGGCGCGCGAGCGCGAGGAGCCCTCGGGTACCAAGCCGGAGTGCGCCACGAGCACGGTCGCGACCTCCTGCATGGCCGTATTCCCCATCCACTTCCTCCTGGTCGCCTTGGGAATTCCCACGGCGGCGACCCTTCGGGAGACGCCGCTGGACGCCGAGCCCCGGGCGGCGCCCCTCTCGGCGAAGCAGTTGATCAGGCACGAGCCGTGCGCGGCGCAGTTGCGGACGGACTTCACGCGCTTGAGGTCGTAGTGGGAGGCCTCGAGGCGCCTGTCGCCCCATCGCCTGGCGCAGAAGCGCACGAAGTCGATGAGGGTGCCGAACGAGGTGAGCTCAAGGAAGGCCCAGGCAGGCATGTCGCCGGAGTACTTCGCGTAGAGGCTCGAGCTGTAGGGGCTGCGGCCGCTCATCTTGAGCTCGCGCAGGCGGTACTCCCTGTTTGCAGTGGTAAGCGATGCCATGTAGTCGGCCACGATGGCGTAGCCGTCCTCTCCACGGTCCTCCATCTCGCGAAGCAGTGTCACCTTCTGGAAATGCTCGATGTCGAGCGTCATGCCGAGCAGGGCGTGGCGCAGCTCCTGGTCGAGCGCCGCGAGCAGGCGCAGCTGGCCGAAGTCGAGGTCTACGTAGCGGCCGTCGCGCGGGCCTCCCTCGTATTTCGAGAAGAGTTTGCGGTAGGATGCGAGCTTGAAGAAGTTGCACTTGTCGCGCAGGTAGTCCGCGGCCTCTTCCTCGGAACACAGTTCGAAGGCTACGCCCTTCTGCTTGAGGTGCTCTATCTGCTGCTCGATCGTGAGGATCGGCTTCCTATCGTGGGGTTCGGCCATGCTCGGTCTCCTGTCATTGATTTGAGAATCCTATTCTACCAGCATGTTTGCCCTGAATCCTGAAGGCCCGTTCGCCAACTCATAAGCAAGCCACCTGAGACTACTCACTTTGTTCACGAATGGCGAAGACCTGCGACCTGGGGTTTTGCAAATGGCGCGCAAGCCACCCGCGTTAATTCACTTGCGATTGCAGCTGGCGGCTTGCGGGCAAAAGGGCGGTTGAGTTTCAAAACGGGCGTTTTCGGCGCCATCGAGCCTCCAAAGGCGACCCGCCGCGCACTTTGGGACAAAAACAAAAACTCAAAGCCCTGAGTTTGAAAAAAGTTTTTGAGGTTGTCCCAGCTTTTGTCCCCGAAGCCGACGAAACGCGACATCGCGTCATTCGGCGGCACGCGTTCCGTGTCGATGCCGAAAACTGGGTGTAACTGGAGTGACGGGACGGCAGAACCGACGCCATCGAGTGGGAATAGAACAGACGTTCGATAAAATAATATAGTATCAGATAGCGGGCACGGTTTCAATTGAATCCGTGCCCGCTGCTGTATGCGTGTCCCTGCATGCCCAATATGCGCCGTAAAAGCCGTCTTCTTCGACGTCAAAGTGAATGCGCTTCGTTTTTGCCTCTCAAAATCTTATTTTCACGATTTGCATTTTCATCCCGTTGTCACCGACCCTTGCGAGAAACCGGAAAAAGCCGCTGACAGAAGGGTCTCTCAAATCGTTGTAGCCCAGCATATAGCCGCGACTTGTGACCTGCAGACGGCTGTCCCACGTGCCGATTTCCTTGGCGGCATCCGAAACCGCAAAATATGCCCCCACATCCTTGATTTTTGCAGTCTTAAGCCATGTTTTTGCGATCATCTTTACCGCCGTCCGATTGGCAGCATCAAAGACCAGCACACTGCCGGTGAAAGCGTCCGCCATCCCCCGCACCAGTTCCCGGACCTGCTGGGTCAGAAAGTAATAGAACACCCCGGAGGCAAAGAACGCCGCCCCGCGGGAGGCATCGATTTTGCTAAACCATGCGGTGTCTTTCAGGTCGCAGGGGATATTTTGTTCTCGATCCCCGGCGGGCAGTAGCTGCTGCCGCAAGGCAATCACATCCGGGAAGTCCAGATTATAGATCTTGCATCTACCGTTGTCGCAGGTTCTGCCGGTGTTATCCAGCCCGCAGCCCAGATTGACCACCGCCGCATTGGGGTGGCCTTTCAGGTAATCCCGCACCTCGAAAGCAAGATCACTCTGCCGTGTGGCCACCTCCAGCGCACCAAAGCGCTGCATCAGGCTGCGGGAGTTTTTCTCTGCCTCTGAAAAGTCGTAGTCGATCTGGTCGAGCAGACGAACCGCTGTTTCATCCCTGTAAAGGTTCGGGTACAACTCCGTACACAGCTTCCGGGAATACAGCGGGAGGATCAGCGTCTCCTGCACGGTGTTTTTCTCAATTTTGCATTTCATAGGTTCCTTCCTCAGTGAATAAAAACTGTCATAATTACCGCCAGCACAGCCGCTATGACCGTCATGTCTATCGCCATGTGCAGGATGGATGAAAAATGCCCGTGCTTGATGCCCCTACTTCCGCGCCGTGACGCAGAGCCACTTTTCCTTTTTGTGTATCTGCACCTCGTGAAAACCCGCCTGCTCCAGACATGCCTTTAATTCAATGTCCTTGTAGATGGTCATGCCGCCGATGATCTGCGTCCACCTCTCGTCCTTGTCCGTATCGCCATTGCTCTCGTTGCAGATGAGAATTGTCCCGCCTGGCTTCAGCGTCCGCCAGACCTCACGGAAGCATCGGGGCAAATCAGGCCAAAAATAGACGGTCTCAAAGGCCGTGGCGGCATCGAAGTAGCTATCCTCAAACACCATATCCGCCACACTGCCTTGCAGAACGGCGCAACGCCCCTCCTGAATTGCAATTCGGTTGAGCTTTCTAGTCTTCTCCACGCTGACGGGCGAATAGTCGACGCCCTTGACGACGCCATGCGGGCATTTTTTCAGCAGCCGTTTTATGTTCGCCCCGCCGCCGCAGCCGCAATCCAGCACCTTGGCATTTGGCGCAAGTCGTAGAAATCGAAGTCCCCACCGCGCCACAGGGCTGTGGCCTAGATTCATCATGGCAACCATAAGTTTTCCGCCGAGGCCCACGGGCTTGCGGGTGTTTTCAAAGAACGACATCTGGTCTCTCCGATTTTGTGCATTCCGCATAGGTCAACGGGAACGAGGCCTTCAGCACCGCGCTTTTCTGCACCGCCCAGCCGTTTTGACGCAGGAAACGTAGGTATTCCTCGCTTGTCCACCTGCTGTGGAGGGGGAATCCCGCCATACTCATGAAAAAGGCTTTTGCCTTGCCGGAAACCGAGTTCCCCGCGTGGGTGAAGGTTGGAGCGATGAGCACGCCGTCGTCCTTCAGCACCCGCCTGATTTCTTGCAGGGCCTTTTCCGGATGCGGCACTATGTGAAGTGCGTTGGACACGATCACCACTTCGAAGGACTTCTGTGCATAGGGCAGGCGGAACATATCTTGTACGGAAAAGTGCAGCTTTGCGGATTGATTGTCCCGCTTTGCTTCAAGGATCATCTTTGCAGAGGCGTCCGTAGCCTCGATGTGCGCCGCCGCATTCACGATGCTCTTTGCGATAAGCCCCGTGCCGGTGGCGACCTCCAGTACGGTTTTTGCTTTCACTACCGGCCGGATCAGCCCATACATCTTCTCATACGCCGCCCGGTCGTTTCGCATGAAACGGTCATACCGACCGGCGTTCTTGTCCCAGAAACCCTCGCGTTCGTGCATGGCTGTCGCCCCCAAACAGTTAGAGCCAGCTAACTATAACACACGAATCATGCAGTAAGATAAGGCTAACCTTATTTTCTTGGCTAAGACGCATCTCTTCGGTTTTCGCTTATAACGGCGCGAGTCAGATACTAGGCTGAAGCTGAAGAAGGAGCTTGGCGGACAGGTAGGTCGATACCGGTTCCCGGAACGGTGATCCAGCCAATTACACCAGGGCCCTAGTCATCGAGTGGGAATAGATAATTCCTTGGTTATGGGGGTATAAATTTGATTCCCTTTAGGATAAACCCCCATGATTATATGAATTGACCTGCTGACTCCAATGAAGATTGGAGGGTAACGGCCAGGGGTGACGGCCCAGCGAGTGTTATTTTGCGAGCTATACGCATTGAAAGCGGCCTTTCGTGGTATAAACTACTTGCCGGAAGCCGCGGCTTTCAGAGTACGGCTTACGTGTACGTTTAACCTCCGTGGGCGACGGGGTGCCGCAAGGCGTAGAATATCGCCCACCTGTAGGGGCCTGCAGCGATGCGGGCCCCGTCTCGTATGAAGGGGGCGAACCGATGAAGATCGTATCCATCTCCCAGGACTTCTTCGACCTCGTCGAGGGCGACCGCGAACTCATGCTTAAGCACAATCGTCCCTGCATCGTGGTGGTGAGGCTGCGTTTCCGCGGGAAGCGCAGGGACTTCGCCGTGCCGCTGCGTTCCAACATCGCCCCTAACGTGCCCAAAGACCAGTACTTTGCGTTGCCACCCCGCCCCACGACGCGCCCCGGCTGCCGCCACGGCATCCACTACATCAAGATGTTCCCCATAACCAAGGCCTACCAGCGCCGCTTCAGGACCGAGGGCTCGGCCTACTACGAGACGCTCCAGCGCATCATCGACGGCAACACCAAGCGCATTGTCTCCGAGTGCCAGGCATACCTCGACCGCTACGAGCGCGAGGGAAGGCCTCGCTTTGCCGTCGACATCGACCGCATCGTGGGGCTGCTGGAGGGCGAGAAGTAGGGCACCTCGGCTCAGTCTCGAGTCATGCGGAGCCGCTCCGCATTTTTGAACGCCGCGTGTGCGTCCCAAATACTTGAGAAATAAGCTGTGAAATGCAGTGGCGCGCCCGTGCCCGTGTACAGCCATCGCCATCAGCGTCTGCGGTGCGCTACGATATCAGGTTGATTTTCAATCTCAACGCAACAGTCTGAGCGTACCCCGCGTTTCCGCAGCTAGCGCAACGCGGAAATAGCTCACGGCGCCTGGCCGCCGCCTCGTTTCCGCAGGTGGAGAGGCTATGGAGGCCGGTGCCCCCATGCCGCCTCCGCATGCTCCGCCAGCCCGCCGCGCAGCCGTTCCGGACTCAGCGCAACGGGCCCTCCGGCCCATGTCCCGGCCCGACGCCTACCCCGTCAGCGGTCCCTCGCCCCTCGCGGCCCTGGCCCTGTCGATGCAGCCGGGCGTGAGGTCGAGCTCGCCGGGCGCCAGCTCCTCTATCCCGAACACCCCATAGTCTTTCTGGGATAATGGCGTTATCGAGAAAGTGGGTGGGAAATGGATTGCCAGTCTCTGTACGACGAGTTCGCGGACAAGGCGTTGGCGGACATCAAGCTATCGAAGAAGTTCGCAGGCGTCAATGAGTTCAACAGCGGATTCCTTTTTGGAACCGATGATTGCAATTGCGCAAGCATGAAGCAGATGCAGCGAAACTGGGCTGCAGCGGCGCCTGGCCTATTCGCTGACTTTGCAAGGAAGCTGGCATCTGGGCATTCCATCGAAACCTTCGACCTGCCATCCAAGTCAAGATGGAAGAACGCCGGCTTCGGTTACATTGCGGACGGGGGGAAGCATGCATGCGTCATGCTGTGGCCAAGCATCGACCATAGCCCGCTTAACCACACTAAGAGCAACTCCACGTTCTGGGCGTTCGAGTTGGTGGAGAACGGGGAGGTTGACGACGTCTACCTTGTATGGCTTGCGGATGAGGCCAACGTCAAGCTCCGCGAGAGTCTCGGCTACTGGTACGAGTCTTTCTCTCCGCGCGGCGTCAAGCACGTCTCTGCAACAGATTGGTTCGAGAGGACTTTCGGAAAGGAAGAGGCCGACCGTTTGACCGACGTGGCTGGCAGGGTGAGAACGGAGGGTCGACTTGTCCAGGGGTTCACGGTTGTTGCCCTGCCCACCGAGCATGAGCTCGGCTCCTTCAGACGAGAGCTCCTTCACGACTACGAGGCGATCGAGCTTCCTCTTATCAGGTACCGTCTGATGGGAAGAGGGATGTCGGAGCGCGACATCGATATCTTGGCGCGCAACATTCAGCGCAAAGATCTGTTCGAAATACTCTTCGGGCAAGCCAGCTTCGCCGTCAGCTTTCTGTCGTCAGAGTGGCGCTACAGGCTCAACACCCTCTCCGAGAATGTCGAGCAGACCGGGACGGTCGCTGGCTACATCAAGGCGATAGAGCAGATGATGTTCGACCTTCTTCCGCTTTGGGCGAACAGGGACTACAAGGTGGCGTTTGGCGCCGTAAAGGCCTGGAACCCTGCCGTCCCGCTCACCTCAGCCCTCCTGGCGGAGAAGGACAAAGAGGCAACGTTGGGCCCGCTTGCCTATCTATTTGCAAGCTACCAGCACAAATACTTCAACGTGCGCATCTACGATCCTGAGATTGATTACAAGTCCTTTCGCGAGCTCCTGTTCGGGCGGCTGCGGTCGTTCATGGACGACACCCGCAATGGGAAGCTCCATAAGTCCAACTTCTACGACCTGGGCAAGGTTAGGGAAATCAGGGACGAGGTTCTTGACATCATGTTCATGCTGCTCGGCGGCCTACGGCTCGACGAAGAACAGCTCAAGTATCTTGACGGCATGAGAGCCCAGGGCGAATCGAGCCCCGACGACCTCGCGGAGATGGCAAAGGTCCTCAATGAGGGACTCGATGGTTTAATCGTCAGCTCAATCGAGAGCGCGCATCTCATCGCTATAGAGCATCATGACGACACCCACCTCTGGTCCATCGCCCTGTCGATAATGGGTGACGGGATCGACATCCATAACTCCTACTACTACTCTCCGCTGCGCGGGCTGTCGCAGGATGAAGAGCTGGAAAACATTGATCGCCTATTCAGAAGGTACCGCTCGGAAAGGTGCGCCTCTGATGCCCTTGCAGAGGTTCTGACCGAGTACGTCGTCTTTAGCGTTAAATCCAAGCCGTTTCATGTCCCTTTGCAATAGCATCTCGCTCGGCTCCCAGAGCGCTTTCAAGCATGGAGATATAGCCCTCGTGCGCCGCCTCGTAATCTTCGACGAACTGCCGAAGCGTATCGGCGCTGCATGACGAAAGGCCTCGAAAGGTCCTGGCCCAGGTGAGGCCTTTCGGCTTTGCAAGGAAAACGCCTCCTCCCATACCGAAAAGCCAACGGTAGAGGGTTGGAGACAGCTGCGTCCTCACGCAGGCGTAGCCATGGGGATTGCCGGCATCGTCCTCGGAGACGTGCGAAAAAACCAAGTCGTGGCCGAACCTGTCGTAGGCATATTGGGCGCAACGCCCCTCGACTTTGAGGAAAAGCGTCCTGCTGGTCCCGTCGCCGTACATGTCAATCCGCTCTCGGACGTCGGCGGCCACCCTTCTCCTAAGCTCGTCAACCCTGCCGGGGTTGCGGAGCTTCTTCCCCGATACCATCGCGTTCGTCATATGGTCCAGCCTGCGGAAAAAGGGTTCGCCCTCGGGAACCTTGTCAGTTGTCACGCAGGTCTCAAGATAGTAGTGTCCGAAGCTGTAGACGAGGCAAACGGGGTCTTCGGACGAGATCTGGCGGTCAATCAGCTCATCCCCGTTCATCAAGTGGCGGCGATAACGGAAGCAGAGCTGTTCGTTGTTGCGAATCGCGGAGGAGGCGGCGACCATCGCCGCAAGTGCGTTCATGCCCTCATGGGTTTCGCGCTCATCGACAAAGATCGATTCGACCATCTCTTCCAGCTCGCGGTCGGACATGATTTCCTCGAGCTTCGCGCAAAGGCGAGCGCGCTGCTCCTCATTGACGAACTTGCTCGTTCTCACCATGCCCATCAGGAGCGAAGAGTCATGCGATGAAAAGGGCTTTGCCGCGCAGCGGTACCCGGTTTTCTCGCCCCGCCCGGGCTTTATGACTTCGGCTCCGAAGGGGCTGCATGATGCCAAAGCGTCGAGATCGGCGCGGACGGAGTTTTCGGCCACATTGCTCCCCGACAGTCGCGAGAGAACCCGAGCTATTTCCTGCGAGGTGAGTCCCTCGTTCTCGTCGGTGAAATCGCATAGCAGGCGCGCGACTGCCAGCAAGCGCTGTCGCGTTCCGCTCTCAATCGTGCCGCATCTCTCGAGAAAAGCCGCTATCTCAATGTCCGTCAGCTTCCTCGACATGGTTTCCTCGTTTCTATTGAATGACATTAAATATTGTAGGTCATTAGAGCGTCTGCATTCGAACGGCAGGGCTCTTATTCGAGAAACTGTCCTCAGTAAAACCCGTAGAGGAGGAACTGATGACCGACAAGAGCCGTTTGGAAGATAAGCACTTCGAAAAGGCGGGAAGTGGCCGCGACATGGACACGTGGTTCTTCAGGTTGATGGCCGCCGCCGTGACGTGCATGACCGTGGCGCTCCTCGCTGGAATGGCATGCCACATCGCCCTCACGCTCAAGCTGCTCGCCTAGACTAACCCCACGAAAGGAACGACCATGGACAGCAAGAACATCGCAAAGGCCGCCACCGAGCTCGTCGACTCGCCCGAGGGTGCGCTGAAGACCGTCAGGGAAGCCATCGGGTACGCGCTCGAGGTCAACCCAACGAAGGAGCAGGCCGCCATTGCGGTCGCCGCGCTGATGGCGTCGGTCGCCTTCTATGCGATCAAGAAGAACTACAGTTTCGCATACGACAAGCTGTCGTTCACCGCGCCGTCGGCCGGGTAGTGCGAGCGAGGGAAACGCCCAGAAGGAGGGCCGGAGCCATAGGCCCCGGCCCTCTCTCGTTTGCACTCCTACCCCGAACAGGACTCCTCGCCGAAGCCCCTTGAGCATCGGGCGCCACTATCGAGCGTGCGCGTTTTCGTAGGCCTCTTTGATTTCTTCTGGCAAGCCATTGGGAATCAGTGCCTTAAGCCTGTCCTCGCCGCCATCTTGCATCGCCTGTTCGTAGTACCAGCATTTGAACTTCAGCATGTCCAGCGCACGGTTCATCTTCGCGATCTCCGACTCCATGTGGGCCTTCCGGTCCTCGAACATGGCCTTGCGCTGGGGGTATGTAGATGGGCCTTCCGCACACCATTCCATGAACAGCCGGATGTCCTTGATCTCCATCCCCGCCTTCTTTAGGCATTCGATGACCCGAAGCGCCTCGAGTTCCCTGTCGCCGAATTGGCGAATGCCGGACGCTCGCTCCAATCCTGGAAACAGTCCCTGCTTGTCGTAATATCGCAGCGTTGAAGCGGGCAAACCGAACATCTCCGACACCTGGCCGATTGTGTACATGGCTCCTCCGAATAGATCTCGATTTCATTCCTTGACCTAAAGTCAGGTTTAGGTACTACCTTCATTCTCGTCAATGCAAATCGGAGGTGCAAGAGGTGTCCGTAATCGCCGGGCATCCCGCTCTGGAGCAGGCGCAACGAATGGGCATGGAAATCTAGGCGCGGCTTAGCTGCGCGAAAGCAGTTTGTACTCAAAACCATCGGCAGGAGGAATCAAACATGACGATTAAGCAGACGGCGGGCAGAGATGCCCTGGGGGAGTTCGCTCCCAAATTCGCACAGCTCAATGACGACGTGCTGTTCGGCGAGGTATGGAGCCGGGAGGGCGAGCTCTCCTTGCGCGACCGCAGCGTGGTGACGGTGGTGGCCCTAATGGCGCAGGGACTGACGGACTCTTCGTTCAAATATCACCTGACGTCCGCGAAGAACAACGGCGTGACCAGGGCGGAGATAGCGGAAATCCTTACGCACGCGGCGTTTTACGCGGGTTGGCCCAAGGCATGGGCGGCCTTCCGCATGGCGAAGGAGGTCTGGGTGGACGACGATGCCGCCGACGCAAAGGCTCAGCACCAAAACGAGATGGCCTTTCCCATCGGTGCCCCCAACGACGCGTTCGCGAAGTACTTCATCGGGCAAAGCTACCTCGCGCCCCTTTCCACCGAGCAGGTCGGCGTCTGCAACGTGACGTTCGAGCCCGGCTGCCGCAACAACTGGCACGTCCATCACGCCAAAAGCGGCGGCGGGCAGATCCTCGTCTGCGTGGCTGGCCGAGGGTTTTACCAGGAATGGGGAAAGCCGGCACAGGAGCTGCACCCGGGCGACGTGGTCAACATCGCCCCGGGGGTGAAGCATTGGCACGGAGCCGCGCCCGACAGCTGGTTCTCCCATCTCGCGCTTGAGGTTCCGGGCGAGGAGACCTCCAACGAGTGGCTGGAGCCCGTGGACGACGAGGGATATCTCAAAGCGACTAGCAGGGAGTCTTAAGCACCGTCGCCCGTCTGTGCCCCGCTCGAAGGAACGGAGGCGGATGCCCTCTGCCAGCGCCCGCCGGCAAACGATGACTATTATCTGCTCTACTCGGATGACGACGCGTACGCCCGCGTGGCCCAGCGCCTTATCGAGCGCGGCGCGGAGCAGATGGTTCCCTCGATCATGGAGAAGGCCGGGCTTTCGCGCGAGGACGCCTATCTGCTCTTTGTCCACAACGTTCAGGGAAATCTCGCGGTCAACCGCCTGCTCGGTTGGAGGCGAGGGCCCGAGTTCGCCCACGCCCAGGAGCTGCTCAGCGCCTATTCCGAAGGGGACATGCGAGCGGTATCGGCTCGTCGCGATTTCCGTAGTTGATCTTGACTGTGGACTCCTTACAAGTCTTGCTCGAGATCGAGCGGAGGCTGGGCCCTGCCGAATCGGAGCTATGGCGACCAAAAATGTTGCCAGAAGACGCCGTCGACGCTGTTTGCGATGGGGCAGAGCTCGATGGCGGTTCGGCACAGTCTGTTTCGTCGGTTTCGCGGGGCGTTGATGGCCTGAAGGCGACCGTTGGAAAAAGCTCATTTCCGTGGGGAAGAAACTTCTCGGTGAGTAAAGCTCATCGGAGCGGGGATAGAGCTTTGTCTGCGGGGTACGAAATGTTGGCTAGCGGTTTCGACGCCTTGTTGCAGAAATGCCAACTGCCGCAACTACAGCACCGGCAACACTCAGGGCGGCTGCCATCGCACCGTTGTCGCCCGTCGCGGGTAGGGTGGCCCCGGCTGGTTTAACTGCCGCTACTGCCTTGGTGGAAACGGGATTTGCCGTGGGCTTTTTTGCATTGGGCTGCGGTGTGGGCTCGGGCTTGGTTTCCGGTTCGGGTTTGGAACCGCTCGTATCGGTTGCAAACAAGTGCACGTCACTGTCGAAGACGTAACGGATGTAGTAATCGTGCCGCGTTTCGTGCATAATCCCCTGCCCGCTGTCGAAGTCACGGTCAACGTGTGCGCCAAGGTAGGTTGAGCTGTTGAGGTCCAGCCTGTAAGGGATTTGGTCGTCGGCGTAACTGCCTGTAAAGACTACGGTTGCTCTAACGTGATTGTCGATCATGGTCAGGGCAATAGAGACGCTGGCCTCTTTGGGGTTCTCGGTTTTTATAAGGCTTTCGGTATCGGTGTCGATCTTGAAGAGATGGACGGTGTCGTTAAGCCCGTAGATGAAGTCCTCGGGTTTGTCGGGAAAATCGTATACAAGAGCCTCGTTCTGGACCAACTCGAAAGCAGGGGGTAGCTCCAAATCGTAGTAATGATCGACGACGGTGGTTGCTGTGAGGCTGCCTTCCGCGTTGACTTCTTCGCAGGTGATGGGTAATGCGACATCGGGTTCGGGCATTTCGGTCGCCAATGCTGCGCAGGGTAGCAAAAGCTGTCCTGTCATAAGAATGCTTACTCCGTAGGCGACGACTCTGGCGCCTGCATGAAGCTTGACGTTGCGGATAGACAGGCCAGTGCGTTTGTTATGGGTTTGCGGTGCAACATGCTGTCCATACATAAGGCGCTCCTTGTTCGTAGGCCGGTTTCCGTGGATCTATATTGCGCCTACCCGATTCGGCCAGGCTCATACACGCGAACGCTCACGCGAGCAGGAGAAAGCTCTAGTTAATTTTCCCACAGTCGACACTTTGCGGCCAACGATTTGCTGTTCAATTCTCGGAGAGAGAATCAAGACAGTTAACGAGTTGTCAGGCAATGAGATCGTGTCTAGAGAGCACGAACAAGAGATGTGGTCTGCGGACGACTGAATAGCTCCATCTGTTTTGGTTACAACGAAATGTGTGCCGCGCGCCTGCGGCATGAAGGAGAGGGAATCCTATGAAAATCGTTGTATTGAGCGGTAGTCCGCGTAAGGGCGCCAATACCGACACCATGGTCGAGGCGTTTGCCGAGACCGCGCGCGAGGCCGGCCATGCGGTCGAGGTCGTCCGCGTTGCCGGCAAGAAGATCGCCGGCTGCTTGGGATGCCAGTACTGCTTCGCCCATGAGGGCGTCTGCGTGCAGAAGGATGACATGGCCGACGTGATCGAGTCGCTGAAAGGCGCCGATATGGTCGTCTTCGCCTCGCCTATCTACTGGTTTGATATCACCGCGCAGGAGAAGGCCGCCATCGACCGCCTGTACGCCTTCGGTGCCACGGGATTCCCGTTCACCAAGACGGCCCTTTTGCTCGATAGTCACAGCGAGGGCGTCTATGACGCGGCGATCGCCATGTACAAGTCGGCCTGCGCATACTGCAAGTGGGAGGACCAGGGCATTGTCACCATCAGCGGTATGACCGAGCGCGACAGCATGGCCTCCTCGCCCAAGCTGGAAGAGGTGCGAGAGCTCGCCCGCAAGCTGGCGTGAGAGTGCACTTCTGCGAGTAAATGGTAAAAGAAAGGGGCCCGGAGTGCAGTTAATCGCACCTCGGGGCCCTTTCTTTTACGGATTCGTGGCGGTACGACTTCCGCGGTTTTAACCAATCGCGTTAGTCAAACAGACTCGGCATGTCGTTTTCCTTCATGAGGGCACCGGCTGAGGGGAGGCTCTGTGCGGTGAACTTTTCGGCCGAGACGCCGGCGCCAAGAATCTCCTCGGTCGTGCCGACGGTGGTGACCGAGCGGCCTTTCTTGGCCGTGAAAGCCTGGACGCCCTGCGTGTTGGTGGTCGTCTTGGTCTTGAGCAGCGACGTGTTGAAGTTCATCAGGCGGTAGTCGCTCGAGACCAGCGCGAGGTCGCGGTCTTCCTTGAGCACCTGCGCATACAGCAGCTTGCTGCCGCCGTAGATGGCGTTCTTGAGGCGCTTGCGGTTGGTCTTGGTGACGTATCCAGAAAGCGCGACGCGCACCACGCGGCCGTTCTCAAAGACGAACAGCACGTCGGCCTTGTAGTCCTCGGGGTCGATGACCCAGATGACGCTCTCGTCGGGTTCCATCTCAAGATCGGTCGGCAGGTACGAGCCCAGCTGGGCCGACTTGGTGTCCTCAAACGCTGCAACCTTGCACTTGTACACCTGGCTCTTGTTGGTAAAGACCAGCAGCTCGTGGGTGTTGGAGGACGGGAACTCGATAAAGGGTTTGTCGCCGTCCTTGTACTTGAGCGTGGTCGCCTTCTTGAGCACGCGGTCCGTCATCTTCTTAAGGTAGCCATCGCGCGAGAGCATGATGGTGACCGGGTACTCCTCGACCTCGGGTTCCAGGCTCACCTCGATAACCTCATGGGGCTCGATCCTGCCCGTGCGGCGCGGCATCACGTACTTTTTGTTGACCGCGGCCAGCTCGTCGCTGATGACTTTCTTGATGTTCTCCTCGCTGGAGAGGATCTCCTCAAGCTCGGCAATCTCGCCCTCGAGCTTGGCAATGTCCTTGGTGCGGTTGAGGATGTACTCCTCGTTGATGTTGCGGAGCTTGAGCTCGGCAACAAACTCTGCCTGGGTCTCGTCGATGTCGAAACCCTTCATAAGGTTGGGCACGACCTCGGCCTCGAGCTTGGTGCCGCGGATGATGGCGATCGCCTTGTCGATGTCGAGCAGAATTGCCTCAAGGCCGTGCAGCAGGTGCAGGCGCTCGGACTTTTTGCCCAGGTCAAAGTTAATGCGGCGGCGCGTGGACTCAATACGCCACTTGACCCACTCGTGCAGGATCTGGCGCACGCCCATAACGCGGGGATAGCCGTCGACCAGCACGTTAAAGTTGCACGAGAACGAATCCTGCAGCGTGGTCGAGCGATAGAGCTTGGCCATGAGCTTGTCGGGGTCGACGCCGCGCTTAAGGTCGATAGCGATGCGCAGGCCCGAAAGGTCGGTCTCGTCGCGGATGTCAGCGATCTCCTTGACCTTGCCCTCCTTGGAGAGCTTGACGATGCGCTCGATGATGACATCGGTCTTGGTGGTGTAGGGAATCTCGTAGACCTCGATGATGCGCTCTTCGGGAATCCAGCGCCAGCGGGAGCGGATCTGGAAGCTGCCAAGGCCGGTCTCGATTATCTTTTCCATCTCCTCGCGGCGGTAGATAATTTCGCCGCCGGTCGAGAAGTCGGGCATGGGCATGTACTCGAGCAGGTCGCAGTCGGGATCCTGCAGGTAATGCATCGTGGCGGTACAGACCTCATTGAGGTTGAAGCCGCAGATGTCGGATGCCATGGCGACGCCGATGCCCTTGTTGGCCGAGACGAGGATGTTGGGGAACGTGGTGGGCAGCAGGCGTGGCTCCTTCATGGCGCCGTCGTAGCTGTCGACGAAGTCGACCGGGTCCTTGTCGATGTCCTTGAAGATCTCGGCGCTAATGGGGGAGAGCTTGGCCTCGGTATAGCGCGAGGCGGCGTAGCTCAGGTCGCCCGAATAGTACTTGCCAAAGTTGCCCTTCGACTCCACGAAGGGGGCGAGCAACGCCTCGTTACCGGTGGCCAGGCGCACCATCGTCTCGTAGATCGCGGCGTCGCCGTGCGGGTTGAGCTTCATGGTCTGGCCCACGATGTTGGCGCTCTTCTGGCGCTCGCCCTTGAGCAGACCCATCTTGTACATGGTGTAGAGCAGCTTGCGGTGCGAGGGCTTAAAGCCGTCAATCTCGGGGAACGCACGCGAGACGTTGACGCTCATAGCGTAGGGCATGTAGTTGACCTCGAGCGTCTGCGTGATCGGCTGATCGGTGACCTCGGAGTGCAGGCCGATGACGTTCTCGGCGTTGACCTGCTTTTTCTTGGGCTGGTTCTTCGTCTTCTTCTTTGCCACGATTTCCTCTTGAACTTCTTATGGGCCGTCGTTATCGATTTGCTGCTACTGCAGGTCCAGCTGGTCCAGGTACTCCTTGCCGTGCTCGGAGATATGGCGCTTGCGGCCTGCCTCGTCGTTGCCCAGCAACAGGTTGAACATGGTTTCCATCTTGGTGACGTCCTCGGGCTCCACCTTGATCAGTCGGCGCGTCTCGGGGTTCATGGTGGTGAGCCACATCATGTCCGGATCGTTTTCACCAAGACCCTTGGAGCGGTTGATGGAGCACTTCTGGTCGCCGATCTCCTTGAGGATGCCGTTCTTCTCGAGCTCGGTGTAGGCAAAGTAGGTCTTCTCTTTGCAGTTGATCTCGTAGAGCGGCGACTCGGCGATATACACGTAGCCCTCGTCGATAAGCGTGGGCACCAGGCGGTAGAGCATGGTGAGCACGAGCGTGCGAATGTGATAACCGTCGACGTCGGCGTCCGTACAGATGATGACCTTGTTCCAGTTGAGGTTGTCCAGGTCAAAGGCGCCCAGGTTCTTGATGCGCTTGTCCTTAATCTCCACGCCGCAGCCCAGCACGCGCATGAGGTCCATGATGATGTCGGACTTAAAGATGCGCGGATAGTCCTCCTTCAGGCAGTTGAGGATCTTGCCGCGGACGGGCATAACACCCTGGAACTCGGCATCGCGCGAGGTGCGAATGGCGCCTGCTGCCGAGTCGCCCTCTACGATGTAGATCTCGCGGCGGCTCTTGTCCTTGGAGCGGCAGTCGATGAACTTCTGCACGCGGTTGGCCATGTCGGTCTTCTGCTGCAGGTTGGTCTTGATGCTCTGGCGCGTCTTCTCGGCGTTCTCGCGCGAGCGCTTGTTGATGAGCACCTGCTCCATGATCTTGTTGGCGGCGTCTTTGTTCTCGATCAAGTAGGTCGAGAGGCGCTCCTTAAAGAAGGCGGTCATGGCCTGCTGGATAAAGCGGTTATTGATGGCCTTCTTAGTCTGGTTTTCGTAGGACGTCTGGGTGGAGAAGCAGTTGGTCACCAGCACCAGACAGTCCTGGACGTCCTGCCACTTAATGCCGCTCTCGTTTTTGTTGTACTTGCCCTGTTGCTTGATGTAGGCATCGATGGCGCTGGTCAGAGCACTACGGGCGGCCTTTTCGGGCGAACCGCCGTTCTCGAGCCATGACGAGTTGTGGTAGTACTCCTGCATCATGAAGGTGCGCGAGAAGCACATGCACGCGGTAATCTTGACGTTGTAGTCGGGCAGGTCCTCGCGGTCGCGACCGCGGCGGTCGGCCTCGATAAAGAAGGGCTCGGTGAGGTAGTCGGCACCGACCTTCTCGAGCACATAGTCCTCGATGCCCTTGGGGTAGCAAAAGTCCTCTTCGGAAAACTCGCCATCGTCGCCCTCGATGCGCAGGCGGAAGGTAACGTTGGCGTTGACCACGGCCTGGCGGCGCATGGTCTCGCGATACCAATCGTGGGGGATGCTGATGGAGGTGAAGACCTCAAGATCGGGGCGCCACTTGATGGTGGTGCCGGTGCGGTCCTCGTCGCTGGGCTCAATCTCGAGCGCCTTCTTTTTGGCGCCGACGACCTTGCCCTTCTTAAAGTGTAAGGAGTACTTGTTACCGTCACGCCAGACGGTGACGTCCATGTACTCGGAGGCGTACTGGGTCGCGCAGGAGCCCAGGCCGTTGGTGCCGAGCGAGAAGTCGTAGTCGCCGCCCTGGTTGTTGTTATACTTGCCGCCGGCGTAGAGCTCGCAAAAGACGAGCTCCCAGTTAAAGCGCTTCTCGGAGGGGTTCCAGTCGAGCGGGCAGCCGCGGCCGTTGTCCTCTACCTGAATGGAGCCATCGCGAAAGGCGGTAAGGGTGATGAGCTTGCCGTAGCCCTGGCGCGCTTCGTCAACGGCGTTGGACAGGATCTCGAAGGCGGCATGCGCGCAACCGTCGAGTCCGTCCGAGCCAAAGATGACGGCGGGGCGCAGGCGTACGCGCTCCTCGTCCTTGAGCTGACGAATACTGTCGTTACCATAGTTTGCGGTGTTTTTTGCCATGCTCGCTCTCTCGATACTCCTTTGCCGCGTTTAAGTCATATAGATAGTCAAGGTAGCATAGCCCAGCCCTTGGGCGATTCCACCCAACACGAAATCCATCGAACAATCGTTCGGATTAACGGGTAAAACGTGTCGTGCGGATTGTTGTTCCGAATCGAACATTGGGACAAGCGTCTCGTTTTATGGGCCACGGGCGTGCGTGTGCGAGTCCCTTTGGCCCATAAGGAACGCTGGCGGGTCGTTATTTGGGCCGTGGGTCACTTCGCCGGCGTCGTGTTTCGTCATACGCTCATAGTGGAAGCCGATGCCACGGGGTCGACTTGGGACTCGGGCAACGGATGAGCTGCAAGCCGAAAGGAGCGGTGAGGATGATGAAGCCCATGACGAAGAAGCTGCTGTTAGGAATTCCCACCGTGACGCTTTCGGCCGTGCTGGCATGTACGGTGGCCGGCTGCGGCGGTAATGCGCCGAGTGGCTCGGGCGGGAGCGCACCTGTGCAGGAGAAGGCCGAGAAGCCCAAGGCCTATGAGTCGCAGACGGTCGAGGTGGCAGGCATTACCTATGAGTCGGTGGCTCACGGTACGTTCTATCGCGGTGATGCCAAGAAGCAGGACGGCTTTTACCTGCACATCAAGATTACCAACAACAACACAAAGAACAGGACGTTCAGTTCCTTTAACGTGCATGCTGCCCAGGGCGATCTTGAGGCAGGCGACCCGTTGTTTACTTCCGGCAAGGCGGCCGTGCTCGACTACGTTGCAAGCGAGGCTCCCGATGAGCTTCACGAGGGCATCGATCTTTCCAAGAGGCCAGATATCGGCCCGGGCGAGACCGTTGAGTACGTGTATTTCTGGGCCCCCAAGACGGCGTACTACGGGCCCATCACTGTCGAGTTCGTAGACGCTTACGCCCCCGCCAAGAATCATGAGGCCATGCACTTTGACACCACGGGATGCGAGACCAAGGAGTTCAAGGCGGCCGGCGGCGTGGCCGATTCTGGCGAGAAGGCAGATTTAACGGGCATCGACTGCGCATCGTACAGCATCGAGGCCGCCGATGGGTACACGCTGGATTCGTCCGACGAAGAGCGCGAAAAGGCAAACTTCTTCCACGACGAGACTGGAGGACGCCTGAACATCAGCATCTTCCCGCGCTCGCCGGAGGAAGAGGTTGCAAGCCTGGAGCAGGTCTACGAAGGCAAGGAGACAACAACCGACCAGGTCGAGTACAACGGCATAACGTGGCTGCGCTTTACCGGTCCCGACAACGGTCATACGCTGTTTGCGACGGCTCCCGCAACGGGTGAAACCGTCCGCGTGTCGATCGGCTGGAAGATCGACTGGGATGCCGCCGTGCCCATGATGGAGGCACTGAAGCTCAAATAACGCCGCGATTTTCACGTCAGGCGACTCAGGGCTGGCTCCGAGTTATCGGGGCCAGCCCTTTTTGGTGCTCGATGAGCCGAGTCGGCGTCTCTCACAAAAGTAACTGGGAGCTAGCGAGGCTTATCCGAATTGACCTCATTGGCGGCGTCGGTTTCGAGCACCGTGCGGCGGGCGCTGTAGGCGATGAGGCCCGCGCCTGCCGCGGCGAGTGCTGCGGCGGCTGCTGTAAGGGGAGCGTTGACATCGCCTGTGCCGGCGAGCGCGCCCGCTTTTCTGGAGTGCTTGTTATTGCCGTGATCCTTGCCGCTGCCAGAGCCACTGCCGCCACCGGAGCTGCTTCCGTCGGAACCACCTCCACTCGAGCCACCATCGCCGTCTACCGTCATTGGGGCGTCGTGAAGTCCTGTCGTATCCGCGCTGTCGCATACGCCGACCTGAACTTCTGAGCGTTCGCATGCCGCGTCGGGCACATGAAGCTCGTGCAGAACGGCACTCAGCGCCGAGTTTGCGCCCGGTCGGATCTCCTCGAGCGTTACGGGATCGAGCGCCACCAGATTACGCGCCTTCGCATACAGCGTGACGCGTTTGCCCACTTCGTCGCTCCAGCTCTCGGGGATGGCAAAGCTCATGCGGAACTGTGCCGTGCAACCCGGTGCCAGCACGGCGTTGCCGTTGTCGGCTACCAGCGGGTGCGTTGCAAAACGTGCGCCCAGCGTCTCGAGCGCGTACTTTACGTGTGCCATGTCGTTGGCCGAAGCGTCTTCGGCAAGCTCTGGATCGTAGATCGAAGCCATGCGTGCGTTCGCTCCGAATCCGATGGATGCGCTGGAGAACGGCTGGCTGGAGCCCTCTCGGTACAGATCGATTGTGCCGGCAGTCAGCAAAGTGTTGCCGTCGTTTCGCACCGTGACCATGAAGGATTCGCCTGCTGCTCCGGGCACCACCGCGCCCGAGGTAGCGACCGCGCCCGTCGGAGTGGCACACGCCACCAGAGGCGCTTCGATGCCGTGCAGCTCTGCCTCGCTCTTCTCCGCGCTCACAATGTGCGTGGCGAGCGCGGAGAGCATGCCTCCCGACGTCAAAAATGTCGTTATCTGATCGACGGGATGGTCCAGCTCGCACATCACGAACGGCTCCGTGAACAGATCGCCTGCCAAGGTGCTGGCGAAGATGCGGAAGTGCTTGCCCATTACTGCTACCGGGTTGCCTTCTTCGTCGTAGGTTTGCCCCACCTTGCCATCGGTGTTCTCTACATAGAGCGCGCACCTGCCGTTGTTGCTTACGCTAAACGATGCCGGGTCACAGCCTGCGGCACCCACGGGCTGCGTTGCAAATGCCGATGCGCCTCGCGTCCAAGTAATATGCTGCAGCTGCTCGTTGACGGTGGCCAAAAAGCCCGAATGTTGTGGCCACGGCACCGCATGGGGCACCGTGGCGTCTGGTGGCATAACGCCCCAGCCCGCAATGGACTGGCCGATCACGGCGTACGATGCGCAGCCGCAACCGTCTGCGGTCTCGTACGCAACGGGCACCACCATTTTGCCGTTGATATTCTCGGGCTCGCTCAGCTCGATACTCGACGGTGCTTGCGGAAAGCGAAGAACTTGGCGGAACGTCAGGCTGTCGCCCAAATCATCCGACCACAGGGTAAAGCATTCCAGCGCAACCTCGGCCTCGCTGCCGAGCGCCTTCTCTGCGGTGGTTCCGCGGCGGTGGAGGTAGGCACCCGACAGGCGTCCGTCGACCAGCGTCTTGCCTACCGTGATGCGCGGGCACTGCAGGCAATGGTAGCCATCCTCTTGCAGGCGGCCGCGCGAGATGCTGCGCCATGACGTATGCGACACCACGCGGATCTCGTCATTACTTATGCGCAGGCGCACAACGGACAGTATGCCGGCTGTGCTTGCCGTATCGAAAAGGGTGTTGTCGCCGGCGGGGCGCTCGCCCGAGACCAGCAGCACGTAGGCGTCCTGGTTTCCTCTTCCGTCCGTATATTCCACCACGTCGAAGTCGTAATCGAATATGCCGTCGCGCTCCACGTCGCCCTCGCCAAACCCAAGGGGAAAGTCCACGGGCGTGGGAGCGGACCACGTGCCGTTTGCCTTTGTGTGCACCACCAGGCGCGAGCGGCCATTGTCGCCGTAGCGCACCGAGGCGATACGGAACAGGCATTCTACGCCGGCAATCATCGTTAGCTTCATGTGGGCTTCGCTGAGCACGCCGGAAAACAGCACGTTGTCGCTCGAGGGTTTTATGCCGCCACGCTCGTCCTCCGACACGCCGGCAGAATTGGCGTTCGGGTCCGCAACGGCGTTCGTTGACTGACCGATATAGGTGTACTTGTACATCGGCGCGGCGTTTTCGTCGTTTTCCATCAGTGCGTGGACGAAATGCTCAACCTGTCCCGTGTCGTCGCTTTCTGAATCCGCCTCGAGCTCAATGCGCGTGGCCGCTTGATCCCAATCGCGCACGACAGGCGCGGCATTTACGGCAGTGGCCTTAACCTCGGCGCGTGCGAGCAGCTCGGCGTTGGTGACGATGGTGGCCGATGCGATAAACTGCGGCACACCACCTGCCTCGGCGTTGCCGGGCGTGCCGAAGCGGGCATCCAGCGTGTAAGGCGTATCTCCACCCAATGCGAGCTCAGAGCGCTGGAGTACATACTGGTCGCCATTGTTCACCGACAAATTCCACGAATCGAGGAGTGTGGGCCACGATCCCGACCAAGCTTTGGTGGTCCACTTGAACATGACGAACTGGAGTATCACATCGACATCGACGTCTGCACCTACGCGCAGCCGCGGAAGCTGGTGTCCATCTGCCTTCTCGTACCCAATGAACAGCGTGAGGGATGCGGCGCCGCGCACGGCGGACGAGGCGACGCCTGCAACGCCGGCTCCAAAGGTGACGGCAAGTCCGATCTGGATGGTGAACGAGCCCGACGTGTTGGAATAGTCGAGCGAAATGTTCTTGAAAAACGCCGCGCCGCTGCCGTGCGTGTGGGCACCCACAGCGAGCGCCAGCCTCGCCAGCACCCAAGGGTTGACGTTTAGGAAAAACGGCACCGGTCCTAGGGTAAACTGCTCGGTCCAATTGAGGTCGGTTCTTACCTGGAAGAGGGCCTTAATATTGCCGTATGCGGGGTCGTTGTTGTTACCCCAAGTTTTGCCCACCCAATCGTAGGCAAGCGAGCCGTACAGCTGTGTGGCGATATCCATCGTGAACAGCGGCGTGCAATGGTGGCGAAGGAGCTTGGTGTTTCTTGGATCGGTGCCCGAACCGGCACTCATACTCTTGTACTGATTCCACTTCCCCTCCATCTCGTCGAGGTAGCGGTTTGCCTGCTTGGCGCCCGACTCGCGCGGCGATTTCTTCCAGTACTCTGGATCAGGGTTGCCCGAATCGTTCATATAGCTGGCTGGTTTGTATCCTCCGCCAAACAGCACGTATCCAGCAAACGAGAAATCGAAGAGGATCGGAAATGTGGGCATCCAGCACGTGAACTTATTACCACCGATGCCGGGAAACGATGCGGGGAAATCAAACGGAGTGATCTCTTGGTCCATAGTGGTGGGGACGATAGTGGTCGATCCGGATTCCGCCTTTGCCGCCGGCGCGGTAACAACGGCCATGGGGGAGGAGAGCGTGTAGGTTTTGTCCTGGTAGTCGAGGACAAAGCGCAGCTTGCATCCTTCTTCCAGAAGGCTCGACGCTGCATCGAGGAACTTGTCTTCGAGTGTGAACGTCGCCAGATTATCCGCGCTCGATGCGCTGGCCTTGATCTGACCAATCTGCGTGACGGTTTCGGTTGAGCTGCCCGCAGCGGGCATCACTTTATTGATATGCAATGTTGCCTGCCCGCCCTGCGGCAGATGAGCCTGCACGGTAAATGCGTGCGTATCGGGCTGCTCGTTTGCCGTGTCGTCCTTCGGCAATGCCATGAACGTGGCTTCAGCGTACTGGATGTCCCATTCGTCGAATGTGAGCTGGCGGAAGTACGGCTCGCCGTCGGAAAGCGGACGCGTGGGCGCGGTTATGGCGGTGCCGCCCTGGATACGCGCAAGGGGAATCTCGACATCGCGGTAGCCCGCCATGCTAATGGAGATGCCGCCGTTAAAGTCGTACGCGTCAAGGAGCTTTGCCTCGTCTACGTAGCCTTCCGAAAGCGAGGCAATCTCAAAGATGGCGGTGCCTTCGTCATCGGTCGTGGCGGCGAGCTGCTTGCCTGCGGCGTAGCGCGACGTGAGCGTGACCTGCGCTCCCTTGATGGGCATATTCTTGTTGGCGACGTCGACCACGACCACACCAAACATGGTGCGCGAGAGAACGAGCACCCTGAAGGGGTCTTTTTCGTCGGCATAGGCCGCGGTAGGCGCGAACGGCAGCAGGAAGGCATTTTCGCTTCCCGGCACACGAGGCAACATAATGCTCGCCAGCGAGGACGCTCCAGCAACAAGTAACGAACGGCGATCAAGCATCTTGGGCTCCCATCCCGCAAATATCGGTGGAAATAATCCAATTTTGCGAGAAGACGCTTCGTGGCGGTAGTGCCGTTCAAGGGTCAAAATGTCCAAATTGATCGAGCGAAGCGCCGGGTTCCGGAACGCGTTCGATGCGCTTGGCAGCCCGGTCGCTAACGCAACATGTGCGCGACCAGCTCGGCGCGTGTGCCGATGCCAAGCTTTGCGTATACGCCGGATAGGCGGTTTTTGACGGTGCCCGTCGATACTCCCATATGGCGTGCGATTTCGGCGTTGGTCCACCCACGACAGGCGAGCATGGCCATGGTGAATTCCGTGGTCGTTAGATCGTCGGCAACGTCCTCGCCCGAATCGGGGTTGTGGATGCGCCGCCAGCCGTAGCTGAAGCGGTACGTGATCTCGATGATGCGCGCGAAGTCGTCAGGGTATTGCGTTTTTAGGCATGCCTCGATAAGCCCCTGTAAAAGGCCGTGATGCTCGCCAATGAGCTCAATAAGGCCGTCGGGACGCGCAATGTCCCAAGCGGCTCCGAAGTGTGCTTTTGCGGCGTCGATGTCCTTGAGGCTCATGCAGGCGATAGAAGCCGACAGGTGCAGGAACAGTTCCGAGATCGGATAATTTCCCTGTTTCATGATCAGGGCGTTTTCCGCCATGCCCAGACTGCGGCCATATTCGCCGCGCAGATACAAGGCGTGCGCCATCACGTAGCTGGCGAACAGACGCAGGCCTTCGGGTAGGTGCGCCGCAAGCGGATAAAACTCTTCGGCAGAATACGGGGAAGGCAGGTGTAGCAGGACGCTCGCGGCCGAGGCGAACAGGATATGTGTGGCGTGGACGGCGGGCGACTCCTCGTCAGCCGGCGTATCGAGGATGCCAGCAAGGCACCGACGGGCGTCGGCGATACGGTTGAGCGACAGGCTGGCGTATCCGCAGATAAAGCATGCGGAATAGCGCAGTGCGGGGTCGGTGGCGTCAAGATAGGGGCGTGCTGTCTTGGCGGCGAGTGCGGCCTGTCCGCGAAAGTACAGCGCTTCTGCCGTGGCGATGGCGCGTGAATCGGGGTCGGAAATGCCTGCAACCGCAGCGTCAATCTGCCCCGGCACAAAGGCGGTGCACATCAACGGCATGGGAACGCATGGGTAGCCATCGCAGTCCATCTTCCATCTCCCAACAGCTGGCAACACTAGCAGCAATTGTACTCTTGTTGCTCGGGACTGGAATTTGTGGGTATCGCCTACGATTGTGCCGAACGTATAAAGGAAGAGTCTATTGGCGATGCTCCCAAGGTGGCTACCGAAGTCTAGCTGACCTTGGGATATAGAAAAACTGCCGCCCCTGCAAAAAGCTCTGTCGCAGCGATGGGAAACGTATCTCGTTCTGCATATAATGAGGTCATATGACGGTGCGTCTGCATACGCGCGGCGCATTTCCATCGAACCGAGAAGGAGCTCTGCATGGATCCCAACAAGCGTCCCGACGACATGGTACGTATCACCACTCCCGAACTTGCCCAGGCGTTCGTCGAAGAGCAGGTCGCTGCAATCCGCGAGCAGATCGGCGACAAAAAGGTCCTGCTGGCCCTTTCCGGCGGCGTCGACAGTTCTGTAGTTGCGGCCCTGCTCATCAAGGCTATCGGCAAGCAGCTCATTTGCGTGCATGTGAATCACGGCCTGATGCGCAAGGGTGAGAGCGAGCAGGTCGTCGACGTCTTCAGGAACCAGATGGATGCCACCTGGTTTACGTTGACGCCACCGACCGCTTCCTGGACAAGCTCGTGGACGTCGAGGAGCCCGAGGCCAAGCGTAAGATTATCGGCGCCGAGTTCATTCGCGTGTTCGAGGAGGAGGCCCGCAAGGTTGGCGATGAGGTCAGCTTCCTCGCCCAGGGCACCATCTATCCCGACATCCTGGAGTCCCAAGACGGCGTGAAGGCTCACCACAACGTGGGCGGTCTGCCCGAGGATCTGCAGTTTGAGCTCTGCGAGCCCGTCAAACTGCTGTACAAGGACGAGGTCCGCGTCGTGGGTCGCGAGCTCGGCCTGCCCGAGAATATGGTTGAGCGCCAGCCGTTCCCCGGTCCCGGCCTGGGCGTCCGCTGCCTTGGTGCCATCACCCGCGACCGTCTTGAGGCGCTGCGCGAAGCCGACGCCATCGTGCGCGAGGAGATCGACAAGGCCGGTCTGACCATCTGGCAGTATTTTGCCGTCGTGCCCGACTTCCGCGCAACCGGTGTGCGCGAGGGCAAGCGCGCCTACGATTGGCCCTGCATCATCCGCTGCATCAACACCGTCGATGTCATGACTGCCGAGGTTCCCGAGCTCGACTGGGCGCTACTCAAGCGTATTACCGCTCGCGTCACCGCCGAGGTTCCCGGCATCTGCCGCGTGTGCTACGACCTCACGCCTAAGCCTGTCGGCACGGTCGAGTGGGAGTAAACTTCTACTCTTTTGGGCGAATTGCATTGACGGAGAGGGGTCCCGCGCAAACGTGTGCGGGACCCCTTTCGTTTTACTGTTCGGTTAATGCTGCGGATCGTTTTGGAAGGCTTGCGAGCATAGTGGTCCCGTTCTCGGAACTTGTTTCGACCTCTACCGTGCCACCGTGAAGCGCTGCAATTTCCCAAACAAGCGCTAGCCCGAGTCCTGCGCCGCCGTATGCCCTGCAGCGGGATTTATCCAGGCGAAAGAACGGTTGGAAGATGCTCTCGCGGTACTGCTTGGGTATTCCCGGGCCCTGGTCCTCGACTCGCAGGAACACGCGGCTGTTGTTGTCGCAGATGGAGACGTTGACAGTCGAGCCGGGGCGGCTGTAACGGATGGCATTTTCGACCAGGTTAAACACCAGCCGATAGAGGAGCGTGTCGCTCCCGATTACTAAAGCGTCTCCAGCACAATTGAGGGCTATGCCCTTATTTTCGGCAAGTGGCGCAAGGTCGGTGAGGACCTCTTCGGACAAGGGACCAAGTTCAACATCGTCCTCGCAAGGAACGCTGCGGGGCTCACTCATCTCGAGCAACACCTTGGTCATCCGCGACATCCGCTCAGTTTGTTCTTGTAGCAGGCCGAGCAGCTCGGCTGTTTCGGGTTGCAAACCGGAGTGCTCGGAGATGAATAGTTCAATCTGTGCTTGCATAAGGGCGAGCGGGGTGCGCAGCTCGTGTGCGGCGTTGCCGGTAAACTGACGCTGTGCAGAGAACCCTTCGCCAAGACGAGCGATCATGTCGTTGAAAGAGGCGCTGCATCGTTGTAGCTCGGTGGGCACATCTTCATTGAGTCTGATTTCGCTTAGGTTGTCAGGCTGCACACGCTCAACCTGAGCTGCAAAAGCCCGTAGCGGTTTGAGTGCACGGCCGCTCACAAAGTATGCCAGCGCGCCGCCAAGGAGTGTGACTCCAGCCGTGATGTACCAGGCTGTCGTGCCAAAAGACTCCTGTGCGTCATTTACGACGATTGTGACCTTGTCATCGAGGGCCGCTTTCGTTGGGTCGAACGCCTGGAGCGAATCTTCGCCGGTTGCGTTAAAGGCCGAGATGTCGCTGCCGATGGCATCCATGTAGCGCATGCCCGTATAGCCGACCAGGCAGTTCGTCAGCACGCATGCCGCACACGTGAGCAGTGCCGTCATAATCGTTATGCGCCATTGCAGCGAAAGCCCTTTCATTCTCCATCCTCCATAACGTAGCCCTCTCCAATCCGATTGCGAATCGGGTCGTATCCCAAAGCGCCGCGCAACTTTTTTCGGAGCGACGAGATGTGAACGCGGGTTGCGTTGCTAAAGCTGTTCACGGTGCTATCCCAAACGTGCTCTATAAGCTCCTCTTGGCTTACCGGTCGCCCCTGATTAAGCATCAGGTATTCCAAGATTCCCGTTTCCTTGCGTGTAAGAGATAGAGCCTCACTGTCCACGGAAGCGATGCGCGCCTTGGTGTCAAAGTTGAGCTTTCCGCAGGTTAATACTATGTCGCTTTGTGCGAAGCGCCTGAGGGTAAGGCTGCGGATCCTTGCCGCAAGTTCGTCCAGATGAAACGGCTTGGTAAGGTAATCGTTGGCGCCGGCATCGAGTCCGGCGACTTTATCGGATACTTCGCCACGTGCGGACAGAATCAGTACCTTGGTCTCGCAGTCGGTTTTCCTAAGTTCCCTGAGCACGGTCATGCCGTCGATACGGGGGAGATTGAGGTCGAGCACCACGAGGTCAAAGACTTCGACGCCCAGCAGGTCGAGCGCCTCCTGTCCATCGTGACAGCAGTCGACGCTGTACGCCAAGTTTCGCAAGCTGCGCGCGATTGCATCGCACAGTGCTCGCTCGTCTTCGACGATCAAAATACGCATAACAGTCTCCTTGCACATTCCATATCGCGCTTAACACGGATTTTATAGCCGATATGGTCCAATGGTCGCGTAACGAAAGGAGTGGTCGTGTTGTTCAAAGCGGTAAAACCCGTGGTACAGGTCGCTTTGTTGATCGTCGGAATTACCATGGTGTGCTTTGGTGTTATGCGTGGCGAGGCGGATGCCGTGCTGGCCAAAGCGATTAGGCTGTGCTTGGAGTGTATCGGAATTGGATAAAAGAGAAAACACTGCGTCGCATGTTTTGGCCCGATTTCGCGGATTCATTCAGGCGGCGGCGACGCTGGTCACCAATATTCACCTGCCAAACTTTGCCAAAGGCGGCATCTATCAGGGCGCGGGAAAAACAGTCTGCGTACCTGGGCTTAATTGCTATTCGTGCCCCGCGGCATCGGGTGCGTGCCCCATCGGGTCGTTCCAGTCGGTGGTAGGTTCATCCAAGTTCAACTTTTCTTACTATGTTACCGGTACGCTCATTTTGCTCGGCGTACTGTTGGGGCGTTTTGTATGCGGCTTTCTGTGCCCGTTTGGATGGCTGCAGGAACTTCTACACAAGATTCCCGGCAAAAAGTTCTCCACGAAAAAGCTCAAGCCGCTCACGTACATCAAGTACGTCGTGCTGCTGCTTGCCGTGGTGCTGCTGCCCGTCTTGGTGGTTAACGACGTGGGCATGGGCGACCCGTTCTTTTGTAAGTACATCTGTCCGCAGGGCGTGCTCGAGGGTGCGATTCCGCTGTCCATCATGAATACGGGAATCCGCTCCGCGCTGGGAAAGCTCTTTACCTGGAAGCTCGCGATTCTCATTGCGGTTGCGGTGCTGAGCGTGTTGTTCTACCGCCCCTTCTGCAAATGGATCTGCCCCCTCGGTGCGTTTTATGCGCTCATGAACAAGGTGTCGTTGTTGGGGATTCAGGTTGACCAGTGCAAATGCGTTTCGTGCGGCAAGTGCGCCAAGGTGTGTCTGATGGACGTGGATGTTACGCGTACGCCCGACCATGCCGAGTGCATTCGTTGCGGCAAATGCGTGGGTGCGTGCCCCGTCGATGCCATTAGCTTTCGCTACGGGCTGGGCGTGACGGGCGACAAGACCGCGCAGTCCGCGCAGGACTGCGAAAACAAATAGGTACCTATTAAGCTTCGATACAACGGAGGAACCATGAAACTGTCGAAAATTGCGGCCCTGTTGATGCTGCCCGTGCTGGCGCTGACTCTCGCGGCGTGCTCTGCCCCCAAGGGCGACGCGAAGGATGCCACGAGCGGCGATGCGCAGATTGCCGAGCTTGTGGCACAAAAGCCGTCGAGCGCCGAGGAGGCGGCCGAGCTGTACCAGCAGCTGCTGCAAAAGGAAAACGAGATCTTTGCGAGCGATAACGCCCTATGGGAAAAGGTATTCAATGCGGCAAATAAAGACTCGGCAATGATTGAGGACGGCAGCAATTACGGCGATTTCCTGCTCAAGACCATCGACGGCGCCAAGGATGAGTTCACGGCGGATGAGCTTAAGACACTCAAGGCCGGTGCACAGCAGATCAAGGAGATCGAGGATAAGCTCATGGCGCTGGAGAAGGAGTTTCCCGGATGCGGCAGCACGCCCGGCGAGGGGGAGAGCGTCGATGCCTCGACCGCAGGCATGACCAACGACGAGAGCGGGGAGACGAAGTTCCCCAGCTTTAAGGGCAAGGATCTGGACGGCAACGATGTAAACAGCGACGAGCTGTTCTCCAAGAACAAGGTCACCGTCATGAACTTCTGGTTTACCACCTGCAAGCCGTGCGTGGGAGAGCTGGGCGATCTGGAGAAGCTCAACAAGGAGCTTGCCGAGAAGGGCGGCCAGGTCGTGGGCGTTAATTCCTTTACGCTCGATGGCAACAAAGACGAGGTGGCAGACGCCAAGGACGTACTTTCCAAGAAGGGCGTGACGTACAAGAACATCTGGTTCAAGTCGGATAGCGAGGCCGGCAAGTTCACCTCCAACTTGTACTCGTTCCCGACCACCTACGTGATCGACCAGAACGGCAACATCGTGGGAGAGCCAATCATGGGCGGCATCAACTCCGCCGAGCAGCGAGAGGCGCTCAACAAGCTGATCGATCAGGCGCTTGCTAAGAGCGAGCAGTAGAAAACGCGTAAAGCATGGCGAGGATCGCGCGCCGCTGTGCGGAGTAGTCCGCTGCCTTTCAAGATAATCTCCACCATATAGAGGTCCCGCTCGGGACCTCTTCTTTTGGGCGCCGTCCCGTTCGTTTTTTGATGCGGTTCCCTACATTCCTCACTGGCTCCGGCAAAAAATGGGGATAGAGTAGGACAAACGCGTCGAATACGAACGGCGGGGGAGAGCGGGCAGGGTGCCTGCGCGGGAGAGGTTGCCGTCCATGCTGGAGCTCAAAGGAATTTGCAAAAGGTACGTCACGCAGTCGTTTACGCAGGTGGCGCTCGACAGCGTGAGCCTGTCTTTTCGCGATAACGAGTTCGTGGCCATTCTGGGCCCCTCGGGCTCGGGCAAAACTACGATGCTCAACGTTATCGGCGGGCTCGATCATTTCGATTCCGGCGACCTGCTGATCGACGGTATTTCGACCAAGGATTTTCACGATCGCGATTGGGATGCCTATCGCAATAACCGCATCGGCTTTGTGTTCCAGAGCTATAACCTCATTTCGCATCAGACCATTTTGGAAAACGTGGAGCTGGCGCTTACGCTCACGGGTGTGGGCCATGCCGAGCGCCGCCAGCGTGCGCGCGAGGCGTTGGAGAAAGTCGGCCTGGGCGAGCACGTTAACAAACGCCCGAGCCAGCTATCGGGCGGGCAGATGCAGCGCGTGGCCATCGCCCGCGCCCTAATCAACGATCCCGAGATTGTGCTGGCCGACGAGCCGACCGGCGCCTTGGACTCAACGACATCCGTGCAGGTCATGGATTTGCTCAAAGACGTGGCGCGCGACCGCCTGGTCATCATGGTCACGCACAATCCCGAGTTGGCGTACCAGTACGCCACACGCATCGTCAACCTGGCGGACGGCAAGATCACCGACGATTCCGACCCCTTCGATGCTGCTAATGCTGCGCGTCGCGAGGCTAAGCCTACGCGCAAAACCTCGATGGGCTTTGTGACGGCGCTGGGGCTTTCTGCCCGAAACCTTATGACCAAGAAGGGACGTACGGCCATGACGGCCTTTGCGGGCTCGATTGGCATTATCGGTATCGCGGCGATTCTGGCGCTGTCCAACGGCGTAAACGGCTACATCAAAAAGGTCGAGGAGGATACGCTCTCGAGCTACCCGCTCACGATTTCCAAACAGGATTACGACCTGTCGGCCATGATGGGCGGACAGGGGGCCACGGATGACAATACGTCCAACGGCGAGGATTCGTCCGACGACGGCACCGACGGCAAGGCTCAGGGAACCGATAAAATCCCCGTGGTCACGGCCGTAAAGGATATGTTTGCGAGCGTTAAGTCCAACGACATGACGAGCTTTAAGGCATGGCTCGATGCCGGTGGCGACGGCATCGATAAAGAGGTCAACGCCATTCAGTACGGCTACGGTGTATCGCCGGTTGTCTATCGTGCCGGCAAGGGCGATGAGAAGCCTGTCCGGCTGGTGCCCAACGCCATGACCGAGGCCATGAGCGGAGGCGCGAGCTCGGCAGCAACGGTGAGCATGGAATCCATGGGAACCTCGGTCTTTAACGAGATGATTGACGACCAGAGCCTGCTCGACAGCCAGTACGATGTCGTCGCCGGTCATTGGCCCACGTCTGCCAACGAAGCCGTGATGGTGCTTTCGAGTCGTGGCACGGTGGGCGACTATACGCTCTACAGCATCGGTGCGCTGGATATCAATGAGCTCAACGACCTGGTTAACAGCGCTATGACGGCTGACGGTGGCGTCGGAGCGCCCGAGACCGGTACCGACTTTACCTACGACGATGCGCTGTCCACGACGTTTAAGGTGCTGTCGCCGGCCGATGCGTATCGCAAAAACGAAGAGACCGGCATGTGGACTGACATGTCTGGCGACGCCGACTTTATGACGGCCAAGGTTGCCGACGGTATTGACGTGCGTATTGTGGGCGTGGTGCGACCGAACGAGACGGCCAACGCGAGCGCGTTGTCCCCGGGTATTGCCTATACGCACGCGCTGACTCGCCAGCTTATGGAGCGCGCCGCCAATTCGCAGATCGTAAAAGAGCAACTTGCCCATCCCGAGACGGATGTCTTTACGGGCAAGTCTTTCGATGAACTGCAGGGCGAGGCCAAGCAAGGCGTGGATCTGGGCAGCATGTTCAGCGTGGACGAGGCGGCGCTCAAGGGCGCGTTCTCGTTCGATACGTCTGCGCTCTCGGGCACTGCCGGCGGTATGGACCTGTCGGGTCTTGACTTGTCCGGGCTGGACATTGACCTTTCGGGCGTAGGTAAGGATATCGACTTCAGCGACATTATGGCAAAAGCACCGACCCCAGATTTCTCGGGCATCTTTGACGGTCTGGAGCTCACGCCCGAGCAAATGCAGCAGGTGGGAACGCTTGCCAACCAACTGTTTGAGGGCTTTTTGCAGTCCGATCAGTTTAAGGCGCTGTCGCCCGAAGATCTTAAGGACGCGTCAAAGCTCGCTGCCGCATTCTCGACGTATCTTGAGAGCGATACGGCAGCTCAGCAAATCCTGGCCCGGCTCAAAGCGCTCGGCGGCGATGCCCTGGCCGAACGCCTGCAACAGGCGATGACCGACTATGTGCAAAAGCAGCTGGCTCCGTATCTGCAGCAGGCTATGGATCAGGTGATGAAGTCGATCAGCAATCAGATTGCGGCGACGGTGTCAGCTCAGCTCAAGGCAGGCGCGGCAGGGCTCATGGGCCAGATGACGACGCAGATGTCATCGAGTTTTGCCAACCTGGCGAGCGCTATGCGTGTGGATGCGAGCGCCTTTGCGCGTGCCATCCATTTCAACATGGACGCCGAGGACCTGAGTTCGCTCATGATGAGCTATGCCAAGGCGTCGAAGCTCACCTACGATAACAATCTGACCACGCTGGGCTATGCGGATGAGGCAGACCCCATCTCGGTTAAGATTTTCCCGCGCGACTTTGAGGCCAAGGAGCGCGTGCTCGATCACATCGATGCGTACAACAAGCAGGTCAAAGCTGCCGGCCACGATGAACAGGCAATCTCGTACACCGACTACATGGGTATCATCATGGGTTCGGTGACCGACATCGTGAACACCATCAGCTTGGTGCTCATCGCATTCGTGAGCATCAGCCTGGTCGTGAGCTCCATCATGATCGGCATCATCACCTACATCAGCGTACTGGAGCGCAAAAAGGAGATTGGCATCCTGCGCGCGATCGGCGCGTCAAAGCGCAACGTGGCCAACGTATTCAATGCCGAGACCTTTATCGAGGGCCTCATTGCCGGCGTCTTTGCCATTGTCGTTGTGGTGCTCGTGAGCTTCCCGGTTAATGCCTGGGCGCTTGCTGCCAAACAGGTCCCCAATCTGATGAGCCTGCCCGTGCAGGATGCGCTGGCGCTCATTGCGATATCGGTGCTGCTGACGGTCGTCGCCGGCCTGCTGCCTGCCCGCAGCGCATCCAAAAAAGACCCCGTAGAAGCCCTACGCTCTGAATAATGTACAAAGGGACAGCCCCTTTGTCACATTTCTCTCCTGCGCCTAGCTTGTTTTGCCCATCAGCGTGATGCGGATGGTTGGATGGGTGTACTCGTCAAACTCGTCCTTGGGATCCGTGTCAAACGAGTAATACGCTTTGATGGGGTCGTCGCTCGTCCTGATAGAGATTCTCTCGTAGAGCGAGCCGTTCAAAAAAGCCTGCCTAAACTCTTCGGGGAGCTTCTGCGGTGCTAGGAGCTCGGGGCTTGCGGTCTTGACGTCTATGGTTTGGACGGCAGAGGAAAGCTCGTCAAGGTCGAGCTCGATACGGGCGAGGTTGTCCTCGAGGCTCGCATTGGGGTCGACCTCTGCCGCGTAGCTCACTTCCGTGAGCGTTCCCTTGTTGTCAAAATCCAGGTACGTATAGGTCTTTTGGGTATCGGAGTCGCCGTCGTGCAGATAGCCGCGGACGTGATAGCCGTAATCTTGATATCGCTCGTAGGGGTCATCGGCGGACACGTACTCGCATGAGGGCTCTAATGCCTTGCGTGCGATAGCGATCTGCTCGGCCGCGGCCGCGGCGTTCTCCTGCATCTCGATGTTTCCCTGCGCCAGCTGCGGGATATAGGCGCCGCACACGATCGCGAGGGGCAGCGCCACAAGCGCGACGATCCACTTTTTTGCACGGGGGATAGGCACGCCACAGGCCTCTGCCACGGCCTTTGCGTTGGCGAAGCTCTCGGCAAGCACATCTGCCGCGGTGGCGACGGCGCCTACGGCAGCGGCGACCTCTGCCGCGCCGCCCAGGTTGCGCGCGGTCTCGTTGTCACTGTTCCTGAGCAGGCGCGCGGCGGCCTGCGTGCCAACAACGCCTGCGATCTGTGCCGAGCGGTCTTTCTCGCTCTGCTCGACGGCGAGCCGGTACTGCATTTCCTTCCACTGCTTGCCACGCATGCCAAAGCGCGGGGCGAGAGCGCAGTAGCAGAATATAACGAGCTCGATGGCGGTGAGCACCAAGGCGGTCATCATGCCTGTCTCTTGGAAGCCTTCGTGATGGAAGACGATGTCGTCGACCATTTCGAAAGGAATGATCGATAAGGGCAGCACGAATGCCATGGCAAGCGCCGCGCCGGCAACCTTGGGGCAGATGCAGTATCGCTGGATGCGCTTGCGTTCTTGTTCGGAGAGTGCTGCCATGGCGGGTCCTTGGTGTCGTGGCGGTCGTTGTGGCGCGATGCCGTCATATGTGACTCAGTATAGAGAATCCCGCCATCGGTGAGCGCAGGTCATACGGCAGAAGTGCCACGGCGGCTCGATGGGCTCGTCACTTGAGCCTTTGCCGGCCCATGAAAAAGCTGTACGTCAGCATCCAAAGATGTCGAAAGATATCGACTTTGTATGCTGACGTACATGTTTCATGTGACAAAGGGACTGTCCCTTTGTCACATGAAAAGCAAGGAAGTCGCAAGGTCTGGGGCGGGGATGCCGGTATATACCTCGGATACAATCGAAGCCATGCTAGAAAGAGGCTTCGATGATTAGAAAATCATTCTTCAACCCGTTCTCGTCCCTGTTACTTGCGCTGGCCGGTTTGGCTTTTTTGGTCGATGTCGTTCCGCAGACGCAGGGCCAGACGGGAGTGTTCGCGCCTGCTGTGTTGTTTGCAATGTGGCTGGTCGGCGGCTTGGTGCGCCTGTTCTATGAAAATGAGGCCACGCGCAGCTTTGACCGCCATATGCTGAAGGCGAGCCATGCGGCCGTCTGGAAGCGTGTTGACGCATGCTGGGTTCAAGTCGATGCCGACCGGCTTGTGCCCGGCGATGTGATTCGCCTGTATGCCGGTATGCTCTGCCCGGTCGATGCAGTTCTTGCCAAGGGCAATCACATTCTTGTTTCCGAGTCGTCGCTTACGGGCGAGAGCGGCCAGACCGTCAAGCGGGAGGGCGAGGCCGTTCGCGCAGGGACGACTATCGTTGACGGTAAGGCCACGGCGACCGTTTTTGCATGTGTCGACAAGGAGGAAACCGTGTCCCGCCGGCGCGTCCGTCCTGGCACGCAATTTAATGCTGGGGCTAAAAGCGTTTGCGTGGCTTTAGTCAAGTGCATGCTTGTCGTGCTGCCATTTGTCATCATGATTCGCGGCGTCGTGTTGGGCGACTGGGCGCAAGCACTGCTGTTTGCTTTGGGAACGGCCGTGGGCCTGGTTCCCGAAATGCTTCCGGTCGTTACGAGCGTCTGTCTGTCGGGTAGCGCCCGCCGTCTCAAAAGCAAACGGGTCATCGTAAAGAATGTCGACGCCATGGAGTCGCTGGGCTCCATGGACGTGGTGTGCGTGGACAAGACGGGCACGCTAACCGAAGACGCCGCGGTGCTGGAGTACTACACCGATATCCTGGGCAACGAGAGCAAGCAGACCCTCAACTTGGCGTATCTCGAGAGTGCGAATCAGGGGGTCACCGCCAATCAGCTTAACCGGGCTATTGCCGATGCATGTGCCGCACCCGAGTTTCGCCTTATTGCCAAAGATCTTGACCGTGCATTTACCCTGCATGCGTCCGATCCCTTTGACCACATCACCAAGGCATCGGGCGTTAAGCTCGACGCCGCGCCGGGTGCGCTTGGGTGCTTGGGGCTACCGGCTCGCCCCGATAGTCACCTGACCATCGTTAAAGGCGAGGTCGAGAGCGTTTGCGCGCATTGCGACTGGGCGAGCTTTAAAGGCGAGCTGGTTCCCATGGATGAAGAAGGGCGTCGGAGCGCCTACGAGGTTGCCGAGGATATGCGCGCCGATGGCATCAAAGTGCTCGCTGTTGCCTACAGTACGACGGCGGCGGGTTGGAACGGCCTGGTGCTGTGTGGTTTTCTGGGCTTTTTCGACCGACCAAAGGCAAGTGCCCGTGCCGCGGTTCGCTCGCTGTCTGACCTGTCTGTCGAAGTGCGCGTGCTGACCGGTGATTCGGCGTCGGTTGCTCGTTCTGCCTGCACGCGCCTGGGGATTCCCGCCGGTAGCGTCATCACGGGTGCCATGCTCGATGCCATGGAGGAGTCCGAGGCGCTTATCCAGGTGGGGCAGACTCGCGTCTTTGCCGAGCTCACGCCCGCGCAAAAGGCGCGTATCGTAGGGCTCATCCGGCTTTCGGGCCATGCCGTCGGCTATATCGGCGACGGCGTGAATGACGTGCCGGCGCTTACGGCGGCAGACGTCGGTATCGTTGTGGATTCTGCCGCCGCCGAGTCCAAGAAGGTTGCCGACCTCGTGCTGCTCGAGCGCGACCTGGGCGTCGTTGCCGAGGGCGTACGCGAGGGCAGGGCCTCGTTCGCAAACGCCTCCAAGTACATCCGCATCGCGTCGAGTTCTAACTTTGGCAATATTTGTTCGGTGGCTGCCGCCAGCATCTTCTTGCCCTTTGTGCCGGCGACCGCTACTCAGCTGCTTTTGCTCAACTTGCTTTACGACGCGACCTGCCTGGCGTTGTCGTGGGATAACGTTGACGGCGAGGAGATTGCTCGCCCCAAGGCATGGTCGGGCAAGGGCCTGGGTGGCTTTATGCTCCATTTTGGCTTTGCGAGCTCGGCCTTTGACATCATCACCTTTGCCATTTTGTTCTTTGGCGTGTGCCCCGCCGTATGCGGTGCATCTTTTATGGCGTTGGACGCCGCGGGTAGGGCGGCCTTTATTGCCATGTTCCAAGCAGGTTGGCTGCTGGAGTGCGCATGGACCGAGTCGCTGGTGCTTTTGGTCTTGCGAACACGATGCGTTCGCGGGGCTGATCGCCCGCGCCGTTTGCTCGCGATGATGGTCGGCATCATGCTTGTCGCGTCTGCCTTACTCGCACTGGGTCCGGCGGTGCAACTGATCGGTCTTGCCGCTTTACCGGCGTGGTATTTGGGTGTCGTCGCACTGCTCAGTGTGCTGTACCTTGTTGTCGTTTCGGTCATCAAGCGGGTCTACTTGTCCCGTGCGAGCAGTTTGTTCTAGGGTGGTTCTATGCAAACGAACAGAACCAACATAGTGATCACGCCCGCCGAGGCCGCCGAGCTCAGCGGTGCGCTGTTCTCGTCCGGCAGTGCCGCCGCCCACGAGCTTGCGCCTATATTTGCCGATATCGCGTCGGGCAGACTCACATCCGTCGAACTCATGCTTGCGGGTTCGCAGCCGGGTTCCGCCGCAGAGCCCATCGTTATCGACGGGCTGTCGATTGACCTGGCTTCGCGCACCGTGAAGGTCCTGGGTGTGCCCGTCTCGCTCACACCTAAGGAGTTTGACATCCTTGCCTTTTTGGCCACCAATCGGGGTACGGTCTTTAGCAAAGAAGAAATCTATCGGGCCGTGTGGCAGGACGAGTATCTGCTCGACGACAGCAACATCATGGCCTTTGTCCGAAAGATTCGAAAGAAGATTGAGCCCGAGCCCGATAACCCGCGTTACCTGTTAACCGTGTGGGGCGTGGGCTATAAGATGGCCGGATAACGCTTTAGCCTACTACCTCTGCCGATTGAAAAACAGCAGAATAATCCTTGCCGAATCGCAAGAAAGCCGCAAGAAACCAGCCATGTGCTTGGTCTTGCGGCTTTTCTATTCTGTGAACAGTCGCAGACGCGAAGGAGAGGTGAGGACCTTGAGCGGCAGTGACAGTACCGGAAGCGCAGGGCGGTGGGCGTCGCCGCGGTCCCATCTTGTTAAGGACCGCCGCAGCTAAGTTGCTCTGCATGCAATCGATAGAACGGAGCGTAGTAAGTGAAGATGTTAACCATGCACCGTGCGGCTTCGACGGCTCAAGCGCAGCACGATTTGATTCGGCATCGTGCGGAGGGGCGCATTCAGTATGCGGCGACCATTCCGCTGAGCGATGCTATGACATGGGTCGGGTCCAACCTGGGTGGTCTGGATCGCGACGAGGTCGCACACAGCGAGGCGGACAACGGGCGCAACGTGGTCACGCGCGGCAAGAAAAAGTCGCTGGCCCGCAGGCTCGCAGACGCTTTCGTCAGCCCCTTTACGGCAATCCTATTTTTCCTGGCCATTATCTCGGCGGCAACGGACATGGTGTTTCCCGCCCTTTCGCTTATGGGGAGCGTGCCGGAAGATTTCGATCCGCTGACCGTGATTATCATCACCACGATGGTGGTGCTTTCGGGCACGTTGCGCTATATCCAGGAGGCGCGTAGCGGCAACGCGGCCGAAAAGCTGCTCGACATGATCACGACGACCGCGACGGTCACGCGAAAGGATGCTCCCAAGGAGGAGATTCCCATCGACGATGTGGTGGTCGGCGACATTGTGCACCTTTCCGCTGGCGACATGATCCCTGCGGATGTGAGAATCATCGAGGCCAAGGACCTCTTTGTGAGCCAGGCCAGCCTGACGGGTGAGAGCGAGCCTGTCGAGAAAATGCCCACGACCTGTGTAGAATCCGATTCGGCAACGTCGTTCGAGAATATCGCCCTTATGGGCAGCAGCGTGATCTCGGGCAGCGCGACCGCAGTCGTCTTTAGCGTGGGCGAGCAGACTCTGTTTGGTTCGATGGCGTCGAGCCTTTCGGATGACGCCGTGGAGACCAGCTTTTCCAAAGGCGTCAATGGCGTCTCGTGGGTGCTCATCCGCTTTATGATGGTGATGGTTCCATTCGTCTTTTTGATTAACGGCGTTACCAAGGGCAACTGGCTCGATGCCGGCCTCTTTGCCATCAGCATTGCCGTGGGTCTTACGCCCGAGATGCTGCCCATGATTGTCACCACGTGCCTTGCCAAGGGCGCAGTTGCCATGAGCAAAAAACAGACCATCGTTAAGAACCTCAACTCGATTCAGAACTTTGGCGCCATGGACGTGCTGTGCACGGACAAGACCGGCACGCTGACGCAGGACCAGGTGGTGCTGGAGTATCACTGGAATATCAACGGTCAGGAGGATTCGCGCGTTTTGCGCCACGCCTATCTCAACAGCTATTTCCAGACGGGCTACAAGAACCTTATGGACTTGGCGATTATCAAGTGCACCGAGGAGGAGGAGCAAAACGATCCGAGTCTCACCGATCTTTCGGAGGCATACGTAAAGGTCGACGAGGTGCCGTTTGATTTTTCGCGCCGCCGTCTTACTACCGTGGTGCGCGATCGCAGCGGCAAGACTCAGATGGTCACCAAGGGCGCTGTCGAGGAAATGCTATCGGTGTGTTCGCATGCCGAGATCGATGGTGCGGTTCGCGTGCTGGACGACGAAGTGCGCGAGCGCATCCTGGCAACGGTCGCCGATCTGAATGACGACGGTTTTCGCGTGTTGGCGATTGCGCAAAAGTCCAATCCTTCGCCGGCCGGTGCCTTTAGCGCCGAGGGCGAGTGCGATATGGTCCTGATCGGCTATCTGGCGTTTTTGGATCCGCCCAAAGAGTCGACAGCCGATGCCATCGAGGCATTGCGCAACCATGGCGTCGCCACCAAGATTTTGACCGGCGACAACGAGAAGGTCACGCGCACCATCTGTAAGCAGGTGGGACTGCAGGTCAACAACATGCTGCTGGGTAGCGACATTGCTGCCATGGACGATGCGGAGCTCGCCCGCCGTGCCGAGGACGTGCAGGTGTTTGCCAAGCTCACACCGGATCAAAAGGCGCGTGTCGTCTCCGTCCTGCGCGACAACGGGCATGTTGTAGGCTACATGGGTGACGGCATCAACGATGCCTCGGCCATGAAGTCGTCCGATATCGGCATCTCGGTCGATACCGCTGTCGACGTTGCCAAGGAGTCGGCAGACATCATCTTGCTCGAGAAGGACCTGATGGTGCTCGAGGAAGGCATCATCGAGGGGCGTAAGACCTACGCCAACATGATCAAGTACATCAAGATGACCGCGAGCTCTAACTTCGGCAACATGTTTAGCGTGCTTGCCGCGTCTGCCCTGCTGCCGTTTTTGCCCATGATGAGCATCCAGCTGATTCTGCTCAACTTGATTTATGACTGCAGCTGCCTGGCGATTCCCTGGGATAATGTGGACGAGGAGTTCCTGCGCGTGCCGCGTACCTGGGACGCGTCGAGTGTCGGCAGATTCATGATCTGGATCGGGCCCACCAGCTCCATCTTTGACTTTATGACCTACATCTTTATGTACTTTGTCTTCTGCCCGCTGTTTGTGAGCCACGGCGTGCTGTTTAACGAGCTGGCGCATGTTTACTCGGGCGCTGCACTGGAGCAGATGCAGCTGGCATACATCGCGCTGTTCCAGGCCGGTTGGTTTGTCGAGTCCATGTGGAGCCAGACGCTGGTCATTCATATGATTCGCACGCCCAAGCTGCCGTTTATTCAGAGCCGTGCCTCGGCGCCGGTGATGCTGCTCACGATGACGGGCATCGCGCTGCTCACGGCGATTCCGTTTAGCCCGCTTGGGCCTACGTTGGGCCTGGGTGCCCTGCCCGTTGAGTACTTCCTGTTCCTGATCCCGTGCATCTTGCTGTATATGGCGTTGGCAACAAGTCTTAAGAAGGCCTATGTCAGGCGCTATGGCGAGCTGCTGTAACAGGGGATTTGACATGAGAGGAGCGTTCGCATGAACTGGACGCAGATTTGGATTGACCTGTTTGGCACCTCGGAGTGGCTCGGCCTGAATATGGGCTTTTGGGTGGCCAACGGCGTGGTGCTCATCATCGTCGTCATTATGAACGTCGTCTTTTGGAGCATGAAGCCGCTGCCGAAGGACGAATAACGTGCATGGGGCCGCTTGCGTTGCTGTGCCAAAATAAACACTCGAATGATGATTTGCAGATGTGACAAAGGGACTGCCCCTTTGCCGCATTGATCTGAGAGTAGATGTTGATGATTCTATCGTTGGCCCCTATGGAGGGGATTACCGGGCATGTGTTCCGTCGCGTGCACGCGGAGTGCTTCGGTGCGCTCGATTGCTATTACACGCCGTTCTTGCCGCCGCCACGGGTGGGAAACCGCTTTGGAGGCAAGGCGTTTAAGGAGGTCGACCCTGTCAATAACCAGGGGCTCAACGTAGTGCCTCAGCTGATGTCCAAGAACGCGGACGAGTTTGTGTGGGCGGCACAGGTGCTCGCCGACATGGGTTATCGCGAGGTCAATCTCAACTTGGGTTGTCCTTCGGGAACGGTTGTCGCCAAGGGCAAGGGTTCGGGTTTCTTGCGCAATCTCGACGAGCTCGAGGTGTTCTTGAGCGACGTGTGCGAGCACTCGCCGCTGCCGGTGTCGGTCAAGACCAGGCTGGGGTTGGAAAGCGACGACGAATACGAGCGCGTACTCGACCTCTATTGCCGCATGCCGCTGGCAGAGCTGATCGTGCATCCGCGCGTGCAAAAGGACCGTTATACGGGCTCGCCGCGCAAGGAGTTTTACGGCGAGACGCTGGAGCGGGCGCCGTTCCCCGTTGCCTATAACGGCGACATCTTTGATCTTGAGGACATGGATGCGCTGGTGGAGGCCTATCCCGGAACGCGTCACGTAATGTTGGGGCGCGGCTTGCTTGCGAACCCCGCGCTGGCTCGCATGGCTAAGGGCGGTCCTGCTGCCACGGCAGCCGAGCTGCAGCGTTTCCACGACACGCTGTTTGCGGCCTATGCGGACGAGATCGGCGGCAACGCGGTCTTCCGCATGAAGGAGTTGTGGTTCTACGCCAAATGCGCCTTCGCCGATCCCGCGACCGTTCACAAGCTCGTACGCAAGACCAAAAAGGTCGACGAATACCGCGCCGCCGTCGATCGCGTCTTTCGCGAACAGCCGCTTGCGCCCGTTGCCCGCTTCGACGGCTAGCCAGTCATTGGGGACGTTCTTTAACGACTACTCATTTAAGTGCGTCCCCAATGAGTACTAGAGCAGGTTCTCCTGTACCCAGGCGATGATGTCGCTCGATTCGTAGAGTGGCTCGCCGTCGATGAACAGGCAGGGAACCTGGCGCTTGCCGCCGACGGCGATGAGCGTCTGTTTGGCATCGGGGTCAGTCGAGATATTGCGTTCGGGAATGGTCACGCCGTTATCGGCCAAAAAGCGCTTGACCTTTATGCAATACGGGCAGCCAGTCATAACGTAGAGCGCGAGTTCATGATCAGTGGCCATGGTGTCTCCAATCGGTTGGGGTTTCGGTTGAGATACCCAAAGCCGCCGCAGTCTATGCGCGATCCATTGATGACTCGACGGCATGGACCAGAAACGCCGTGGCTCCGGTGCCGCAGGGCTTGTCGTAGTAGTCGATAAAGCGCTGATCGGCAAGATAGCCGTGGGCGAGGCCCAGGTATGCTTCGTCTTGGGGCTCGTGTCCCCAGTTAAGGCCAATCCATCGACGGTGCATTGCGACAAGCTTGCGGGCTTCGTTACTCTTTGGATCGCCGTCTCCCATGGTAATCGAGAGCTGGCCCAGAATAGCGCGTTCAAGTTCTTTCATGTCGTTCCATGTCTGAGGATCCATGTCCAGTAACGTTTCGTTTGCTGCGTCGATCGCCTCGTCTCCGTAGCGTGCCCGCGCTTCGGCGCCGTAGCGCTCCTCGTTTTCCTGCACGGTGTGCCAGCGTTCCAGTTGCGGCAGTACGGCGCCCATGAGCGAGACGGCTTCGTCGAGCGACATGCCGGTATTTTGTGCCAGCCGCGGGGCACAATCCTCAATCATTGCCTCCATCGTGGTGTCGTAGGTGTACTTGCCGTGGTCGTAGCACCACTTGCAGTAATGGTCGGTCGTGGCGCCGGTGGCATCGGTGCCGCAGTCGTCGGGCGTGAGTATCATGCCGCAGCTCTGGCAATAGTGCTCGGGCATTTCGAGCAGGTGAGACAGGGGCTCGCCGGTTACGGCGGCGATGAGCTTCATCATGTCGATGCCTGGGGTGACCTCGCCGCGCTCCCAACGGCTGATGGCCTGGCGTGTGACGAAGAGCTTGGCGGCGAGCTGCTCCTGGGTAAGGTGATGGGCGCGACGGACAGCAATGAGCTTTTCCGCAAAGGCCATAGCGGCTCCTTTCTGCTGGTTGATAGCTTAAGCATACGCGGCGGCCGGCACCCTTCCAAGCAACCGTTGGTTGCACGACGGGGGACCGCGGCGAAGAATTGCGCGCATCGCCCCACACCTCCATGCCGTACAATGACCGGCATGGAACCTATTGCACACATACATACCGATCTGCCGCAGAAGTTCGGCATTCCGCGCAACAGCTTTTTGGCGCCTCATCTGCAGGGACGCATCGTTTTTGAGCCGGAATTTGCCTCCAACGCAGCGGTTGAGGGTCTGGACTCCTTCTCTCACCTATGGCTGCTCTGGCGCTTCGAAAACGGCACGCCCGGCGGCACGGCTAAGGACATAGCTGCCGATGCCAAGACGCAGGACAGGTCCGGCACTAATGCCAAGTGGTCGAAGACCGTGCGCCCGCCGCGTCTGGGTGGAGCCGAGCGCGTGGGCGTGTTTGCCACGCGCAGTCCGTTTCGCCCTAATCCCATCGGGCTCACCTGCGTCAAGCTCGATCGTGTCGAGCTCACTGACGAGGGCCCCATCATCCATGTGCTGGGGGCCGATCTGCGCGATGGCACGCCCATCTACGACATTAAGCCCTACATTCCGTTTGCCGACTGTCACCCGGATGCAACGGGCGGCTGGATTGAAGACGCGCCGTGGCAAGAGCTCGACGTCGAGTTTCCGCAAGTGCTGCAGGATATGGTCTCGCCTGCAAAGCTCCCTGGCTTGATCGAGGTGCTCCGCCAAGATCCGCGCCGTGCGGGCAGCAAACACGAGCCAAACCGCGTTTACCATTTGGCTTACGCTGGGCTCGACATATCGTTTACGGTCGACGGAACCAGGTTGACGATAACCGCCATCAACGACGCGCGAGACTAACCAGCTACTCGTCCGCACCCGTCAAATTAAGCGCCAAACTCCGCTCCAAAACTGCCCACGCTGGTGGACAATAACGCCTACCGAAACAATCCGCTTTGCACGGGAGCTCAGCATGAAATACGACTTCAGCTCGCTTATCGACCGCCACGGCATGGACTCTATCGCTGTTGACTCTTGGGGTGAGATCCCCGGCATGGCTCCGAACGCACCCGATGAGGGCTTCGACCGCATCCCCATGTGGGTAGCGGACATGAACTTTGCCACGGTGCCCACGGTCCAGGAGCACATCATTCAGCGCGCCCAGCATCCCATGTTTGGCTATTTCGATCCGCGCCCCGAGTACTTCGACCGTATCATCGAATGGCAGAACCGCCGCAACGGTGTTAAGGGCCTGCTCCCTGAGCATATCGGCTACGAGAACGGCGTGCTGGGCGGCGTCGTATCGACGCTGCGCGCGTATGTCCAGCCGGGCGATGCGGTGCTGGTCCACAGTCCCACCTACATCGGCTTTACCAAGTCCATCGAGGCCGCGGGCTATCGCATTGTCCACAGCCCGCTTAAGCTCGACGATCGGGGCGTGTGGCGCATGGACTTTGATGACATGGAGCGCAAGCTCGTCCAAAACCACATCCATGCCGCGGTGTTCTGCTCGCCGCACAATCCTTGCGGCCGCGTATGGGAGCACGACGAGATCGAACGTGCCATGGACATCTATCGCCAGCACGATTGCGTGGTGATCTCGGATGAGATTTGGTCCGATATCATCCTGCCGGGTCACAGGCATATCCCGACGCAGTCGGTGAGCGAGGATGCCCGCATGCGCACGGTTGCCCTCTACGCGCCCAGCAAGACGTTTAACCTGGCGGGCCTGGTCGGCAGCTACCACATCATCTATAACGAGACGCTGCGCGACCGCGTGTGCGCCGTGTCCAACAAGACTCACTACAACGAGATGAACGTCCTTTCGATGCACGCGCTTATCGGCGCCTACCAGCCGCAGGGCTACGAGTGGGTCGATGAGCTCAATCAGGTCATCCAGGGCAACATTGACTACTTCTGCGATTACGTGGACGAGCATTTTAAGGGCGTGTCCTATTCGCGCCCGCAGGGCACGTACATGGTGTTTCTGGACTGCACCGAGTGGTGTCGCGAGCATGGCCGCGATATTCAGTGGTTGCTCGACGAGGGGGCGCGCGTGGGCGTGGGGTATCAGGACGGCCGTCCGTTCCACGGGCCCTGTCACATTCGCGTGAATCTGGCGCTGCCGCTTTCGCGCGTAAGGGAAGCGTGCGACCGCCTGGACCGCTACGTTTTTGGGGTATAGGGGGCGCTCGATTCGAGTGCTGCCCCATGCGCCCACGCCGTCAAAATGCGTGGGCGCATGGGGCGCAGAGGGTAGCGAGCGCGTTTTTCGCATTCGCTACTTTTCGTGAATCTGCTTGCCGCAAAGATGCTCAATCGAAATCTCGTAGAGTTGGACGCCCTTGATGTCTTTGGCGATTTCCTCCTCGACTTCTTCGGCAGAAGGGTAGTACTTAAGCGCGAGCTGGCGGACTTTGTCCTCGATAAACGCAGGCGCTTCATCTACCAGGCGGCAACGGCCAAAGACCACGGTGCTCATGACGTAAGGAGCCCAGTCGCCGTCCTTGTACCACTCGTTGCCGTAAACGGTAAAACAGATCTTGTCATCGCGTTTGAGTGCGTCGACCTTGTGGCCGGCCTTGGCGCCATGGAAATAAATCTTGTCGTGCTCGGCGTCAAAGAAGTAGTTGACGGGAATGGCATAGGGGTAGCCATCATCGCCGTTGACGGCAAAGACGCCGCGCTTACAGGTGGCGAGCAACTCGCGCGCTTCCTCGTCAGTGATGGCGCGTTTCTTTCGACGTAAGGGCCTAAACATCGTTGGCTTCCTTTCTGGCTGTGCATGGTGGTTGAGCACAAACTATAGCGAAACGGATCCGTATTTCTTGATGCGGGCGAGTATGTTTTTGAGCTTGTTAAAGTCGAGCGGTTTGGGCAGATGGGCGTTCATACCGGCATCGTGTGCCGCCTTGGCGTCCTCGTTGAAGGCGTTGGCAGTGAGCGCGATGATGGGGATGTCGGCTGCATCGGCCTTTTCGCTCAGACGAATCGCGCGGGTTGCCTCGTAGCCATCCATGCCCGGCATCATGATGTCCATCAGGATCGCATCGAAGCTGCCGGCGGGACGACTAACGTATAGGTCGACTGCTTTGTTGCCGTCGGCGGCGCGCGTTACGACGATGCCTTCGCTTTCGAGTAGAGCCTGGGCAATTTCGGCATTGAGCTCGTTGTCTTCTGCCAAAAGGACGTTCATGCCGGCAAGCGAGCAACTGTATGCCTGCTTGGACGCACGTTCTTTTGCCTGAGGGTTCTTGTCGATATCGAGCGGTATCTGGACGTTGAACGTGCTTCCCGCGCCAACCTCACTCGAAATCTCAATCGTGCCGCCCATCATATCGATGAGCGATTTGACGATAGACATGCCAATGCCGGTTCCTTGGAACTTGCTGCGCGCATCGTCGCCTTCCTGGGCAAACGGCTCGTAAATGTGCGTCAAAAACTCGGGCGTCATACCAATGCCGGTATCCGAGACGCTAAAGCAAAACACGGCGTGCTCGTCGTCGACCGGTTTGATGGTCGATGAGAACGTGACGGTGCCTCCGTGCTTGTTGTACTTGATGCTGTTGTCGAGCAGGTTGACAAGGATCTGCCGAATATGGGTGGGGCTGCCGATCATATATTGGTCGACAGCGTAGGGCTCGCTGGTGTCGAGCATGGTTATGCCGCGGTCCGATGCGCGGAGCTTGCACAGTACGAGCGCATTGTCGCACAGCTCTTTAAGGTTGAATGATTCGTGCTCGAGCGTCACTTTGCACTCCTCGATCCTGCCCATCTCGAGGATGTCGTTAATCAGTGACAGCAGGTGATTGGCGGCAACGCGCGCCTTGGCGCGGCTTTCGCGGGCGACCTGCATGTCGCCTTCTCTCAATTCCTCAATTTCGATAAGGCCCAGGATGCCGTTGAGCGGCGTGCGGATGTCGTGGCTCATGCGCGTGAGGAAAGCGGTTTTGGCGGCGTTGGCGGCATCAGCTTTCTGCCGTTCCTCCTGTGCGCGGTAAAGCGACCAGACAAGGATGGCGATGCTGGTGAGCAAGATGCAGATGATAACAGTCGCAATGGCGGTGCGGTTACGATAGAAAAACTGGAACGTGTCCGATTCTTGCGCCGAGTACGATGTGGGGAAATAGCTGTTTGCAGAGAGCGATTCACCTGCATTGACGATGCCCTTATTGATGATTCCCAGCAGCTCGGGCTTGCCGCGCGAAATTAAACACGATAGCTGCGCCGTGTTGGTGAGTTCCTGTGTTTCGAAATCCTCGATGTCGTAGGTGTCGCGGAGAGTTTCCAGGCGCGTGCTGGGGACAATGATGCAACGTGCCTTCCCCTCATTGAGGGCTTTGAGCACCTCGCCGTCATTCGAGTACTCGGTTACTGTTGCGTTCGGGAAGAGACTTTCGAGCTCAAAACGGTTAACGATTGTGCTCTTTGTACAAGCGATGTTCTTAAGGTCGCTGTTCAGGTTTTTGCCACTGTGAATGGCGGTCAGCGAAACCGTTCCCATCGAGTTTGACTGGATGACTCCTGTCTGCTCGGCGAGCCAGTAGTCGCGAAACAATGGCAGGGCGACATCGATGGTTCCGTTGGAAAGGGCTTTGATCATTTGCCTATTGTTCGAGAGTGCGATTGTTTTGACCGTAATACCAAACTTGTCGTGCAACGTCGTTGCAAGCGAGGCGAGCGATCCTTCCATCTCGCCGTCGTCATTTTGCGTGCAGTAGGGAAGTTGGTTTTCAAGATAGCCGAGCGTGATGGTATTGCCGTTTGCTTTGAGCCAGGTGGTCTCGGGGCCGGTGAGCGATGACGAGCCACTGTTTTGGGTCGAGTAACTCGATTTGACTTCCTCGTTATAGCGCGGGTTATCGCGGGCGATGGTCGTCATGGCGGCGTTGATGTCGTTCATCAGATCGGGGCGGCTTTTGGGAACGGCAAAATAGTAGTCGCTCGAGCCTACGTAGAACATGGGTGACGCATCGGGCGACGAAATGGTATCGTTCATGATGACGGCGTCGACCTCGCCGTCTGCAAGCGCCTCAAAGAGGGCACTGCCGGTGTCGATTTCTTTATAGGTGCAGGTGACGCCTTCGTCGGCGAGCCACTGCTGGCCGACGATAGTTTGCATAACGCCAGAGTTGCAGCCGATGGTGAGGCCTTGGAGCGCCTGGGGGTCACCCTTGGCCAGATCGTCGCGGTCGGGCCTGGCGTAGATGTAGTAGCGCTCGGTGCCCTCGGGGTTCGAGGAAAAGAGCAGCTTCTGCTCGCGTTCTGCCGAATACGAGATGTTGGGCATGAGGTCGATTTCGCCTGCTTCGAGCATGTCCATAAGCTCGGAGAAGGTGCCGCTAACGTATTCGTATTGCCAGCCCTTTGTGTAATACGAGAGGGTCTGGAGGTACTCGTAGCCCCACCCCGAGAGCCGCTCGCCCGGCATGCCTTCCTGGAAGCCTTTGTTGTTGACGAGCCAGCCAACGCGGACCGTCTTGACCTGCTGGTCGGAGTCGGCGGCAAAGGCGGGGGCGGGCATGACGGCGCTCAGTATGGCGAGCGCGGCAAGCGCGACGGCCAGGGTGCGATATAGAGCCAAGCGAAAGACGGCGGAAGGTTTCACATGAAATCCTATCGAGTTGAGACAGTTTCGCATAAGGATACCAGCTCAGCCTGCCCATTCAGCCGCCGCACCGCTAAACGGTCACTCCCGGCAGTTGGGGACAGTCCCTTTCTGCCGGGTGTGGGACAATAACGAGCGAATGTGATTGGGCGTCTGGAAAAGGGGTCGCGATGAACAAGTTGAGGACGCTTGCCGACGTGTTGCGCCAGGCTGGCTTTGCACGCATCACGGGCCTGTTTCTCGTCTTCTATCTGCTGTGCTCGACGGCCGTCTGGCTGTCCGAGCCCACGACCCTTACGTTTGGCGACGGCCTCTGGTTTAGCTTTGAGACCGTATCGACCATCGGCTTTGGCGATATCCCGGCCGAGACGCCGGTTGCCCGCGCTATCACCGTCGTTTTGAGCGTCATCAGCATCTTCTACATCGCCATGCTCACGGGCGTGGCGGTGAACTACTGCAATACGCTCATCAAGATGCGCCAAAAGGACACCATGGCGCGCTTTATGGACGATCTTGAGCATTTGGAAGAGCTCGATCGTGACGAGCTTGCCGACCTATCGCGCCGTGTGCGCGAATATCGCCGACGCCAACGCTAGAACGGGCGCCGCGCGTCACGATGAGGGGGACTAAATATGAATATCACGGTATACCTGGGCGCCAGCGTTGGTAACGACCCAGCATTTTTGCCTGCGGTGCAAGAGCTGGGCAACTGGATTGGCTCCAACGGGCACGCGCTGGTATACGGCGGGTCCAAATCGGGCCTGATGGGTGCGCTCGCCGATAGCGTACTCGATGCCGGTGGACACGTGACGGGCGTGGAGCCGAGCTTTTTTATCGAGGCCGAGTTTCAGCACGATGGCATCGACGACCTCATCGTGACGAGCGACATGGCCGAGCGCAAGGCCAAGATGATTGAGCTCGGTGACGCGTTCATCGCCTTTCCCGGTGGGACGGGTACGCTCGAGGAGATTGCCGAGGTCATGTCGGCCGTGTCGCTGGGGCATCTGAGTGCGCCGTGCATCCTGTATAACTTGGACGGCTACTACAACGACCTCAAGTCGCTGCTCGGGCACATGATTGATAAGGGACTTTCGAGCCCGAGGCGCCAGCACGGCATCTACTTCGCCGACGATTTGCGCGAGATTGCCTCGATTATCAACGGATAAGTCTTGAGCCTGCTCCGCTATGACTCCCAATGGTGCCGTTTGCGGCGCAGACGGTTGGCTCGTTCGGGCAACGCTCGCTCTACAATAAAACGTATCTTTGTCGATTTTGACCACGGGAGGTCCCGTTGGATAACCTTGCAAAACCCAAAAACCGTGCGCTGTTTTTAGTGAGCGTGGCCGTGACCGGTGCGTTTGCGGGCGCCGCGGTCTGGCTGTTTTTCTTTGCGATGGAGCACGGTATCGACTATCTATGGACCGAGATCCCTCATATGCTGGGCGTCGCTTCGCCCGAGCTCGCGAGCGGTCCGTTCGGTTTTTTGCCGTACCCGTTTTTCGTCTGCCTGCTGGGCGGCCTGCTGATCGGTCTGTACGAAAAGCTTACGGGCACCAAAACCGACGACCTCAACCAGGTGATGGCCAAGGTCAAACAAGACGGACGCTACCCGTATGACAATCTGGGCAAGCTTTCGCTCGCGGCATTGCTGCCGCTGCTGTTTGGCGGAAGTATTGGACCGGAGGCCGGCCTGACCGGCGTTAACGCGGGTCTGTGCAGCTGGGTCGGCGACCGCATGCGCCGCTTTGGCGCCGAGTTTAGGGAGCTTACGCTGCTGGGTACCCAGGCTGCCCTGACGGCGCTCTTTACCGCGCCCGTGTTTGGCTTTGTGGCGCCGCTCGCCGGTAGCGCCGACGGCGACGAGGACCCCGCATCCGATGAGATCACCATCAAGCTCCCCAAGGCGCAAAAGACTGTGGTCTACGGCATTGCGATTGCCGGCGGTCTGGGCACCTACCTGCTGCTTGGTCAGCTTGTGGGCGGCGGCATGGGCATGCCCAGGTTCGAGTCCGCCGAGGTGGGCAACCTCGAGCTTGCGTGGCTCATTCCTCTTGCACTGATCGGCACGGTTTGCGGCTGGCTGTACTTTGTCTCGGAGCACGCGAGCGAGGCATTGGCCCACGCCATAGGGGAGCACCCGGTCGTCAAGGCCATGCTGGCCGGTCTGGTACTTGCCGCTTGCGGTACGGTTCTGCCCTTCACCATGTTTGCCGGCGAGACGCAGGCCGACGTGCTCATGGAAACCTATCTGACCATCCCCGCCGGTGTGCTCATCGCGACCGGTCTTGTTAAGGCCATGCTGACCCCCGCCCTCATCAATATGGGCTGGCGTGGCGGCCACTTCTTCCCGGTTATCTTCTCGGGTGTGAGCCTGGGCTACGGCCTTGCCATCCTCACTGGCGCCGATCCGGTCTTTTGTGTCGCCGTCTGCACGGCATCAACGATGGGTGCGGTCATGCGTCAGCCGGTCATGGTCGTGGGCCTGCTGCTCATGTGTTTCCCGCTCAAGGGCATTGTCTGCATGATTATCGCTGCAGCCATCGCCGCCGGCATTCCGCTGCCCAAGCCGCTGCGCAAGTAGCGTATTACGCTTTGCGTTTGTTTAGAACTCGTTTTAAAGAAGCCGCGCGAGGCCGTTTGTTTACGGCTCGCGCGGCTATTGTTTAGAACTTTCTCAGCACGATGGCGATGGTGTTGAGGTATTCGAGCGCGCCGGCTTCAACGGCAGCGCGGTCGCCTGCTGCGTACTCGTTGTCGCAGGCGAGCCAGTCTTCCCACGCTTCGTCCGTGCAGAGCATAGGCTGCATCGAGACAATCTCGACGCCGGGGGTCGGCTCGATCATGGCGCGCCACCAGGCTATGCCGTGCATATAGTCGAGCTGCTCGGGTGCCCAGGATTTGAGCAGGCAGGCGGGCAGGTTGTCGTGGCAGTCGCGAACCATGCCGGGGATGCTTAAGTAGAGCATCCCGCCTTGCTTTACGTAGGGGAGTAGGCGCTCGTCCAGATAGTGCGGGTCGCGGCCGTAGTTGTTGTACGAGTCGATGCTCACGACTGCATCAAAAAAGTCGTGCTCAAACGGGAGCCCCTGTGAGGCGTCCGCCTTAACAGGGTGAATCGTGTTGCGGGGAATACCGAGTGAATCGAAGAACGCGCGGTTTTCGACAGGATCGCTCCACAGGTCGACAGCATAAGTATCAAATCCGTATTCGCGGGCAAGCAGGGCGCTGGTAATGCCGGTGCCCGATCCAAGGTCGCAGACGCGGACGCCGCAGGGGATATGCACATCGCGAAGCAGCTCTTCGCAGAGCTTGAGGGGATTGGGGCCCATAATCTTAGAGTGCACGAGTGCCGCGTCGAAGCTGGTTGCTTTTGGGAAGGATTGAGATTCCTGGGTTTGCATGTTCTTTCCTATCAGGTGCAAATGTGGCAGATGACGGAGATGGAACGGCGCAACAAGCCACGGCCGTTGGACGGCCGTTTTCATGGTTCTATGCGATTGACCGTTCCCTAAAGAACAATGACCAAAAAGACATCCCCTTGGATGATCGAAATTGGGCCGAGGCCCGTGACGTTTTGATTATAGAACGTTGCGCACGGGCCGGGGACATGTCATTTGTCACGGATTTGAGGGGTGCGATTGTGGCCGATTGCGATCTGCGTGGGTCGAGATTCGCCCGCCTACAGGTCGCGTGCCCGGTAGACCTTGGTGCTGACGATGCAGCTAAGTGCACATAGCACGAGGGCCAGTACGGCAATTCCTGCGCACAGGCAGCCGAGGGTGGCGGGATCGGGATTCTCCCCAGCAATCGACATGAGCCAGTTGTTGATGGGGTTTGAGGAGCTCAGCGTGGCCATGGCAAGGCATCCGAGCAAGGCAAACAGGCCGACGGAAAGGCGCAGCGCCTCCATGTGTCCAAAGCGAAAGAACAGCGGTTGTGTCAAGAACACCATCATGAGGGAGATGAGCATCGATGCGGCGGAGGCTATTGTGGTCTCAAAGACGATCTGTCCCGTCGAGGGGATACCCGCGCTGTTGAAGAGCGGGATAGAGACGATGCCCAGAAGCGCGGCGGCGCACGCCATGACGGCCGAGAAGACAATGATGCTCAGGTAGCGTGCACAGATGATGCCTTTGCGCGAGATGGGCAGCGTTGCCCGATAACGCTCCCATCCGTTTTGATTGTCGTAGCCGGCCAGCGAGTTCATGACCACGATGGGCGACATGGCGCTGACCGCGCAGGCGCCGGCGCTCATACCGGAATCGCCATCCGATGCGTTGGCGAGGGTCAGTACGACGAAGATGAACAGGCCGACTCCCGCAATGCTCGGGACAAGCGTGCGGACGATGGCGAGCTCAGACATAAAGGCGCGTTTCATTTCGAAGCCCCTTTCAGCATGAGGCGCAGATAGTCATCAATGGTTGCCCGATCGCAGGGAATCTCGGGAAAGGCCTCGAGCGTATCGCGACGGTTGGGCACGAGCACGTCCACGCTATAGGCGTGGTGGGCGGCACAGGCGCCTTCGACGCAAGCCATGAGCTCGGACGCCTGTGCTTGGGTGCAGTGGGCGATGCCGGCGCGGTCGGTAATGTCCTCGCGTGGTAGGTCAAAAACAATCGAGCCGTTATCGATGCAGATGACGCGGTCGGCAGCGCGATCGAGGTCGGATGTAATGTGGCTTGAGAGCAGCACGCTGCGCTGGCCGTCGGAAACAAAGGCGAGTAGCTCATCGAGCAGTTCCTCACGCGCCATGGGATCGAGGCCCGCAGTGGCTTCGTCCAAAACGAGCAGCTTGGCATGGTGACTGAGCGCGCAGGCGAGCTGCAGCTTCATGCCCATGCCGCGGGAGAGGTCCTTGACCTTCGTCTTGGGATCGAGGCCAAATCGGTCGATGAATCCGGCGAACGTTTCGCAGCTCCACGTGGGATATGCCGGGCCTACGAGCCTCTCGACCTGGCCCACCTTGAGCGTGGAGGGGAAGGGACACGTGTCCAGGACGAGGCCGATGCGGGAGCGCAGGTGGCGCTGAGTCTCGTCGGGCGCGTTGGAGTCGCAGCGCTGTCCAAGCAGATGCACCTCGCCGGCATCGAGCTTTATAAGCCCAAGCGCGGCGCGAATAGTCGTCGTCTTGCCGGCGCCATTTGCGCCCACAAAGCCAACGATCTGGCCGGGCTCCACGGCAAGCGTGACGTCTCGCAACGAAAAACGGTCGCTCACACGGCGTGAGATGCCTTTGAGTTCTAGAAGGTTTTGCATGGTATAGCCTTTCTTGCAGATGGCTACTGCATGGTTTCGGGGACTACCAGGTCGAGCATCTCGTGCAGCTTGTCGCGCGTAACGCCCAGGGCTTCGGCTTGGCTCGCCGCTTTCGCAAGCAGTTCTTCGATATGGCAGAGCTGGTTTTCGCGCAAGAGTTCCTGGTTGCCCTCGGCGACAAAACAGCCCTTGCCCTGCACGGTGCAGATGAAGCCGAGTTGCTCTAGGTCGGCGTAGGCGCGCTTGGTGGTGATGACACTCACGCCAAGATCGCTCGCGAGCGCACGGATGCTGGGGAGTTTGGCTCCCGCAGCGAGCGCGCCCGAAAGGATCTGAGCTTTGACTTGCGAGGCTATTTGCTCGTAGATGGGCTTGTCGCTCGAATTGGATAGGATGATGTCCACAGCGACTCCTTAGCTGATGGGCTACACGTGTATATAACCGGTAAGCACAGTATATATACACTATGCACAGTTACGCAAGAGACAAATTCGGATTGGGCCGGCTGCCCGGCCCTGACTGATGAATTTGTCCTGATAGGTGCCCTAGATCGGGATTTCGCGGCTACAATAGTGCGGTTACAACGACGTAATGCACTCAATGCAAGAAAGGATCCGCATGGCAAGCCTGTCGGATGAAATCTCGTCGCGTCGCACATTCGCGATCATCAGCCACCCGGACGCCGGTAAGACCACGCTTACCGAGAAGCTGCTGCTCTATACCGGCAGCATCCAGACTGCCGGCTCGGTTAAGGGCAAGAGCTCGGCCAAGCATGCCGTCTCGGACTGGATGGACATCGAGAAGGAGCGCGGCATTTCCGTCACCTCTTCGGTGCTGCAGTTCACCTATAACGGCGCCTGCGTCAATATCCTCGATACCCCCGGCCACCAGGACTTCTCGGAGGATACCTACCGTACCCTTATGGCCGCCGACGCTGCGGTCATGGTCATCGATGGCGCCAAGGGCGTCGAGGCCCAGACCAAAAAGCTCTTTAAGGTCTGTACGCTGCGCCACATTCCCATCTTCACCTTTGTGAACAAGCTCGACCACGAGGCTCGCGACCCGTTTGAGCTCATGGAGGAGATCGAGAACGTCCTGGGTATCAATACGTATCCCATGAACTGGCCGATCGGCAGCGGCCGCAACTTCCGCGGCGTGTTCGACCGTCAGACCCGTCGCGTCATTGCCTTTGAGGGCGACGGCCACGCCAACGCCACCAAGAAGGTCGCCGAGGTCGAGGCCGAGCTGGGCGATCCCGCTATGGACGAGCTCATCGGCGAAGAGAACCATAAGAACCTGATGGATGACATCGAGCTGCTCGATGGCGCCGGCGACGAGCTCGACTTGGATGCCGTGGCCTGCGGCAAGCTGAGCCCGGCGTTCTTTGGCTCGGCGCTCACCAACTTTGGCGTGGAGCCCTTCCTTAAGGAGTTCCTGCGTCTGGCCCCGACGCCGCGCGCCTATACCGATACGCTCACCAGCAAACCGGTCGATCCCTGCCGCGATGACTTTAGCGGCTTTGTGTTTAAGATCCAGGCCAATATGGACAAGAACCACCGCGACCGCATCGCCTTTGTGCGCATTTGCTCGGGCAAGTTCGAGCGTGGCATGGACGCCTTCCACGTGCAGGGCAACCGCAAGCTCAAGCTTGCTACGGGCACGTCGATGATGGCCGATGACCGCGCCATCGTGGACGAGGCGTACGCGGGCGATATCGTGGGCCTGTTCGATCCGGGTATCTTTAGCATCGGTGACACCGTGTGCTCGGGCAAGCGCCATGTGCAGTATCCGCAGATCCCGACGTTTGCCCCCGAGATGTTCGCCCGCATTACGCAGGTCGACACGCTCAAGCGCAAGCAGTTCGTCAAGGGTATGGAGGAGCTTGCCCAGGAGGGTGCCATCCAGATCTTCCGCGAGCTGGGTGCCGGCATGGAGAGCGTCATCGTGGGCGTGGTCGGTGTGCTGCAGTTTGAGGTACTCGAGCGCCGCCTCAAGGCCGAGTATCGTGTTGAGGTTCGTCGCCAGCCGCTGCCCTATACGGACATCCGCTGGATTCAGAACGACCCCGATACCATCGATATCCCGGGCCTTTCGCTCACGCGTGACACGCTGCGCGTCGAGGACATGCGCGGCGGTAAGCTGCTGCTGTTCACGAGCCCGTGGAACGTGGATTGGGCAACTGACCACAACCCCGACCTTATCCTGTCGGAGTTTGGCAACGTGGCCTTTTAACGCATCGGCGCGGTGGCCCTGCGGGGCTGCCGCGCCATTTACTTGCCTGATGCCGTGTGAGCGGCTATCATACCCACCGTCGTCTCAAGACCGTGACGTCCGAGCAGTTCGGGTCCGATATCCTGCTCGTTAAACCTAAAACCAAAGGAGTACATAATGATCAAGAAGGTCATGGAGGACTACAAGGTCCTGTTGCGGAGCATTCCCGCGGCAACGGTTTCGCTGTTTTTCGTGAGCGTCATCATGATGAACCTGCTGGCCAACAAAGAGCTCATCAGCCTGCCGTATCTGGCACTCGATTGCGGCTTTGTGGTGAGCTGGGTTTCGTTTTTGTGCCAGGACATGATCTGTAAGCGCTTTGGCGCCAAGGCATCCATCAAAATCTCCATCCTCGCGCTGCTGGTCAACCTGGCCGTGAGCCTGTGCTTTTGGGCATGCTCGCTCACGCCCGGCATGTGGGGCGCCTACTACGACACGGGTATGATCGAGGTCAACACCGCCCTTAACGCCACTATCGGCGGCACCTGGTACGTGGTGCTGGGCTCTTCGCTGGCAATGCTCGTTTCTGCCGTGGTTAACTCCACACTCAACCAGTCGCTTGGCCGTATGCTCAAAAAGAATAACTTTGTGAGCTTTGCCTTCCGCTCCTATGTGTCCACGGGTGTTGGCCAGTTTATCGACAATCTGGTCTTTGCCATTGTGGTGAGCCACACGTTCTTTGGTTGGACCTGGGTGCAGGTCCTTATGTGCTCGCTGACCGGCGCTGTTGCCGAGCTGCTGTGCGAGGTCTTCCTGAGCCCCGTGGGCTACAAGGTCGTGCGTGGCTGGGAGCGTGAGAACGTGGGCTCCGAGTACCTCGAGCGCCACGCAACCGCCTAAGGAGCAAGTATGCGGGTTTTGATCACGGGCGCTTCGGGCGGCATCGGAGCCGCATGCGTGCAGCGCTTTTTGGACGAGGGCCACGAGGTCGTGGGCTTTGACCTGCTGCCGGCGGCGGTCGAGCACGAGCGCTACCGCCATCTGATCGTTGATGTACGCGAGCCGGACTCGTTTCCAGGCGACCTTGAGCCTCAGGTAATCGTGAACGTTGCCGGTGTACAGGATTCGGCCGATGACATTGCCGCCAACCTGCGTGGCACCATCAACGTGACCGAGCGCTACGCCTTTGTGGGAGAGGGGCTTGCCGCCAAGCCAGCGCCTGCTATCCAATCCGTGGTCAATGTGGGGTCGGCGAGCGGACATACGGGATCGGAGTTTCCCGCCTATGCTGCCAGCAAGGGCGGCGTTATCGCCTACACCAAGAACCTTGCAAACCGCCTGGCGCCGCAGGCCATCGCCAACAGTGTGGACCCGGGCGGCGTTATCACGCCGCTCAACCGTTGCGTGATGGAAGACGAACGCCTGTGGAACCAGATTATGGAGCTTACGCCGCTTAAGCGCTGGGCCACCGCCCAAGAGATCGCCGAGTGGATCTACTTTGTGGGCGTGACCAACCGTTTTATGACCGGGCAGAGCCTGCTGATCGATGGCGGCGAGGCCGGCCGCACACAATTTATTTGGCCTGAATAGGAAACGCGCCCGATGGGAAGCCGTCGGGCGCGTTTTTGATGTATCGGTTTTTAGCCGAGGCAAGTCCAGTTGACGGGGGTCGAGCCGTGCTGTTCGAGTAGCCGATTGGCAGCGGAGAAGGGGCGCGACCCCATAAAAGCGGGGAGTTCTGCCGTGGCGCGGTTTGCCGAAAGCGGCGAGGGGTGAGTGGACGCAAGGCAGAACTTGCTGGTTTTTCTGCCCGCGCTGGTCGCGGCGAGCTTGCCCTCGACCATCTGCTGGGCAAAGCGGCCCCATGCCAAAAAGACGACCGGTTGGGGCAGCAGGCAGCAGCGTTCGATAACAAAGTCGGTGAGCGTGCTCCAGCCCAGTTTGGCGTGCGAGTTGGCGGCATGCTCGCGCACGGTGAGCGTGGTGTTGAGGAGCAGGACGCCCTGTTGTGCCCATGGGGTTAGGTCTCCCGTGGCGGGAATGGGGCAACCCAGATCGGCGTTGAGTTCCTTATAGATGTTGCGCAGGCTCGGCGGCAACTTGGTTTGCGACGCGGGGACCGAGAACGACAGCCCCATTGCCTGGTTGGGTCCGTGATAGGGGTCTTGACCCAAGATGACAACCTTGACCTGGTTGGCCGGCGTATAGGCGAGGGCATTGAGGATGTCGTCTTGTGCCGGGTAGATGGTTTGCTCGGCACGTAAAAGGGCGATGCGCTCGAGCAGCTGGTTCGTTGTGTCACGTACCGGCTGCGGCGCATCGCCCAACCAAGTTGCTATGTTGCGGTCGCGCGTTGCGGTGTCCATGGGGCTCCTTTATGGCAGATGCTCTGTTGGCATCTATTGTAAAGGCGCACCGGTTGCCTTTATGTCGCGGCTGCATGAAGAGCGGGGACTACGAGACGCGCTCGGGCGCTCCTGCCATGTGAGCGTGTCCTTGCGAGCGAAGGCGCGGGAGCTCGACGGTTGCCACCATCACGCCGGTGAGGATGAGGGCGGCGCCAAAGAAGGCGATGGGGCTCAGGACCTCGCCGACCAGGAAGAACGAGAAGACGGCGGAGCAGACCGGCTCCAGGGAGAAGGCGAAGCCGGTGGTCTCGGCGGGCACGTGGGGCTGCACGAGCGTCTGGGTGATAAAGCCGTAGGCAGAGCAGATGAGTGCGAGGGCAGCGACGACTACGACCTTGCCCGGCGTGCCGGGAAGCGTGAAACCGCCAAGGACGAACGCGGCGATGCCCGAGAACAGGCCGCCAAAGCCCAGCTGCCAAACGCCCAAGGCCAGCGGGTCGACATCTTCGACAAAGCGCTTCGCCACAATGATATGGCCGGCATAGACAAAGGCTGAGAGCAACATGATGATCGCGCCGGGATTCAGGCTGGTAAAGTCGGCACCCGAGAGCAGCAGCATACCGCAGGTGACGATGGCGGTGCCGATGAGTACCTTGCGCTCGGGGGCGCGACGCAACAGGGCGGCGTTGGCAAACGGCACGATCACGACCGTCAGGCTCTGCAAAAAGCCGGCGGTGGAGGCGGAGGTGAGGCTGGAGCCCAGGCACATGCAGGTGAGCTCGGTTGCCATAATGGCGCCGATGATGGCGGCGCGGACCATGAGGTCGCGGTTGATGCGCAGCGCGTGCTTGTGGAAGAGCAGCAGGCAGGCCACAAAGGCGATGATGCAGCGCAGCGCAACGATGCTCGTGGCGTTCATGCTGTCCATGCCGATCTTCATGAGGGGGTACGAAAAGCCCCATGCGACGGGAACGGAAAATGAGAGCGCGATTGCTTTTTTGCGATCCATGGGACTCCTTTTGTTACAGAACGGTTTCGCAAAAAGGATTCTGCTCCCAGATGTGGATGTAGTAAAGCGAATGTATCTTCAGTATGATTAAGCAATACTAATGTAGGTAGAAAAAGCCCTGGCAAAACGTTTTACGGCTACATCGATGTGGAGGCACGATGGCATCGCGATATCAGATTGTTTGTATGGTGGTCGATCGCGGCAGTCTTAAGGGCGCAGCCGATGAGCTGGGCTATACACAAAGCGCGGTGAGCCAGGCCGTCAAGGCGCTCGAGCGCGAGCTGGGTACCACGCTTATCGAGCGCGGTAAGCAGGGCGTTTCGCTTACGCGCGACGGCAAGCAGTACCTGCCGTATTTGCGCCAAATCGTAACTGCCGAGGCCGAGCTTGAGGGCAAGCGTCAGGAGTTGCTGGGACTCTCCTCGACTGATATTCGAATCGCGACGTTTACTAACGTGAGCCGCAACGTATTGCCGCGCGTGATTCGCGACTTTGGGGCTCTGCATCCGGGCGTGCACTTTACCCTCAAGCAGGGCGATTACACGCGCAACGCCCAGTGGGTGCACGATGGCGTGGTTGACTTTTGCTTTACGGCGCGCGGATTTACCGCCGGGCTCGAGAAGCGCGTGGTCTATCACGACGAGTTGGTGGCGCTGTTGCCGGCCGCGCATCCGCTGACGGCAAAGGAAAAGGTGACGCTTGCCGACCTGGCGTCAGAGTCGTTTGTGCTGCTGGACGAGGGCGAACAGAGCCTGGTACTCGATGCATTCGCAGCGCACGGGCTGTCGCCGCACGTGACGAGTGAGGTGACCGACGACTACACCATCATGGCGATGGTGGAGGAGGGCCTAGGCGTGAGCATGCTGTATCGCCGTACCGTCGAGGGCATGCGGGCCGATATTCGCGTACGTCCCATCGTGCATGCTCCCTCGCGCGACGTGGTGGCAGCTTGGCGCAGCTGGGACACCATGCCTATCGCCACGAGGCGTTTTATCGACTATATGAGCTCGCATATTGTCAATTAATGACTGGCGTGGCGTTGAGTGCGGTGTTTAGCGGGCCGTCGCTTTGGCTTGTGCTAGACGGTAGGTGCGTGCCGGGTGGCAGAGTAGTACCGCCACGACCATAAAGAACGCCGTGGTGCCCAGACTGATGGGGTAGACCATCATGATGTTCGCAAAGGTGCGGAAGTGCGGGAACACGCAGAATACCCAATAGAAGCGAATGCCGCAGACGCAGATCATGGTGATGAGGGCGGGCATGAGCGAGATGCCAAAGCCGCGCAGGTAGCCGGACATGTTTTCGTAGAACATGCTAAAGGCGTAGGCAGGGAAGATCGAGCACACGCGGATATAGCCGATCGAGACGATGTTGGGGTCGCTGTTGAACAGCGCCAGGATTTCGCGTCCCAAGCCTACGATGATGACGATGGTGGTGAGTGCGACGATACCGCCTTCGACCAGGCAGACCTTGAGCGTCTTGGTGCAGCGGTCGATTTGGCGGGCACCGTGGTTTTGTCCCACAAAGGTGGTGCAGGCCTGGCTAAAGCTGTTGAGCAGGTTGTAGCACACGTACTCCAGGCTCATAGCAGCGCTCGATGCCGCCATGACCTCGGTGCCCAGGCTGTTGATAGCAGACTGGATGATGATGTTGGCGACGGCGAAGACGGCGCTTTGGATGCCGGCGGGCAGGCCGATCTTGACGATGCGCTTGAGGGCGACGGGGTCGATAGCCAGGTCGCGTGGGGTGACGCGGACGACGGAGTCGGTCTTGAGCAGGTGGACAAAGAGTGTGGCGGCGCTGACGGTGTAGGCGATGGCGGTGGCGATGGCGACGCCCGCGACGCCCCAGTGGAGCACGGGGACAAAGATGAGGTCCAGGCCAATGTTGAGGACGGTGGACACGGCAAGCGCCTGAAGCGGCATGCGGGTGATGCCGACGGAGCGGAAGATCGCGGCCTCAAAGTTGTAGAGCAAGATCGAGGGCATGCTGAGCAAAAAGACGCGCAGGTAGAGCGAGGCGAGCGGCATGGTTTCGGCGGGAACGTTGAGCGCGGCGAGCATGGGCTCGGCAAAGATCTCGCCCAGCGCGATGACGACAAAGCCCACAAGCGCCATGAGAATCGAGGTGTGGACGGCGCGGTTGACCATGTTCTGATCGTTGCGGCCGATAGCGTTGGCGATGACCACGTTGGAGCCAAGCGACATGCCGATAAACAGGTTGAGCATAAGACTGGTAAGCGGAACATTGGAGCCGACCGCCGCCATGGCGAGGGTTCCCTGGTCGCCCGAGAAATTACCGATGATGACGGTGGCGATGAGGTTCGACAGCTGCTCCAAGATGCTCGTGGCGGCTACGGGGAAGGCGAACAGGGGAATATTGCGCCACAGCGAGCCGGTGGTCATGTCAATGTGCTTAGATGCGGTGTCTGCCATACGCTCTCAATCTCTAATATGCTCTTTCGTGCTTATTTGCGCAGACGATGATACTCCTAATGCAGCCAGCCGGCACTTAGGGACGTTCCTTTTAATATGAGCAGGACATTGTCAAGAGGCAAAATCGGGCCTGGCCCCAACGATATGGGGTCAGGCCCTCTCCCTATATCAACCCGTCCGCGGCGACCTCGGCGTGTCTTCCCGACGCTCGTCTTTGCAGTTTAATATCCGCCCGTGGCGATCTCTCGCTGGGCAATCCGTTGCTACGGCTGAGGCTTCTTCGTCGAACCGACAGTCTGTGCACGCGTGTGGCGCCCTGGGCGCTCGCAGAAAAGGGACCTGAGGTTCGCCTCAACGGCTTCGGATCAAACCGCTTCCGGGGTGATCGGCTTATGTGCGGGGGACCGGCCCCCTACGCCTCCTCGGCCATGAGGCCGACCGCCCACACCCAGCAGGCGAGCTCGCGCGCCGTGGCCACGTTCGCCTTGTTGTTGTGGACCCCGCGCGCGAGCAGCGCCTCCCGCCTCTCGACCAGCCTCCGCACGCCCTTGGCGGCATGCCTGCGGGCGACCCGGTCCGGGGCCTGGCCCTTGGCGAGGTCCTTCGGCCGCCCCGAGCACGTCAGGTAGTGCCACGCGGCCTCGACCAGCGCCTTCCTCAGGTGTTTGTTGCCCGCCTTGGTGATCGCGCCCCTGCGGTCGCTCTCCCCGCTGGAGTGCTCGGAGGGCGTCAGGCCGACCCATGCGGCGAACGACCGGGCGTTCCTGAACCTCGAGAACTCGCCGGCCTCGAACACGAGGTCGGCGGCCGTCGCGGTGTCGACGCCCTTGAGGCAGCGCAGGGAGTCGACCCTCCTCCTCCACCTGGGCTTGCGGGCCTCGGCCTCGACGAGCCCCTCGAGCCTCGCCTTCTCCTCCGCCGCCCGCCTGACCGCGTCGACGTAGTAGGCGAGCGCCTGTTAGCGTCAATATAATTTTCACCATTTCCACCAACGCATTTTCGCCAATCGCG
>UQIG01000002.1 GCA_900541135.1 uncultured Collinsella sp.
GCGGTCGACGAACTCGAGCGTGGCCAGCTGCTCGACCAGCCCGCGGGGCACGCTCGGCTGGAAACCCCAGTCGAAGTCGGCCAGCGTCTTTATGTAGGGGAAGTTGGCCATCCTCGTGCGGCGCTCGTCGTCGGCGCGCCGCTTGAGGGCTATCTGGGCGTCGGTGAGCTCGAGCACGGCGTCGACCAGGCTCTTCCTCCCGTCGGCGACGAGCCTGACGTACTCGGGCACCGACGACGCCATGCCCTCGAGCCCCAGCTCCTCGAGATTGGCCGCCAGGCGGTTGAGCGGGCTGGCCTGCGCCGCGGCGCTCACAGCGAGCCCCCTATCGAGTCGAGCAGCCCGAGGTTGGCGGCGGCGGCCGCCTCGATGTCGCCGGCGGCGTCGCCGAACCAGCGCTTCCCGGCCATGGCCTCGGCGTAGTGCGCCGGGTCGTAGGCCGGCCCGCCCGCCACGTGCGTCGCCACCAGCTCGCCGCCGACGTAGCAGTCCATCGCGCCGCCGGGCATGCAGACGATGCGGGCGGGCCTGCCGATGCAGCGCCTGGGCACCGACATGGGCTCGCCGTGCGCGCTGACCAGCATCGTGGCCGGCACCCTGGCCACGCGCACCACGTCGCCCATCGCCTCCTCGAGGGCGCGGAGGTTGCCGACGGGCAGCAGCGCGTCCTTCTCCTCCATGAACAGCGCGGAGGGCGGCAGCCCCGTGGTCTCGTTGGGTTCGGAGTTGCTGGCGTCCTCGATCCGCGCGATGATCTCGTCGATGTCGTCCCAGCCGTCGAAGTCGCCCTGGTAGGCCGCGAGCCGCGACAGGAAGCGGTTCGACGACTCGACCTTGCCCTTGGTCTGGGGGCTGCGCGGGCGGCACAGCTTCAGCTCGAAGCCGGCGGCCTTGGCGAACTCGTATGCGCGCTGGACCTTGAGGCGCCTGCCGCCCTTGACCGTCACCAGGGCGGACATGTTGTCCGTGACCCACTCGCGGGGCACGCCGCCGAGCCTCGCGATCGTGGCGTACATGCACCTGACCAGGTCGTCGGTCGTCCTGGTCCCCGACCGGATGAATATGTGCCTGCGGGAATGGCCCAGCGTCGCCGCGAACACGTTGAACTCGAACAGCTCGCCGTCGCGGTTCGCCATCCTGACCGACTCCTTCCAGTCGAACTGCAGCTGCAGCCCGGGCGGCGTCTCGAAGCGCGGGTGCGGTTCCGGGCCGACGGAGGCCCCGACGGCGATGCCGTTCTTGCGCATGAACTGGGTGAAGGCGTTGTAGCCGGCCAGGTCCTCGCCGGGATACCTGTGCAGCAGCCACTCGTGGATGCCCTTCTTGGTGACCCCCGGCAGCTGCGCCTTGGCGGCCACCTCCTCGATGTGCGCGTCGAAGGAGCCCGCCCTGTCGGCGCGCCCGTCGCGGGGCCGGCCGCCCTCGGCCCTCCAGTACGCCGCCACGGTGTGCCTGTCCTTGCCGTAGCGCTTCGCTATGTCGCTGAAGTTGGGCTTTATGCCCGCTTCCCTGTACATGTCCAACTCTCCGATCAGGTTCTTCTCCGCCACGGCCGCTCCTCCCGAAAGCATCGTTCGCTTGTCGGTCGAAGCGTAAGCCCCGGCGTTGGTGGAAATGGTGAAAATGCGTTGGCGCGATTGGGGAAATTGCGTTGGCGGAATCGGCTGAAGTGCGATGGCGAAATTGGTTGTTTTTACAGTAGCGCTAACAGACGCGAGGTGCCTGGTGAGGCCCGCCCCGTAGGACGACGTCCCCTCCATCGCGACGCAGGCCGGCTCCCCGGCCGCGGCGATCGCACCGGCGAGCGCCTCGTAGCCCGCCGCGTCGGCGGGGAACCGGCGGGACAGGACCCTGCGGCCCCTCCAGTCGAGGACGCACAGCCAGTGCGAGTCGGCGTGGGTGTCGACCCCGCAGAAGACCGGCCCGCGGGCGCCGGGTGTCGATTCGTTTTGCATGTCTCGCTCCGTTCTTTCCGTGCTCGCCTGGACCGGGCAGACGGCACACTGACGGGGCGCGATAGAATGCGGTTGTTCGGGTCCGCGGTATCGCTCCATGCTCCTATTAGGTCATGCGGCGGTCTCGGCTCGCCGCGGCCCGCGCGGGACATGTCAGGAAACGAGGGCAGCCCTGTGGGCGCCAGCGGAATGTGGGGTCACCGCGCGGTCCGCATCTGATGGTGTCGACGTCAATGGTATACGGGTGCATCATCGACGTCTTCAATACAGAAGATATCAGTGCGGAATGTTTTGGGAGGTAGCCCAAACAGCCCCGGCTGGGGTCCTGTGTAGTCACCCTTTAGGCGGAACTTTCCTAATTATTTGGATGAGTCGTTTACTTACTTGTACTGTTACCGTCTTCCCGCTCTTGTTGGGGTATGCTTTGTTCGTATGTAAACGTATGACATGTTGATGGGGGAGGGTGCTATGGCTCGCGAGGGCGCTCGTTCTAAGGATTCGGCTAAGCCTGGCATCAAGGAAGTTGCAGCGGTGGCGGGGGTTTCGCCTACTACGGTATCTCGCGTGCTTAATAATCGCGGCTATATTAGCCAAGAGACCCGCGATAAGGTCCATGCCGCGATGAAGCGCATCAACTATACGCCCAACGATATCGCCCGTGCCATGCTCAACGGTCGCCTGAATCTAATAGGTATGATCGTCCCCTATGTCAGCAGCCCGTTTCATGCCCAAGCGGTCCAAGCCGTTGAGCGTACCCTGGCCGAAAACGGTTTTAAGATGTTGCTGTGCAATAGCGCCAATCGACCTGATCTTGAGCGTTCTTATATCGATATGCTTCGGCGCAATATGGTTGATGGCGTCATCGTCAACTCGCTTAATATCGGTGCCGAGGCGTATGCCGAGATGGGCTTGAGTCTGGTTGGTATCGACTGCGACCTTGGCGAGACCTCTGTTCAGATTGCGAGCGACAGCTATGGCATCGGCGAACTTGCCACGCGTCGCCTGATCGATGACGGGTGTTCGCGCATCTTGTGCCTGCGCAACAATAGCCGCATGCGTATGCCTGCCAATAAGCGTACCGATGCCTACCACGATGTTGTGGAGCAGGCCGGTTTGCCCGCGCTTGTCCGTGAGGTCGAGTTCGTTAAGTCCGACGACGAAAAGAGTGCGGTCGTTGCGAAGATCCTCGATGAGAACCCCGATATTGACGGCATCTTTGCGGGAGACGACACGATGGCGGCCATCTGCCTCAACGTGATGAAGCGGCGCGGCTTGAGCGCTCCGGACGATATTAAGGTCGTGGGCGCGGATGGCGCCCGCCGCACTATGACGTTTATGCCTGACTTAACAACCGTTCGTCAGGATATCGATCGCATCGGAGAGCTCGCGGCGCAATCCATCATCGCTCTTGTTAACGGTGAAAAGCCCGAATCGAATACCAAGCTCCCCGTTGAACTCATTGAGGGCAAAACCGCGTAGTTCATCCCGTGCCAAAAGAATTCCTCAAACGCCTCTGATGACCGTTCGCCGGCATATGTCAACCGTTTGCCGACGACTGGAACTGCGAAAAGACGTATTAGTGTGAAAACGTTTGACATATGAAAACGATTGACATATCTTGCAGTTGTACCGAGTTAGTATCTCGTGAGAAAGGAAGTCTCGGATGCACAAGGTGTATTACCAGCCTGAGGGAATTTGGGTAGGCGACATCATGCCGTACGGCGAGGACGGCACGTTCTATCTCTATCATCAGCGTGACACGCGAAACCCCGGACCTTTCGGAGAGCCGTTTGGCTGGGCACTCGCGACAACCAAGGACTTCGTCAATTACAAAGACTTTGGCGAGAGCCTTGAGCGTGGCGGCGACGAGGAAGTCGACCAGTATGTTTATGCCGGCACGGTGTTTAAGGTGGGCGACAAGTACCATGCGCTCTACACTGGTTGCAATCGCGATAAGGTCAAGGCACGCTTGATGAAGCAGGTTCTTCTTCACGCAACGAGTGACGACGCCGTCAAGTGGGAGAAGAACATCGCCGAGACGCTGCTTCCGCCCCAGGAGGGTTACGATGACCGCAACTGGCGCGATCCCTTTGTGCTTTGGGATGAGGAGAACGAAGAGTACATGCTCATCCTCGGCACGCGTGTGGGCGAGGACAAGCGTCTGATGACCGGTCGTCTGGTCAAGTTCACCTCCAAGGACCTGGATACCTGGGAGTTCCAGGGCGACTGGTGGAATCCGGGCCTGTACACCATGTTCGAGATGCCTGATCTCTTTAAGATGGGCGACTGGTGGTATCTGGTGTTCTCCGAGTACAGTGATGGCAACAAGACCCGTTACCGCATGTCTCGCTCTATCAACGGTCCTTGGATCACTCCTGCGGACGATTCCTTCGATGGCCGCGCGTACTATGCCGCGCGTACCGCATTTGATGGTGAGCGCCGCGTTCTCTTTGGTTGGGTTCCTACGCGTGACGAGGGCGGTGACCCCAGCTCTTACCTGTGGGGTGGCACCTTTATGCCCCTCGAGATCATTCAGCGTGCCGACGGAACGCTCGGCACCAAGCTCCCCGACAGCATGCTTGGCGCCTTTGGCGAGGGCAAGGCTGTCGAGACCTTTGAGCTTTCCTGCGAGTCGGGCAAGGTCGAGCAGGTGCTCGCCGCGGATGCCGGCTCCACCTACTTGCTCGATGCCGACATTGAGCTCGGCGGTAACGCTGCTGGCTTCTCGGTCAAGTTCGCCGAGGACGCCGAGACTGGTCTTGCCTATGAGTTCCGCGCCAACCTGCGCGAGGGCAAGCTCGAGTTCACGCCGGCTCCCCAGTACCCGTGGTTCCAGGTCAACAACATGGGCCTCGAGCGTCCGTTGTTCTTTAAGGGCGAGGGCACTCACCATGTGCGTCTGGTCGTCGACGACGACATCGCGACCATCTTTGTCGATGATGTTGCGCTCAACGCTCGCTTCTGCAACAAGCAGGGCCAGGGTGTGGCGCTTACCGTCACCGACGGTGCGCTCAAGTGCGCAAACGCAACGATCGCGTCTCTGTAGCGGCAACGAACCGTTTTATGATTTAGAAAAGGAATGGAGAGGAACATGGACTACAAGGCAGTGTCCCAGCAAGTCGTCGACAACGTCGGCGGACTGGAGAACATCGAGGGCGCCACGCATTGCGTGACCCGTCTGCGTCTGGTGCTCAAGGATACGAGCAAATACAACAAGGCCGAGCTCGAGAACATCGATGGCGTCAAGGGCGTGCTGTACAACAGCGGCCAGCTCATGATCATCTTCGGTACCGGTACCGTCAACAAGGTTTACGATGAGTTTATGGCTCTGACGGGCGTTAAGGAGATCAGTGCTTCCGAGGTCAAGGGCGCCGAGGCGGACAAGAAGGGCAAGTTCTTCTCGGTCCTCAAGGTATTCTCGGACATCTTTATCCCCATCATTCCCGCCTTCGTCGGCGCTGCAATCATCATCGGCCTTAAGTCGCTGATCGTTGCCAACGGCCTCTTTGGCATGGAGGGCAGCCTCGCCGATCACAGCGAGTTCCTCAAGAACCTCGCAAGCTTCTTTGCCATTATCGCCACCACGTTCGACTACCTGCCTGTCCTGGTTATGTACAGCGCGGTCAAGCGTTTTGGCGGTAACCCGATCCTGGGCATCCTCGTCGGTATCGTCATGGTTCACCCGAGCCTTATGAACCGCAACACGTTCGTTATGGACCCGACGGGTGCTGAGTACTGGAACTTTGGTCCGCTCTCCATCCCCATGGTTGCTTTCCAGGGCGGCGTGTTCCCTGCAATCCTGACTGCCTGGTTTATGGCCAAGGTCGAGAAGATTGCCCAGAAGTACATCCCCGAGGTCGTTTCGTTCGTCTTTGTCCCGACCGTTACCCTGATTCTTGCTAACGTTGCCCTGTTCACCGTGTTCGGCCCGCTCGGCAACCTGATCGGTGACGTCCTCGCCGGCGTAATCGATATCCTGTACAACAGGATGGGCGTCTTTGGTGCCTTTGTCTTCGCCGCGTTCCTGCAGCCGCTCGTCGTTACCGGTACGCATCAGTTCATCCAGGGTATCGAGGCAAACCTTGTTGCCACGACTGGCTTCAACTACATCCAGGCCATCTGGTCGGTTTCCATCATCGCCCAGGGCGGCGGCGCCATCGGTATGTACCTCATTCACAAGAAGCACTCCAAAGAGCGCAACATCTGCATGTCGTCCTTTATCCCGACGCTGGTCGGAATCTCCGAGCCCGCTATCTTTGCTGCAAACATGCGCTATTCGATCATTCCGTTCATCTGCGCATGCATCGGTGCAGGCTGCGGCGGTGCCTTCGTCAAGCTCTTTGAGGTGCGCGCTATCGGTCAGGGTCTGACCGGCGTGCTTGGCCTGCTCATCGTCACGCCCGAGACCCTCGTGTGGTATGTGGCTGGCAATCTCATCGCCTTTATCGTGCCGATCGTCTTGATCTTTGCCTACAACAAGGCAAAGGGCGTGCCGACCACCGATGAAGAGGGCGCTGGCGCTGGCTTCGACGTTAGCTTCTAGTTGAGCCGTTCAGTGTAATCTGAGGATAAGTCCATTTGAGGAAGGGCGTTCGACTCGTGTGAGTCGAGCGTCCTTCCCCATAGACGAGAAAGTCAACGGCGATGTTAAATCAAAAAAACAAGGTGACACGCGCGGACTATGAGCAGTGGCGTGTCGGACAGGATGAGACGGCGGCTCGCATCGCGTCCGACCCCGATAGGCTTCTGTTCCATGTGGAGCCTGAGCTTGGCTGGCTCAACGACCCCAACGGTTTGGTTCAGATTGGTGATACGTATCACATCTATCATCAATACGATCCGTTCGATGCTGCGCATGGCGGTCCAGTGCTTTGGAACCATCTGACGACAAAGGATTTTGTGACGTACGAGAATCACGGCCCCGTGCTGTTCCCCGATTCCGATTTGGATTCGAGCGGAGCGTATTCTGGTTCTGCCTTTGTACGTGATGGCAAGATTCACTACTTCTATACCGGCAACGTCAAGCATTTTGACCGCGATGATTACGACTACGTGTTGACGGGCCGTGAGCAAAACCAGATTCATATGGTTGCCGAGAATCCCGACGAATTGGGCGAGAAGCGCATGGCTGTTGGACCAGTCGATTACCCCGACGATATCGGTACGCACGTGCGCGACCCCAAGATCCTTGAGCACGATGGTATCTACTACATGGTTCTGGGCGCTCGTACGAAAGACGACCGTGGCTGCGTGCTTGTCTATACTTCGCGTGATTTAGGGGTCTGGAGCTATGCGACGCGCATTGAGCTGGGCGAGAAGTTTGGCTTTATGTGGGAGTGCCCTGATCTGTTTGAGCTTGATGGCGAGCTTATTCTCGTTTGCTGTCCGCAGGGTGTGCCTGCCGATGGTTGGCGTTACCGCAATCCGCATCAGTGCGTGTGGTTCCCCATCGAGGCCGATTGGGAGGCGCCGAGCTTTAAAATCGTCGGGAAGGGCATGCCCCCGATGGTCGATGCCGGTTTTGATTTCTATGCTCCGCAGTCCTTTGAGGATGCTGCAGGCCGGCGATTGATGATCGGATGGTCGGGTTGCCCCGATGCGACGGCGGAAAACCCGACGGTGGCGCGCGGGTGGCAGTGCGCGTTGACGGTGCCGCGAGAGCTGAGCATGCGCGATGGTAAGCTCTGCCAGCAGCCGGCGCACGAGATTGAGAGGATGCGCGGCGACTGCGTTCGCACGACAGGCGGTGAAACCGTTGAGGAGCCGGGCCGCCTGTTTGATCTCGTGGTTTCCTGTGAGGGCGCCAAGATGGTTGAGCTCGAGATTCGCAAGGGTGTCTTTGTGCGCTATGCGGACGGGATGCTTACCCTCGACATGGGTGACGAAGGCTATGGGCGCGACCAGAGGTCGATTGAGCTCGGCGAGCTTCGCGACCTGCGTGTGCTTTCGGACACTACGATGGTCGAGATTTTTGCCAACGGCGGTGAGGCGGCACTTACGAGCCGTACCTATTCGTCGGCGGTTCCGGCGATGGCGCTGCACGCCGAGGGCGCGGCGTCGATGGATTTCTACCGCCTCGCTCATTAACCGTGCATGGAGCACGATTGGACTTGTTGGGCGGAATGTGTCGCAGTTGCCGCGGCCAACTACCGTTTATCGCGTATAGCGACCGTTTGCGGAATAAGTAACACTCCTTAATAAACCGTGTAAAATCTCAGTTAAGCACGGAGTTTTCCAGGGAGACGCTGTCCTTTGTTATGTGCAAAGGGCGGCGTCTCTTTGGCGCTTAGATGCCGTTGTGCAACAGCGCGACGCGCGTGTCATGTATTGAAAAGCCAATGTCGAGATGGGTCGTGATAAGAATGGGCAAGTATGTAATCGTGGTTGAGTCTGGGTCGGATGTAACGCCGGAGCTCTGCGAGCGCTACGGCATCGTGCGCGTGCCCATGCATGTCACGATTGGTGACGAGACCGTCGAGGACGGCTCGATCGATCCGCTCGAGATTTATTCGCGCTGCAACGAGTTTGGTGTGATGCCCAAGACCAGTGGCTGCGCGCCTGCGGATTTTGCGCACGTATATGACCGCATCCATGTCGAGCAGCCCGATGCGACCATTCTGCATCTTGCGTACTCCGAGGCCACGACCTGCTCGCATCAATCATCGAAGATCGCCGCCAAGGGTCGCGATTACGTCTACTCCATGGACACGCGCTTTGTTTCGGTAGGCCAGTCGCTCGTTGTCGTCGAGACCGCCAAATACATCGAGGCTCACCCCGATGCCACCGTCGACGAGATCTTTGCATTTACGAACTCCGTCATGGACCGCGTGCTGTTGGGCTTTGTTCCTACCGACCTTGCCTTCCTTAAGGCGGGTGGTCGCTTGTCCAACGTCGCGTTCCTAGGCGCTCATCTGCTCAAGATTAAGCCCTGTATTGAGGTGACAGGCGGCAAGTTCGTGGCGACTAAGAAGTTCCGCGGCTCTATGCTCAAGTGCGCCCGCGCCTTTATTGACCACATGGTCACGAAGGGCGAGATCGACTACTCGCACATTGGCCTGGCGTATTCGGTAGGCCTTTCCGAGGAGCTTCGCGACGATATGGAAGTCTATGCGCACGACATGGGCTTTAAGGATATTACCTGGACTCAGGTCGGCGGCGTCATCTCGAGCCATTGCGGCCCGACCGCCTTCGGCGCGGTGCTCACGCTTAAGGCGTAAGGTCTGGCGTTTATCGAATTCTATTGCCACGGTGGCGGGCGGGTTGCGATAACCCTCCCGCCGCTCTTGCGTGGGGCCAAATAGAACAACCCAATTGACCGCTAAACCGTTTCGTCATCATGCGTATGGGCTAGAATGTCTCTGGCATTTATGTAGCTAAAACCAAAGAGAGGCAAGGTAGCGGGAATGGCTGAGATGACGCTTGAGGGTGTAGACGCTCATCCCGAGGACTCTGCGTTTGCCCTGGGTCGCGTGCATTCGATCGAGACGATGGGAACGGTCGACGGACCCGGCATCCGCTTTGTGGTGTTTGTTCAGGGCTGTCCCATGCGCTGCGCGTATTGCCACAATCCCGATACCTGGTCGGTCAACGGCGGCACGATGGTGACCGTCGAGCACCTCATGGATGAGTTCCAGAGTAACCACGAGTTCTATCGCAGCGGCGGAATTACGGTGTCCGGCGGCGAGCCGCTCCTACAGCCTGAGTTTTTGGCCGACCTGTTCCGTGCAATGCACAACAACCCCGATGGCCGCGTGCATACCTGCTTGGACAGCTGCGGCTATGCGTTCGATCCCAACCACCCCGAGAAGTTCGATGCCGTTCTCAACGAGACCGACATGGTGCTGCTCGACATCAAGCATGCCGATCCGGCTGAGCATAAAAAGCTGACCGGCTGCGATCCTGCACGTATCCTGGCGTTTGGCGATGAGCTGGCGCGACGCAGGATCAAGGTCGTTATCCGCCACGTGGTGGTGCCGGGCATTACCGACACGGTGGAGGAGTGCGAGGCACTCGGTCGCCTCATCGCTCCATGGCACAACGTGGTGGGCCTGGAAATGCTGCCGTATCACACGATGGGTGTCGTCAAGTACGAGCAACTGGGCATTCCCTATAAGCTCGAGGGCGTGCCCCAGATGGATACCGCGCGCATGCCCGAGTTGCGCAATGCCGTTATGACCGGCATGAAAAAGCGCCGTGCGGAGCTCAAAAACGCTATCGGATAGCATGCCATTTTCGTTCCCCAAGGGCACTCATTGGGGACAGACTTAAATGAGTGCCCCTGGGCACCTAGTTGATTGCTAAAGAGCCCCGTCCTAAAAAGACTGCTCTCTGGGTTGCGGTGAGATGCGCAACAGAATCGTGCCATTTGGATAAATACGCTTGTGGTTTCTTTAAAGACACCTTAAACGCCGCTGAATATCTTTGGAAAGAAATGCCTGCTCGGTATCATGCTGCTCGTATATAAACGGTGGCAGTCAGGAGACCACGTGCGAAATATCGCATCGCGGGACGAGTATGTGCCGCAGCATGGCAGCAGATATAAGACGAAGGGCACGTCTTTGCGTGGCCTTGCCAGCGCTCGCATCCGCGTGAGGAAGATTGCCGCCATTGGGATGCTAACGTCGGCGGTTATTATCCTCGGAATTACCGTTAAAACCTACGCCTCGGAGCGAACGGTGCGCCCAGATGCGTCAACGGTACAGCTGCAAAACGAGAAGGTTTCAAAGTCCAAAGCGTCGGCAGATCAAGCTCTGTCGACGGCAGATCTCAAGACGAGACTTTCGAAGGCGGACTTCAACGATATCCCTTCGGGTGATACCGTTCGGACCTTCTCGTTGGTGGATAACAAGACTCCTGCCTTGGAGGATGAGAGCCTTGCCTCGCTCCAGGATGCCCTGTGTCGGGCGCAGGAGCTGGGCGATGTGGGTGTAGTGTTCTACGACCTATCGAGCGGTAGGGGCGTGACGTATAACGCCGATGTCGAGGTGTATGGAGCGAGCAGCTACAAAGCGCTGTATGCGCTCTATATTTGCGAGACGTTGGTCGAATCGGGGCAGGTGTCGCTCGATGGGCCTTTAGCCACGTATGGTGGTTACAGCATGGGCTGGCAGACGGTGCGCAACCTTATCGAGAATGTCGTCGTCAACTCAGACAACGATTCGTTTATCGCGTTACGCGCGGCGTTTGACCATGATGGCTATGAGGATTGGATTGCCAATCTGGGTGTTGATGACGAAACGGCACTGAATCCGATGAGTGATTTTCCGACCTACTGCCCGCGCACTTCTGCGAGGTTATGGCGTGAGATGAGCGAGTATCTGAGCATGGATACCGAGACTTCACAGTGGTTGTCGGGCCTTCTGGCATCAACATCGCGCTCGTTTATTCGCGATGGCATTGCGGACGAGCAGGTTTTGGTGCGCAACAAGGCAGGCTGGATTAGCGAGGATGGTTACTACTCGACATGCGATGCGGGCCTTATCGACATCGATGGCTGTACCTATGTCATGGGTATCATGACATCGATGCCGTGGAGCGACCGCTCGAGCGAGGTTACGGCCGCGATTGCAAAGGCTCTGTTTGATACGCGAGCTGCACTGGCTTAGCGTGTTCGTTTGACGAGGTCAAACAAAATGCTGGTACCATACCGTGGTTGAGAATTTCGAATAGGTTTGGGGAATGGCATGGCTACCATTGCGATTATCGGTGCGCTCGAAAAAGAGATCATGCAGATTAAGGAAGAGCTGAGCGACGTTTGCGAGGCACGGGAGGCAGGCTTGACCGTTGTGAGCGGTGAGCTCGACGGCCTGGCAGTTGTCGCCACAACGGCGGGCATGGGCACGGTGAACGCCGCCGCTGCAACACAGCACCTCATTAGCAAGTATGCTCCGCAGGCTGTTGTGTTTTCGGGCATTGCGGGCGGTTTGAACCCCAAGCTCCATATCGACGACGTGGTCATTGGCAAACGCCTACGCTATCTGGATACCGATACCGCGCTTATCGCCGAGTCCGCACCGGGGCTCGAGGAGTTTGGCTCGACGCCCGCGCTGGTCGATATTGCCGCCGACGTGCTTGCTGAGCGTGGGTTTGTTGACGCTTCGAAAAATGCAGTCGCTTCGAACGAGGGCACCAAGCAGTTCCTGGTCGGCACGATTGCCACGGGTAACCGCTTTGTGACGGGCGCTACCATGCGCAACGACGCTATCGAGGCGACGCATGCCGATTGTGTCGGCATGGAGGGCGCGGCAATTGCCCATGTCGCAACCAAAAATGGTGTCGATTGCCTGGTGTTGCGCGCTATCAGCGATAATTGTGACGAGGCGTACGATGCAATTTGCGAGCGCGAGTTCGATCTGTTCGAGTACGCGCGTGTCGCAAGTGACATCACGCTCGATATCGTCCGCCGCATTGCCGCTGCGCAATAGCGCGTCTATTTGTAAGAACCTACGACCAAGGAGTGTCCATGGCCGATTCCATTAACTATCAGCTTGCCAAGTTCGTCGCCAGCTACGGCAAGGTTTCGCAGATCCCCGAGTCCACCTGCCCCGAGGTGAGCTTTGTCGGCCGCTCCAACGTGGGCAAGTCGTCCATCATGAACAAGCTCTTTGGCCGCAAGAACCTGGTGAAGGTTTCGAGTACGCCGGGCAAGACGAGCAACATCAACTTCTTCGAGGCCGACGACGTGCACTTTGTGGACCTGCCAGGCTACGGTTTCGCCCGCCGTTCCAAGGCCGAGCGCGACCGTTGGGCCGAGCTCATTGGCGACTTCTTCGACTCCGAGCGCAGCTTTAACCTGGTTGTGTCGCTGGTGGACATTCGCCACGACCCCAGTAAACTCGACCATGACATGATCGACTACCTGCAGGGCAACGAGTTCAACTTTATCGTCTGCCTCACCAAGGCCGACAAACTCAGCCGCACCCAGCAGGCCCGCCAAGCAGCAGCCATCAAAAAGCAGCTCAACGTCCCGGCCGAGAATGTAATCATCACGAGCTCCCAGACCGGCGTGGGTATCGACGAACTAAAAAAGCGCATCGCCGAGGCCTGCCTCTAGTCAGGGTTAAACCGTCAAAAGCCCCCGTTCATATCACCCCAGTGATAGTTATTGGTAAACTATCACTGGGGTGATATTTTTTAGGAGGTCGATATGGAGCTTTGGCACGGGTCGGAGGTTGTTGTCGAGCATCCATCGTTGGATAAATGCAGGCAATTCAATGACTATGGGCGCGGGTTTTATTGCACACCGCATGAGGAAATGGCAATGGAGTGGGCATGTCGGACCGAGTCTGATGGCATTGCCAATCGATATGAGCTTGATTTAGATGGCCTTGCGATTTTGGATTTGGAATCAGGTGAGTTCTCGATTCTCAACTGGCTTGCAATTCTGGCGAATAACAGAGAGTTCAATGTTTCAACGCCAGTAGCACGTGAGGGGCTTCGTTATCTGCTGGATAACTGCCTGATTGATATTTCTCCCTATGACGTTATTCGAGGCTATCGTGCAGACGATTCCTATTTCTCGTTTGCAAGACAGTTTGTCAACGGCATGATCTCGCTCAGGCAATTGCAGCGCATTATGTTTTTGGGGGATTTGGGCATTCAATATGCGCTTATGAGTGAGCGTGCGTTCTCGGCGATTAAGTTCCGCGATTGGAAGCAGGCTTCGGGAGCTGAGTTTTATCCCAAACGATTTGAGCGAGAACAGAACGCTCGACGAAAGTACCTGGATACGGTAAACGGATTTGACTCTGATGGTGTCGACATTAGGGATTTGATGGCAGGGAGGGTTGATTTAAATGATCCAAGAGTTAACGGATCGTGGGCCGAGTAGGACATATCCCGTCTATTACCTTGAGGACGCAATGAACAACCTCGGGGATTGCTTCGACTATGCCGTTAACGATTACGGAGCAGAAGGATCGGAAGTTGCTGAACTCTTTTGCCTGAGCGGCGTAGCTCGCGAGTTCGAACGCGGCAACGCATGGGTAGTGTCGGGAAAGTCGGGCGTTGAACTATTTGCGCTCATCTCCGAAAGATCTGGTTACCAAACAGGGTCGATGCCAGATCGGACCTACCGATTTGAGAAGACACCAGAATATTGGACGGGCTGGATACTGGCATATTTGCAGTGGCGCCTAGGGGGATCGTTCGAAGATCTGCTTCATGTTGTTCCATTTGATGCGCTGCGAAACCTGTACTACCCCTGGCATGAGGCCTCGGAGGAGCGCGTGGCGCGCCTTGTCTGTGATATGGCGAAGAAGGCGCCGCGTCAGACTAAACTGGCGCTAGCAAGAAAGAGGATTAAAAAAACCCAACAAGACCTGGCATACGAATCGGGTGTATCGCTCCGTTCAATCCAAATGTACGAACAGCGCCAGCGAAACATCAACGAAGCCTCGGTAACGACAGTGAGGGATATTGCAAAAGTCCTACACTGCAACATCGAAGACCTCCTAGAACCAGTCTTCGAATACAAAGAAACAAGCGCAGCGTAAACCAAGCGCACAGGCGAAGCCTGTCACTAGTAAGTGCCCCTACCTAGCAAGAGCCCCTACCAATAAAAAGCAACTATCAGCCCGGCGCTTTTACAAAGCGTAGGTCCCTGTAGCCGCCGTCAGCGAAGCTAACGTAGGGGAGGCCAGGGGCTTTGCCCCCAAATCTTTCCGCAGGACGGCAGGACCCCCGCCGCACGAAGTGCGCAGCGGGGGTCCTGCCATGTCCGAGGACGATTTGGGGGCAAAGCCCCTGGCCTCCCCGGCGAGTATACGGGACGGCGACTACAGGTATTCGATCTGGGCGCCTTCCGTGTCGCACGTCAGAATATGCGTATCGCACTTGGGGAACTGCTCGCGCAGCTTGACCTGCAGGAACTTTGCCACGATGGTGTCGTCGGTCACAGCCATGAGGGTCGAGCCCGAGCCGCTAATCCAGATGGTCTTAGCGCCGCCGTTAAGGCAGGTGTCGCGCACGGCGTTGTAGTCGGGAATCAGACGGCGACGATAGGGCTCCTGGATGCGGTCGTCGTTGGCGGCGGCAATCAGGTCGAGGTCACCAGTCTCCAAGCCGCGCGTCATGCCGGCGATGCGGCCCATCTGCCACACGGCGGTGGAGAGCGGAATCTCCTGCGGCACGACCTTGCGCGCCTCGCTCGTGTGTACCTCGTAGGGCGGAATCACGGTAATAAAACGCAGGCGATCGCTCACCTCGTGGCGCAGGCACTGGGGGAGCGAATCGGTCGGCGTAAAGGAGCAGACGGCGCCGCCCAGGATAGCAGGGGCGACGTTATCGGGATGGCCCTCGACCTCGGTGGCAATGCGGACGAGCTCAGCGCGGTCGACGGTGTGGCCCGTCAGCGCGGCGGCAGCCATGATGCCGGCGACGACGCAGGTGGAGCTGGAACCCAGGCCACGGGCGACGGGCACGTCGGTCTGAATGTCGATGGCGACGGGGAAGGCCGGCTCGCCCCATGCGGCCAGCGCATCGACAAAGCTCACGTAGACCAGGTTGTTCTCGTTTTGGAATTCCTCGGGGCAGCCCGTGATGGTGAGCTTGTCGGCGCGCTCAAAGGTAAAGTGCGAGTAGAGGCTGACGGCCATGCCGAGGGTATCGTAGCCAATGCCCAAGTTGGCGCTTGTTGCTGGGACGGTGATCTTGATCATGTGGGTCCTCCTGGCGTGCCTGGCTGTTTAGTTCGCTGCTCGGACAGTCCTGCGCAAGACGGAAAGCACATTAAGTGCTTTCCTTTGCGTGCGGAACTCACGACGAACTAAACAGCCAGGCACGCTGTGCGCGTTCGTCATCATCCCGAGGGTTATCTGATGAAAGAAGGTGCGCCGGCTTTCGCCGGCGCTTAATAAGGGATCTAGTTGGTGCTCATTCGTTTTGCTGCGGACTCGACGTAGCTGGCCATTTCGTCGACGTCGCAGACGTCTTCGAAACGGACGGGTTTGGATTCGAGTTCGGCGAGCTGGGCTGGGGCGACCGTGTTGGTTGTCTGCTCGAGCACGCGCATGGCCTCAAAGTCGTCCTCGGGAACGTCGAGGCCCAGGGCGTCGCAGCAGGCGCGCGGGAACTTGTAGGGGCTGGCGGTCGAAAGCAGCACGCGGGCCTTGGCGCCCTCGGCGGGAGCGGCCTGCTCAAAGACGTGATAACCACAAGCGGTGTGCGGGTCGATTACGTAGCCGTTCGTATCCCAGCAGCTCTTGATGGCAGTGCGGACCTCGTCCTCGCTGGCCCAGCCGCAGGCAAAGACGCTCTGAATCTTGGCCAGCAGCTCGGCGGGCACCTCGTAGCGACCAGTCTGCGCCAGCTGCTCCATAAGGCCGGCAACGAGCTCACAGTCGCCATCGGACAGGAAGTACAGCATGCGCTCCAGGTTGGAGCTGATGAGGATGTCCATCGACGGCGAGATGGTCGTGAAGAACGGGCGGTTACGGTCGTAAACGCCGGTGGTCAGGAAGTCGGCAAGCACGTTGTTCTTGTCGCTCGCCACGACGAGCTTGGCGACGGGCAGACCCATGCGCTTGGCGTAGTAGCCGGCCAGAATATCGCCAAAGTTGCCGGTCGGCACGCAGAACTCCACGGCGTCGCCGGCCTCGATGGCGCCGGCGCGCAGCAGCTGCGCATAGGCGGCAAAGTAGTAGACGACCTGCGGCACCAGGCGGCCGACGTTGATGGAGTTGGCGCTCGAAAGCACCGTGCCGGCGGCCTCAAGACGCTCGGCCAGCTCCTTATCGGCAAAGATGCGCTTGACGGCACTCTGGGCGTCGTCGAAGTTGCCGCGGATGCCGCAGACGGCGACGTTACCGCCCTCCTGGGTGGACATCTGCAGGTTCTGGACGCGGCTGACCTTGCCCTCGGGATAAAAGACGGTGATGCCCGTGCCCGGAGCGTCGGCAAAACCGGCGAGCGCGGCCTTGCCCGTGTCGCCCGACGTGGCGGTGACAATCATGATGCGCTCGGCGCCGCCGTCCTTGGCGGAAGTGCGGGCCATCAGACGGGGGAGCATCTGCAGGGCGACATCCTTGAAGGCGCTTGTGGGGCCGCCAAAGAGCTCCATCACATAGGTCTGAGGGGCGTCAGCGCCCGGCGCTGCGTCGAGTTTGACGAGCGGCGTAACCTCTTCACTCGCGAACGTGCCGCGGTATGCCTCGTCGACACACGCCGAAATTTCTTCGGCCGTGTAATCATTCAGTAACATTCCCAACACATCTTGAGCGATTTCAAAGTACGATTTAGCTGCAAGCGAGCTGATATCGACCTGCTGGGTGCCGAGCTCGTCCGAGACAAACAAACCCCCGTCGGGAGCGATGCCGGTGCGGATTGCCACCTTACTTGAGCACGATAAAGTGCGTCCTCGTGTACTATGATAAGTTCCCATATAACACTGCTCCTCGGATGCCTTGGTCCCAATCGGTGAAACCATGGTATCAGAGCGCGCAAAATAGGTTCGCAGAGGCTTTTTAGAAAGGTAACCTCCAGCCCATGATTAAGATTGCCAAGTTTGGCGGCTCGTCGGTCGCCGACGCCGAACACTTCAAGAAGATCAAGGCCATCGTCGATGCCGATCCGGCTCGCCGTTTTGTGGTGGTTTCCGCCTGCGGTCGCCGTTTTAAGGGTGACACCAAGGTGACCGACCTGCTCTATCTGGTTAACGCGCACGTTAAGTACCACGTGTCGTGTGAGGAGCTGCTTGAGGACATTGGCCAGCGCTATTTTGATATCGCTGACGAGCTGGAGCTCACCTATCCCATCCGTGAGGAGTTCGCGGCCTTTGCCGAGCGCGCCCGCTCGGGCGGCTACTCCACCGAGGAGCTTGTGAGCCGTGGCGAGTACTTTACCGCCCGCCTGATGGCCGAGTACCTGGGCCTACCGTTCTTGGACGCCGCGACGGTTGTGGCGTTCCATCACGACGGTACGCTCAGCATGAATCGCACCTCCGAGCTGGTGCAGGAGTACGGCCAGCAGGGCGGCTTTGTTATGCCCGGTTTCTACGGCGCGACGCGTGAGGGCCAGATCAAGCTGCTCGACCGTGGCGGCGGCGATATTTCCGGCTCAATCCTGGCCAAGTGCCTGGGCGCCGACCTGTACGAGAACTGGACCGACGTTTCTGGCTTCTATTCTGCCGATCCTCGCATTGTTCCCGAGGCTCAGCCCATTGCGCGCGTTACCTACGAGGAGCTGCGCGAGCTTTCGTACATGGGTGCGAGCGTTCTGCACGAGGAAGCTGTGTTTCCCGTGCGCGAGGCTGGTATTCCGCTGGTCATCAAGAACACCAATGCGCCGCAGGACCCCGGCACTATCATTAGCGAGACGGCTGATGAGGGCGAGGCGGAGCCCATCATTACCGGCGTGACCGGCAAGCGCGGCTTTGTCGCCATCAACGTGGCCCGCGACCGCACCAAGCCCCGCGTTGGCTTTATGCGCCGTGCGCTTTCGGTCTTCGAGCGCTATGACGTTTCCGTCGAGCATATGCCCACCGGCGTCGACCGCTTTGGCGCCGTGGTGCAGGAGCAGGATGTGCACGATTCGCTGTACTCACTCGTGGGCGACATCCAGCAGGAGGTCGAGCCGCTCGAGATCGAGGTTGTCGAGGGCTTGGCGCTCATCGCTACCGTCGGCCGCAACCTGCGCGGTCGTGCAGGTATCTCGGGCCATCTGTTTGGCATGCTCGGTCAGGCCGGCGTGAGCGTGCGTATGATTTCGCAGAGCTGCGACGAGATCAACATCATTATCGGTGTCGAGGAGAAGGACTTCGACCTGGCGATTCGGACCATTTACCGTGCCTTTTCCGATAAAAACGGCATTGTGAAGGTCTCCGACTTGGAGGCTTCCGCGCCGGTCGAGCCCGCCCTGGACGTGCTCCGCAAGTAGCTACCATCCCGGTGATTTTTGGGACATGTCTCATAAATCTACGGCGGGGCGTTTCGTTTCGGTTTCGTTTCGACGGGGCGGGTTTCGTGTCCGCCCCGTTCTTGTATACACTGGCAACAATAATCAGCCTGCTCGGCGTGCGGGCAAAAGCCACAACCTTTAAAGGGGGAAGCATGAAACAGTACACGGTTGCTATTTTGGGCGCGACGGGAGCCGTGGGCACCCAGATGCTCGAGTGCCTCAACGAGCAGGAGTTCCCGATCGGCAAGCTCAAGTTGTTGGCAAGTGCACGCTCCGCGGGCAAGACCGTTGAGTTCCGCGGCGAGCAGATCGTGATCGAAGAGGCTTGCCCCGAGGCCTTTGAGGGCTGTGATATTGTGCTCGGAGCCGCCGGCGACGATATCGCGAAGGAGCTACTGCCCGAGGCCGTCAAGCGCGGCGCCGTCGTGGTCGACAACAGCCATGCCTTCCGCATGGATCCCGAGGTGCCGTTGGTCGTGCCCGAGATCAATGCCGACGACATCAAGTGGCATCACGGCCTTATCGCCAACCCCAACTGCGCGACCATCATCGGCCTGGTTCCCACGTGGCCGCTGCATCAGCTTGCCGGCGTGAAGCGCATGATCGTCTCGACGTATCAGGCGGCTTCGGGTGCCGGTGCTCCCGGTATGGCCGAGCTCGAAGCGCAGCTTGCCGCCCTGGGCCGTGGCGAGGAGATTCCCGAGCCGCGCGCGTTTGCCGCCCAGCTGGCGAGCAACCTGATTCCGCAGATTGGCGGCGTCAAGGAGGAGGGCTTTACCTCCGAGGAGATGAAACTGCAGAACGAGGGCCGTAAGATCATGCATCTGCCCGAGCTGCGCGTGAACTGCACCTGCGTGCGCGTGCCCGTGCTGCGTTCGCACTCCGAGAGCATTACGCTCGAGTTTGAGCGTGACATTACGGTTGACGAGGCCCGTGCTGCGCTGGCTGCCGCTCCGGGCGTGAAGCTGGTTGACGACATGGGCGCCGAGGATGCGCATGATCGCTTCCCCATGCCGATGGATACGTCCGATCAGGATCTGATCTGGGTCGGTCGCGTGCGTCGCGACATCTCGAACCCCGAGGCCACGCGCGGTATTACCTTCTGGTGCTGCGGCGACCAAATCCGTAAGGGCGCGGCAACCAACGCCGTCCAGATCGCTAAGCTGCTCTGCGAGTAGTGCGACCTGTCCGGCGGGGGCCGGGCTTAGTTTTCAGAACGTCCTCGACCATGTGTGGCGCCTTGTCCTGCTCCTTCGGAGCCGCGGACAAGGCGCCACATTGGTCTGCGGAGTGTTCTGAAAACTAAGCCCGGCCCCCGCCTGCGGTGACTCGGCTGCGAGCGGCCAGCGATGGGGCCGTTGTTGGTTGGGGCCGCTGGGCTGATGTGAGGGCACGTGGCCGCTGCGGGCCCTGGTCCCGGCGGCGGCCTCGGCGCTGTGCGCCTGCTGCCTTGGGTAACTTTGGGGTCGATTGAAGTTGTCTACACAATTCGCGGTATTATGGTGCGGAGTTTTGAAAGGAGCCGCTGGTGGTCACGACGACGTTTGCTTCGCCTTTGGGCGAAATCTTGCTTGCCGCTGATGGCCGCGGTCTGACGGGGCTTTGGTTTGAGGGACAGGAGCATTTTGGCTCCACGCTTCTCAAAGAAGATCCCGAACATGTTGAAGGCGCCGATGCAGTTTCTGGTGCTGGCGGCATGTCGTCGGTGAGTCCGGCAAATGGTGCGGCGTCTTCGGTGCTTGAGCGTTCCTGGGCTTGGCTGAATGCTTATTTTGCGGGGCAGGAGCCTCGGTTTACGCCGCCGTTGCATATGATTGGCACGGCATTTCAGCGTGAGGTTTGGTTTGAGCTGCTCTCTATCCCGCGTGGCGAGGTCGCTACGTATGGCGAGATCGCTCAGCGCGTTGCGGCTCGACATCGTGTGCCGGGAAACGAGGCACCTGTTGTGTCTCCTCGTGCGGTGGGGGCCGCGGTCGCTCGCAACCCTGTTTCGATTATTGTGCCATGCCATCGCGTGGTGGCGGCCGACGGCTCGCTTAACGGATATGCCGGCGGGCTTGATCGCAAGGAGTGGCTGCTTCGGCTTGAGGGCGCGTACGAGGAGTAACACTCGAGCGCTTTGCATAGCCAAGATGCCGTGAAAGAACGGGACATGCTTTCCGAATGGAGGCTCAGACGGAAACTACGTCCCGGAATTCCGTTTTAAAGCGGGATGCGCTTTCCGAATGGCGTTCCAAGCGGAAACCGTGTCCCGGAATACAGCCTCAGAGTGGGACACCGTTTCCGGCTGAGACCACCTGCCTGGACATCGATCTACGCCCGCTCCTGCAGGGCGTAGATGGACTTATCCATGTTGAACAGGTAAGCCACAACGCAGACAATAATGAACATCGGCAAGTTACCAAAGCCGAAGACTTCGCAGCCAATAAGGATGGGTGCGAGCAGCGTATTGGTGGCGCTGCCAAAGACGGCTGCGTAGCCCAGTGCGGCGCAGAGCTCGACGGGCATGCCGAGTTGAGCCTCGTTATGGCGACATCTGGGTAACAGAAAGGCCCGCGTTCCTCAGAGGCAAGATAGGCAATTCTGCTTCTGAGGTAGATCTCAATTCTGCCGACCGCACTGCCGACCGCATCAAACATTAACTGCCGGAGGGCTCGGTCAAATTCATACGTGTAGATGATGGTTTCGAATGTTGTGCCTTCGCGAAAGATGGTAATCCCGGACTTGCATTTGGTTTTGTAGGGAAACCAGTAGGCCGACAGTCTGTAGTGGTTGGCTTCGACCAAAGCTCGCTCGAGTTCGCTTTGATCAGAGCACTTAAGACCCTTGTTTTCTGTCAATAGTGCTATTTGTTCGTTGATGGATATCCGCGACTTCTGGTATTTCATTAAGCCTCTTGATAGAAAAAGAGCTGGAGTTGCGCATCGTTGAGAGGCTTTCCAGCTTTAGCAAAACAAACTTATAAGATGCGACGGGCCGCGTCAAGATAATTGCTTGACAGCCTAGGAGGCGGCTGGTTGGCTGGCTTAAAACCCAGCGCGTGAAATGACGCTCCACGCTATTCAGCGCGCTTGATAGGATGACGAACCACAGTCTTAAGTTTCTCCGGCGCACACTTGCGTGGATCGGAAAGATAGATTTCGTGATGTAAACGGGTGTCTGAGAAGTCGGGGACATAGCCCTGCTCGGTCGCATATTCATGCATGGCGTCTACGGTTGCCGGCTCGCTGTCGTAGGGTCCGGTATGCATGCATTGAACGCAGAGACCCTCGTCAACTTTAAGCAGCTCGACGGCAGAAAAGTCCAGTTTCTTTTTGGCCGTGGCTTCCGCGACCGCCCAGTCAAAGTCATCCTGAGTGACGAAATCGGGCAGGCGGATGCACGAGATAAAGTTGAAATCGTCCTTGCGTACATAATCGATGTCGCCGCTCGGGGAGTCTTGCCACCAGAAGCCCTCGAGCGGCGGTACCACAAAGTCGAAATAGCCCTCGATACTCCTTGAGCCTTTCTTTGACATCTTGACGGTATAGGCGATGCCGTAAAGCAGCGGCAGGGCATTTTGATACTCGCCACCTTCGGTATTTGGGTCGCCCTTTCCGCGAACGGCAACGTAGCTCATAGGCGGGACAGTTATGATACTCGGCTTGCTTGCAGGTCTGTAGAGCTCCTTGCATTCCTTCTTAAAGTCGAACGCCATGTTGGCCGCCTTTCTGCGTATTGGCCTGCTTAGATAGCGGAATCATATCATAGAAACGAACAGCTGTTCGAATGATTTGGCTGACAGATTGAGATGCGTGCGTTGTGTTTGGCGGTCGGCCTGACCCCATCGATGATTTCTCTGCCTCCCCGGCGCCTCATCTATAGCTGCCGTTTCCCCATATAGAACCTGCCAAAATAAACCCGTCCCTTTTTAGTCGGTGCGAAATGGGTAATACTAAAGAGTTATCCGACCAGATGGGAACCGATCGATGGCTTATATCGAATTCAAAGACGTCATCAAGGCATACGGCGAGGGCGACGCCCGCATTCACGCACTCGACGGCGCGAGCTTTACGGTCGAGCGCGGCGAGCTCGCCATCATTTTGGGTGCTTCGGGTGCCGGCAAGACCACGGCGCTCAACATTCTGGGCGGCATGGATACGGCGACTTCCGGCACCGTGACGGTGGACGGGCGCGATGTGAGCTCCGCTAACGAGGCGCAGCTCGTGGAATACCGCCGCGCCGACGTCGGCTTTGTCTTCCAGTTCTACAATCTGGTCCCCAACCTGACGGCGCTCGAAAATGTTGAGCTTGCGGCGCAAATCTGCCCTGATTCGCTCGATGCCGAGCAAACGCTTTGCCAGGTTGGCTTGGGTGAGCGCCTCGCCAACTTCCCCGCGCAGCTTTCGGGCGGCGAGCAGCAGCGCGTGTCCATTGCCCGCGCACTGGCAAAGAACCCCAAGCTGCTTTTGTGCGACGAGCCCACGGGCGCACTTGACTATAAAACCGGCAAGCAGATCTTGCAGCTGCTGCAGGACACTTGCCGCAAGCAGGGCATTACGGTCATCATCATCACCCACAACTCCGCGCTGGCGCCCATGGCCGATCGCCTGATCCGCTTTAAGAACGGTCGCGTGGAGAGCGAGACGGTCCAGCAAAATCCCGTGCCTATCGAGACGATCGAGTGGTAGCGCCCATGGACCAGGACCGCCAAAACAGCCTACGCCGCGACGCACAGAACACGGAGCGCGAGCAGGATTTTACGACCTACCGCACTGCCCAAAGCTCAAACGATATGGTGCCGACGGTTTTTCGCCGTGGCATCTACCGCACAATCCGAGGCAGTCTTAAGCGCTTCTTGTCAATCGTCGTGATCACCGCGCTCGGCGTGAGCGTGATGTGCGGCCTTAAGGCGGGTTGCGAGGACCTGTGCGATTCGGTTGACGCCTACTTCGACCAGCAAAATGTCTATGACATTAACGTGCAGTCGACCTATGGCCTGACTGACGATGATCTCGACGCCATCCAAGAGGTCGATGGCGTCGAAACGGCCGAGGGCATCTACACCGAGACCGCCTACACCGCCGTGGGCACAACGCGCGAGCGCGTGGTCGTGCAAAGTCTCTCCAAGGAGAATATCGATCAGCCAGTGCTCGTGAACGGCGATTTGCCCGAGAGCGCCGATGAGGTCGCGGTGACTTCGAAGTTCCTGAAGGCTTCGGGCAAAAAGCTCGGCGATACGGTGAGCTTTGCTGCCAACGATGCGAGCTCGTCGAACCAAAGCGCCAAGGATCAGTTTGCCGATGGCGATTACACCATCACGGCCGAGGTTCTCGATCCCACTGATGTGAGCTCCGACTCGACGGTCAACGCCTTCCGTGCCGCCTCGGCGGCGGACTATAAGTTCTATGTGAGCGAGGACGCCGCGACATCTTCTTCCTACTCCGCGGTCCACGTGGTCGTCGAGGGAGCCAAGGATCTCAACTCATATTCGGATGCCTACGCGGCAAAGATCAATGAGGTCAAGGGCAATATAGAGAAGATCCGCGAGGAGCGTGAGAAGGCGCGCGCTCAGGAGCTGACGGTCGACACGCCGACAAGCTTGGATGCGGCCGAGCGTCAGACCGCCATGCTCTTTGGGATCGAGCAGGACAACATCAATCGCATGGCCGAGGGCAGCGACGAGCGTGCGCAGGCGCAAGCCGACCTGGACCAGCGCCGTGCCGCCGCCGACCAACAGTTTGCCGACGCCCGCGCCGAGCTTTCCGACCTGGGCGAATGCACCTGGTACATCCAGGACCGCGGCAATATCGCAAGCTACTCGAGCGTGGAGAGCGATAGCTCGTCAATTGAAGCCATCGCCACGGTGTTCCCGTTCATCTTCTTTATCGTCGCCGTGCTCATCAGCCTCACCACCGCCACGCGTATGGTCGAGGAGGAGCGCACGCTTATTGGCCTGTACAAAGCGCTCGGCTATTCGCGCGGGCGTATTCTGTCCAAATACGTGGACTACTCGCTGTGGGCGTGTCTGATCGGCGGCGTGCTCGGCAACATCATCGGATTTGTGGGCCTGCCGCTGTTCCTGTTTACGGTGTTCGACGACATGTACTCGCTGCCCCAGATGTTGCTTTCGTACGACATCGTGTCCTCGATCGTTTCGGTGGCGCTGTTTGCCGTGGGCGTGGTGGGCGCCACGATTATCGCCTGCCGCCACGAGATGGCCGAGACCCCGGCCTCGCTCATGCGCCCCAAGGCCCCGCGCGCCGGCTCGCGTATCTTGCTCGAGCGCATCGGCTTTATCTGGCGCCGCATGGGCTTCTTAAACAAGGTGGCGGCGCGTAACCTGTTCCGCTACAAAAAGCGTGCCTTTATGACCATCTTCGGTATCGCCGGCTGCACGGCGCTCGTGATCTGCGGTATGGGTATTCGTGATACGTCGGTCGCGCTGTCGCCCAAGCAGTACGGCCACGTCACGCGCTATGACCTGCTGGCGGTTGCCAATCCCGACGATTTTTCGCAGACGTGCGCGGCATTGGATGAGCGCAGCGCGGCCAAGGATTCTGACGTGACCGTGACTTCGACGCTGCCGATTATGACCGACAACGTCACCTTTACATTCGGCGGAAAGAGCGAGACCGTGCAGCTGATTGTGGTGCCCGATGACCGCACGAACGACCTGGACGACTACGTGCGTCTCGAGGATGAGTCCAAAGAGCCACTGTCTTTGCGTGACGGAGACGTGTATCTGAGCAAGAGTTCACAGCTGGTGCTGGGGATTCAACCGGGCGATACGGCACACGTCCAGGATTCGTCGCTCAACGTAGCCAAGGTCAAAGTCAGCGACATTTCGCTCAACTATCTGGGCAATACGCTTTATATGACGCAGGGCACCTATGAGCGCGCGTTCGGTCGAAGCGTGCGCCTTAACGGTGTCTTTGTGCTGCTTAAGGGCTCAACTTCTGACCAGATTGCGTTTAGCAAGAAGCTTAAGAGCGACGGTTGGCTCACCATCTCAAGCACGGCCGAACATTGGCAGAACTACGAGGCGAACTTTGCGATTATCAATTCCGTCGTGGTGCTCGTGACCTTTATGGCGGCGTGCCTATCGTTTGTGGTGGTGTTTACGCTGTCCAACACGAATATCTCCGAGCGCGAACGCGAGCTGGCGACCATCAAGGTGCTGGGCTTCCGCCGTGGCGAGGTACACCACTACGTCAACAAGGAGACGCTGATCCTCACGGCGATTGGCACCGCACTGGGCGTGCCGCTGGGTGGCCTGCTTGCCGAGAGCTTTACGTACATCCTGCAGATGCCGTCGCTGTACTTTGACGTCGAAGTCGAGCCGCTGAGCTACGTGCTTGCCGTGGTGCTTTCCTTCGGCTTTACGATCATCGTCAACCTCGCCACCAACCGGACTCTCAATAAGATCGACATGGTCGGCGCCCTCAAGAGCGCCGAGTAACCTGCCAAAAAGGGACAGGTTTATTATGGCAGGTTTTATCTGGCCAAACGCCGGGCAACCATTAGGTGGCCCGGCGTTTGCCCCGTTTTGCTGGGGATGTTTGTCGCTCAGTGCTCTTACTGTCCAATCCAGTGTTGCGCATAGCTCTTAATGTCCTCGGTAAAACCGTCAAGGTCGTCAAGGGTGATCACGCTGTCGATAAGCAAATTGGCTATCTCGCGGTGCATTGTGCTGCGGCGAATATCGTTTGCAATTACGCCTGAGGACAGCTTGTCTCTATTGAGGTGCTCTTCTAGTGCCCAAAATCTACTGGACGCTTCGCTGTCGCCGTTCAGTATCTCAACGTACTGGCCGATGAGCTTTTCCATATAACGTTCTTGCCATTGAGGAAGCATTTTCTTAAACAGCTTCCAGTCGCTTTCGGCTACGTCGCGCATATGTCCTCCGCTCGTCAAACGGGCTTTCCATTTGCCTTTCATTCTATTTTGTTTTCGCCCGCAAGCGTTGATGAGAGGCTCTCTTTAGCCTTCGAGATTGGGCTTGAATGGGTTGTATGCCACAAAACGGGCCTATCTACTACGTTTAATTGGATACCCTCAACTATGCCGGGAAAACGAAAAATAAAACCGCAGGTAGAAGGCCTGTCGATTTTCGAAAAGGGTGGTCATGGTTGGCCCCATCGAGTTAAACGTAGTAGATAGCCCCTTTTCGTGGCGGACCATCAAACGAACGCCGACGCTTGTGCTGTAGCCGCTCCGATCATTCGTAAGTTGCGGTGGAATAGTTCCTAAACTCGACTACTCAAGGCTAAAACCGAAACTATATCACCGCAACTTAGGAGGGATGGGCGGGGGAGTACTAGTTGGGTGCTGCTGTCGGGCTGGGATGGTTTAGGCTCGCTTGCGATGCTTCCATTGTTTACGGCACCAACGCATGAGTGCTTTTACGACCGGGATGGTGATGAGGATTACCCAGGCGGGATGGGGTTGCCCCAGGCGGAGCCACATGTAGAGGAACCATGTCTCGGCGCTGACTGAATAGACGACATCGATCAGCTTAGATAAGTGGCGTTGGTCGATAAAGTCGCCAAGCGCGTAGTAGATGGGAATCAGAAAGACGAGGAAGAGTCCCGTAGCCCATGTGCCGTAGACAATGCCGAGCACCAGATAGGCGAGGGCGACAAGCGCGGGGAAGGGGAATTTGTTCCATGTACGTCCGACCTTGGTGTGGAAATGCTTGCCATGATGGTCGAGCTTGTCGTGTGCTTCCTTCCAGCTGGAAAACGTCTCGCCGTCGATGGTGACGGTGCCGTCGTCATTGGTGTGCACACTATGTCCATCGTCCTCAAGCGTATCGATATGCAATCCGCCCGGCCCCACATGCACCTCTTCGCCCTTGCGCTCGTTGGTCACATGGATGCCGCTCCAGCCAACATGGACTTCCTCGCCTTTATTGGGATCAATGACGTGGATGCCGCGCGCGAGGGAAATATCGACAAGTGGTTTGTCGCCGCAATCGGCGTGCTCAGTAGAAGCCTCAGCCTCCTCAGCCCTATCTGAAGCTTTGGCGCCGGCGTCGCTGTCCCGTGCCTCATCATCAGCCTGCGAGTCATCAGTGCTATCCACCGTCTCCCCATACAACAGCTCATCCAGCGACACGCCATACAACGCGGCGAGCGCAATAAGGTTATCGGTATCGGGCGAGGATTCGCTGCGCTCCCATTTACTGACAGCTTGGCGACTCACACCCAGCTGGGCGGCAAGCGCCTCCTGAGAAAGCCCGGCAGCCTTGCGGCGATTAACGAGCCGCTGCGCCATCGCAAGATCCATGACAGTTCCTTTCATGTGGTGACCGTAATCGAATGAGCCGAGTATGCCGAGAACAACCGGTAGCGACCACCATTTCTAGTTAGAATCTGCCCCAACCCTACCGCAACTACCGGTAGCAACCCCTAACGACCAGCCATTTCAGGACAAATGTCGGTGCTACTCTCAGCTAAGAGCCTGCAACATCCCAAAATCTCAGCCCACGCACCCGCAGTAAGAAGACGAATAGCCTCGGCCTCCCCAGTCACCGTAGGAGGCCCCAGGGCTTACCTCCCAAATCTTTCCGCAGGACGGAAGGATCCCGCCGCGCGAAGCGCACGGCGGGATCCTGACATGTCCGAGGACGATTTGGGAGGTAAGCCCTGGGGTCTCCGATGAGAGCAGTTTCGGCCGAGGCTATTCGTCGCCGAAGCTGATGCCCAACGCCTTGGCCTCGCGCACAAGATCGCTCTGGAGGTCGACATACTTGAGCTTGCCGGCGACATCCTCGAGCGGCATGTGACACATCTTGCCGTCACGCAGGGCGATCATGTAGCCAAACTCGCCGCGTAGACAGCCCAGTGCCGCCTCGACGCCGCACTGGGTCGCAAAGATGCGGTCCTGGGCGTCGGGCTGGCCGCCGCGCTGCGTGTGGCCGGGGATGGCGACGCGGGTCTCGCGACCGGTCTTGGCCTCGATCTCCTTGGCGATGTCGTAGACGATCGACGGGCTCGTGCGCTCGGCGAGTTTCTTCTTGTACTCCTTCTTGGACAGCGCCGCGTCCTCCTTGGAAATAGCGCCCTCGGCGACGGCCACGATGGTAAAGCGGCTGCCGGTCTCCATGCGATGTTCGATGGTCTTGATGACGTTTTCCATGTCGTAAGGGATCTCTGGAATCAGGATGACGTCCGCGCCGCCCGCGACGCCGGCGTACAGTGGAATCCAGCCAACCTTGTGGCCCATGATCTCGATAACGAACACGCGGCCGTGGCTCGAAGCGGTGGTGTGAATGTCGTCGATGCACTTGGTGGCGACGTCGATGGCGCTCGTAAAGCCAAACGTCAGCTCGGTGCCCCAGGTGTCGTTATCGATGGTCTTGGGCAGCGCGATAACGTTGAGGCCCTCTTCGCGCAGGCGGTTGGCGGTCTTGGTGGAGCCGTTACCGCCCAGCATAAACAGGCAGTCGAGCTGCAGCTTATGATAGGTGTGGACCATCGCCGGCACCTTCTCGACACCATCGGCCTCGGGGGTATCCAGACGCTTGAACGGTGTGCGGCTCGTGCCCAGGATGGTGCCGCCGCGGGTGAGGATGCCGCTAAAATCGGCGGGCGTCATGACGCGGAACCTGCTGTAGATAAGGCCCTGATAGCCGTCCTCAAAGCCATAAATCTCGATAGGTTCTTCGCTATTGGTCATAAGCGTTTTGACAATGCCGCGCATGGTGGCGTTGAGCGCCTGGCAGTCGCCGCCACTAGTAAGAAGACCGATCCTAAGCATGGTGAATCCTTCCGGGCAAGTTATAACATGCGCATAAGTTTACCCCCGCACACTGTTGATGCGGGGGTAAAACGTGTTAGCTCAAGCGTATAGAAATGTAAACAACGTCAGGCGGGCGTAAGGACGACGGTGCCAGCTCCTTACAGTGCGAAGGCGTCGACGTCGCTCCAGTGACGGCGCAGCGTGATGGCGGCAGCGGGCTCGGTATTGTCAAAGACGACCGACCACTGCGTGTTGCTGGTGATGTCTTCCGGATTGGGCTCTTGCGCCGCAGCGCGCAGGGCTTTCCAAGCGACTGTCTCGTCCTGGGCGCCGGCATGGGCGTCAAGGATATCGGCGATTGCGACGGCGCGCTCTTTACCATGGCCCAGCTCGCCATTCTTTTGGTTGGGCAGCACTTCGTCACCATAGCAGGCGTAGAAGTTCGTGACCTGGCGCACGGGCGTCGCCTTGCATGCGCGGTCGGGATCGCGCGGATCCCACTCCACCACCCGTGCGTCACCGGCGGCGTCGTTGATAAAGAAGTGGTAATCGCGTCCTGCCATGGCGTGCATGTCGTAGGCGGAAAGCAGGTCGACAGCTTCTTGCGTGGTGGCGGCACGGTCGAGCACCAGACGGATGGCGAGCGAGGTATTGATGACGGGGCGTTGCGTGTCCTGGTCACAGGGCTTGGAATCCAGAGTGAGTACGGCAATGGACACGCCGCATTCGTTAACACCGTCGAGCTGGGCAAATGGGCCCATGAGTGCGGCGGCGCGTCCGGCGAAGGAGTCAAGTGGAGTGTTAACGCCCAGGTTGTTAAGGGCGGCAAAGCCGATGGAGGCATAGCCGCCGCGTGGGTGATTGCGCACCAGCAGCGCCGAGGTGTCGTCTTTAAAGTCGTAATTGCGACCGGTGCGCACGCGGCCTTCGGCATCTACGGCGACAAAAGCGCTGCAGGCAAACTGGGGCGCCTGGACATGTACCGGCACACCGGGCAGCACCTGCGCCACCACGGCATCGATGTAGGCCTGGTCGTCGCGCACGCCAGCGGCGATGATGCGATCAAGATCGTAGTCGTAGGCGATGTCGATTGCGTACAGGTCATAGCCATCCGCGTAGCCGGTCAAGCGTTTGAGCGACGCGGCGGACTTGATTTGCTTGCGGTAAACGATGCCGGCGGCAGCGGCAAGGCCGACGGCGACACCCGCGACACCGCAGGCGATGGCAATGTTACGTGACTTCATGACGGCTCCTCTCGTCCTGTTAGCGTAATTGTCGCAAAAGGTGCACGGGCATGATGGCTCAACTTGGCGAGCGGCGCGGGATTAAACACGGAATGAAGAGTGCGGCGCTGGCGCGGCGGGGTATGCTGGAAGGGACCATCAACCCAGCGAAAGGGGAGAGCATGACGGATCAGGAAACGCCCGAGCGCGCGCATGTGACGGCCGACGATATCGAGGCCGCCAACGACCTCATCGACTTTATCGAGGCATGTCCCAGCATGTTCCATACGGCGGCGACCATTATGGCCGAGCTCGACGAGGCGGGCTTTACCTACCTGCCCGAGAACGCGGCGTGGGACATCGAGCCGGGCGGGCGTTATTACACGCAGCGCAATACCTCGAGCGTTATTGCCTTTAAGGTGGGCGAGGACCTGACCGCGACGTGGGGCGAGGACGGCGTTGCCGGTGACTATCATTTTCAGCTCACGGCGTCGCACAGCGACTCGCCGACGTTTAAGGTTAAGGCCGTGCCCGAGCTCGACGGCGCGGGCGAGACGCTGCGCCTGAACACAGAGGCCTACGGCGGCATGATCGACTACACCTGGTTCGACCGTCCGCTGGCACTCGCGGGCCGCGTGCTGGTACGCGAGGGCGACCGTATTGAGAGCCGCCTGCTTGCCACCGAGCGCGAGGTCGCTATTATCCCGAGCCTTGCCATCCACATGAACCGCGGCGTTAACGAGGGCTTTGCGCCTAATCGTGCTGTCGACCTGTGCCCGCTCATCAGCGCCGGTGACCTTAAGCAGGGCGACTTTGATGCTCTGATCGCCGACGAACTGGACGTTGAGCCCGAGCAGATCCTGGGTCGCGACCTGTTCCTGGTCAATCGTCAGGATGCGCGCATTTGGGGCTGGGCCGACGAGTTTATCTCGACGCCCAAGCTTGACGACCTGGCCTGCGCCTACACCTCGCTACAGGCATTTTTGGGCGCCGAGAACGCGCGCGACGTCTCGGTCTTCTGCTGTTTTGATAACGAGGAGGTTGGTTCCGAGACCAAACAGGGCGCCATGTCAACGTTCTTGGCCGATGCATTGCGCCGCATTAACGGATCGCTGGGCTTTGACGACGAGTCGTATCATCGCGCCCTTGCCGCATCGATGCTCGTGAGCTGCGACAACGCGCATGCCGTGCACCCCAACCACGCCGAGAAGTGCGATGCGCGCAACCAGGTTGTGCTCAACGGCGGCATCGTCATCAAGGAAGCCGCCAACCAGCACTATTGTACCGATGCCTTTAGCCGCGCGGTGTTCCAAGCTATTTGCGATGACGCCGACGTGCCCACGCAGGCCTTCGCCAACAAGAGCGATATGGCCGGCGGATCCACGCTCGGCAATCTGTCCAATATGCAGGCGAGCATGCATGCCGTGGACGTGGGCCTGCCGCAGCTGGCCATGCACTCGAGCTACGAGACCGGCGGCGTGCGCGACGTGATGTACGCCATCCGCGCTCTCACCGCCTTCTACGAGCGCAACCTAACCATCAACGGCGCCGAAAGCGTGGAGCTCTAAATGCGAGCCGAAGGCGAGAAGACCGAGGGCAGGTCTCAACTAATCGATCAGGGGTCGAAGCTGTTCGCCGCCGCTTGCCATGAATCGGGAATCGACGTGTCCAACGCGTGGCCGGCGAGCGATGAAGAACTCAAGCGTAGCGCCTATTCGGACCACTATGGTAAGGAGATGGACTGGCTCTAATAGGCGAAACGTCGAAAACGCCAGATGAATGTCTGATGTCACTTTGACAAAAGTATCGCAGGCAGAACCAACGTCATAGTGCAAACTAACCTGACCCCATTGCACCAAACAGCTGGATTGAGCTGTTAAGACACCGCGGGTTGAGCAAACGTCAGCGAGCGACGTCCAGAGCGAACAAGTTGGCATGAAAAGGGCGAGGCATTGACCTTCTGGTCATGCCTCGCCTTTTGAATGACAAATTGTTGTTCTGGACGTCGCGCAGCGTCGACCGGTCCGCCGTTCGTTAGAACGGCGGAACCCATGGGGCTCGCAGCGTCGAGGGGTTCCGGCGTTTGGAAAACGCCGGAACAACCTAATGTTCGATCCAGCAGCGCAGGGTTTCGCCGGCTTGCAGGTGACGCAGGTTCTCCGCGGCGATGTCGACCACATTATTGAGCGTGGCTGCCAGGTGGAACCAGCCGGAGACGTGCGGCGTGATGAGCATGTTGGGCGCATCCCACAGGGGGCTTGTCTCAGGCAGCGGCTCGGGGTCGGTGACGTCGACCGCGGCGCCGGCGAGATGTCCCGACTCCAGGGCGGCAACCAAGTCGTCGGCGACCACAAGGTCGCCGCGGCCGCCGTTGGCAAAGAAGGCGCCCGGTTTCATCGCGGCGAAGAACTCGGCGTTCGCCAGGTCGCGGGTCTCGGGCGTGCTGGGCATAAAGGATGCGACGATGTCAGCCTCGGCCAGGCGCTCGGACAGGGCGTCCATGCCGTCCATGTCCTCAAACACAATGGGGTAGACGAGTGGATGGCGCTTGATGCCGCGGACGTGCGCGCCCATGTTGCGGCAGAGCGTGGCGAAGTGGCCGCCGATATCGCCCGCGCCCAGCACCAGCACATTGGCGTTTTTGAGCGAGGTGACCGGCCCCAAATCCTCCCAGCGATGCTCGCGCTGCAAGTCGTGATAGCTGGGCAGGCGCTTCATCATGGAAAGGACCATGGCAAACATGTGCTCGCTCACAGCCTGGCCGTAGGCGCCCACCGAGCAAGACAGTTTGGCGTCGGCCGGCACGGTGCCGGCGGCAAGGTAGTCGTCATAGCCGGCGGTCTGCAATTGCAACAGCTGGAGATGCTCGCATGCCGTGAGCATGTCAGGGTCGATGTTGCCCAGGATTACGTCGGCATCGGCGACCTGCTCGTGCGTGGCGGCGTCGGCGCTCGTGTAGATAAAGTCCTCGCCCGGAGCGCTCGACTCAAGAATTGCGCGATGACGGTCGTTGACGGGCAACAAAACCAGGATGTTCACAAACGGTCCTCTCCGCTCGACCTGCCAAAAAGGGACAGGTTTATTTTGGCAGGTTTTATCAGGCAAAACGCTATAAAAACGCCGGGCTTCGCGATGGTTAACATATCCATCGCGAAGCCCGGCGCATCCACGGCTACCAGCTCAGCAGCTCGTAGCCATCCTCGGTCACCACGAGCTGTACCTCGCACTGGGCCGAATCGCTGCCGTCCTTGGTGCGCACGCACCAACCGTCACCCTTGCTAATCTTAATGTCGGGCGCTCCGGCATTGACCATGGGCTCGATGGTAAAGACCATGCCCGGAGCCATGATGGTGTCCACATCGGGCGCCTCGGTGGTAAAGCCCACAAACGGGTCCTCGTGGAACTCCTTGCCGATGCCGTGTCCGCCGTACTCGCGCACCACGCTAAAGCCGGCGTCCTCGACGGTCTTTTGCACGGCCTCGGCCATAACGGACAACGGCAGCCATGGCTTGACGGCCGCCAGACCCGCCTCCACGCTGGCACGGGTGACGTCGACCAGGCGCTGGCGCTCGGCCGAGACCTCGCCGATGCAGAACATACGGCTCGAATCACTAAAGTAGCCGTCCAGGATCGTGGAGCAGTCCACGTTGATAATATCGCCCTCGTGCAGCACGTCTGTATCACAGGGGATGCCGTGGCAGACGACGTCGTTGATCGAGGTGCACACGCTCTTGGGATAGCCCTCGTAGTTGAGGTCGGCCGGCGTGCCACCGTGCTCGACGGTGTAGTCGTAGATCATCTGGTCGATCTGGTTGGTGGTCATGCCCGCGGCGATGTGTTCGCCTACGTAATCGAGCACGCCCACGTTGATAGCGGCCGAGCGCTTGATGCCCTCGATATCGGCGGGCGTCTTGTAGAGCGTACGGGGCAGAACCTCCCAGCCCTCCTCCCACAGGCGCTCGAGGCGCTCGTCGAAGGCGCTGTGACATTTCTTATATTTTTTGCCGCTGCCGCACCAGCAGGCGTCGTTGCGGCCGGGTACGGGTCCTTTGTCATACATGGCTAACTTCCTTTCATCCGCAGCTAGTATAGCCCACTCACGCGTCCATAAAAGTTGCGGTGATATAGTTCCGATTTAAGCGGTTTAACAGCATAAACAGGAACTATATCACCGCAACTGATGGAGCGGGATGGCTGACACTAGCTGCTGCGTGGTTTTGCTAGTAGCTCACTTGGCAGGGAATGCCGAGGGCGCGCACGCGTGCGGCAATCTTGTCGAGCACCTCGGGCACCGCTTTGGCAAGGCCGGCGATTGGTGTCTCGCGCGCCACCGTGTAGATGGTCGCCTCCTGCGGACGAATGCGCTCGAGCGCCGCGAGCCAAAGGCCAACGTACTCCTCGCTAGTGTTATCGAGGGGCTTGCCCCGATACTCGCCGGTCAAAAAGATCGTCTGGATAATGACATGACCGTTAAAGCTCGCGAACGTCTCGATCTGGTGCTCTACATCGTAGGGGCCAACGGGCTGGTCGAGCAGCTGGATAAATGTCGGATCGACCGTATCGAGCTTGAGGATGTTGTCGTCGACCATCATGAGCGCATCGTGCACCTGGGGACGGTCGGCGCGCGTGCCGTTGGAAAGCACGGCAATCTTGGTGTTTGGGGCCAGCTGATCGCGAAGCGCGACAGCGCCGGCGATGGCCTGCGGAAACTCCGGTGCGGCGGTGGGCTCGCCGTTGCCTGCGAAGGTGATCACATCGGGGAGCTCGCCCTCAGCTGCCATCTCGCGCAGCTTTGCCTCGAGCACGTCGAGTACCACGGTAGCTGTGTTGTACGGCTCATGGCAGGGGCGCTCGGCGTTGAGGCCGTTTTCGCAGTAAATGCAGTCGAACGTGCAGATTTTGCCGCTGGCCGGCATCATGTTGACGCCGAGCGAGAGACCAAGGCGACGGCTGCGAACGGGCCCAAAGATGGGGCTGGCATTTAAAAACGTAGACATAGGCATATGCTCCTTGGGACAGTTGAGCTTAAGCATAGCATCGGCCTCCATGTGGGTCGCGGGTTTGGGTGCTGTTGTTTAGGCAGAAACCTTGCAATCGGGTGAGTTTACAAAACCCCGTCATGAAAGAGTGCGAGTCGGGTACAGTAAACGCATTCATGTACACACAAAATGACGCCATCTGGCCAAGCCGCGCCCCGGCACGGCCTGGTGGCGTTGACGATGGGAATACAGTATGGATTTTACGGTCGAGAATGCGGGCACCACGATTGCCTGCCGTGAGTATGCCAGCCTGGATGCATCGTCCGATACACCCGCCTTGGTGTGCGTGCACGGTGCGTGCGTCGACGGTGTCTTTTTTGACGGTATCGCCCGCGAGCTCGCCTGCGACAATCGCGTCATTGCCTACGACCGCCGCGGTTGCGGCGAGAGCGGCGACGCTGCGGACGGACGCTACGACCTCGCCGCCCAGGCCGCCGACCTGCAGGCCGTTATCGAGCATATTGGCGCTCCGGCAAACGTGCTCGCGCACAGTGCCGGTACGTTGGTGACCCTGGAGCTTCTCCGTGCAAACCCCGCCATAATTTCGCGTGCGATCCTGCATGAACCTGCCGTGACAAACGAGGGTGCCGGTCTGGGCGCGGCCCCGGTTTTGCTCGAGATGATCGCCGCGGGAAAGGTCTCCAGGGCATTACGGGCCTTCCTGGGCGCCATCGGCGATTCGGACCCTGAGGCTCCCAAGACAACCGAGGCAGAAGCCAAGCATGCCTTGCGCAACGGCCGTAGTTTCATGGCAAACGAATACGGGATTACTATGACCTGCGTTCCCGATTGGGATAGCGTTCGCGCGTCGAAAACGGTGGCCGCCGTGCTCTTGGGTGAACTCTCGATTGGCACGCCCCGCGAGGCGGGCACGAGGATGGCGGCTGAGCTTTTGGACTGTCCGCTCGTAACGGTTCCCGGCGCGCACAACGGCCTGCGCGATCGCCCGGCAGCGGCTGCCCGGGCTGTTCGTGGCATCCTGGGGCTCTAGCAGCCGCAATAGCCAAAGCGGGCTTCACCAGCAGACGTTTCGGCCGTGTTAACAAATGTGTTCAAAACCTCACGTCTGCGGCTTCAATCGCGCCGTCTGCCAACTCATAAAAATGTAACAGCATTCACGTGCTTACCTGCATCGGCAAGGTGTTACCCTTGTAGCATTTGGAACCCACCGCTACCATGCGAAGCTATCGAAAGGGCCCCATATGCTCAATAATCACGAGGTCAATCTAACCGACGAGGAGGCTGCCGCTGAGGTCGCCCGCGTCGCGAAGACCTACCCCGTGGTGCGTTTGCTGTCGGCCGATCAGATTAAGAGCGAGCCTAACTGCCTGCTCGCCGGCGATCGCTGCCCTTGTCTGCGTCAGTCGAGTCTTGAGGCTTTGGCAGACTCCGATGAGGTGTCGGAGCAACTGCTCAACGATGGTGTTGAGTACCGCGCTCGCCTACGCCCTCTAAAGGTCGAGGGTGAGCCTCGTGTCTTGCTGATGGTGCGTCCGATCGATGAACAAGAGGCTGCAGAAGAGGACCTTGTCTACACCGACGTGCTGACGAGTGTGCGCAATCGCCGATATTACGAGGAAAAGCTCCGTAGCGCCCGCATGAAGGCCGGCGTTGCGGTGGTCGACCTTGACGATTTTAGGGTCTTCAACGATACGTGTGGCCGTCATGCCGGCGACCTTGCGCTCGGTGCCGTGGCGACAGCCATACGCAGCGGTATTCGTTCGACTGACGAACTTGTGCGCTATGGCTGCGACAAGTTTGTGGCCGTCATGCCCGATATTCCCTCCGATGACTTCGCCCGTCGCCTGCGTCAGGTATCCGATGCCGTTCGTTCCGCGATTATTCCGGGCCATGAGCACGTGAGCTTGACGGCATGTGTTGGTGGCGTTCGCATTCATGGCGAGACGGTTGATGAGGGCGTTGGCCGCGCTGTCCAGTTACTGAGCCGTGCTAAGGCAAAAGCCGGTACGGTCGTGACCGATGGCGATTTCATCGAGGCCTTCCAAAGCGAAAAGCCTTTGGTGCTTATCGTCGATGACTCCGAGATGAACCGAGCCATTCTCAACGAGATGCTCAAGGACGAGTATTGCATCCTCGAGGCCGAAAACGGTCGTACGGCGCTCGATATGGTCGACCGTTATGGCGATGAGTTGTCGCTCGTGCTGCTGGACATTGTCATGCCGGGCGTGAGCGGCTTTGAGGTGCTGGCCGATCTGTCGCGCCGATCGGTTGTTGACAATCTGCCTGTCATCATGATTTCGAGCGAAGAATCCGACGATGTGGTTCTGCGTGCGTACGAGCTGGGCGCCTCGGACTATATCAGCAGCCCGTTTGACGCCCGTGTCGTGCGCCGTCGTGTAAGCAACACTATCCGTCTGTACGCCAAACAGCGCCGCCTGACGAGCCTGCTGTCCCAGCAGTACAACGAGCGCGTCAAGAACAGTCGCATGCTCATCGACATCATGGCCGGTGTCATGGAACTTCGCAATGGCGAGAGCGGCAGGCACGTTACGAATATCGAAAAGCTGACCGAGCTGCTGCTTGGCTGTCTGGTCCAGCGTAGCGACACTATTTCCCTCGACAACGAGGAACGCTCCACGATTGCCCTGGCTTCGGCGCTGCACGATATCGGCAAGATGGCGATTGACGATGCGATTCTCAACAAACCCGGACGCCTTACGTCCGAGGAGTTCGAGATTATGAAGACGCATACCACGATCGGCGCCAACATGCTGTTTGAGCTGGGCCGCCATCACGTCGGCAATGCGCTTATGGAATATGCGTACCAGATTGCGCGTTGGCACCACGAGCGCTGGGACGGCAAGGGCTATCCCGATGGCCTTAAGGGCGACGATATTCCCATTGCCGCGCAGGTGGTCTCGGTGGCCGACGTGTACGATGCTCTGACGAGCGTGCGTGTGTACAAGGACGCTATCCCGCACAAGGAGGCGATCCAGATGATCCTGGACGGTAAGTGCGGCACCTTTAACCCGCTGTTGCTCGACTGCCTGCTCGAGGTGCAAGACCGTATTGCCGAGACGTTGGCACGCCCCGCCGACGTTGTCGCGTTTCCCACGATTTAGTTTGACCTAAGGAGTTTTAATCCATGATTTCCATGCGTGAGGCGTATGAGAAGATCGGCGCTAATTATGATGACGCGTGCGCTCGGCTGATGGGCGAGGAAATGCTTGCCCGCTTTGCCCTCAAGTTTTTGGATGACGAGAGCATGGACAAGCTGGAGGCCGCCATGGCGGCAGGAGACGCCGAAGGTGCGTTTATGGCAGCGCACACGCTCAAGGGCGTGAGCCAGAACCTGGGATTCGATAATCTGTACGAGCCGGCGGTCGTGGTGACCGAAGCACTGCGCGGCGCCGATGCCGTTGACGGCGCTCGTGAGGGAATGCATGCGCTGCAGCAGCAATATGCGGCTACGATGTCGGCCCTGCGCGAGGCGGCCGAATAAGAGCTTGCGGGCCTTGATGACTATGAGAGTGGATAATCTCCCGTTTTAGGCCCGGTGGCGGCCTCAAAGTGGGAGATTATCCACTCTCGTTCGATATGTGTCCAAAAATCCACGCTCACCCCTCCGGGTTAGTAAATGGCCTATGCGCACTGGCGGGGCTTTCCGCATGCAATCAATATCGTTGTTCGATAAACTGTTCGAATAACGATAGAGTCGATGAGGGTGAGTGTATGTCTAACAGCGTTCAGCGTATGGCCAAAGCGGGCGAAAATATCAGGAAGCTTGGCTTTTGCATGGCAGCCGTTTTTGCAGGGATGCTCGTCGCTTTTGCCGCGTTGGTTGTTTACGTGATCTGGTATGCGGTTGCAAACGTTGCCTCTGTCGATTCTTTCGGCGTCGTGACGCTTCTCGATGGCGGGTGCATCGTTATCCCAAGCGGACTGTGCCTGGCACTCGTCGTGGGTATTTCGCTTGTCGTTCTGTGTGGGATCAGCCGTAACATCTCGCGAGGCGTCTCGCCCTTTACCAAGACGCATGTGCGGCTTATCCGTGTTCTTGCGCTTGCCTTTGCTGTTAACGCCGCGGTTTCGCTTATTGGTGCCTACGGATCGGTCAATCTTACCATTGGTGGGCTGGAGCTTTACGTCGTGCCTCATTCCTTCGTTATTGAGATTTGCCAAGGCGTTGCCTTTGATGCGGGGTCGCTTATCGGCACGGCTGTCTGTCTGTGTATCTCGGTGATCTGGAGTTATGCCTCGCTGCTCCAAGAGCAGTCTGACGAGCTTGTGTAGGAGGAAGCATGAGCTATCTCATCATCGAGCTTGAGACGCAGCTACTTAAGACCGGAAAGACCAGCGCTGATCTGATTCGGGCGACGGGGCATACTCCGGCTAATATTTCAAAGCTGAGAAACGGAAAGATAAAAGCTATTCGCCTAAAGACGCTTCTCGATATCTGTGATGAGCTTGATTGTCAACCGGGAGATATTATTCAGCGCGTGAGCGAGAAAGAGCTTGAGGAGCTTATTGTTGAGCGTGCAAAAAATGTCGTGAGGCAGATGCGGGACGGCGGAGGTAATGAGGTATCGCTTCCGACATCCGTCTTTGCTGTCGATTTGAGTGACGAGTAGCTTAAGGCGAACAACTAAAACGAAGTATCAGCGTGAAGGGACCCGTGTCTAACACGGGTCCCTTCTTTTAGATTATCTTGACAAATATGAGTTATCGAAAAACAATAACAATCATTGAAAACGATAAAGGAAAGAAGGAACGATATGAGCGGTATTTCTATCAAGCAGAACGGGAGGCCAATGAACGCATCAGCGATAAAGTTATCAAAGGTGTCAAAGCGCTACGGGAGACGGCGCGTTTTGCATGACGTTTCCTTCGAGGTGCATCAGTCTGAGCTCCTTGCCCTTGTTGGTGCAAACGGGGCGGGTAAAAGCACGCTTATTAAAATAGTGCTGGGCCTCTGCGAGCCGTCGTCGGGGAGCGTGGAGCTCTTTGGAGGCAAGTCGAAAAAAGACCTGAGCCTGATGCGGACGCGTGTCGGCTATGTGCCAGATTCCAGCGGAGCATACCAATCTCTCAGCGCGGTTGAGAATCTTAAAATCCGATGTGCGGAATGGGGGCTTGATGAGAAACGTGAGGTTCCTCGCGTCTTGGGCCTAGTCGGGCTGGACGTCGATGAGAAAAAGAGCGTGAGCAGTTTTTCTCTGGGAATGAAACGGCGGCTGGATATAGCTACGGCTTTGTTGGGTGACACTGACCTGCTTATTTTTGATGAGCCAGCAAACGGTTTGGACCCGCTGGGCATCGAGAGTATATGGGCCCTTATCGGTCGATTGAATCGAGAACAGGGTAAGACCATGCTCATCTCTAGCCATGATTTGGATGAGTTGGCATCAGTTGCAACAAGTTGCGTGTTTATTCATGACGGCGAACTGCTGAAAAAGGAATCGATGGACGTCATAAGGGATGAGGCGTCGTCCCTAAAAGAGTATTACAGGCGCTTGATGAAGGCGGTCTCGCTATGAAGCGGGCGATCCATCCCATAAAGGCAGATATGATGCGTTTGCACAGGATGTTTCCGGCGAAGTTTGGTCTTGCGCTTATTCTGGCGTTCGGCCTTCTCTTCGGTGTCTTTCTAAAAAACGGAACAACGTTGCTCGCCTTTGGCAATAGCGTTTTTGGGGAGGTTATTGGTTTCTGCTGGAATGTAATCGATCCTTCTGCACCCGATGAGTCCCTTGTGCGCAGTGCTTTTGCCGGCACGTCTCTGTTCGTTCCGCTCATCGTTTGCCTGGCGATTTTACAGGAGCGCGGCTATGAAGAGGGACACCGAATTTCTTCAGCAAGAGGTCTTACCCGCTTTAATGGGGTCCTAGCACATGTGCTTTCGTCTGCTTTAATAATTGGCGCAGCATATAGTGCGCTTTGCCTTCTTCTTTTTGCAATAGCGATAACACGTGGAGGGCAAAACTATGCGCATAGCATGCTGGCTGCATTTTTGCCCGCAATGATAATCAACGCCGTATTGGTGATATCGGTTGCGTTGGAGACGGTAACCATCTATCGGATTACAAGCAGCGCTGTATTTAGCGGGGCTGTGATAATAATCGGATTTGTCATGAGCTTGACGCTCTACGGAACTTACCTTCAGGCGCCCATACCGTCCTTGCGATGGATTTTCCTTCTTCCGGGGCCGTATCTTGGAGTCGGAAGTGCTCTTGGGTATAGCGATATGGGGCAGCTGACGCTTCTGGGATATGGCGTGGCAGCCAGCTGTCTATCGGTATTGATTTACGCTCTCGTGAGCTTTCGCGCTGGGGGTGTGTTCAATGGCTCGTCAGATTAAAAGACTTCTCCAGTCAGAATGGAAGCATGCGAGCAAATGGGCGTACGCCTTAATCCTGGTAATTTATGCGTGCATGGTGGTATTGCAGCTTAATTCTTTCCCGATGTGGTTCTGTAGCCTCCGTGAGAACAGTTTCTTGGGCTTTTTCCCAGACCCGACGCTTCGGCTATCGGCAGAGGATGTCCTTCTATTTGGTAATACAGGGGTTTTTCGCGGTCTGCTTTTCAACGTAGCCCCGTTGGCTCATGCATTGTTCTTTCCGTTCATCGCGGCTTGCATTGTGCCGCGCTTTGTCAGTTCGGGCTTTATTGAGGAACCGTGGGGGTTGTCGGAGGCTCGGGGAGGGAAGCGTGTGTGCGCTATCGTTGCTCGAGTGGTGCTGTCTTCTTTTGCCCTTTTGGACGCGTTTATCCTGTCGAGTGTCGTTTTGTACTGTCTTAACTGCGTAATCGTTCTGGATGCTCAGCAGTATTTCAACCTGCATGTATTTTGCTATCGACTTGTTCTTGCTGCCGCTGCCTGCCTTGCATACGTGGTCTCTTGCGTGATCGCTGTTTCCTATTTTGGGTCCGGCTTCGGTCCGATTGGCATGCTGTTGCTTGTCAACGTTGTAGCGATCTACATACAGATCGGGGCCAATTCCATGATTCCGCTTCCAGCCTCGATGCTCATGTGGATTTGTGGCGTGACCCCGTTGGGGAATAGTCAATGCATTTCGATTCTAATTGACTGCCTAATAAACGTAGCAAGCGTTTTTGCCATTTGCTTTACCGTCGACCGATTGCGGTCGAGATTTCTTTGATTGTTTGTGAGGGATGATCATACCGAGCATACCAAATATAGGGGGGCGGGCACCGTGGCTGGTGTCCGCCCCCTCTGGCTTAGGAGGCTTTAACCTGAGTGATTCGCGAGCTAACGGGCCTGCTTAACCTTTGCCGCTGCCTCGACAAACGACTTCCACAGGTTAAAGTCGGTCTCGAGCGTCTTCCACGTGTACTCAGGGTGCCATTGCACGCCCAGGCAGAAAGGCTGGCCTTCGACCTCGATGCACTCGGGAACGCCGTCGGTTGCCTTGGCGACCAAGCGCGTGCTTTTACCCAGACGGTCGACGCAGCAGTGATGTGCCGAGTTGGTCTGGATCAGCCTGTGCCCGCCAACCGCGCGCTCCAGCAGCGAGCCCGGCACGACCTCGACGGGGTGCACGGGATCGTTGAGCACGTGGGTATGGCGCCACTGCGTGCGGCCCTCGCGCGCACCCAGGCTCGGCACGTCCATGCACAGGGTGCCGCCGGTGGCGACATTGAGCAGCTGCGTGCCTCGGCAGGTGGTAAAGAGCGGCTTCTTGGCGCGAAGCACCTCGCCGACCAGCTTAAACTCAAAGCTATCGCGAATCTCGCAGCAGAGGGTGGGATCGTAGGGTCGATCATCGCCCCAACGTTTGGGATTGACGTCGGGGCCGCCGGGGATGGCGATGCCGTCGGCGATATCAACGTAATGACGGATGACCTCAATGTCCTCGGTGATGGACATCTGCAGCGGCAGGCCGCCAGCGGCAAGGATGGCATCGACAAAGACACTTGCGATTTCCTCGTTGGGGGAGAGCATCTCGGTTAAAAATGGCTCTGCCTCTTCCCAGCGCGGTGCGACGAGGATGAGTGGGCGGTCGGCGGGGGCGACGTCGACGTGCGGGGTGTAGGACGATGAAGTGCGAGTTCCGATCATAGGTGTAACTTTCGAGTTTGGATGGGCATGGCGGGCGGGTGGGCGGTCTGGTTAGTGGCCCTTGATGGAGTTGAGGAAGTCCTGGGCGCGCTTGGTCTGGGGGTGGTCGAAGAACTCGTCGGGTGTGCCGGTTTCCACAATCTGGCCGTCGGCCATAAAGACGACGCGATCGGCCACGCGGCGGGCAAAGTTCATCTCGTGCGTGATGACGATCATCGTCATGCCCTTCTGGGCCAGACGGACCATGACCTCGAGCACCTCGTTGATCATTTCGGGATCGAGGGCGCTTGTGGGCTCGTCAAAAAGCATGGCCTTGGGCTGCATGGCGAGTGAACGGGCGATGGCCACGCGCTGCTGCTGGCCGCCCGAAAGCTGTGCGGGCACCTTGTCGGCCTGCTCGGCCACGCCTACGCGGCTCAGCAGGTCCATGGCGCGCTCACGAGCTTCTTCCTTGGACACGCCCAGCACGTCGACGGGCCCCAGCATGACGTTCTGCAGTACGGTCATATGTGCAAACAGGTTGAACTGTTGGAACACCATGCCCAGCTCGGCACGCATGCGGGCAAGGTCCTTGCCTTCCTGCGGCAGGGGCTCGCCCTCGATGAGGATCTCGCCCGAGTCGATGGTTTCCAGGCGGTTGATGGTGCGGCACATGGTTGACTTGCCCGAGCCCGAGGGCCCGATCACAACGACGACCTCGCCGCGGTCGACCGAGAGATTGATGTCGTTGAGGACATGCAGATCGCCATAGTGCTTATCGACGTGTCTGAGCTCGATTAACGGCTGATTGCCGGTGGAAGAGGTGCTCTGTGCCATGGTACTCGGCTCCTTATGACTCGAAATGGTAAGGCGTTAGCGGATGATGGTCGCGCCGGTCTTGTGTGAAACATAGACAGCGGCCTTGTTAATCGCGACGTTGATGAGGATGTAGATGACCGCGATCACCAGGTAGACCGACACGAGGGCGTCATAGTTGGTAATGAGCACGCGGGCGTTTTGCATGAGGTCGGGGTAGCTCACCACGTAGGCGACGGTGGTGTCTTTGACTACGACCACGAGCTGCGAAATCAACGACGGAATGATAAACCGAATAGCCTGCGGCAACACGATTTTAAAGGTGATTTTAGCCTTGGAGAGACCGAGCGCTTGGGCGGCTTCGACCTGGCCGCGCGGCACGGCATTGACGCCGGCGCGGAAAATCTCGGCAAGTACGCCGGCTGCAGCGAGCGCAACGGGAAGCGTGAGCATCCAAAACGACGGCAGCGCGATCTTGTACTGGGGCAGCACCAAAAAGAAGAAGTAGATGAACAGCAGGCTCGGCACGCCGCGGAAGAAATCGGTGAGCACGCGGCAGACCAGCTGCAGCGGCTTGATGTCGCTCGTGCGGCCGAGCATGAGAGCGAGGCCCAGCACCAGCGCGATGGCGCCAGCGGTGAGTGCGACTTTAACGGTGCCCTCAAAGCCGGCAAGCAAGAACTTCCAGGTGGTGAGGTGCGTAAAGAAATACCAATAGTGGACCGAAAGCTGGCCGGTCACATAAAAGCGCTGCAGTACCAGGGCGACGAGCGCGGCGACGGCGACGAGTGAGATGGCGGTGCCGATGCGAATCTTGGCGCGCATCTTGGGGCCGGGAGCCTCGTAGAGCGCATCACGCATGGTAAGCGCAGGGGAGGAATGCTTGCTCATCGGAGGATCCTCACCTTCTTATCGATATAGTTGCCAATGTGGCTTACCACAAAGGCCGTGCCCAGGTAGCCGAGCGCCGAGATAAAGAACGCGGCGACGCCGCCAAGTGAGCGCGTGTTGATGTAGCTCACCACGCCGGTGAGCTCCTGCGGCTTAAGCGGCACCTGGCTGCCGAGCGCGGTGGTGAGCATGACGGCGATAAAGAGGTTGGTCATGGGCAGCACGCTCGAGCGCAGTGCCTGCGGAATCACGATCTTGGCGAGGATGCGATTGAAGCTCATGCCGAGTGAACGTGCGGCTTCCACCTGGCCGACGCCGACGGTGTTGATGCCGCTCATAAAGTTCTCGGAGCCAAAGGCCGAGCCCAAAAGGACCGTGGCGACGATAACGCAGGTGCGGTAGGGCAGGACGACCTTGAGCGGCGGCAGCGCATAGACGACGATGATGAGCAGTGCGATGCCTGGGATGTTACGGAAGACCTGGACATACAGGTCGCCAAAGACGCGCAGCGGCTTGAGCGGCGACACGCGCATCACGGTGACGGCGACGGCCAGCACCATGGCGATGGCAAACGACTCAAGCGTCATGCCCCAGGTTGCTAGCAGCGCGTCGATATAGTTCTGGCCATAGAGCGACCAGAGCTCGGAGAGACTCATGCGGACCTCCCGCCGATAAGGAAAGGGGCTCCCGTGTGTACGGAAGCCCCGACAACTCAGTGAGGAAACAGTTTACCGCAATAAAGCGCACCATGCGTTTCCGTATGGTTTCGTTGCGGTCGTTACCAGGCTCGCTGCCTAGGCGCCGATCTCGGGCAGCTCGGGAACATTGGTGTCGCCCGTACGGTCGCCGATGCAGATCTGCCACAGCTCGGTCCAGGTGCCATCATCCTCGATCTTCTTAAGGAAGTCGTTGACAAAGGCGACGCCGTCGGAATCGAGCGGCAGACCGATGCCATAGGGCTCCTTGCTGCCGAAGGGCTTGCCGGCGATCTTGTATTTACCGGGCTCGCGGACCAGGGCACTCTGCTGCATGTTGTTATCGATGACGTAGGCGTCAACGCGGCTCTGCTGGAGTGCCTGGCGGGCCTCCTCGTCGGTCTTGAACTCCTGTTGGCTGGCCTTGGGGGCGAACTCCTCCAGGATGGCGGGGCCGTTGGAGCCGGACTGGACGGCGACGTTCTTATCGGCCAGGTCGTCGACGCTCTTGATGTCGTCGTTGTCGGCGAGCACCAGGATGGCCTGCTGCGTGTAGTAGTAGGGGCCGGCGAAGGAGACGAGCTTCTTGCGTTCGTCAGTGATGGTGTAGGTGGCAAAGACAGCGTCGACCTGGCCGTTCTGCAGGACGGACTCGCGCGTATCCGAGGTCACCTGGGTGATCTCGACCTTGTTCTCGCCCAGAATGTAGTTGGACAGGAGCTGTGCGATACCGGCATCGAAGCCGCGGGTCTGATCGTCTTTCTCGTTGAGGAGGGAGAAGAGCGTGGAGGTCTGAACGCCACCGATCTTAAAGACGCCGGCGTCCTTGACGGCGGTCGCCCAGGCGCTGGCGGCGATGGCGTCGTCATCGGCCTTGGGGCCGTTGTCGACGAGCTTGTCGAATGCCTTGGCATCGAGCGTGGCGGAAACCTCGGTATCCTCGGAGCTCTTGGAAGAGCCGGCGGCGGAACCCTTGTCGGCCTCGGCGCTGGTGTCGGAGCAGCCGGCAAGACCAAGGCCGGCGACGGTTGCGAAGGTGGCGGCAACGAAGCCGCGGCGGTCGAGAACGACCTGCTGGGAGAGGTTCTTGCTCATGGTAGAACACCTTTCTCAATAAAATCCCTAGCGGTTGAGTAGAGTTATACCCTATCGCGCTCAAATGGGTCAACACGAAATAACTCAGAAACATACTTACCTTATGGGTAATTCTACCTACCAAAAAGGGACAGGCACCTTTGTGGTGGTTCTTGCAGATGCGGCGGCATGCCTTGCTGCTTTGTCTCAATCTGTAACAGTTAGACGAGGAAATGGGTTCTACCTGTTACAGATCGAGATTTTCACTTCAGGGGAATTCGAATGTCTCGATCTGTAACATCTGGATGGCTAAAAGGTCTCTATCTGTTACAGATTGAGACAAAGGTCAGGGACTAAGACGTCTTGTCTAGATCTGTAACAGTTAGACGGGAATTCGGGCCCTAGATGTTACAGATTGAGATAATCGCGTCGCGAAAATAAAAACCTCCGCAGGGGTGCTTTCCTTGCGGAGGTTTTCTTACTCGTTGAGTAGCCTTGCGGTTTCGGCGGCCATGTTCTCGACCGTCATGCCGTTCTGCGCGAGCAGTTCGTTGGGGTCGTAGCGGTCGGGGAAGCCCTTGGCGATGCCGAAGGTGCGCGTGCGCACGGGCGTGCAGGCCAGGTAGCACGCGACGCGCTCGCCCCAGCCGCCGTCCAAGATGCCGTCCTCGAGGGTGACGACAACGCGATGCTCGGCGGCAAGGCTATCGAGGAACTCGCGGTCGAGCTCGGTTGCAAAGCGCGGGTTGACGAGCGTGGCCTCAATACCGTACTCGGCAGTCAGACGGTTTGCCACGCGCTCACCCAGTTCAAAGAAATCGCCAAGTGCGAGTACGGCAACGTCGCGGCCCTGACGCACCACGTTGTAGCGAACAGCGCTGTAATCGGTGTCCTCGGCAGGCGCCAGATCGGGGCGGCTTACCAGGCCGATGCCCGGTACGCGGATTGCCACGGGATGCTCGCGGTGGTCGAGCGACCAGCTCAGCATGGACAGATATTCCTCCATGCAGGCCGGCGCCAAGTAGTGCATGTTGGGAAGACCGCCCAGCATGGAAATATCAAAGAACGAGAGGTGCGTCTCGGACGTGGTGCCAAAGATTGACGCACCAAACACCAAAATGGTTGCCGGGGCGTCGTTGAGGCACAGGTCGTGCCACAGCTCGTCGTAGGCGCGCTGCAAAAACGTGCCGTACACACCAAAGACTGGCTTGGCACCCGAGCGCGCAAGCGCGGTGGCAAAGGTCACGGCGTGCTCCTCGGCAATGCCCACATCGACGAACTGTTTGCCGGCGGCAGCGCGAAGCTCGGGTGTAAAGCCCATGATGTAGGGCGTGGCGGCCGTGATGCCAACGACCTGTGGATCGCGCTCGATGGCGGCGCTGAGCGCCTCGCCCGTAATGTCGGCGTAGGTGCGCGGCGCAGGCTCGCTCGGATGGCCCGGACAGAGCTTGCGCCCGGTCGCCATGTCAAAGGGGCCTACGTGATGCCAGCGCTCGGGGTCGTTTTGGGCCGGCTCAAAGCCCTTGCCCTTGGCGGTGGAGACGTGGAGCACGATGGGGTGGTCGATGTCGCGCAGCTCCTGCAGCGTGTCGACGAGGGCCAACACATCGTTACCGGCGTCCAGATAGCGGTAGTCGAGCCCCATCGCGCGGAAAACGTTGCGCTCACAGGTGCCGTTGCTGGCGCGCAGCTCGGCCAGATTGCGATACAGGCCGCCATGGTTCTCGGCGATGGACTGGTCGTTATCGTTGACGATAATGATCAGGTTGCTATCGAGTTCGGCGGCATTGTTAAAGCCCTCAAACGCCAGGCCGCCCGAAAGCGAGCCGTCGCCAATAACAGTAATGACGTTATACGTGTCGTCCGCCAGGTCACGAGCGTGCGCCAGGCCGCAGCCCAGGCTCACCGACGTGGAGGTGTGGCCCATGGCGAACAGGTCGTGCTCGGACTCGTCGGGATTGGCAAAGCCAGAAGCCTCGCCAAAACGTTCCGGATCGATATAGGTATACGCGCGCCCGGTCAGCGCCTTGTGGGCGTAGGTCTGGTGCGAAACGTCAAAGACAATCTTGTCGATAGGGGAGTTAAACACGCGATGAAGCGCAACCGTAAGCTCAACGACGCCCAGGTTGGGGGCAACGTGTCCGCCGACAGCGGCGGAGCTTTCGAGGATGGCGTGGCGAATCTCGCCGCAGAGCAGCGGAAGCTCGGCGCGGTCGAGAGCCTTGACGTCCTCGGGCGTTGTCGTTTGCGTAAGCAGCATCGTTGTGGGTTACTCCATGCGAATCGAGCGTCGGCGCTCCCTCGGCCGACACAATTGCACAAGACAGTCTCGCACATTTTGGCGTTTGATATGTGACGGCGGCGCGGTAATTCGCCAACTGGTGGGGCAAAACGTTTTGTCCGATGCCATACTGATAGATTCGATGATGATTTTTTCAATACGTGCAGGCCGTGGCTTGCCGCCGTGAGCCGCTGGAAGGAGGCAGCATGTCCGATGCCGTTCGTGCCGAGAAAATCGCGCACGAGGTCGACGATGCCGCCCGCCAGCTCGCCCAGGCGGGCCGCTTGGACCTGACGCGCGAGTTTATCCAGCATGGTGACGTGACGGTCTATGCACATGTGACCTCGGTGGCGCGGGCGAGCCTGTCCTTTGCCGAGCGCTTGGGCCGTGCTGGCATTTCGGTCGACCGTGCTTCGTTGCTGCGCGGGGCCTTGCTGCACGACTACTTTCTCTATGACTGGCACGATCCCGACCCAAGCCATCGGCTGCATGGCTTTCGCCACCCGTTTTTTGCTCTGGCGCGTGCGGAGGAAGATTTTGAGCTGACGTCGCGCGAGCGGAATATTATCGTGCGCCATATGTTTCCGCTGGTGCCGGTGCCGCCGACGTGTCGTGAGGCATGGATTGTGTGCCTGGCAGATAAATGGTGCGCGCTGCGTGAGACAGTCGCCGGCCGCCTGCCGCGCAAGGACGAGGCGGACGATGGCGTGAGCAGCGAATCGAGTGAAAAGAGGAGAGGGTAGACGGTGGGGACCGCGATCGACATGGCATTTGACGGCGCGACGCTTGCCGCCTGCCCGCTTTCGGCACTGGTGCTCTCGTTCGCCTTCTACGGTTTTTGCGGCTGGGCATGGGAATCGACAGTTTGCGCCATGCTCAACCACGGACGCTTTGCCAACAGCGGCTTTTTGCTGGGACCGTGTTGCCCCATCTATGGCGCGGGCGGCATTGCCTGCTGGCTGCTGTTGCGCGGGATTCCTGACGCGTCGAGCCAGTTTGTCGCTGCAGCGCTCGTATGCAGTGTGATTGAGTACAGCGTGGGCGTGCTGTTGGAAAAAACAACGGGCGCTCGCTTTTGGGATTACTCGCACCTGCCGTTTAACTTGCACGGACGCATCTGTCTGTACTGGGCCTGCGCGTTTGGCTTGGGTGCGTTGTGTATTTGCCGTTTAGTGGAGCCGGCATTGCTGGGGCTGCTTGGCCATCTGCCGGTGCTGATTGTGCGGCTGTCCGCCTTTATCGTCGCGGTCGCGATGATGGTCGACGCGGTGTGCTCGTTGGCGAGCTGGCGGCGTCTGTCCGATCAGCTGGAGCGCGTGCGCGCCGACCTTGCCGATCGCATCAACGAATCGCTTGCCGATGCCTCGGACTCAATGCTCGAACGTATTCCCGATTCTACGATTGACTCGGTGGCACAGACGCACATCCGTAGCCGTGCCGTTAACGCGTGGCTGGCCGAGCTGGGTGACGCCGCGCTCGATGCCCTGCGCGAGAAGGCTTCGATGCCGACGTTTATCGCGGATGGTGCTCGCGGCCTGGCGCTTGCCGCCCGCCGCGTGGCCGATGCCGCGCCGAACATGCCGCGTCCGTCGCTCAGTCGTCGCCTTGCCGGCAAGCGCATGAGCCGTCCGGTGCCAAGCGTGTCACTCAGCCGACGCGACCTGCGCTTCTTCAATGCCTTCCCGCGCTTGCGCATCAACCGCTACGAAGGTGTCATCCGAGCTACCGACCTCCGCGACCGAGCCCGCGAGCTGTTCCGCCGCTAGCCGGGACGGGGTGGGGCCAGCTCCTGTGGTCCTCGCGTTTCTCATTGGTTTCTCGCCCGTTGCTGCGCCGTTTCCAAGATTGCGGCACCGTCGGCGACGGCAAGATTTGGGTCGAGCCGGTCGAGGAAGTCATCCGCATCCGTACCGGCGAACACGGCCCCGCCGCGGTGTAGAACAATCTTTCGCCTGACGGGCGTGCCTCTCTTGGGGTGCGCCCGTTCTCGTCTACAATATCGTGCAGACGAAGGAGAGGCATGCCCATGATCAAGATGTTTGCGAGTGACTTAGACGGAACGCTGCTGAATGCCCTACACGAGGCCGACGGAACCATCCGCCGCGCCATTCGCGAGCTGACCGAAGCCGGGCTGCATGTGGTTCCCGCGACCGGACGCTCGACGCTGCCGATCGGCGAGCATGGCTTCACAGGTCTGGCACTCGACGCCTGCTGCTCCAACGGATCCATCGTGCGCGACAGCCATGGTGAGGTGCTCAAGACCTGGACCATCGACCCGCAGGTTACCGAGGAGCTGCTCAAAGCGTTCCCGGACATCTGCTTCGACTGCTCCACGCCCGACGGCATGTTCTCGAGCGGTTCGTTCGAGATGCACCAGGCGGGCTTTAAAAAGGACAGTCCTATCAAGCGCATCGTGATGCGCGGCATGCGTGCACGTGGCGGGTATCACGAGGAACAGTATTTCGACCAGTCGATCGGTGACATCCTGCGTCATGACGTGTGCAAAATCAACTGCCGCGTGACCTCGCCCGAGCTGGAGCGCGACCTTAAGGCATATTTGGCTGAGCGATCGGACCGCGTGGTCAACGCGCCGTTCGATCCGGTGATGTTCGAGATCACGGACGTGGCGTGCAACAAGGGCGAGAGCGTGGCGTGGCTGGCGGGCTATTACGGTATTGCCGAGGACGAGGTCGCGGTCTACGGCGACGGCGGCAACGACATTGCCATGCTCAAACGCTTCCGCCACAGCTACGCGACCAAAAACGCAAGCGATGCCGCCAAGGCCGCCGCGAGCGCGACCATCGGCAGCTGCATGGTCCACGCCGTCCCCAAACACATGCTCGCCACCATGCACAAGCAAAATTCCCGCACCGTCATCGAATAATGTGACAAAGGGACAGCCCCTTTTTCACGAGAACCCTGCACCTTTGGCATGCGAACATATATTCGTATATATAACTAAGTTTTGATAGAATCGGTATCGTTGGCGGCAGTTCCATGTGCCGGGCAACGCCCTCCATCTGATGGGAGGTGATGCCCATGACCGATTTGATTGATTTCGTGAGACTTCTGACCGCTTTGGTCTCGTTCTTCACGGCGCTTGTCGGCCTTTCCGAGGCACTCAAGCAGCGTTCGAAGCGCAACAGAAGGGGTCGCCGCCGCTAAGGCGTTGACCCCCTAATGCAAACAACGGCGCTGCCCAGCTTTCCAGAACTTGGGCTGCCGTCGACACTATTCTACCCACGAATGACATTTTGGACAATCGGTAATGCCGCTCTAAAAGCCTGGCACAACCGGCACAACCTAGGCGGTCGCTGGATGTGACAAAGAGGCTGCCCCTTCGTCACATTCCAAATATTGCCTTTACGTGTTGATGCACACGGTGTGCAATAATACTCGCACTGTGCAATAGCGCACAGGCTGAGTAACAAGGAGGACGCTTGTCCCAGCTCGAGAAATGCGATCGCCGGTCCCTTCGCTCACAGCGTGCCCTTCGCCAGGCACTTGCCAGCGAACTTGCCGAAAGCGGCGACCTTTCGCGCATTAATGTCGCGTCGCTCACCGAGCGCGCTGGCCTTACGCGCCGCACGTTCTATTCGCACTACCGCGATATTCCCGACTTTATCAATCAAATCGAGGACGGCTTGCTGGCCGAGATTCGTGAGCACATTGAGCTCATCACCGCAGCTCAACTGCCCGATCTCTATCACAACATCGATGAGCTCGAGCCGGCGCCCGGTTCGGTTGAGTTGCTGCGCTACCTTGCGGCCAACCGCGATTTGATCGGATCACTGCTGGGTCCGGGCGGCGACCAGGCCTTCATTAAAAGAATCATCGATACCGCTCGTGAGGCTGTGGTACCGCGTGCGCAGACGGGCATTTTGGGCTTGGCGCTGGGTACATTCTTTGACTACTACGTTACCTACGTCGTGAGCGCCGAGGTCGGCCTGATTCAGCGCTGGTTTGAGCGTGGGCTCACCGAATCGCCCGAGGCCATGGCGCGCATTATGACGGTTATCGCCTTTGTGCGTCCCGGCGACCTATATGGCCAACCCATCGATATTAACGTGCCGGAGTACGGCATGAAGTTATTGAATTTGCAGCTCGAGGACGCGGTCGACACCGCCGCAACCATCGAGTCCAACAACTAAGAGGAGAGACAGATGAGCAAACTCGTCGAGGGCATCAAGGACCGTGTGGTCGTTGCCGCACGCGAGGCCGCGCCCGCCGTGGTGGACGCCGCGCAGAAGGCCGCGACCGCGGCTGCCGAGAAAGTTGCTGAGGCAGTTGCCGATGCCAAGAAAACGGCAGGGGAGACGTCCGTCGCTAGCGAGCCCGCCACCGCCGCTGAGCCCCTAGCCGCCACCGCCGCCCAGGCCCCCGAAGGCGCGATCTTCAACCCCGAGGCCGCCCGCGGCAACCTGCACCTGGGCATCGACGTGGGCTCCACCACCGTTAAGCTCGCTGTGCTCAACGACGACAACCAGATTGTCTACGCCAAGTACCAGCGTCACCACACCGACGTCCGCGCTTGCGCCCGCGACCTGTTCGAGGGTGCCGCGACCGTGCTGCCGACGGCCCAGATGACCTGCGCCATTACCGGCTCGGGCGGCCTGCTGCTGTCCCAGTGGCTCGACCTGGAGTTTGTCCAGGAGGTCATTGCCAGCAAGCGTGCCGTCGAGACCCTCATCCCGGCCACCGATGTCGCCATCGAGCTGGGCGGCGAGGACGCCAAGATCATCTACTTTGACAACGGCATCGAGCAGCGCATGAACGGTACCTGCGCCGGCGGTACGGGCGCGTTCATCGACCAGATGGCAACCCTGCTGCACACCGATGCCAGCGGCCTTAACGAACTCGCGGCCAACGCCACCACCATCTATCCCATCGCCAGCCGCTGCGGCGTCTTTGCCAAGACCGACGTCCAACCGCTGCTCAACGAAGGCGCCCGCCCCGAGGACGTGGCTGCCTCCATCTTCCAGGCTGTCGTGACCCAGACCATCTCGGGCCTGGCGTGCGGCCGTCCCATCCGCGGCAACGTCGCCTTCCTGGGCGGCCCGCTGCAGTATCTCTCCGAGCTGCGCCACCGCTTCTACCTCACGCTCAACCTGGACGAGGAGCACCGTATCGTGCCCCAAAACGCTCACCTGTTTGTGGCGAGCGGTGCCGCCATGGCGCACGAGTCCAACAAGCTCAGCACGTTCCCGCAGCTCATCAAGGCCATCGATGCCCTGGGTGACACGCAGGGTGCCGAGGTCGAGCGTCTGGATCCGCTTTTTGCCACCGACGAGGACTTTGCCGAGTTCAAGAACCGCCACGACACCGAGGTCGTCCCCAAGGGCAAGCTCGACGGCTACACCGGCCGCGTGTTCATCGGTATCGACGCCGGCTCCACCACCATGAAGGCCGCGCTCGTGGGCGAGGACGGCCAGCTGTTGCACACCTGGTACGGCAACAACAACGGTGACATCCTGGGCACGGCCAAGGTCATCATGGCCGATTTCTACAACCACATCCCCGCCGGCTGCACCATCGGCCACGTGACCACTACGGGCTACGGCGAGGCGCTGCTCATCGAGGCGCTCAAGGCCGACTCCGGCGAGATCGAGACCGTTGCGCACCTGCGCGGCGCCAAGGCATTCCTGCCCGGCGTCGAGTTTATTCTGGACATTGGCGGCCAGGACATGAAGTGCCTGCGCGTCAAGGACGGCGTCATCGAGCACATCATGCTCAACGAGGCCTGCTCGTCGGGCTGCGGCAGCTTTATCGAGAGCTTCGCCGTCTCTATGAACATGGACGTGCGCGCGTTCGCCAACGCCGCCATCCATGCCAAAGCCCCGGTCGACCTGGGAAGTCGCTGCACGGTCTTTATGAACTCGCGCGTCAAGCAGGCGCAAAAGGAAGGCGCCACGGTGGGCGACATCGCCGCCGGCCTGTCCTATTCCGTCATCAAGAATGCCCTGTTCAAGGTCATTAAGCTGCGCGATCCCAAGGAGATCGGCAGCCAGGTAATCGTCCAGGGCGGCACCTTTATGTCCGATGCCACGCTGCGCGCGTTTGAGCAGCTCACCGGCGTTCATGCCGTGCGTCCCGACATCGCCGGCTGCATGGGCGCCTACGGTGCGGCCCTGCTCGCCCGCGATCGCGCCGGCGCCGACGGCACCTCGACCATTCTTTCGGCTGAGGACATCGCGCACCTCACCGTGACGCAAAAGCATGTCCGCTGCGGCCGTTGCTCCAACAACTGCCAGCTTACCGTCAACGACTTTGGCGGCGGTAGGCGCTTCATTACCGGCAACCGCTGCGAGAAGGGCGCCGGCCACAAAAAGCAGAAGACTGAGGCCCCCAACCTCTTCAAAAAGAAAAACGAGCTGCTCTTTGACCGCGAGGTCCTGAGCCCCGACGAGGCCCCGCGCGGCACCGTGGGTATCCCGCGCGCACTCAACATGTACGAGAACTACCCCTTCTGGCATGCGTTCTTTACGCGCCTGGGCTTTAGCGTGCAGCTGTCCGACCAGTCGAGCAAAAAGACCTACCAGGCGGGCATCGAGTCCATGCCGTCCGAGAGCGTGTGCTATCCGGCCAAGATGAGCCACGGCCACGTGATGAACCTCATTGACCGTGACGTCGACTTTATCTGGATGCCGTGCGTGCGCTGGGAGCGCAAGGAGGATCCGACCGCCGGCAACTGCTATAACTGCCCCATCGTCATGAGCTACCCCACGGCGCTGGCGCTCAACATCGACGAGATCCGTGAGCAGAACATCGAGTTCCTGTACCCGTTTGTGCCCTATCACGACAAGACCGAGCTCAAGCGCCGTCTATACCAGGTGCTCGCCGTCGACCGTGTGGCCGATGCTGAGGCCGGTCGCGGTCGCGTGCGCGGTCCCAAGATCACGCGCTCTGAGGTCGATGCCGCCGTCAACGCCGCCTACGAGGCCGACGCGCGTTTTCACGAGGACATCCAGACCATGGGCGAGGAGGCCCTTAAGTGGGTCGAGGACCACGGCGGCCACGGCATCGTACTCGCCGGTCGTCCCTACCATAACGACCCCGAGATCAACCATGCCCTGCCCGAGCTTATCTCGAGCTTTGGCTTTGCGGTCTTTACCGAGGATTCGCTCGCGCATCTGGTGAAGCCCGAGCGTCCGATTCGCGTCGTCGATCAGTGGATGTATCACAGCCGCCTGTACGCCGTCGCCCGTTTTGTGACGATGCGCAACGACCTGGACCTGATCCAGCTCAATTCCTTCGGCTGCGGCCTGGACGCTCTGACCACTGATCAGGTGCAGGAGATCCTGGAGGCCAGCGGCAAGATTTACACCGTGCTTAAGATTGACGAGGTGTCCAACTTGGGCGCCGCGCGTATCCGTATTCGCTCGCTCATGGCGGCGCTCAAGGACCAGGAGGCCGAGCGCTTGGCCGAGGCTACGGCCGCGGGCGAGACTTACGAGCAGGGCGATGCCGCGCCGGTGGCGCCCTCCACGGATGCCCCCGCGTTCGCGAGCCGTAAGTACACGTTCGAGGCGCAGCGCGAGAGTGCTTCGACCGCGTGGCCCAAGGTGCCCTTTACCGAGCAGATGCGCGAGGAGGGCTACACCATCCTGTGCCCGCAGATGGCGCCGATCCACTTTGACCTGGTCAAAGAGGTGTTCCGTGGTGCTGGCTACAACTTGGAGCTGCTGCCCTCGACCGATCACGATGCCGTCGAGGCCGGCCTGCGCTACGTGAACAACGACATCTGCTATCCGTCGATCCTGGTGACGGGCCAGATCATGGAGGCCATCGAGAGCGGTCGATACGACCTGTCCAAGACAGCCGTGGTTATCAGCCAGACCGGCGGCGGCTGCCGTGCCACCAACTACATCGCACTCATCCGCAAGGCCCTGCGCGAGAGCGGCCACCCCGAGATCCCGGTGATCTCGCTTTCGGCCGTGGCGCTGGGCGAGGACAACCCTGGCTTTAAGATTACGCCGGCGCTGCTTAAGCAGGCAGTCTACGCGGTGCTCTTTGGCGACGTGATGATGCAGATGCTCTATCGCTGCCGCCCGTACGAGGCTACGCCCGGTGCCGCCAACGCGCTCTACGAGGAGTACATGGCGCGCGCTCGCAAGCTGGCGCCCAAGTTTAACCGCCACAACTACACCAAGCTGTGCCGCGAGGCCATCCGCGCGTTCGACACCATGCCGCTCGTGGGCGAGGGTACCAAGCCGCGCGTGGGCGTGGTCGGCGAGATCCTGGTCAAGTTCCATCCCACAGCCAACAACCACGTGGTCGATGTCATCGAGCGCGAGGGCTGCGAGGCCGTGGTGCCGGGTCTGCTCGACTTTTTCCTGTACTCCATGAGCAACGCCGAGCTGCAGAAGGACGAGTTGGGAAGCTCCGCTACCACGCGCGCTGGTATGCAGGCGCTCATCAAGCTCGTGGACTGGATGCGCACGCCGGTGGAGGAGATGCTCGAGAAGTCCCGCCGCTTCGAGGCGCCCGAGCGCATCGGCACCATGGCCGACAAGGCCCGCACGGTGCTTTCGGTGTGCAACAACATGGGCGAGGGCTGGCTGCTCACGGCTGAGATGCTCGATCTGATTGACCACGGTGCGCCCAACATCATCTGCACGCAGCCCTTCGCGTGCCTGCCCAATCACGTGGTGGGCAAGGCCGTGATTAAGGAGCTGCGCCGCCAGCATCCCGAGAGCAACATCGTTGCGGTGGACTATGATCCTGGTGCGTCCGAGGTCAACCAGCTCAACCGTATTAAGCTCATGATCAGCGTGGCCAAGGAAAACATGCGCGCCGGCAAGGGCTTTAAGCTTGAGAAGGTGGCGCCGCTCGCGATGGACGAGGTCACCGGCCAGATGCGTGCCCACGACGGCTGCGTGAGCTGCGGTTCGGTCGATGAGAGCGCCGTGGCGTCGGTCGCTGAGCGCCTGGGACGCGGCATTAAGAAGTAGCTGGCCTGCTATGGGCTGGATATGAGACAAACGGGTGGTGGCCGTACCGGCTACCACCCGTTTTTGCTTGGACATATGTTGCGTAAACGCCCCGACTATCACCCTTTGCGAACTCAGATTTCGGAAGTATGCGGCAAAATCTGAATAGACCGAGCACACCGAATATGTCCAAGCCCTGTACCTGCGGTTTTATTGGCGGAAAATCGGGGGGTGCTCAAGGGTTCCGGAATTTGCCGCATACTTCCGCAAACGACGTCTCGGTGGCACAAAAAATCGCCCTCGGAACCCTGAGATAATGAACAGATGTAGCCGTTCGCCGCAAATTACCGTCCGTTTATAGAACCCACCCCCAGTGTGCAGCCCTCTTACGGTTGAATAAATACACATCTATGGAGTTACGTAAGAGAGGACCGTCCCATGAGCTACAAGACCGTTTGCGTTGCCGGCGGCGGCGTGTTGGGAAGCCAGATTGCCTTTCAGGCTGCCTACTGCGGCTTTGATGTAACGATTTGGCTGCGCAGCGAGGGCAGCATCGGCCGCACCCAGCCCAAGATCGATCATGTGCGTGAGGAGTACATCGCTGCTATCGAGGGCATGGCGGACGGCACGGGCGAGTGGTGCGCCGGTATCGCCGATAGCGGCCAGCCCTTCGACAAGGAGGCGGCACTCGCTGCCGTCGAGTGTGCCTACTCCACGCTCAAGCTGGAGCTCGATCTTGCCAAGGCAGTGGCCGACGCCGACCTGGTCATCGAGTCTATGGCTGAGGACACTCAGGCGAAGATCGACTTCTACAAGAAGCTCGCCCCGGTTCTGCCGCAAAAGACCGTCATCGTGACCAACTCCTCCACGCTGCTGCCGAGTACCTTTGCCAAGTACACCGGCCGCCCCGAGAAGTACCTGTCGCTGCACTTTGCCAATTCCATCTGGAAGAACAACATGACCGAGGTCATGGCTCAGGACCAGACCGACAAGCGCTATTTCGATGAGCTCGTCGACTTTGCTAACGATATCCGTATGCTTGCCCTGCCCGTCAACAAGGAAAAGAACGGCTACCTGCTCAACTCCATGTTGGTGCCATGGCTGCTCTCGGGCCTTGACCTGTATGTCTCGGGCGTCAGCGACCCCAAGAGCATCGACCTCGCGTGGACGCGCGGCACCGGCGCTCCCAAGGGTCCGTTCCGCGTGTTCGACACGGTGGGTATCCAGACGGCCTATAACATCGTCATGCAGTATCAGAAGGTCCCGGGCCTGGTGAGTCCGCTGCTCAAGAAGATGATGATGCCCTACAACTTTAAGGCTATGGCCTCCGTCCTCAAGAAAATGCTCGACGAAGGCAAGCTGGGCGAAAGCTCGGGCGAGGGCTTCTTCAAGTACTAAAAAATGATCCCTCGGGGACGGAGGAAAGCGGATCATTTTCGGCCGCCAACAGTGAGAAGATGGACCCAGAAATAGAAAGGAGTGGCAATGGGCCGGCTCGGGCTTTGAGGACAAGTTGCTGCAGGCCCAGGGCGATTTTTCGCTCAACGCGGGCCAGCACAGCGTGACGTATCTGCCGAGTTCTGACACGGCAACGACTGGTCGCTACCAGGTGCTGCTATACGACAACAACTTTGGTGCGGCCGAAAGCTATCCCAAGTTCGACTGGGGCCAGCTGGGCGCCGCGGTGGTGACCGACTACAGCCGCGGCTCGCATTCGTTTGGGCGCATCTTTACGGTGGACGAGGTGGCACGCACCTACGGGCTCGAAGACCAGATCGCGGTGCCGTTCTCGGGCTACGTTAGCAGTGTGCAGCGCGTCGGCAATTCGAACAGCATGCTCGTGGCATCGGGTCAGGCCAAGACCTTCACCGAGTACGACCGCTACGGTCTGCCCATCGCTACCTACGAGATGGAAGCCGAAAAGTATATCTACCGCGTGTACAAGTACGAGCTGTAGGGCTGCGCTTAGGTTTGACCAATGGAGTATGAAAACACGCCGCTCGCCGATACCCCCTCCGCGAGTGGCAGCCATATGGTTTGATAAAAGAAGCATATAGTTGTCGCCAGCCTGCTGGGGACGTTCCCCTCTGACATTGGAGGCTCCAGGTATGTTTCGCGCTCCGTTAAACAACTATCGGTTGGGCTAACATGGGCCGCCGTGCTATTTCGATAACCCTTGCAGTGGTCTGCCTGGCTGTGCTCCTGGGCGCTACAGGGCTGTTTGCTATAAGCCGAGAAACGTCCTATATGCAGGAGTGCGCTTCCGAAGGGTTTGCCATTGACGGTTACTATCGGGACGACAAGACGAGTCTGGAAACCCTGGCCTTTCTTGAAGAGGATAACCATCGGTGGCAACTGGTCGACAAAGACGGCAGCTGCGTTGACGGGCAGTTTAAGCGTACGGACGATCCCAATATCCTGGTATTAAAGAAGGAAAACGGCGAAGAGTTCGGCACGGTTCACGTTGCATATATATCGCGCCGACGCAATCAAGGGCAGATTTACCTAATTAGAAATACTAAGGTGACCCGATTTTATCTTGTGAGCACCGATCCGGCGTTTACGGTGGAGTCTGGCGAGGTCGATTCGGACAGTTGATTCACGGCAATAAAAAAGCGAGCGGGGCGCGGGTGTGAACTGCACCCCGCTATTTGCTCGTGTCCGTATCGCACCTGCGCCTCGTCGTAACTTGCGTCCGTGCGAGCATTCATCCCGCGCTCTGCATCACTTCACATCGAACTCCACGCGATCGAGTTCAGGCACGTTGAGGTCGATGAGCTTGCGGGCGACGTGGCGGTCGTGTGCCCCAAGCGCCTCGCCTGTCGTCACATGGGCGACAATCTCACGCTCGACGACGCCCTCCTCCTCGCCTTCGGTAGCCGAGGTCTCGACGGCGACGGTGTAATCCTTAAAGCCCGGCAGCACCGCGGCAAGTTCGCGCGTAGTTTCGGTGACACCGTAGCCGTCCTGCACGCCGGTCTGCGCCGAGCCAATAGACCCCGCCGTCATAACGATGCAGGGGATGGCAAAGACTACCGTACCCACAATGATGCGGCGGCGCACCTTGCGCGATAGCTCGTCGACCTCGGCATCTTCTTCGGCGGTTACAATGCCGTCGCCGTTGAGGTCGCGCTTGAGCGGCACGCGCAAGATAAGTAATACGGCTTCGGCCGCGAGTGCGATAAAGACCACGTTGATGCCAAACTCGTAAAGCGCCGAGAGAAACAGCGACCCGCTTGCGATGGCGATGCCATAGCCCGCCGCGCACAGAGGCGGCATGAGCGCGGTCGCCACGGCCACGCCGGCGATGAGCGTGGCGGGTTCCTGGTCGCGCGAGTTGCCCAGCCCGCCTGCAAAGCCGCCTGCGAGTGCGACGGTAAGGTCCCAGACGGTGGGTGTAGAGTTGTCGATGATGGCGGCCGTGGTGGTGCCAAGGGGCGAGAGCTTAAAGTACAGCGTGGACGTGACCAGGCAAAAGGCCATCTGCAGCGCAAGGCTGGCGACGGCCTCGACGGTAATCTCGCGGTCGAGCGTGGCGATGCCGTATGCCATGGCAAGGACCGAGCCCATGAGCGGGCAGATGAGCATGGCGCCCACGATGGCGATGTCCGAATCGATATCGAGGCCGATGCTCGCGATCAGCATGGCGATGATGAGGATGCATAGGTGGGAGCCAGTCAGACGCGCCCCGTTTACAAAACGCTTGCGGATCACGTGATAGGGCGCGCGTCCCTCGCGAATGTTGAACGCGCGCTTTAAAAAGCGACCAGCCTGCTCGGTAGCCTCACTATGAGCAGGGCGGATGCCGTGGCGCCGGTGATGGCGTTCGCGTAGTCGCTTGATCTGTTGTTTGTCGAGTTCCATGTCCACCTCGTTCCAGCGCGGTCCGCGCAACGCGCCCGTTGTCCTAACTCTACACCGTGGCGGGCGGGGTGTCTGTTGGATGCGGAATCCGATGGGGCAGATGACGCGGGGGCAAATGCAAATCATAGGCTCAATTCGATCCCGCAAGAATATGATGCACCAGCTCCTACATATGTGACGAAATTGTGAAGCACGAGAGCGTGAATTTCAAAAAATACGCTGGTCGCCAATGTTGCGCAACAGAATTCAAAAATCGACAGCTACCGTTTGATACGTATGGATACATCCGTGTCAAAGGGAGAAAGCCATGGCAAACTACAGTCCACAACACTTTGAGCCTCGGGCCAAGGCCGTCAACGTCAAGGGCGTTGCTAACCGCGCCGTCGCAACCGTTTTGACGGCGGGCCTCATCGCTCAGCCGCTCATGTCGCCGCTGGCGGCAATCGCCGCACCGTCGACCGATAACGGCGATTCTGTTCAGGGGGGGGGTAGTTCTGTAGAGAATACCGTTGCCGCCGGTAACCAAGCGGTCGTAAAGACGGCTGCCCAGCTGGCCGAGGAGTCGGCAAAGCAGCTCAAGGACGCTCAGGCCGCCTACGATGCCGCCCAGAAGAAGGCCGACGCGGCGGGCCAGTCTCAAAAGCAGGCACAGCAGCAAAAGAATCAGGCCTCGCAGGCCGTGACCGATAACGCCGCCGAGCAGAACGAGGCCGAGGTAGCCGCGCTTCAGGAGAAGATCGACGAGCTTAAGGCAGCCGTCGAAAAGACCGAGCAGCAGCAGAAGAAGCTGGGCGACCTGAACGATCAGCTCGAACAGGCCAACAAGAGTGTCGAGGATAAGACCCAGGCGCTCAAGGACGCCAAGGCAAAGCAGGATGAGGCCAAGAAGGCCCTCGATGATGCCCAGGCCAAGCTCGAGGCCATGGGTATGGACGAGTACGAGGCCGCCAAGAAGGCCGTCGAGGACGCGCGGGCAAAGCTCGATGACGCCAATAAGGCCGTTACTACTGCACAGGACAATCTGGACCAGGCCAAGGCTGCCGAGGCCAGCGCCCAGCAGGAAAAGCAGAATACCGAGGCAGCTTTGACGACTGCCCAGGCCAAGAAGCAGGAGACTGCCGCTGCGCTCGCAGCCGCAACCACCGCGCGCGATAACGCCCAGCAGAAGCTCAACCAGGCGCAGGCCGCGCTCGATGCTGCCGTCTCGGGTACGGGTGTCGACCTGAGTGCGCTTGAGGCCGCCAAGATCGCTGCTGCTGGTGAGCTCAAGACCGCGCAGGCGGAGCTCAATGCCGCGACGGATGCCGACGCCACCGCACAGACAAATCTGCAGGCCGCCCAGGCTGCCGTCGCTGCCGCGCAGGAGAAGGCCAACGCCGCCAACGCTGCTGTGACATCTGCCCAGTCTGCATACGATGCGGCAAACAAGGAGTACAAGGACGCGGCCAGTAAGCGTGACGCCGCGAAGACGGCATACGAGCAGGCCCAGCAGACCGAGGCCGACAAGAAGGCTGAGTACGATAAGCTTGTCGAAGTTCGCAAGCAGAAGCGCAGCGAGTGGGAGGCAGCCTGCGCCGCTTCGAACGCCGCGGAAAAGGCTTATGACGCTGCTAATGCCCAGGTTGAGGCTCTTGAGCAGCAGATTGCAGACCTAAAGTCCAACATGACCGTTGACCAGGAAGTCATCAGTCAGGGTATGTTCGGCTTCATGAACTACATCATCGGCGGCAGCCAGTTCACAGCCACGCAGAAAAAGAACGCCCAGGATGCCGTATCGACGTTGACCGGCGCCGATGACAAGGCCGAATGGTATGACCAGTACGTCGATCAGGACATGTCTCGCGACACCAATCCGCTTTCCTTGGAGCAGATGCGCAACGCCCTGACCTACCTCGATACCCAGAACAACCTCCGCAAGGCGAACGGTCAGTCGGCACTCAGCGTCAGCCTCCGCATGACTGTGGCAGCTGCCCTCAATATATCGTATTCATCGAACATCTGGGGGCACTCTGGCTGCTACTATGATAACGGTGAAAATCTTGCCGGCGGCGGCGGCGCATATACCGGCGGAGAGACCGAGGATACCCTCGGCTGGCCCTACACCGGCCTCTACACCCAAGAGAAGGAGGCATTCGATAAGTACGTCGCGCAGTATGGCGACGAACTCGGCAGCCACCGATATGATGCCTATTATATCTCCCAGAACTACAACAGCATCTATCAAGAGTGTGGGCATTATCTCAACATCATCGATGCCGCTGCGGAAGCCATCGGTATTGCAACCGGTAGCGGAAAGAATACCGATTCCGAGGTAACCGTATTCGATTACAGCGCTGATGACACTCAGGCCGATTTCACGGTCTCCGAGTTCAAGAAGCTCCTGAACGACTATATCGATTCCGCCTACAATGCGGGCGGCACGCAGGAGCAGAAGGCGCAGCTCAAGGAGCTTCAGGCAAAGCTCGCCGAGGCACAGAAGAACTTTGGAACTACTAGGGAAGCTTACTTCGCAGCTGTAAACGGGCAGGATGCCGCCCAGGACGCTTTCACCGCAGCCGACACGAACGTGAACACCGCCAAGGGCGAGTACGAGAAGGCTAAGTCCGGCACCGCCGCCGCGAAGACGGCATACAACGCCGCGAAGGACGCGCTCGGCGGAATCGACATCGAGTCCCTCAAGCAGAACCTCGATACCGCCAAGGGCGAGGCTGCCACTGCCCAGGCAGCTCTCGATAAGGCAAACGCCACGCTTGCTGACAGCAAGACGAAGGCAGCCGAGGCCGCTGCTCACAAGGCGAAGGCTCGCAGCGCCCGCGATGCTGCCAAGGTAAAGTCCGACCAGGCCAGCGAGGCGTATGACAATGCTACGGCTTCGGTCAAGGACCTTACCGCCAAGCGCGATGCCGCCCAGGCGGACCTTGCGAATAAGCAGGGCTCGCTTGACGAGGCCAAGAAGGCCGACGATGCCGCCCAGGCTGGTGTAGACAAGGCCCAGGCCGCAGATGTCCAGGCCGCGACTGCTCTTTCGGACGCCAAGCAGGCAGTTGACGCCAAGAAGCAGGCCCTGTCCGACGCACAGGCGAAGGCCAAGGCTGCCGAGGGCGAACTGGCCGGCGCAAACAAGGCCTTCGAGCGCTTCGCTGGAGCCCAGAAGGCGGTCGACGACGCCAAGGCCGCCTATGACGCCGCCGTCGCCGGTGTCGCCGATGCCCAGAAGCAGCTCGAGGCCGCCAACGAAGCCGTCGTCGATGCGACCTTCGAGATCGTCGAGGCCAAGGCCGAGCTTGCCAACGACGAGGCGCTCAAGGCCGATCTTGAGGCTGTCGACCACAAGGCATCCCTTGCCGCGGGCACGACGGGCAACGAGAAGCTGGTCAAGCTGAACGCTGCCTACGCTCGCTATAAGGCCGCCGTCGATGCCGCCGCTGGCCTCAAGGCTGCTCTGAGCGATGCCGATGCCAAGCTGTCCGATGCCAACGACGCCTATGCCGCCGCGCTTGCCGAGCTCGGAGATGCCAAGGATGCCCTGGCTGCTGCGCAGGCCGAGTACGACAAGTATCATCCCAAGGCCGAGCCGCAGGCCAAGCCTCAGGTTGCGCAGGCTGCTGCAAAGGCTCCTGTCGCCAAGAAGAAGGCTGCGGACGCTGCACTCGCCCAGACCGGTGATGACTCCGCTCTTGCGGGCGAGGTGTTCGTCATCGGCGGTATTACGCTCGTGGCTGCGGGCGTGACGCTGGGCGATCGTCGTCGCAAGCAGATGTAGCGTTTCGAGCGTAGATTCTGCAACGAACTTCGGTTCAGAGCAGGAACGCTTCGATAGCTTAACCGATAAGGCCGGCGCGCTGTTAAACGCAGCGCGCTGGCCTTTCTTTGTTTCGATATCAAAAAGCCCGGGCGGTAGCCGCGAAAGCTACCGACCGGGCAAATCGTAGGCAATATGGTTGCTGTCGAGCAGCTGCTCAGCTTAGCCCAGCAGGCTTAAGCCCACGGAGACAAACGCCAGGATAACGCCGACGATGGACTCGCCGCCGAGCAGGCCGCTGGCGACAACCAGCCCCTGTTCCTGGAAGGCGGCGTCCTTGGCAGCCCTCTCCTCGTCAGAAAGACCGGCGGTGGCGTCGCGGTGGGCGGACCACTTGTCGTAGGCGAGCTTGACGCAGGAGCCCAGGAATGCCGTGAGTGACATGTAGAACGGCAGGTACACGCCCAGGCCAATCATCATGGCCGGAATGCCGAGCCAGTACATGACGATGCCGGCGATAAAGCCGCCAACGAACCACGGCACGCTCGGGATGCCCGAGACCATGGTGGCGACCACGCTTGCCTGCGCGGCAACAAAGCTCTTGTCGGGGCCAAAGGCGTCCGGGCCATAGGCGGTGACGAGCGCGACCATGACGGCGGCGGCGACCAGGGCGCCTACGATGCCGCCGATGGCTTGGCCGATCCACTGCGCACGCGGGTTGGTGCCCAGCACGGCGCCGGCCTTAAAGTCGTTCATGACGTCGCCCGCAAGGCCGCACGCCACGGCTACGATGCCAGCGATAAAGAACAGCTTGACCTGAGCGATCTGAGCGAAGGCAGCCACGATGAGCATGACGATGAGGCCAAAGATCTCCATGGGGTCGATGCCCGTCTGGCCGCAGCTCTGTGCGCTCATGATGGTGGTGACAAAGGTGAACAGCGTGACGATGACGGCCGGAACGGGGCCAAGGTCGAGCACGATGGCGATGATCACGGCGATGGCGGCAGCGCCCAGGCCGATGATACCGGCGTCGAGCTTAAGGGAGCCCGAGATGAGCGACTGCTCGTCGGTGTCGGTGGAGCTGTCGGCGGCAAGACCGCGGACGATGCCGGCGACCTGCGGCAGGATGTCCTTGAGGACGACGGCGACGCCAAAGCCCATCATAAGGCCCATACCCAGGGACTTAACAATGCCCTGCGCAGTCACAACGTCGAATAGACCGGCAGCGGTGCCGCCCACGATGATGCCAAAATTGCCCAGCAGCGCGCCGGCAAACCAGAACGCGACGGGGGCGAAGCCCACGAGGAAGCCGACGGAGAGCAGCATGGGCGAGTTATAGATGGCAAAGGTCACGCCGGGGATATTGAGCGCGCACAGCATGCTGGGCACCACGCCCAGAGCGTCGCGAAGCACGCTGTAGATGCCGGCGATGGCCATGGAGCCAAAGAGCTGCTTGCCGGTCTTGCCGCCGGCCTCGGTCGCGCGCAGGGTCTGAGCTGCGGCGTTGCCGGTGGGGAACTCAAGCGCGGCGTCCACGATAAAGTGACGGTGGATGAGTGCCGTGGCCAGCAGGCCCAGGATAGTGCCGGCGAGTGCCACGATAAACATGTCGAGCCAGCTGATCTGGTCGGCATAGCCCAACATCCAGGCGCCCGGGATGGTAAACGCCAGGCCGCCGGCGACCATGGCGCCCGCAGACATGATGGTGTGGGTGACGTTGGCCTCGTTGAGGCTGGCGTTGCCCATGAGCTTAAGGAAGAACAGCGAAATGACGGCAGCGAAAATGATCGGCCAGGGGAGGGCGCCCATCTTGAGGGCGGTATAGGCCGAGCTTGCCGTGATGATCACGCAGCCAAGGGCGCCGATGACGACGCCGCGCAGCGTGAGTTGACCGCGCATCGAGGTGCGGTTCGAGGGATTGCTCATATAGAACTCCTTTGCGTATATCCGCTTCCCCCGGGAGCGCCGCTACGGATACGGCGCGGGAAGTCGGGTTACCAAGGGCCGCCGCGTGAGCTCGCAAACGACCGCGCACCAGTATAGCCGCAAGCTAGTCATTTTGGGATGACTGGTTTAGGTAGGCGATATACTGCTGGGCAGATGAAAGGAGCGCCGACGATGCTTAATGGGTGCGCATATATATTGACGGTCGACGTGGGCAACACGTCCATTCGCTTTGGCCTGTTTGCCGAGGATTCGGCCGCGGCACAGGAATGTCCGCTTGCGACGTGCGAGATCACGACGCCGTCGAGCACCACAGCCGACGAGGCGCGCATGCGTCTCGTGCAGGTCATGGCTGCACTGGCGGCCGATGCGGGCATGCCGGGCGCGCTTGTGCCCGCGGCTGCTGTGCTGAGCTGCGTGGTCCCGGCGCTCGAGCGCCCGTGGAAAGCGGCGCTTTCCCGCACCTGCACGGGGCGCGTGCTCACGGTGGGGCCGGGACTTAAGACCGGCATGCCCGTGCACTACGACGATCCGGCCGAGATTGGTCCCGACCGCATCGCCGACGCCGTGGCGGCCCGTGCCGTCTACGGCTCTCCGTGCATCGTGATTGACCTGGGCACCACGACCAATATCGAGGTCATCGACGCGCGCGGTACCTTTGTGGGCGGCGTCATCGCGCCGGGTCTGGCGCTTGGCGCCCGTTCGCTTTCGGCGGCCGCGGCGCGTTTGCCTCAGGTCGAGCCCTCGGCGCCCACGCATGTGATCGGCCGCAACACGCGCGAGGCTATGCGCTCGGGCGTGGTCTTGGGCGAGGTGGCCCGCATCGACGGCATGCTCGACATGGTGCTCGCCGAGATGCGCGCGACCAAGGCCGCGGGGGAGGGCGACGTGCCCATCGTCATTACCGGCGACGACGCCGAGGCGCTCGCGTTGCTGGTCGGCCATAGCCTGACGGTTGACGACGCGCTGACGTTGCGGGGTCTCGCCGAGCTCTACCGCATCAACCAAAAGCCCCGCCGCGTGTAAAGGTGAGGGCGCCGGTGGGACAAACGCCTCCACCTTTCACCTGCTACAATGGGTCAAACTATTGCGATTACGGAGGTGTCTGCCATGTCGGACGATCTTCATCAAACTTCGTCAGGCAAGCGCCTGGACGTCATTAGCTGGGACGAGTTCTTTATGAGCGTGGCCATCGCCGCGCAGCGCCGCAGCAAGGACCCCAACACGCAGGTGGGTGCGTGCATCGCCAACACCAACCACCGCATCCTTTCGGTGGGTTACAACGGCACACCCTCGGCACTCAACGATGACTTTTTCCCGTGGGGAACGAGCGACGACCCGCTGCAGGACAAGCACAACTACGTGGTGCATGCCGAGGCAAACGCCGTGCTCAACTACCGTGGCTCGCTCAAGGACCTCGAGGGTTCCACGGTCTACGTCACGCTGTTCCCGTGCCACGACTGCGCCAAGATCCTGGCGCAGGTGGGCGTGGGCGAGGTCGTCTACCTGGACAATAAGTATGCCGACACCGATGACGGCCGTATCAGCCGCCGCATTCTCGACTCCTGCGGCATCAGCTACCGCCAGGTCATCGTCGATGTCAAGATTGGTACCGGGGGACAGGCTCAGCAGTAATATGCGTTGTCGCTATCTGGCGACGAACGCAGCTCAAAGAGCCCCGTTCCAAATTGACTACTCGTGAAAGTCGCGTCTGCGCGCATGGACGGCTCGCGAGCGGGTACACGGCTGTAGTAACATAGCTTCTGTCCGCGGGCGTGTCCGCGTTATTGTGAGAAAGGAGCCCCTGTGGCTGTTAACGAAGAGCTGCTTAAGAAGGTTCTTGAAGAGATTCGCCCCAACCTGCAGGCCGACGGCGGCGATATGGAGTATGTGGGCGTCGACGACGAGGGTGTCGTCAAGCTGGAGCTGCAGGGCGCTTGCGCCGGCTGCCCCATGAGCTCGCTGACCCTGTCCATGGGCATTGAGCGTATCCTGAAGGAGCATGTGCCCGGCGTTACCCGCGTCGAGCAGGTCAATGCTTCCGGCGAGGCCGAGGACCTGTACGACGAGTACGCGCCGTTCTAAGATGCGAAAGCTGCGGACGGCATACTCCGCATAGACGTTACGCCCAAATATGCGGCTGCGAGCGCAAGGCCCGCGGCCGCATTTGTATGTAGGGAGCAGTGGGATCGATATGCTCAACGACCTCTACCATATGCTTGATCCCGTCGCGATCTCGGCGGGCCCCATCACCATCTACTGGTACGGCCTGGCCTACGTGGTCGGCGCTCTGCTCACGGCGGTCGTCATGTACCGCACGCAGCGCCGTTGGGGTTTTGACATTACGGTCGACGACCTGACGAGTGTCGTGGTCGGCGTAGTCTTTGGCCTTATCATTGGCGCCCGCCTGTTCTACGTCATCTTTTACGGCGACGGCTACTACTGGGCGCATCCGCTCGAGATCTTTGCCACCAACGAGGGAGGCATGAGCTTCCACGGCGGCTTGGTGGGCGGCATCTTGGGCGGCATCATCGTGTGCCGCATGTATAAGCTCGACGCATGGACTTTGGCAGACCTTGCCGTCATAGGCGCGCCGCTGGCCTTGTGCCTGGGCCGTTGTGCCAACTTTGTCAACGGAGAGCTGTGGGGCAAGCCGACCGATCTGCCATGGGGCGTGGTCTTTGGCGGGACTGCGGGCGATATGCCGCGTCACCCCTCCCAGCTCTACGAGGCATTTCTTGAGGGCATCGTGCTCTTTTGCATTCTGCAGGTGCTCAGCCGCAAAAAGCCGCTGCTGCCCCAGGGCACATTTATGGGCGTGTTCGTGATGGGATACGGCATTGTCCGCTTTCTCGTTGAGTTCGTGCGCGTGCCCGATGCCCAGCTGGGTTATCTGCTGGGAGGCGTCATCACCATGGGTCAGCTGCTGAGCCTGCCGCTCGTAATCGCGGGCCTGGCGCTCATCATCTTCGCTCGTCGCCGCAACCAACCCCAGCGCATCTACCTCGACGCCTAACCACCACAAAGGGGACAGGCACCTTTGTGGTGGTTCGCTGGGCAACGATGACAGAACCGTAACGTTTCCCCAGATAAAACCTGCCAAAATAAACCTGTCCCTTTTTGGCAGGTTTCTAGAAAGGCTTTCGGACTGTGAAGGATTCCGACCTCTCCACAACGGCTGCGCGCGACGCTGCCCGCATCGTCTGGTTTAAGCGCTACCCCGCCAAGCAGACGCTCATCGCATTTTTGCTCGCGCTGTTGGCGACCACGGCGTTTTCCATCGATCCCGCCCCGGTGTCGAGCAACGCAGTCTTGGCAATTGACCCCAAAGCCTCGGGCATGCTGTACGTGTGCTACGAGGTGCTCCTCTCGTTTGCCGGCCATACCGACGCGGTCATGCTGCTTGCGCTTGCCTGCCTGCTCACGCTGCCGTTTCGCTACGTATTCTTTGGCCGCGGCGACGCCTGGCGTCCCTCGGTGATCCTTCCGTCGCTGTTCTTTGCCGTCTGCATGGTGTTTGGCCGCAGCTACGACCTCACCGATTCGGCCGAGATCGTGCTCGGCGACAAGGCCCGCATTATCTGTGCCTGGATAGGCGGTGCGGGCTGGATGCTCTTGGCGGTCGTTGCCTTCTATCTGGCTTTTGAGTGTCTAGATTGGCTGAGCTCTCGGCGCATTCCGTTTTCTGAAGCGCACTTTGGCCGCGTATGGCGTGTGGCTCACGCCGTGCTCTCGGTCCATCCCTTTGCCGGGCCCTTCCTGGTGCTTATGATCGCCTGGGCGCCCACGCTCATCGCTTCGCTGCCCGGCCTTTTTATGGGAGATACGGGTGCGCAGATTCGCCAGTGGTTCAACTACCCCAACGGCACGAGTGACTACCTGCGTCTGCTCAATCCCAATGTGCTGCTCAACGGACATCACCCCGTGGTGCATACGGCTATCATCGGTTCGTGCGTCCAGCTGGGGCTTTCACTGTTCAACAGCGCCAACGCAGGTCTTGCCATCTACACCTGCGCTCAGTTCGTCATTACGGCCGCCTGCATGGCCTATTCCATCTCGTCGCTGCGCAAGCTGGGCGTGAGCCTGCCGGTCCGCGGCGTAATCCTGCTGTTCTTTGTGTTTATGCCCATGTTCTCCAACTACGCGGCCTTGCTTACCAAAGACGTGCTGTTTGCCGACGCGTTTTTGGTGCTGTTGGTGCAGACCGTGAAGCTCGTGGCCTGCGGCCTGCCCCGTCGCGATGCCAATGTCGAGCGTGCAGGCGAACAGAGGCCTGTGCTCTTTGCGCGCCACGACTGGCTGCTGCTCGCTCTGGGCGCCATGGGTTCCACGTTTCTGCGCAACGGCGGCCTGGTGTTTTCCCTGGCGGCATGCGTGATCGCGGCGGCGTTTTGCGCGTGGGACGCGCATGTGGCTCATCGTGCAGCCAAGCAGGCTGGTGCTGCGACTTCGGGCGCCATCTCGCGTTTCCGTTGGGTGGGAGTTCTTGCGGTGCTTGCACTCTGTCTTGCCTCTAATATGTACTTCACCAAGGTCTTTATGCCGGCGCACGACATCACGCCTGGTTCCAAGCGCGAAATCCTCTCGATTCCGTTCCAGCAGACGGCTCGTTTCGTCCAAAAGCACGACGGCCTCAACTCGGGCGTCAACCCTACGGTTAAGGAGGACGGCACCATCGTGGAGGCTCCTTGCGACGGCTTGGTGACCGACGAAGAGCGTGCCGTGATCGACCGTGTGCTCAAGTACGAGAACTTGGGCCGCCGTTACAACCCGGATAAGTCGGACGCCGTCAAAAATTGCTTTAACGAGTATGCCTCGCAGGAGGACATCAAGGCCTATTTTGAGGTGTGGGCCCAGATGTTCAAAAAGGATCCCGAGTGCTATATCTCGGCGCTCATCAATAACTACTACGGCTACTTTTATCCGAGTGCCCGCGATGCGTGGGTCTACAGCACGGCGCGCAGTGCCGAGATCATGGCAAAGCCCGATAACCTCAAGTACTTCGACTTCCATCCGGTCGATAGCAAGGTTGTGCGCTGGTGCGACCACCTGATCAACCTGTATCGCGTGGCAGTACAACGCGTCCCGTTTATCTCGCTCACCATGAGCTCGGCCACCTATGTGTGGATCATGATCGCCGTGGTTGTCTATCTGCTACGTCGTCATTCGTGGCGCGGGCTGGCCATTTGGGTGCCGCTGCTGGGCGTGCTCGCCGTGTGCCTGATCGGTCCCTGCAACGGCTCGACCTACATGCGCTACCTGTATCCGGTCATCGCCTGTATGCCCTTTGCCATCGGCGCCACCATCACCCGCAGCGACCTCCTCTGGTCCTAATTTGGTGCAAAGGGGACAGGTTACTTTGCACCAAGGGGCTGTATCATCACGACGCCTTCATTTTGGGGTTTATCTCGCAGGCCAGTAGGTATATCATAACGACGTTTGTTTATATTGCCCGAGCATCTGCGCTGGGCTTTAGGTCGAAACCGATAGGAGACACGTATGTCCGGACACTCTAAGTGGGCCACAACCAAGCATCGTAAGGGCGCGCAGGACGCCAAGCGTTCCGCCCTCTTCTCCAAGCTGAGCCGCAACATCACCGTTGCTGCCCGTCTCGGCGGCGACCCGCTGCCTGAGAACAACGCCAGCCTCGCTGCTGCTGTTGCTAAGGCCAAGGCTCAGTCCATGCCCAAGGACAAGATCAAGTCCGCTATCGACAAGGCCTTCGGTTCGGGTGCCGACGCCGCTGTCTACGAGAACATCGTGTACGAGGGCTATGGTCCCGCCGGTGTCGCCGTCTACGTCGACTGCCTGACCGACAACCGCAACCGTACCGCTGCTGATGTCCGTTCCGCCTTCTCCCACGCTGGTGGCAACCTGGGCACCTCCGGCTCCGTCGCCTTCCAGTTTGAGCGCAAGGGCCAGATCGTCGTCGCCAAGGAGATCCTGGACGAGAACGCCAAGAAGGAGACCATGATCGCCAACGGTGCTGCCGGTGACGAGGATGAGTTCATGATGGCCATCGCCGAGGCCGGCGGCGAGGACTACGAGGACGCCGGCGAGGAGTGGATCGTCTGGACTACTGCCAACGAGGTCATGGCTGTCTCCAAGGCGCTCGAGGAGCAGGGCGTCCAGGTCAAGGGCTCCGAGACCACCATGGTCCCGACCACCCCGACCGAGGTCTCCGGCGCCGACGCCAAGAAGGTTCAGCGCCTCATCGACCGTCTTGAGGAGCTCGACGACGTCCAGGATGTTTACAGCACCATGGACATGACCGACGAGGTCATCGCTGCCCTCGAGGAGGAGTAGCGCCCGCACGGGTTAAGCCGTGCATATCTGGGCATAATGAAGCGAGCATGCAAGCCTCGTGGAATAGATGAGCCGGATCCGCGTGCGTAGAGCACCGGACCCGGCTCTTTTATAATGATGCGAACCGTTTTGCATTTCGAGAGCCGAGATTTGAAGGGAGCGCCGCGTGCGCGTACTCAAACGAGCCCTAGCGATCGTGTATCTTGCCGCCACCATCGTGGCGCTGGGTACGCTTGTCTGCCAGTTTTGGGGGCCGTATACGTATCGCTTTATGCTGCTGATGCGCGACCCCATGCCGCGCATTGTCGTGACGGCATGCGGCGGAGTTGTGGCGATTGGCGTGCTGGTAAGCTTCTTCCGCCTGATGTTTGCTCGTCGCGAGCCGTCCTGCGTGCATCCGGCGGGGGAGCGCAATATCGAGGTCACGCTCGCGGCGCTTTCTTCGTGCGCCAGGGCTGCTGCAGAGCGCGACGATCGCGTGATGATCGAGCATGTCGAGGCCCGCGTCCAAGGTTCCGACGATTCGCATGTCCGTTTTAAGGTCGAGGCTATCGCGCTTGACGATAAGGACGTGGCATCTCTGGCTACCGCGATGCAGCAGCGCATCGAGGAAGCTTGCGACACCATGCTCGGCACGCCGGGTACGACCACGCGCGTCCGTTTTTTGCCGTCCAAGACTACCGTCCAGACCGTGGAGGTTTCCGGTGAGTGATACCAATCAAGATAAGACCGCTCGTACGCCGCGCCTGACGATTGACCAGAGCGCCACGCCGGCGAACGAACCTGTTGATTCCAAAGCAGAGGCAACTGAGTTACAAGACGCGGCGGCCGCGGATTTTGACGAGGCTATGGGTCTCATCAAGGGTACGGGCGCTGCCATCTGGAGCTATGCTGTGCGTCATCCCAACACCACGCTCGGTGCCGTCGCTGGCTTTATCCTTGCCGTGTTGGTGCTCACGCTCGGCCTGTGGGACACGCTCGTCATTGCATTCTTCGTGCTGATCGGCGCCGTGATCGGCCAAATTCGCGACGGCGAAAACGGGATCGTCAACTTCTTCGGCCGTCTGTTTAGCGGCCGCTAATATGTATTCGACTGTCGCATCCGCGGCAGGCATAAGGAGGAACCATGGCTTTTAATACGAAGGTCGATGTGGCCGATACCGAGCTCGAGGAGAACGAGGCGGCCGTCGCCGAAGCCGAGGATGTGACGCTCGAGGATGAGGCGCTCGTCGAGGCCGAGTCCGCCGATGACGCGGACGAGGATGATGAGGAAACAGACGAGTCCGAGGACTCGCTGACCTATTCCAACGGTGTGATCGAGAAGATCGTCGCCATGGCCACCCGCGAGGTGCCGCACGTCCTGGGCATGAAGGGTAACCTTATGCACTTTGTGCAGGAGCAGTTTGGTGCCGAGAATCTGACCAAGGGCGTGACGGTTGAGGTCACCGATGACAATCGCGTGGTCGTCAACATCTCCGTCATTATCGAGTACGGCGCCTATGCGCCCGCGATCTTCGACGATGTCAAGGCACGTGTCACCGAGCGCCTTGCCGCGATGACCGGCCTTGAGGTGGCGGACGTCAACCTGCGCATCGAGGACGTCATCACCCCCGAGGAGTACGAGCACCGCACCAGCCAGCACGAATAACCTACCAAAAAGGGACAGGTTTATTTTGGCAGGTTTTATCTGCGGAAATACTAAACGGTCGGCCGCACGGATGCATGTGCGGCCGACCGTTATTTGTATGCCCCCGATGCAGGCATACCGCTCATCTAACTAAGGGTTGCAATCGCTGCGTTCCGCGTTACCCTAATGGGCGCATTGTTTCCACATTGCTAACGAGGGGTTGCCGTAATGGCTGACGAGTACGAAACAGAAAGCGAGGCATGGGCGATTGAGGCGGCCGCGGCAGAGGCGGCATCGCGTGCTGCCGAGGAGGCGTATCGTCCTCCCGTGGTGCCGATGGAGTGCGTTGTCGATCGCGCCGATATTGAGCGTGGCGAGCGTGCCGGCCAAAAGCGCAGCCAGGAGCCGGGCTTCCCACGCTTTTTCGCCGAGCTCAACCTGGGCCTGATTCTCACGGCGTTCGCCATCGTGGCCTTTAAAACTCCCAACCACTTTGCCTTTGGCGGTACCTCGGGCGTGTCGGTTATCCTGTCCACGCTGTTTCCAACCCTGCCCGTCGGTGTCTTTATGTGGATCATCAACGCGGTCCTGGTCGTCTTGGGCTTCATCTTCTTGGACCGCAAGGCGATTCTTTGGAGCGTCTTCGCCTCGTTTGCGCTTTCTGCCTATGTCTCGCTGTTCGAGCTGTTCATTCCGACCGATGTCTCGATGACGGGCGATATGTGGCTCGACCTGTGTTTTGCCGTCATCTTGCCGGCGCTGGGCAGTGCCATTGTCTTTGACATTGGTGCCTCGACGGGCGGCACCGACATCCTCGCCATGATCCTCAAGCGTCGCACGACGCTTGAGATCGGCCGTGCCCTGTTGCTGGTCGATATCGGCATCGTGACCATCGCGGCTTTCCTGTATGGCCCGCGCGTCGGCCTGTACTGCGTGCTTGGCCTGTTTGCCAAGACGCTCGTCGTCGATAAGGCCATCGAGGGCATCCACCTGCGTAAGGTCTGTACGATTATTTGCGCCGAACCGCTCAAAGTCGAGGAGTTTATCGTCAAGCATCTCAACCGCACGGCAACGATCAGCCGTGGCTACGGCGCCTTCTCGGGCAAGTGCGTCACGGTGATTATGAGCGTGCTGAGCCGTCGCGAGGCGGTACAACTGCGCCGCTATGTCCGCGAGATCGACCCGGGCTCGTTTATCACGATTGTCGACAGTTCCGAGATTGTCGGTAAGGGCTTCCGCGGTACGAATTAGCGGTCGACTCACTTTAAACTGCTGCGACAGACCCTTTACATTGCCTCATGGCCATTCGGGCACATTTGTCCTCATGTTGGGCGATAATGGTGCAAAACACTGGTTCTGATTTGAGGATTGGCTCAAGATACGAAGGGATGATTTCGATGTTTTGCTCGCAGTGTGGCGCCCCCATGGGCGACAACGATAAGTTCTGCGGCGTGTGCGGTGCTCCCAATACCGCGGCCCCTCGGGCTGCTGCCTCTGCTTCGCAGCCCCAGTTTCAGCCCCAGCCGTTCGTTGCGCCCCAGCCGGTCATGAACGTGCCCAAGGGCTGCATGACACAGGCTTTCAACGACATGATTAAGGTTCCCGGCGCCCTGGTTCGCGTGTGCCAGATCGCCTTTTTGCCGGCGCTCATCTGCGTCGTGTCGGTGCTGGTGCTGTTCATCCCCGTTACCGGTGGCATTGCGGCGGCCATTGGCTTTTTGCTCGCTTACGTGGCAAGCGTGTGCGGTGCCGGCTTTGCTATCGAGTGGGGTCGCGACCTGTCGCTCAAGGATGATGACGGTATGGAGCGTCCGCTGCTGCGCTCGACCTCGTTTGGATTGGGCATCTTCTCGTCTGTCATTACGGGTGTGCTCGAGTTCATCGCCGCTATCCCGGTGATTGGCGGGGTGCTCTCGGTGATTGAGAGCACCGTGATCGGTGCTGTCGGTTCGTATTATTTCTATGGTTCGAGCGGCCTTGAGAGCACCCTCATCGCCTCGATGGGGTGGCTCGTCTTTGCCCTGTTCGTCTCGTTTGTGCTGGGCATCTTCTTTAGGATGTTTGGCGATGCCGCTGTGATGCACTTTGCGGTCGCCGGCCGCATGGAGAGCGCGTTTTCGCTCAAGAAGGTTTGGAAGCCCTACAAGGCCAATTTGGGCAAGTTGTTCTGCGCCTCGATTCTTCCCGAGGTTTTGACGGGCATTGTTTCGAATATCATCATGGGGGTCTTCACCGTCATCTTTGGCTCCTTTGCAGCCCTTGGTCTCAGCAGCTATGGCTATTACGGCTATTACTCTCCTTCGGGCCTCGAGGCGATTTTTAGGGGCGGCGGCATCGTGCTCATCTTGTTCCTGATGATCACTGCCTTTGTCTCGGTGTTTTTCATTGTGTTTGGCAAGATGCTCAAGTATCGCGCCGTTGGCTATTGGGCGGCACGTCATGCCAGTGAGTGGGCCGACGAGGATTCCGACGATGTCCTGACGTTTGTGCTTCCGGGCGAGAAGAAGCCTACACCTGTGGGATTCAATCCCACGGCCGCCACTGGTACTGCGCCTACGCCTGCGCCCGCGCCTGCCCCGGTGCCCGCGCCTGCCCCGGCGCCCGCGCCCGCGCCGACGTCTGCTCCGGCACCGGCCCCTACACCCGCACCGGAGCCCGAGGCCACGCCTGCAGAACCCGATTGGAATGCCGTCGCCACGCCGGCGGATGAGTCGGGCGATAATCCTGCTGCCGAAAACGATCAAACCGAATAGTCGGTCGAGGCGCCCTGGGCAACTGAACCCGGGGTGCCTTTTTCTATGGCGAAAGCAAGAAAATGCCTGGAAAACGGTTGCGGCAATATTTCTCAGAAATTGATCAATGTTGCGCAACAACGTCGCGGCTATTGTTGAGGACATAGACGTGTAAGGTTTGAAGGCGTGCGACGCCTTAGGAAAAGGAGAAGCTTATGTTCTGTACCACTTGTGGTTCTCCCATTTCGGATGATGCCAAATTCTGCCCTGTTTGCGGATCTGCCGTTGGTGCCGCTTCTGCCGCTGCGGCCCCGCAGCCCCAGTCCGCCCCGCAGCCCACGCAGGTCCAGCCCGCTCCGGCCCAGGCTATTCAGCCCGCGCCCCAGCCTCAGCAGCAGTACACCGGTCAGCAGCAGTATACCGGTCAATACGCCCAACAGTCCGCATCCGCTCCGATGGACTATGGCCCCGTCAAGGCTGACCGCAGCCTGATCGGCTGGCTGCTGCTCTCTCTTGTGACCTGCGGTATCTATTCGTTCTACTTCCTGTATTGCTTGGCCCGCGACATCAATGTCATGTGCCAGGATGACGGCGATTCCACGCCGGGTCTGGCGGCATTCATCCTGCTGTCGTTTGTGACCTGCGGCTTCTACGCGTACTACTGGTATTACAAGATTGGCAACCGCCTGCAGGCCAACGCTCCTCGCTACGGCCTGGTGTTCCAGGAAAACGGCACCACCGTTCTTCTGTGGCAGATCATCGGCGTACTGCTGTGCGGTCTTGGCCCCATCTTTGCCATGAACATCATCATCAATAATACCAATGCCATGGCAACGGCTTACAACATCCGTCTTGGCGCTCATGCCTAACAATAAGGGCGGCGTGAACAGCTCCCAGGGACATAAGGGCACGGCGGAGCTCCTTCGCCGCGCCCTTTCTTGCACCGGCGCGCTCTTTGTCGCCTGGCTCGCGCTCTACCTGCTCGATATCGGCTGTATTTTTCGATTGATGACGGGCGTTCCTTGTCCGGGATGCGGCATGACGAGGGCGTGGCTGGCGGCGCTGCGCCTCGATTTTGCGGCGGCCTTTGCCTACCATCCGCTGTTTTGGGTGGTGCCGATTGCGTTCGTGCTCGCGTTCGTGCGCGAGGAGGTGGCATCGAGCAAGCTAAAGCGTGGTATCGACATTGCGGTCACCGTGTTGTGCGTGCTGGTCGTCGCCGTGTGGATCGTGCGCCTTATCAACCCGGCAGACGCGGGCCTGCTCTTTGGTGGTCACGCTCCCGCCGGAGTTCCCACCGATATCATCCACCTCGAACCCCCACGCTGGCTCTGCCATTTAGGGGCGGGGTACAAATGGTAGAAAGAGCACTTGACAAATGAGCGGGGGCGGACGATTCGAAACGTCCGCCCCCGCTTTGACATCGCGATGTGGCTATGACTGCGAGATGCCGGCGAATTGACTACTCGTCGTGCTTCCCCTCGCGGCGAGCGGCAGCCCGCGCATCGTGGATGCCCTTGATTGCGGCATGGCGGGCGGTGCGGGCATCGTGCATGGCGTCGCGCGCCTCAGCGGCCGTTGCCTTGGCAGAGCGCAGTTTGGCGGCCAAGTCGGGGTTGGTTTCGGCAACCGCGGCGATCGTGGGGCCGTCGAGCTCCTCTTGCGTGGGCTCGGCCAAAAAGTCGATGGCATACTGGGCGGCTACCATGGAACCCTTGGACAGTACCGACTCGTCAATCTTGTAGAAGCAAGAATGTTGGGCGTACGTGGCGCCAATCTGGGGGTTGCGCGTGCCAACAAAGGCGAGCACGCCCGGTACGCGGCGCAGATACTCCGAGAAGTCCTCGCCCGAAAGCGTGCCACGGTAATGGCCTTCGCCGGCCGCACCCAGGCACTTGACCACGGCCTGACGACAACGCTCGCTCGAGGCGGCGTCGTTTTCGACCTTATAGTTGGCGATGGTGTAGTCGGTAAGTTCGGCCTCGGCGCCCAGGGCCGCCGCAGTGTGCTCCACGATGCGGCGCATGAGCTCGGGCATTTCCTCGTGCGTCGAATCGCCATAGGTACGCACCGTGCCGGCGAGGTAGGCGGTGCCGGCGATGACGTTGCGTGCGGTGCCGCCGTGCAGCTCGCCGACAGTGATGACAGCAGGCTCGTAGGGGCTGATTTCGCGTGAGACGATGGTCTGCAGGGCGTTGACAATCTCTGCCGCCACCATGACGGCGTCGTGGCCGCGCTGGGGCATGGCGCCGTGGCATGAGGTACCGCGAACGTCGATGCGGAACCAGTCGGTATTGGCCATGCGCGGGCCGGGCTCGCAGCTCACGGTACCGGCGTCGACCTCGCTCCAGATGTGCGCGGCGTAGGCGCCGTCGACGCCGTCGAGCACACCCGTGCCGATCATGAGTTTGGCGCCCTGGCCGTTTTCCTCACTGGGCTGGAAGACGATGCGGATCTCGCCGTGGATGTCGTCGGTCATGTGGCGCAGGATTTGCAGCGTGCCGAGCATCATGGCGATATGGCAGTCGTGACCGCAGGCGTGCATGCAACCCTCGTTGACGCTGGCGAACTCCTCGCCGGTCTGCTCGGTGACGGGCAGGGCGTCGATATCGGCGCGCAGCAGGATACGGCGGCGCGGTGTGCCGTCCTCGCGGTAGGCATCCGGCGCGGTACCGCGAAGCGTCGCCACCAGGCCCGTCTTGAGCGGACGCTCGTAGGGGATATTCATGGCGTCGAGCTGGTTGGCGATGTCGGAAGTCGTGCGCTCCTCGGCAAGGCTCAGCTCCGGGTGCTTATGGAAGTGCCGGCGCTGCTTGATGATGTAGGGTTCAAACTCGGCGGCGATATCCTGGATGGCCGCGGTGACGTCGTCTGCCGCGCGAACCTCGGTTGCCGCCATAATCTGCTGTGCCTTGGTCTTCGTCATGGTCGATTTGCTCCTTGTTGGCTCGATCGCAAAATCGTACAGGCTCTCTCCAGTATGCCACCTGCCGCTAGGGCTGGTAAAGTTGCCGTTTGCCGCTTGGGGTTTTGTCACAAGGGCGGGGGAGTACACTCGGAGGTGTTGAATTTCCCGCCAGAGATGGGGATGCCCATGCAGCATATCGATCGGATTATCCGCTCCAAGAACGTTTTTACCGCCCAAGACGGTATCGATGCCGCCCGCGAGCTGGCGATTGCCATTGCGGGTGATCGCATCGTCGCAGTCGGCGCGCCCGATGACGTGATTGCCGCCGCCCCTGCTGCCACGCCGGTGGTCGACTACGGCGAGCAGTTTGTCTGCCCCGGTTTCCATGATGCGCACCTGCACTTCTTCCATACCTCGGTCGGTTCCTCGCCGTACATGCTCATGGATATGGGCACGTCCGAGGCGGCACTGGTGCAGCATGCGCTCGAGTTTTCCCAGGGCCTGCCCGACGACGCCTGGGTCGTGACCCAGGGCTGGCGCGATTACCGCTGGGATCCGCCCGAGCATCCTACCAAGGCCTCCCTCGACGCCGCCTTCCCCGGTCGCCCCTGTGTTATGTATTCGGGCGATGGGCATACGCTGTGGCTCAACAGCCGCGCACTCGAAGCCCTCGGCGTGACGCGTGACAGCGAGCCTCCGGCGGGTGGCAGTTACGACAAGGACTCGAACGGTGAGCTTACGGGTATTGCCCACGAGGCAGCTGCTATGCAGCTGCTGCCGCGCTGCCTGGAATGGCTGGGCGAGGACCGCATCGCGAGCGCTTACGGCGACCAGATGAAGCGTATGGCCGAGCAAGGCATCACCTCAATCTGCGATATGTCGCTCATGCCCATGCCGGGCTGCGACTTTATTCGCGACGATGTTTACGACAGGCTGCAGGCCGCCGGCAAGCTGGGCATCCGCGCCCATCTGTTTCCCACGCTGCTGGATGACCAATCGCGCTTGGAGGAACTCCAGACCCGCTACGCGAACAACGCGCTGCTCTCGGCGCCAGGATTTAAACAGTTCTTCGACGGCGTGTCGAGCGAGCATACCGCATACCTCACTGAGCCCTATACTAACCCGCGCTTCCCGGGCGACCAGGGTCGCCTGACGGTTCCTGTCGAGCGCATGCGCAAGTTGGTTCTGGCGGCAGCCGAGCGCGGCCACACCGTGCGCATCCACGTTATCGGCGACGGTGCCATCCATGCCGCACTCGATATCTTTGAGGAGGCGGCAGAGCTCTACGGCCTGCCCCAGCACGGTCATAATACGCTTGAGCATTTGGAGAATCTGCTGCCTCAGGACATCGATCGTCTGCGCAAGCTCAACGTCATTGCCTCGAGCCAGCCTTGCCACATCACGCTCGACCCGGGTGGCCCGGAGCGCGACCTGGGCCTGGAACGCAGCCGCATCATGTGGCCGTTTGCGACCTATAAGCAGCGCGGCATCCGCCAAGCTTTTGGTACCGACAGCCCCATCACGGCCGTTACCAGCATGAACGTGCTCTACACGGCTATTACGCGCCAAGACCCTCGCAGCCACTGGCCCGAGGGCGGCTGGCTCCCCAGCGAGCGCATCGACGCGGCTACAGCTCTGCGCAACTACACCTTGGGCAGCGCCTACGCAGCAGGTGACGAGCAAAACCTCGGCAGCCTGGAGCCCGGCAAATACGCCGACCTGGTAGTCCTGGACCAAAGCCCGCTCACCGTTGACCCCCAAGAGCTCCAAGCCACCAAGGTTCAGGCCACCTACCTGGCAGGTAACTTAATCTACGAGCGTTAGCCCCACATCCCATCCCTCAGTTGCGGTGAAATACGGACTAAATAACACCTCAACAGCCAAAAACAGTCCATATTCCACCGCAACTTAAGGGGCACGTTTCAGCAACGTGCCCCTTTCTTGTGCACCCTACCCGCATCGCCATTTTGCTGCACTGACTTTTCTGAATGCCGGGCCCGATAACGTTGACTCAGCTCCCGTGTGGCGCCGGAGGGGCGGGGCATAAGGTTTATCGCGAGTTCCGCACGAGCCGAAGGCCACTTAATGTGGCCTTCGTGCGAGCAGGACTGCCCGAGCAGGAAACCTTATGCCCCGCCCCTCCGGCGCCACATGGGAGCCACTGCTAAGTTATCCCCCGGCATTCAGAAAATCTAAGTGCCAAAAAATAAGATTTTTTGACTCCGTGTTGTATAACCCGCCATTCGTGGGTACCATTCAACGCGTACGCAAACAAAAAGGGTTAACCCGCGCGGCATGACCGCGCGGCCCACAAAGGAGGAAACAAGCATGTCGTCTTTGAAGCCGCTTGCAGATCGCGTCCTGGTCAAGCCCGACGAGGCCGAGCAGAAGACCGCTTCTGGTCTGTACATCGCCAGCAACGCTCAGGAGAAGCCGCAGCGCGGCACCATCGTTGCTGTTGGCGCCGGTAAGGTCAACGACAAGGGCGAGCGCATCCCCATGGACGTTCAGGTCGGCGACGTTGTCATCTACGGTAAGTTCGGTGGCAACGAGGTCAAGGTCGACGGCGAGAAGTATCTGCTGATGCGCGCCGACGACATCTACGCCGTCGTCGAGGCCTAGTCTCGTCAGAATCTCTGATTCGTCTTTGAACGCGTCCGCCGCATAGGACTCGGAAGCGGCGACGCGAGTCACATTTCTTTTGGAGGATTACCTACCATGGCAAAGAACATTACGTTCAACACCGATGCCCGCGCCAAGCTCGCCAAGGGCGTCAACACTCTGGCCGACGCCGTTACCGTCACCATGGGCCCCAAGGGCCGTTACGTCGCTCTGCAGCGCACGTTCGGTGCCCCGACCATCACCAACGACGGCGTTTCCGTCGCTAAGGAGATCGAGCTCGAGGACAACATCGAGAACATGGGCGCTCAGCTGGTGAAGGAGGTCGCCACCAAGACCAACGACACCGTGGGTGACGGCACCACCACCGCAACCCTGCTCGCCCAGGCTATCGTCAACGACGGTCTGCGTAACGTCGCCGCCGGCGCCAACCCGCTGGCCATCCGTCGCGGCATCGACAAGGCTGTAAACGCCGCCGTCGCCGAGATGAAGAAGCAGGCCAAGCCGGTCGAGACCAAGGAGCAGATCGCTTCCGTCGGTACCATCTCCGCCGGTGACCCCGAGGTCGGCGAGAAGATCGCCGAGGCCATGGAGGTCGTGGGTAAGGACGGCGTCATCACCGTCGAGGATTCCCAGACGTTCGACATTACCATCGACACCGTCGAGGGCATGCAGTTCGACAAGGGCTATGTCTCCGCTTACTTCGTCACGGACAACGACCGCATGGAGGCCGTGATGAAGGATCCGTACATCCTCATCACCGACCAGAAGATCTCCAGCGTTCAGGACATCATGCCTGTTCTCGAGGCTGTCCAGCGCGCCGGCCGTGGCCTGCTCATCATCGCTGAGGACATCGACGGCGAGGCTCTGCCGACCCTGGTCCTCAACAAGATCCGTGGCGCTCTCAACGTCTGCGCCGTCAAGGCCCCGGGCTATGGCGATCGCCGCAAGCGCATCCTCGAGGACATCGCCGTCCTCACCGGTGGCCAGGCCGCTCTGGACGAGCTGGGCGTGAAGGTCGCTGACATCACCGCCGATATGCTCGGTACTGCTAAGTCCGTCACCATCTCCAAGGACAACACCGTCGTCGTCGGCGGCGCTGGCTCCAAGGAGGCCATCGACGCCCGCATCGCTCAGATCAAGGGCGAGATGGAGAACACCACCTCTGACTTCGACCGCGAGAAGCTCCAGGAGCGCCTGGCCAAGCTCTCCGGTGGCGTTGCCGTCATTAAGGTCGGCGCTGCTACCGAGTCCGAGCTCAAGGAGATCAAGCACCGCGTCGAGGACGCCCTGCAGGCAACCCGCGCTGCTGTCGAGGAGGGCATTGTCGCCGGCGGCGGCGTCGCCTTCATGGACGCTGCTCCTGCGCTCGACGCTGTCGAGATCGATGACCCCGAGGAGAAGATCGGCGTCGATATCGTCAAGAAGGCTCTGACCGCTCCGGTCGCTACCATCGCCAAGAACGCTGGCTTTGAGGGTGCTGTCGTGGTCGACAAGGTTGCCGAGCTGCCCGCCGGCCAGGGTCTCAACTCTGCCAACGGCGAGTGGGGCGACATGATTGAGATGGGCGTCCTCGACCCCGTCAAGGTCAGCCGCGTCACCCTGCAGAACGCTGCTTCTGTCGCCAGCCTGATCCTCATCACCGAGGCTACCGTCTCCGATGTGCCCAAGAACACTCAGCTTGAGGATGCCATCGCTGCTGCCACCGCTGGTCAGCAGGGCGGCGGTATGTACTAAGGCCGACAAGGTCTAGAACTCCCACCGGGAATCCGGGGGCGTGACGGGGGTTTCTCTCCGGAACGTCCTCGGACATGTAAAGAGGCTCCGCATCGCGCTTCGCGCTGCGGAGCCTCTTTGCGTCCTGCGGAATGTTCCGGAGAGAAACCCCCGTCACGCCCCCGGATCCCCTGCGTTTATGGCCTTGAGGTCGGCTCGCGGAGAAGGACGTGATTGATGGGAATACGTGTCCCTTTTGCTGTTTCGCGCTTTGCGCGAAAGGCGCACCACTTTGGCTTGAACGGAGAACGTGGTCGTCGTTCCAACTTGTCCCGGGTGTATTTCTGGAGCGTTTCCCTACCACAAATTACCCTTGGCATACTTGCGCGAAAACCTGCTGGTGCTACACTTGCAATTGCTGTTTCAGGGCGGGGTGGAATTCCCCACTGGCGGTAAATCGGGCGGTGCCAAAGGGGCGCCGTGGCGCAGGCAAAGTGCCTGCGACCGAGCCGATGAGTCCGCGACCCGTGTGTGCGTTGGTTCGCATGCCGGCTGAACTGGTGAGATCCCAGTACCAACGGTTAGAGTCCGGATGAAAGAGGCAGGTGATCTTATGTCTGAACAGTCGCAGCATATCCATTTTGAGAACACGAATAGGTGGAGCACCAAACAGCTCGTTACCATGGCGTTGATGTGCGCCTTGGGAGCACTGTTTATGTATGTGCAGCTGCCCATCCTCCCCTCGGCGCCGTTTTTGACGTATGACCCGTCGCTGGTGCCGGCGATGGTGTGTGGATTTGCGTATGGCCCTGGCGCCGGCACCGCTGTTGCCGCTATGGCGATCGTTATCCATGCGCTTACCACGGGCGATTGGGTCGGTGCGCTTATGAACTTGGTTGCCACGCTGGGCTATATTCTGCCTGCGGCTATCGTCTATCAGAAGATGCGCACCTACAAGGGTGCCGTGATTGGCCTGGCGCTGGGCGTTATTGCCGCTACGGTGCTTTCTATGGTCGCGAATCTGACCATTGGCGTTTGGTTCTGGTATGGCTCGGTCGACGTGATTTTGCCGCTCATGATTCCCGCTGTGCTGCCGTTCAACCTTATCAAGACCGTGCTCAACTCGGTGTTGACGCTGGCGGTGTACAAGGCGGTCTCTAATCTCATTACGCCCAAGAAGGACCAGGTCAAAGGCCGCGCATGATTGAGTGTCGGGGCGTTTCCTTTAGCTATGACGGTGCGGCACCGGCGCTCGATGGCATCGATCTGGATATCGAGGATGGCGAGTTTTTCTGCATCCTCGGCGGAAACGGGTCGGGCAAGTCGACGTTTGCCAAGCATTTGAACGCGCTGTTGCAGCCCGATGCGGGAACGGTGTGCGTCAACGGCATGGACGCGTCCGATTCCGAGCTGGTCTACGACATTCGTTCGACCGCGGGCATGGTGTTCCAGAACCCGGATGACCAGCTGGTGGCGACGCTTGTCGAGGACGATGTTGCGTTTGGTCCCGAGAACTTAGGGGTTGAATCGGCCCAGATTGCGCAGCGCGTACGCGAGGCGCTGAAGGGCGTGGGCCTGGTGGGCTTTGAGCGCCACGAGACCCACGCTCTCTCGGGCGGACAAAAGCAGCGCGTGGCGCTTGCCGGCGTGCTCGCCATGGAACCACGCGTGCTCATTTTGGATGAGGCTTCCTCGATGCTCGATCCACGTGGACGCAAGGGCCTCATGAAGGCTTGCCGCGCGTTGCACGATCGCGGCATGACCATCGTGATGATTACACATTTTATGGAAGAGGCCGCTGAGGCCGATCGCGTTGCTGTCTTTCAAGCGGGCCGCGTTGCCATGCTCGGTACGCCCGAGGAGATCTTGACGCGGGCGGACGAACTCGCGCGGATGAACTTGGATATGCCGGCATCGTGCTGTCTTGGCAGGGCGCTTCGCGCGAAGGGCGTGCCCATTTGCGCACAGGTGCGCGAGGCGGATATGGTCGCCGATATAGCGCAGGCTTATGCCGAGCGGAGTAGGACAGGCATCTCTGGGCGGCCTTTCGCATCCGATCCTCGTATTCCCGACAACGTCTCCTCTGCAATCGATGGCGCAGACGCGCTGGAGCCCGTCATCGAGATTTCGCACCTTTCGTATAGCTATTCGCTGAGCGCCCGCGAGCGTCGCCGTTGGCACAAGCGCTCGGCCGCCGAGGGTACATCGAACAAACAGGCCCTCTGGGGCAACGACCCTAGCAGCCCCTGGGCGTTGCGCAATGTGTCGCTAACGGTGCGTCGTGGCGAGTTCCTGGGCCTTGCGGGCCATACCGGTTCGGGTAAGTCGACGCTGGTTCAGCATCTCAACGGCCTGATTCGTCCCCAGGAGGGTTCCGTTTACGCGTTGGGGCTCGACCTGGTAAACAAGAAAGATGCCGCCGCGGTTAAGGCAAAGGTCGGTGTGGTGTTTCAGTATCCAGAGCGTCAGCTGTTTGCCGAGACCGTGGCACAGGACGTGGCATTTGGTCCGCATAACCTTGGCTTGTCGCAGGCCGAGGTTGCCCGCCGCGTTGAGTCATCGCTCGCGCGCGCGGGCCTCGACCTGGCCACGGTGGGCGACAAGAGCCCCTTTGAGCTTTCGGGCGGTCAGCAACGGCGTGTGGCATTCGCCGGCGTGCTTGCCATGGAGCCCGAGGTCCTGGTACTCGATGAGCCCATGGCTGGGCTCGATCCGGCGGCGCGCAGTGATTTCCTGGAGCTCATCGATCGACTTCACCATGGGGGCCTGACCGTCGTCATGGTCTCACACAGTATGGATGACCTTGCCAATTGCTGCGACCGTATTGTCGTGATGAACGAGGGCGCGGTGTTTGCCGAGGGCACGCCCGCTCAGGTGTTTGCGCATGCGGATGAGCTTAAATCAATCGGCTTGGGTGTTCCCGCTGCCCAGCGCATGGCGCTGGCGCTTGCGAAGGCAGGCGTTCCGCTGCGCTTTGACGGCCTTTATACGGTTGAGTCGCTGGCAGACGAGTTGGTGGACCTGCTAATCGGTCGCTCGGGCGGTCCTTCTAACGTCGCGGACATTGCTAAATCCAAGACGGTCGCGCGAGAGGAGGGCTGCTAATGGAGGCGTTTTCGTTTGGCAGCTACTATCCCGGCGATAGTGCGATCCACCGCCTGGACCCGCGAACTAAGTTGCTCTTGGGCTTTGTGTTTCTGATCACGACGCTCACAGTCAGCAGCTTCCGCGGACTGGTCCCGGTCGCAATCTTCGTTGTCCTGATCTATACCGTGTCCCGGGTGCCGTTGCGCCGGGTCCTATCATCGATGGCGCCGCTGCTGGCAATCGTCGTCGTGGTCGCGGTGCTCAACTTGTTTACCGATCAGAGTGGGCGCATCCTGTGGCAGCTCGGCTTTCTGCAGATAAGCGAGGGCTCACTGCGTTCTGCCGCCTTTATGGCGTGCCGCCTGACGTTGATGATGGCCGGCATGAGCGCCATTACGCTCACCACACCGACGCTCGACCTCACCGCGGGCTTTGAGCGCCTGCTCGCACCGTTTGCGCGTGTGGGACTTCCTGCGCACGAGCTCGGCATGATCATGGGTATCGCGCTACGCTTTATGCCGCAGTTTGCCACTGAGATGAAACAGACGGCCGATGCACAGGCAAGCCGCGGCGCGCGCGTGACGGGCGGTCCGCTCGGCGGCGTGCGTATGCTCGGCAGTGTGGCGATTCCGCTGTTCACGGGCGTGTTCCGCCATGCCGAGACGCTGTCTGCCGCCATGGATGCACGCTGCTATCACGGCGAGCAGGGCCGCACGCGCCTGCATGCGCTTGCATTTGGCCGCGGCGATGCGTTGGCGGCGGTGGTGACGGCGTTGCTGCTCATCTGCGTCATCGTCATCAACCTTCAACTTGTTTAAGCGCGATTCGGGCGCAAGAAAGGGGTCCCTATGACCGACAACGACCGCACGGCTCAGCTTGAGCGCGCCTGTTCGTATCTCAGGCGCATTCCGGCGTGGTATCTGGCCACGACCGATGTGGCCGACGGGCATCAGCCCCGCGTGAGACCGTTTTCGTTTGCCATGGTCGATGACGGTAAACTGTGGTTTTGCACGTCGCGCGACAAGGATGTGTGGGCCGAGCTCAGCGCGAATCCCAAGTTTGAGGTTTCGGGTTGGAAACCGGGGGAGTGTTGGATTGTGCTGACCGGCGAGGCCGCGCTCGAGGACGACGCGGTCGTGAGCGACCGGGTGCGCCAAACCGGCTTTAAGCACATGGTTGGCATCGGCGAAGACCACGAGGGCGCCAGCGACGGTCGCCTTGCGTTTTTCTCGGTGCGCAATATCGTCGCCCGCTTCTGTGATATCGACGGCAGCGAGGAGCGCCTGGAGCTTTAACCCTCACCAACCAGTATTCCGGGGTAGTTAATTTGGGACGGGGCTATTTTAGCTACCCCCATATGCCAGCTGACAATTATCCTGGTCCAAATAATTCATTGGCAGTTAAGGGGTAGCTAAAATAGCCCCGTCCCAAATTAACTACCCATTCCAAATTAGCGAGCGTCAGGAGGACACATGGACGGATTGAATACGGTGTTGGAGTATCTGACGTCGGTGCCGGCATGGTATTTGGCGACGAGCGTTGACGGACAGCCGCATGTGCGTCCGTTTTCGTTTGCGCAGATCCAGGACGGCAAGCTGTGGTTTGTAACGGCGCGCACAAAAGACGTGTGGCAAGAGCTGCTGCAAAATCAACGCTTTGAGGCCACGAGTTGGTGGCCGGGCCATGGCTGGCTCATCTTGCGCGGGCATGCGGGTCTGGATGACCAGGCCGCTCCCGATATGCGCGAGGCAGGCTGGAAGCACCTGGAGCGCCTAGGCGAGCACTACGAGGGCGCAGGCGATTCCACGCTCGTCTTCTTTAGCGTGGAGGAACCCGAGGCCTTTATCTGCAACCATGACAAATGGGTGCCGGTCGAGCTCTAAACGAGTCTCTCAGCAAGCTTCGACAATTTTAATTCTCGCATGTAGCGGGCCCCACATTGCAACGGCACCGTAAGGCGCACGGGGCAATATGGGGCCCGCATTTATTTGTCAATTCCTTCGAGTGAATGTGTCGGGACTGTTTCAATGCATGAATATACAAAAGATTTGCGTATATATGCATCTTTTGGTGCTAAAGTTTCAACCCACTTCATAACGACGGCTGCGAGATGCGCATTGGTGCATAACTGCAGACAAGGAGTCTGATATGTCTTTAAAGGTTGGAATCGTCGGTGCGGCTGGATATGCCGGCGCCGAGCTTATTCGCCTCGTCCTCGGTCATCCCGAGTTTGAACTTGCTGCCATTACGTCCAACGCTGATGCCGGCCAGCCGTTGTCTGCGGTGTACCCGAGCTTCACTGGCGTAAGCGACCTTGTCTTCACGACGCATGACGCCCCCGAGCTCAAGAACTGCGACGTGGTCTTTTTGGCCGTGCCGCACACGGCTGCCATGGCACAGGTGCCCGCCCTGCTTGCCGCGGGCGTCTCCTGCATTGACCTCTCGGCCGACTATCGCCTGAGCGATCCGGCCACCTTTGAGGCCTGGTATGCCGCCGAGCACACGAGCCCCGAGCTGCTCAAGACCCGCGCTTTCGGCCTGCCCGAGCTGTTCTGCCAGGATTTGGAGACCGCTGCATCCGACCACGCCGACGGCAAGCCCGTACTGGTCGCCTGCGCCGGTTGCTATCCCACCGCAACGAGCCTTGCTGCCGCTCCTGCCGTGCGTGCGGGCTGGGTGGCCGAGAACGGTCCCGTGATTGTCGATGCCATCAGCGGTGTGACGGGTGCCGGCAAGTCCTGCAACGCTCGTACGCATTTTTGCAGCGCCGACGAGAATTTGGAGGCCTACGGCGTGGGCAAGCATCGCCACACGCCCGAGATTGAGCAAATCCTTGGCCTGACCGATCGCGTCGTCTTCACCCCGCATCTGGCACCGCTCAAGCGCGGCCTGCTCTCCACGGTGACGCTGCCGCTCACGCCGCAGGCCATCGACTCCCTGGCTCTTGAGGATGTCGTCGACTATTACAAGCAGTTTTACGCTGGACGCACCTTTGTGCGCGTGCTCGATGCCGGCCAGCAGCCCAAGACGGCTTCGGTCGTCGGCACCAACGCCGCCCAGATTGGCCTTGCGTTCAACAAGCGCGCGGGCGTGCTGGTGGCGACGGGCGCCATCGACAATCTGTGCAAGGGCGCTGCGGGCCAAGCGGTCCAGTGCGCCAATATCGTCTTTGGCTTTGACGAGCGACGAGGCTTGCCCACAGTGGCGTGCCCGGTGTAGCACATTCGATTGTTAACGATTTGGTAGTCGGGCATCGAGTGGGGCGCCACTCTTAAGCTGGTCTCATGATCACGACTGGCATGGCGCACCAACCGATGTCCGTTTTTTGTTTGACATAAGGAGTCATAAAGACGATGAATACCGAGCTGTTTGATATCAAGATTCGCGCCGTCGAGGGGGGCGTTACGGCTGCGGCTGGTTTTAAAGCTGCGGGCATCCACGCTGGGTTCCGCAAGAACCCCGAGCGTCTGGATTACGCGCTCGTCGTGCCCGATAAACCCTGTCCTGGTGCCGGCGTGTTTACCACCAATCGCTTTTGCGCGGCGCCCGTGCAGGTGAGCCGTGCCAACCTGGGCGGTGCGGACAAGGGCTACGGTATCATCGCCGGTGTTTCAATCAACTCCGGCAACGCGAACGCCGCCACGGGCGAGACCGGCCTTGCCTGCGCGCGCGAGACCTGCAACATCGCATCGCAGGTTATCGGCTGTGAGCCCCAGCAGATTCTGGTTGCCTCCACGGGTGTGATTGGCCAGATTCTGCCGATCGACACGTTTGAGACCGCCATTCCTGCTGCCTACGAGGCGCTCTCCGCCCACGGTGGCGCCGATGCCGCTCGCGCCATCATGACGACTGACACGCACTCCAAGGAGTACGCCGTGTCCTATGTCAGCGAGGCTGCGGGTCATGCGGGCAATGTCTATACGGTAGGCGGAATGTGCAAGGGCTCGGGCATGATCATGCCCAATATGGCCACCATGATCGCAGTTATCACCACCGATGCCCCCGTCGAGCCTGCGGCACTTCATGCCCTGCTGCTCTCGACCGTCAAGCAGACCTTTAACAAGGTAACGGTCGATTCCGACACCTCGACCAACGACACCTGCATCATGCTTGCCTCCGGCGCCGCTGCCGCAGATGCCGAGCCTATCGTCGAGGGCTCCGATGCCTTTGACGAGTTGGCATTTGCCGTGCACGAGGTGTGCGAGAGCCTGGCGCGCAATATCGCCGCCGATGGCGAGGGCGCATCCAAGCTTGTTACGGTCAACGTTACCGGCGCCGTGAACGACGAGGAGGCCGATATCGCCGCCCGTGCCGTCGCCAACTCGCCGCTCGTTAAGACCTGCATCGCCGGCCACGACTGCAACTGGGGCCGCGTCGCCATGGCACTCGGTAAGTGCGGCGTGAAGTTTAATCAGGAAGACGTTTCCATCGACATGATGGGCATGCCTGTCTGTCGCGACGGTCTGACTGTTCCCTTTGACGAGGACGAGGCTCTACGACGTTTCGAGGCGCCCGAGATCGTGATCTCGGCCGACCTGGGCGCAGGCGACGCGGCAACGACTGTGTGGACCTGCGACCTCACGCACGAGTACATCTCCATCAACGGCGATTACCGTTCCTAGATTCCAGGCACGCTGCGCATCTTGCCGCGATTGCGGACAGCGGAGCACGGCGCGATAACGATACGAAAGACGAGGCAGATTATGAAATTCGCACGCGATTGTCGTTCGAGCGAATCCAACGAAGCAACCGCGCAGCTGCTGTTCGAAGCGCTGCCGTGGATTAAGAACTTGACCGGCAAGACGGTTGTTATCAAATATGGCGGAGCCGCCATGGTTGATGAGCAGCTGCGCCGCGACGTGATGAGCGATATCGTTTTGCTCAAGATCATCGGTATGCGCCCCGTCATCGCGCACGGCGGCGGCAAGGCTATCAACGAGGCGCTGAGCCATTACGATATTCCCGTCGAGTTTAAGAACGGCCAGCGCGTGACCACGCCGGCGACTATGGATATCGTGCGCGAGGTGCTGGGCGGCAAGGTCAACCAAGAGCTGGTTGCTGCCATCAACCACCACGGCAACCTGGCCGTGGGCGTGTCGGGCAGCGATGCCGGCACGCTCATCGCCGAGCCGCTCGACCCCGAGCTCGGTCGCGTGGGCAAAGTGACGCACGTCAACACCGACTATATCGAGTGCTTACTCGATAGCGAGTACATCCCCGTCATCGCTACCGTCGCGGCGGGGGAGGACGGCGGTTTCTTCAACATCAACGCCGACACCGCCGCCGGTGCCGTGGCCGCGGCGCTCCACGCGCATAAGGCGATCTTTTTGACCGATGTCGATGGCCTGTACAAGGACTTTAGCGACAAGGACTCGCTTATCTCCAACCTAACGCTCGACGAGGTTAACGAAATGCTCTACGGCGGCGAGGTCGATAAGGGCATGATTCCCAAGCTGCGTGCGGCCGTCGATGCGCTTACCGGCGGCGTATTTCGTGCCCACATCATTAACGGTACCACGCCGCATTCGCTGCTCCTGGAGCTGCTGACCGATGCCGGCGTCGGCACCGTGATCCATTCCACCGAGACGGCTTACGAGTTCGATACGCATCCGCATCCGCTTTCGACGTTTGCTGCGCGTCTGACCGAAAACCTTGACGAGGTCGAGAAGCTTCAGACGGTCTAGCTGACCCGCAGCCGCCCCATTCCTGCACCCATAGCCCCGCGCCGTCTGGCGCCCAACGAAAGGCATCCCATGTCACTTGCAGCTCAGCAATCGCTTGAATCCCATTACGTTATGCATACCTTTGGCCGCTCTCCGGTCGAGTTTGTCGAGGGTCACGGCATGAAGCTCACCGGCGACGATGGCCGTGAGTACCTCGACTTTCTTGCCGGCATCGGCGTGTGCAGCCTAGGTCATGGCGACCCGGCTGTGCTCTCGGCGCTCGAGGCACAGACCAAAAAGCTCATGCATGTCTCCAATTACTTCTACATTGAGCAGCGCGGACAGGTCGCGGCGCTGCTGTCCAAGCTTGCTAACGACGACGTAGATGGTGCGCGCGTGCTTGCCGATGCCATTGTCGCCGGCGATGAGACCACGGCAGCTGCTCTTGGTGCCCCGGCTGCGGATGAGCAGGTTTGGGAGACCTTCTTTGCCAACTCTGGCGCCGAGGCCAACGAGGGCTCGATGAAGCTCGCGCGCCTGTACGCCAAGCGTGCCGGTAATGGCGGCAACACCATCGTGTGCATGCGCGGCGGGTTCCACGGCCGTACGCTCGAGACCATTGCCGCCACCATGCAGGATTGGCTGCAGGACAGCTTCCGCCCACTGCCGGGTGGCTTTGTGGCCTGCACGCCCAACGATGTGGACGAGCTGCGTGCGATCTTTAAGCAGCTGGGGAGCGAGATTTGTGCCGTGATGCTCGAGCCGATCCAGGGTGAGAGTGGCGTGCACCCCATGACCGAGGAGTTTATGGCGGCAGCGCGCGACCTGGCACACGAAGTGGGCGCCGTGCTTATCGCCGACGAGGTCCAGTGCGGCATCTTCCGCTCCGGCAAGCCGTTTGCGTTCCAGACCTATGGCGTGGAGCCCGACATCATGAGCCTTGCCAAGGGCATTGCCGACGGCGTGCCCATGGGTGCCGTCGTGGCAAAGAAGGAGATTGCCGACGTGTTTAAGCCGGGCGACCACGGCTCGACCTTTGGCGGTAGCTGCTTGGCCATCGCGGCATGTGCCGCGACGCTCTCCGCGCTTGTGCGTGGCGATTATGCCGAGCATGCTGCCAAGGTGGGCGCCTATATGGAGCAGGCGCTGGCTAAGCTTCCGCATGTGGTAGAGGTTCGTGGCCGTGGCCTGATGCTCGGCTGCGATTTGGATGATGCCGCGGGCGACGCGCATGATATTGTTGCCCGCGCGCTGGCCGCCAGTGCCGTGATTAACGCTACGGGTGCTCATACGCTGCGTTTCCTGCCGCCGCTCGTCTGCGAGGAAGCCGACGTGGACAACCTGATCGAGATTTTGTCGGACGTTTTGGCCTAACACGGCGCAATAACTCAATTTGGACCGGGTCCCGGACTGCGGACGTGCCATATGCGGCACGATTCAGCGGTCTGGACCCCGTTTTGTCTTAGATTTGCTAAGGCGGGGGAGACCTGCTGGTCAAAAAACATCAAATATGAGTACTGTTACCGATTTGGTAGCAGCAATTTTGGACTAATAAGGCTAGATAGCAAGACGAAATGGCGATGAATACACGATTTTAATCCAACTGTTAGTCCTTATAATGGACACATGTTGCGTAACTTAAGCAAAAGCTATCTTTTTATATGTTGCAAGCAAAGTAACAGTACTCATTTTTGCCATTTTTTGACCACGGACCTTGAAATAAGGGGTCCTTAGAGCTCGAATCCCATGCACTGGGCCCAAACAAAAACGGTCCCCCTTCGAGGACCGTTTCCAATTCAGTGGTGGGCGATGAGGGATGTCCGCGTGCGGCTGGCGCCGCCCGCGCCCCGCTTCGTCGCTCCGCTCCTCGCGTGCTGCGCTGGAAAACGCTTCGCGTTTCCTCAGCTCCGCACCCTGGCGGGTTCGAATCCCATGCGCCGGGCCCAAACAAAAACGGTCCCCTTTCGAGGACCGTTTCCAATTCAATGGTGGGCGATGAGGGATGTCGCGTGCGGCTGACGCCGCCCGCTTTCGCTTCGGGCCTACGGCCCTCGCGTGCTGCGCTGGAAAACGCTTCGCGTTTCCTCAGCTCCGCACCCTGGCGGGTTCGAATCCCTCTGCGATGGGCCCAAAAAAGAAAGGCTCCCATTGCTGGGAGCCTAACAATTCAGTGGTGGGCGATGAGGGATTCGAACCCCCAGCCTTGTGCGTGTAAAGCACCTGCGCTAACCGTTGCGCCAATCGCCCGTGCGGAGAGAGTATAGCAAAACAATCGCCTCATTCACCTCATATCCATTAAAGGTAACTGGCACGTGTCGCAGCGGAGCTGATTCAGTTGAGATTGCCTGAACATTCCGCCCCTCTTTACGCCCTCGGGTATACTCAAAAGCTACTGATTCGATTTGATGCCCAGCAACAGCAGAGGGGATAGCATATGTGCGGTTTTGTCGGTTTTGTCGGTGGGACGGATAACCAATCCGAGGTGCTCACCAAGATGATGGACCGCATCGTCCATCGCGGTCCCGACATGGGCGGTCAGTTTATCGACGGCCGCGTTGCCCTCGGCTTCCGCCGCCTGTCGATCCTCGACCTGACCGAGGCTGGCGCCCAACCCATGGCTAACGAGGACGGTAGCGTCGTTATCGTCTTTAACGGCGAGATCTACAACTTCCAAGAACTCCGTTCCGAGCTCGAAGCCAAGGGCTACAAGTTCCATTGCGGCGCCGACACCGAGAGCCTCCTGCACGGCTACGAGGAGTGGGGCGAGGCCGTCCTCGATCGCCTGCGCGGTATGTACGCCTTCGTCATCTGGGACAAAAAGAAGAACAAGCTTTTTGGCGCCCGCGACATCTTTGGCATCAAGCCGCTTTACTACTATCCCATGGCCGATGCGGGCGACGGCGCTCCGGGCGTGCTCTTTGGTTCCGAGATCAAGAGCTTCCTGGACTACCCGCACTTCCACAAGGCGGTCAACAAAAAGGCCCTGCGTCCGTACATGACGCTGCAGTATTCGGCAACCGAGGAGACCTTCTTCGAGGGTGTCTACAAGCTGCCGCCGGCGCACTACTTTACCGTCGATATCCCGACCGGCAAGATGAACATCGAGCGCTACTGGGATTGCGATTACTCTGCCGTCGAGAAGCCGTTCGAGGAGTACGTCGACGAGCTGGACGAGGTCGTGCACGAGAGCGTCGAGGCCCATCGCATCGCCGACGTCAAGGTCGCGTCGTTCCTTTCCGGCGGCGTCGACTCCAGCTACATCGCCGCTTGCCTCATGCCCGACAAGACCTTCTCGGTGGGCTTTGACTACAAGAACTTCAACGAGACTAACTACGCCAAGGAGCTTTCCGATAAGCTCGGCGTCGAGAATGTCCGCAAGATGATTACCGCCGACGAGTTCTTCGGTGCGCTCGAGGACATCCAGTATTACATGGACGAGCCGCAGTCCAACCTGTCTTCCGTGCCGCTGTGGTTCTTGGCCGAGATGGCCCGCAAGGACGTCACCGTCGTGCTTTCGGGCGAAGGCGCCGACGAGCTCTTTGGCGGCTACGCCTACTACGAGGACACGGTCCCAGTCCGCAAGTACAAAAAGATGGTGCCGCTGCCCATCCGTCGCGCGCTCGGTAACCTGGCGTTGCATATGCCGTACTTCAAGGGACATAACTTCCTGGTCAAGGGTGCCGAGATCCCCGAGAAGTCGTTCCTGGGCCAGGCCTTGGTATGGCCTGAACGCGAGGTCGACGGCGTACTCAAACCCGAGTACAACACCGGCGACGGCGCCTTCGAGCTTGCCGCTCCCATCTACGCACGCGTGAAGGGTCAGCCCGAGCTGGTCAAGAAGCAGTACCTGGACATGAACATGTGGCTCCCGGGCGACATTCTGCTCAAGGCCGACAAGATGTGCATGGCGCACTCGCTGGAGCTGCGCGTGCCCTTCCTGGACCGCAAAGTCATGGAGTTCGCCGAGCACATTCCCGACCGCTATCGCATCAACGAGAACGGCAACAAACAGGTACTCCGCCACGCTGCCAACAAGTCGCTGCCCGATGAGTGGGCCACCCGTCCCAAGGTGGGCTTCCCGGTGCCGATTGTCTACTGGCTGCGCGAGCAAAAGTGGTACGACTATGTCAAGGAGTACTTCACCGCGCCGTGGGCAAGCGAGTTCTTCGATACCGACGAGCTCATGCACCTGCTCGATCTGCACTTTGCGGGCAAGGGCGATTTCCAGCGCAAGATCTATACGCCGCTCGTGTTCCTGGTGTGGTACAAGCGCTTCTTTATCGACGAGGACCAGCCCGCTGTTCAGGCTGCCTAGCCTCGGCTTACGAACGCCTGCGCGTAACGGCTCCTTCGGGAGCCGTTTTTGCGCAGGTGCGTTTCAGTTACTATAAAAACCGTCCCTGCCAAATGGCTGAGAAAGGTGAAAGATGCACCATTCGGATTCCGCGACCGTGACCACGGTCGATACGCTTGCCAAGCTTCTCGATGTGTGCGGCGAGTTGCGCGCATCAGAGCAGGTTGACGAGCGTGCCGTGACCGGCTGCTCGTTTGATTCGCGTGCGGTCTCGGCAGGTGACGTGTTCTTTTGCAAAGGTGCTGCCTTTAAGCCCGCGTTTTTGAGCATGGCGCTCGATGCGGGCGCCGTCGCATTTGTGTGCGAGGAGTCGCTGGTCGAGTCTCTGGAGCCGCTGGCGCAGGAGAGCGGTGCTGCGATGCTGGTTGTTGATAGCGTTCGCACGGCCATGGCCCTGTTGCCGCCGGAGGTCTACGACCGTCCCGACCACGACGTCAAGATCGTGGGCATCACCGGTACCAAGGGAAAGACCACGGCCGCTTTTATGCTTCAGTCCATCATCAAGGCAGCGGGCGAATCCTGCGGCATGATCGGCTCGGTGAGTACCGACGATGGCATCGAGTGCTACGAGAGCACCAATACTACGCCCGAGGCCCCCGAGGTCTGGCGCCATATCGCCAACTGCCGCACGTCAGGTCGCCAGTCCATGGTCATGGAGGTCTCGAGCCAGGCGCTCAAGTACCAACGCGTCGAGAATCTGCCGTTTGACGTGGCGTGCTTCCTCAACATCGGCCGTGACCACATCTCGCCGATCGAACACCCCACGTTTGAGGATTATTTTGAGAGCAAACTCAGGATCTTTGACCAGGCAAAGACCGCCGTGGTGAATCTGGGCACCGAAGAGGTTGACCGTGTGCTGGAGGCAGCGTCGACGGCCGAGCGCTTGGTGACCGTTGGCGTCGAGCATCCCGAGGCAAGCCTGTGGGCGAGCGATGTGCGCATGGTCGGCTTTAGCATCGAGTTCAACTTGCATGGCCTGTGTGCCGACGAGTCCGAGGCGGGGGAGAAGATCCTGCTGGGTATCGCGGGAGACTTTAACGTGGAGAACGCGCTGGTCGCTATCGCCGCTGCGCACGAGATCGGCATCGGTATCGATGCCATCAAGAAGGGCCTCTCCAAGCTTCGTGTGCCGGGCCGCATGGAGGTCGTGGAGTCGAAGGACGGCCGCGTGATCTGCGTCGTTGACTATGCGCACAACCAGCTTTCGTTCCGATCGCTTTTCTCGTCGGTTAAACGTGCGTTTCCCGCCAGCCCCGTCATTGCAGTGTTTGGCGCTGCCGGCGGCAAGGCGCAGGAGCGCCGCGAGCAGCTTCCGCGCGAGGCCGCACCATATTCCGACCTGATGATCTTTGCCAACGAGGACCCGGCTCACGAGGACCCGATGAAGGTCTGTCGCGAGCTTGCCGAACATGTTCCCGACGATACGCCGAACAAGATTATCCTCGATCGCGAAGCCGCTGTGCATGCGGCGTTCAAGGCGGCGCGCGAGGAGTACGTTAACCCCGATGCTCCCACCATTGTCTTGCTGCTGGCAAAGGGTGACGAGGAGCTCATGCACGTGGGTGACGAGTTCGTGCCCATCGAGAGCGACCTTTCGTTGGCCAATCGCCTGATCGATGTTACCCAGTTTGACTAATGAACTATGATGGCGGCGGCGCCCTGAGTGCGCTGTCGCCATAAGCGTGTTCTCTCAATCAAAACATGCCGTCCAAGTCCAAACCCTTCTACGTAAACGGAGTAACCATGTCCCACAACACCCTGCCGACCGTTGCCGAGCTTTCGGGCGAGATGCGCGAGCGCTTGGCCAAGGTCAAGTACGTCTTTACCGACCTGGATGCCACGATGCTCGCGCCCGGCTCGTGCGTGCTGCGCGACAATGACGGCAACCCCTCGACCAAACTCGTCGAGGCCGTCGTGGCACTCGCTCGCGCTGGTATTCAGGTGGTTCCCACCTCGGGCCGCAACCGTACCATGATCCACGAGGACGCGCGCGTGCTCGGCCTCAACTCCTACATCGGTGAGATGGGCGGCCTGGTCATGTACGACCTCAAAGCCAACGATTGGGAGTATCTGACCGGTGACATGCCTTACGACCCCGCCTGTGGCCTTACTCCGCACCAGGTGATCGAGCAGACCGGCGTGTGCGAGAAGATCCTTGCCCGCTGGCCGCACAAGATCGAGTATCACAACGACATGTCGACCGGCTACAAATACCGTGAGGTCACCGTCGGCATGCGCGGCGATGTGCCCGACGATGAGGTCCAGGCCATCCTGGACGAGGCCGGCTGCGGTCTGATCTGGGCTTGCAACGGCCATCTGACTCACCTGTCCAAGCCGACGACGCTCGAGCTCGATCGCGTCGAGGACGGTCGCGCATTCAACATCAACCCCGCGGGCCTCAACAAGGGCGTCGCCATTGCGCGCTTCTGCGAGCACCTGGGGATCGAGCGCGAGGAGACGCTCGCGCTCGGCGACTCCGAGTCCGACTTCTACATGGCCGATCACGTGGGCACGTTCTGTCTGGTCGAGAATGGCCTGACGAGCGCCGGCGCGCCCGAGTTCCTGGCTGCCTGCGAGAACGCTTTCGTTACGCGCGGCAAAATTGTCGACGGTTGGGCGGCGACGGCAGAGCTGCTGGTCGCGGCGCGTTCGTAGCGCGCCGCCGCCGCACTTGGACATGTCTTTTCGAGAGAGACTGGTGAGGTAATGTCCGATATCGAGAATCCGGCAGGCGACACGCGCCCGATTGGCGTGTTCGATTCTGGTTTGGGCGGTCTGACGGTTGCGCGCGCGATTGCGACGGCGCTGCCGCACGAGTCCGTCTACTACTTTGGCGACACCAAGCGCTGTCCCTACGGCACCCGCACCGAGGATGAGGTGCGCTCGTTTGCGTTGCAGGCGGGTCGTTGGCTTTCGAAGCACGACGTCAAGATTATGGTCATCGCCTGCAACACGGCGACCGCTGCGGCCTTGCGTCTGGCCCAGCAGATGCTCGACGTTCCCGTGATCGGCGTGATCGCGCCGGGTGCCCGTGCGGCAATCAACAGCACGCGTACGCGTCGCGTGGGCGTGCTCGCCACCAACCTCACCATTCGCTCGGGCGCCTACACGCGCGCCATTCAGGACCTGGATGCCGGCGTCGATGTATACGGCTGTCCTGCCTCGAGCTTTGTCGAGGTTGTCGAACACGAGCTCGCCTCGGGTGCACATCTGCAGGAACAGTGGCTTGAGAACGAGGACATCTTCGATACGCCTGCCGTGCGTGCGCTGGTGGGTGCCACGGTTGAGCCGCTGCGCGACCACGGTATCGATACCGTGGTGCTCGGCTGTACGCATTTTCCGCTGTTGGTGGGACCTATCCGCCATGCGCTGGGGCCTGGGGTGCGCGTCGTGAGTTCCGCCGAGGAGACCACGCGCGAGCTGACCGATATCCTCACGCGCCGCGAGCAGCTGGCGGGCGACGCCGCCGAGCCGCAGCATCGTTTTGCCACGACGGCCGATAACATTGCCGAGTTTGCGGTGGCGGGCAGCTTCATCTTTGGTCAGCCGCTCAAGAGCATCGAACATATCGATATCGATGAGCTGAAATAGATGTAAGGCAGCCGCCAAAGCCTTCGCCACATCTTTTGCCGAAAGGAAATTTCTATGGAGTACATGCAGGTCAACCGCGCCAACGGCCGCGCCGCCAACGAGTTGCGCCCCGTTAAGCTCACCCGTGGCGTCATGAAGCACGCCCACGGCTCGTGTTTGGCCGAGTTCGGTGACACGCGCGTGCTGTGCGCCGCCACTATCGAGGAGGGCGTGCCGGGCTGGCGAAAGGGAGCTAAGGCCGGCTGGGTGACCGCGGAATACGCCATGCTGCCGGCGTCGACCGGCAAGCGCTGCAAGCGCGAGCACGCCAGCCGCAAGGGTCGCTCCATGGAGATCGAGCGCCTCATTGGCCGCAGCCTGCGTACCGTCGTCAACATGAAGGCGCTCGGCGAGTACACCGTCACCGTCGACTGCGATGTAATTCAGGCCGATGGCGGCACGCGTACAGCGAGCATCACCGGCGCCTGGGTGGCGCTGCGCGACGCCCTCGCCATGTGGGTCGAGGCGGGCAAGATCGAGCGCATCCCGCTTACCGGCCAGGTGGCTGCCATCTCTATGGGCGTTGCCGACGGCAATACGCTGCTTGACCTCGATTATTCCGAGGACAGCCATGCCGAGGTCGACATGAACCTCGTCGCCACCGACACCGGCGAGATGATCGAGCTCCAGGGCACCGGCGAGCAGGCGCCCTTTGACCGCAAACGCCTCAACGCCCTGCTCGACCTGGGCGACAAGGGTATCGCCGAGCTCATCGAGCTTCAGCGCCAAGCCATCGCCTAACCTGCCAAAAGGGACAGGTTTATTTTGGTAGGTTTTATCTGCTGAAATGCTGCGTTGAAAGGTCCGATCGCCTGAGAGGGGAGAGGTCAAGTGCCCAAACGCCCCTCACGCGGCTTGCTATAGAGACAAGGAGGCCAGTCATGGCACTTGAGAAGATTGACATCGACACCCTCGACCCGGCGGCGACCATCGTCGTGGCAACGGGCAACGCCCATAAGCTCACCGAGATCGAGGCCATTTTGGGCAAGGTCATGCCCGAGGTGCGCTTTGTGGCGCTCGGCCAGCTGGGTGATTTTGAGGATCCCGAGGAAAACGGCACGACGTTTTTGGAGAACGCCATCATCAAGGCCCAAGCCGCGGTTGAGGAGACGGGCCTTATGGCCATTGCCGACGATTCGGGCTTGGTCGTCGACGCGCTGGACGGTGAGCCCGGTGTGTATAGCGCGCGCTATGCGGGCGTGCACGGCGACGATGCCGCCAACAACGCCAAGCTTCTCGTTAACCTGGAAGGCGTGGCAGATGAGGACCGCACCGCGCGCTTTATGAGCGTCGTCGCGCTCATCGACACGGACGGTCTGGTTACCTATGGCGAGGGCGCCTGCGAGGGCGTTATCGCGCACGAGGGCCGCGGCGACCATGGTTTTGGCTATGACCCGCTGTTCCTGCCGGTCGACACGCCGGGCAAGACCATGGCCGAGCTGACGGCTGACGAGAAGAACGCCATCAGCCATCGTTTCCACGCGCTCGAGCATCTGTCCGCCAAGCTGACGGGCGAGGAGTAGGCCATGCGTGCGGTGGTGCAGCGCGTGCTCAACGCCGGCGTGACGGTCGACGGCGAGTGCGTGGGCCGCATTGGACGCGGCTACCTGGTGCTGCTGGGTGTGGGCCATGGCGATACGCGTGCCGAGGCTGACAAGCTGTGGGGCAAGCTCCGCGGGCTGCGTATCAACGAGGACGAGAACGGCAAGACCAATCTGGCACTTGCCGATGTCGACGGCGAGGTGCTCGTGGTGTCGCAGTTCACGCTGTTCGCCGACTGCCGCCACGGTCGCCGCCCATCGTTTACGGATGCCGGCGCACCCGATGTTGCCAACGAGCTCTACGAGTACTTCCTGACGCTTGTGCACGAGGACGTTGAGCATGTGGCGCACGGTATCTTTGGCGCCGACATGAAGGTCGACCTGGTCAACGACGGCCCATTCACCATCGTCTTGGACACCGACAACCTTTAGGTTACGCGGTTTTACCAAACCGCGTAACAACTGGTCATGCGAGGTTGTCGTCTGGTACGTATTCGAGACCGGGCTTTTTTAGCTACTTGCGTATGGCCACAACAGGGTGCTATAGTATTAGAGTTTTGTCTATCTTAGGGGTATTGTCCCCTTTTTGAATTGCACCTTCTGGAGGCCCTGTTCATGGAAGAGATGGAAGTCAATCACGTCGACGACATCCACGAGAAGCTGACCGATATGGTGGGCGATCGCGTCAAGGTGAAGGCCAACATGGGCCGTACCCGCGTCGTCGAGCGCATGGGCACCATCAAGAGCGTCCACCCGGCCGTCTTCATTGTCGAGGTTGACGAGCGTCGCGGCCGCAAGTCGCGTCAGTCCTACCAGTACATCGATGTCCTCACCGGCCAGGTCGAGCTGTTCGACCCCGAGAGCGGCGAGCATATCTTTACCCCGCTCGGCAATCAGCTCGAGGAGCATTAACGGTGACCGATCGGTCCCTGACTCTTTCCGCGCCGGCAAAGATTAACCTCTACCTGGGGGTTCATACCGAGCGCGATGACCGCGGCTACCACAGGGTCGATTCCCTGATGGCGGCCGTCGGTCTTTCCGATACCGTGACGGTCGCGCCGGCGCAGGCGCTGACCGTCCAGACGGTTCCGGCATCAGATTTTCCCATGCAAAAGAATACGGCGTATCGGGCTGCGGTTGCTATGGCCGAGCATTATGGTCGCGAGGCAAACATCTGCGTGACGATTGAGAAGCGCATTCCATTGTGCGCCGGCTTGGGCGGCCCCTCGACGGATGCGGCCGCGGTCATTGTCGCCTTGGCAGAGCTCTGGGGCATTGATCGCACCGACCCCGCGCTCGATGACATTGCACGGGGCATTGGTGCCGACGTCCCGTTCTTTTTGCACGCGAGCCCTGCGTTTTACGTAGGTGGGGGAGACGTGCTGGCAACTGAGTACTCCGTGCTGCCCGCGACGCCCGTTGTGCTGGTTAAGCCGCGGGAGGCGAGCGTTTCGACAATTGAAGCCTATCGATGTTTTGACGAGGCCCCGGTGCCTGCGGACAAGCCTGGCGCGATAGCTTCTGCCTTGCGTGCTGGTGATGCCGAGACGGCATATGCGCTCATCCATAACAACCTGGGTGTCATTTCCGCACAGATGGAGCCGCAGATTCAAACGGTTCTCGATTGGCTGCGTAAACAGGACGGCACCATTGCTGTAGATGTGTGCGGATCGGGTGCCTGCTCGTTTGCCATTTGCGACACCGCTGCCACGGCCGAAAGGCTTGCCGATGCTGCCCAGCAAAGTGGCTGGTGGGCCTGCGCGACTGAGCTTATTCCCAACACGGTTCAAATTGACGCGCCAAAGAAATAAAAATTTCTCTAGCACGCGGCGAAAATCTTTGTTATTATAGTCGAGCTAACGGGTTGTGGCTCAGTTTGGTAGAGCACTGCGTTCGGGACGCAGGGGTCGCTGGTTCAAATCCAGTCAACCCGACCAGAGCATGAGGAGGGACCGCTTCTTGCGGTCCCTTTTTTTAGCTAGTGTTGTGATACCGCGATACCCGCGGTATACTCATTCGAGCTTGTCTCGCTGTATTGTGGAGGTCTACATGTTTGGACTGAGGGCTCCTGAGCTCATCATTATTCTCGTCGTTGTCCTGATTATCTTCGGGCCCAAGAACCTGCCGAAGCTCGGCAAGTCCCTCGGCTCTACCGTCAAGAATATCCGCGAGGGTATGGAGGGCGACGATAAGGCCGAGACCAAGCAGGCCGAGGAGGTCGTGGTCGAGCAGTCCGAGGAGGACAAGGAGATCGCTGAGCTCGAGGCCAAGCTCGCTGCTGCCAAGAAGAAGCAGGCAGAGGACAGCGACGCGGACGCAGAGTAGTCCCATCCCTTTGGGGTGAGCACCTGACCGGCTTGCCCGCAGGCTAGCCGGTCTTTTTCGTTTTGTTGACAGTTGATTGTTTGATCAGAGTTGGGGAGATATCCGTATGGACGCAAGCCAGATCGTACTGACCGCTGAGGGCCGCCAGAAGCTCGTCGAGGAGCTCGCCTGGCGTGAGGGCGATTACGCCAAGGAGATCGTCGAGGACATCAAGGAAGCCCGCGCGTTCGGCGACCTTTCGGAGAACTCCGAGTACGATGCCGCCAAGGACAAGCAGGCCCAGAATGCTGCTCGTATCGCCGAGATCCAGGCCATTCTTGCCAACGCTCAGGTTGCTGCCACCACGGGCGATCTGACCGTCTCCATCGGTTCCACCGTTTCGCTGATTGATCCCAACGGCGAGGTCATGGAAGTCACGCTCGTCGGTACCACCGAGACCAACTCGCTCGAGCACAAGATTTCCAACGAGTCTCCGGTCGGTCACGCCATCATCGGTCACGGCGAGGGTGATTCCGTCGAGGTCGTTACGCCTTCCGGCAAGACTCGCGTCTACACCATCGCCAAGATCGCACGCTAGACCACGGTCCCGCGTAAAGGTATGTTTTCGCTCCCTGGGACCGAATCCTGGGGAGCGTTTTAGTTTGAGGAGCTAACTTATGGCAGAGAACCAGAACGCCGCCGATCAGGCATCGACGCTCAACGACGAGCGCGCCACCCGCCTGGCCAAGCGCGCCGCCCTGTTCGAGGCGGGCCAGAACCCCTATCCCGAGCACTCTGAGCTTGAGGACTACGTCGCCGATATCGAGGCTAAGTACGCCGATCTTGCCGATGGCGAGGACACCGAGGACGTCGTGAAGATCGCTGGCCGTGTGGTCGCCAAGCGCGGTCAGGGCAAGATCATGTTCATCGTCGTGCGCGATGCGACTGCCGAGATTCAGCTGTTCTGCCGCATCAACGACATGGACGAGGCTGCCTGGAGTACGCTCAAGGCCCTCGACCTGGGCGACATCCTGGGCGTGACCGGCGTGGTCGTGCGCACCCAGCGTGGCCAGCTTTCCGTTGCCCCTGAGAGCGCGACCCTGCTTGCCAAGGCCGTTCGTCCGCTGCCCGAGAAGTTCCACGGTCTTTCCGACAAGGAGACCCGCTATCGCCAGCGCTATGTTGACCTGATCGCCAACGACGACGTTCGCGAGACCTTCCGTAAGCGTTCGCAGATTCTCTCCACCTTCCGTCGCTTTATGGAGTCCGACGGCTACATGGAGGTCGAGACCCCCATCCTGCAGACCATCCAGGGCGGCGCTACTGCCAAGCCGTTCATTACCCACTTCAACGCGCTCGATCAGGAGTGCTACCTGCGTATTGCCACCGAGCTGCACCTCAAGCGCTGCATCGTCGGTGGTTTTGAGCGCGTGTTCGAGATCGGCCGCATCTTCCGTAACGAGGGCATGGACCTCACCCACAACCCCGAGTTCACCACGATGGAGGCCTACCGTGCCTTCTCCGACCTCGAGGGCATGAAGGCGCTCGCCCAGGGCGTCATTAAGGCGGCTAACAAGGCCATCGGCAACCCCGAGGTCATCGAGTACCAGGGCCAGACCATCGACCTTTCTGGTGAGTGGGCCAGCCGTCCCATGACCGACATCGTCTCCGATGTGCTCGGCAAGCAGGTCACCATCGACACGCCGGTCGAGGAGCTTGCTTCCGCCGCGCGCGAGAAGGGCCTGGAGATTAAGCCCGAGTGGACCGCCGGCAAGATTATCGCCGAGATCTACGATGAGCTGGGCGAGGACACCATCGTCAACCCGACCTTCGTGTGCGATTACCCCATCGAGGTCAGCCCGCTTGCCAAGCGTTTTGAGGACGACCCGCGCCTGACGCACCGCTTTGAGCTGGTTATTGCCGGCCACGAGTACGCCAACGCGTTCTCCGAGCTCAACGACCCGGTCGACCAGGCTGAGCGCTTTGCTGCCCAGATGGCCGAGAAGGCCGGCGGCGACGATGAGGCCATGGAGTATGACGAGGACTACGTGCGCGCCCTCGAGTACGGTATGCCTCCCGCGGGCGGTATTGGCATTGGTATCGACCGCGTGGTCATGCTGCTTACCAACCAGGCTTCTATCCGCGACGTGCTGCTGTTCCCGCACATGAAGCCCGAGAAGGGTTTCCAGTCCGGTGCCGCTGCCGCCAAGGCTGCCGAGGCCGGCAACGCCGCGAGCCCATTCGTTACGTCGCTTAAGCCCACGCTCGATTACTCCAAGATCGCCGTTGAGCCGCTGTTTGAGGAGTTCGTCGACTTTGATACCTTCTCCAAGAGCGACTTCCGCGCTGTGAAGGTCAAGGCATGCGAGGCCGTCAAGAAGTCCAAGAAGCTGCTGAACTTTACGCTCGACGACGGCACCGGCACCGACCGCACCATCCTCTCCGGTATTCACGCTTATTACGAGCCCGAGGACCTGGTTGGCAAGACCTTGCTCGCCATCACCAACCTGCCTCCGCGCAAGATGATGGGCATTCCCAGCTGCGGCATGCTCATCAGTGCCATCCACGAGGAGGAGGGCGAGGAGCGTCTCAACCTGATCCAGCTCGACGCTTCCATCCCCGCCGGCGCAAAGATGTACTAGGGGGTTACGGCGTTTTGCCAAACGCCGTAACCAGTTGACGCTGCAAGCCCGCCAGAGCGGCAATCTGCCTTTCAACTTCGGCGGCATGACCAGAAGGTCAAT
>UQIG01000003.1 GCA_900541135.1 uncultured Collinsella sp.
ATACGAGCTTCGCCTTAGTCTCGTGGGCTCGGAGATGTGTATAAGAGACAGGCGCCGTCATCCCGACGACCAACCCCACCTCCACCGCGATCTTCAAGACGCTGATCAGCCTGAAGACCCGCAACGCCATCATCATCTCCCCGCACCCGGCTGCTGCCAAGTGCACCATCGCCGCCGCCAAGCTCGTGCTTGACGCCGCCGTCAAGGCTGGCGCCCCCGAGGGCATCATCGGCTGGGTCGATGTCCCCTCCATCGAGCTGACCAACATGGTCATGCGCGACGTCGACATCATCCTCGCCACCGGTGGCCCGGGCATGGTCAAGGCCGCCTACTCCTCGGGCAAGCCCGCCCTGGGCGTCGGCGCCGGTAACACCCCGGTCGTCATCGACGACACCGCCGACGTGCTGCTCGCCGTCAACTCCATCATCCACTCCAAGACCTTCGACAACGGCATGATCTGCGCTTCCGAGCAGTCCGTGACCGTCATCGACACCATCTACGACCAGGTTAAGGCCGAGTTCCAGAAGCGCGGCTGCTACTTCGTCAAGCAGGGTGCCGAGATGGAGGCCCTGCGTGCCGCCATGTTCAAGAACGGCGCTCTCGACCACCGCATCCCCGGCATGGCTGCCGCCAAGATCGCCGAGCTCGCCGGCATCGAGGTTCCCGCCAAGACCAAGATCCTGATCGCCGAGGTCACCTCCACCGACCCCGCCAAGGAGGAGTTCTCCCACGAGAAGCTCTCCCCGGTCCTGGCCATGTATCACGCCAAGGACTTCCAGGAGGCCGTCGACAAGGCCGAGCACCTGGTGCTCGCCGGTGGCCCGGGCCACACCGCCTCTCTGTACGTGCACCCCGCCCAGGCCGAGAAGATCAGCCTGTTCGAGCACGTCATGAAGGCCTGCCGTATCGTCATCAACACCCCGTCCTCGCACGGCGGCATCGGTGACCTGTACAACTTTGGCGTGAAGCCGTCTCTGACCCTGGGCTGCGGCTCCTGGGGCGGCAACTCCGTCTCCGAGAACGTTGGGGTGAAGCACTTGATCAACGTTAAGACTGTGGCCGAGCGCCGTGAGAACATGCTGTGGTTCCGCGCTCCCGAGAAGGTCTACTTCAAGAAGGGTTCCACGCCCGTCGCCCTCGACGAGCTCGGCACCGTCATGGGCAAGAAGCGCGCCTTCATCGTCACCGACCAGTTCCTCTTCAAGAATGGCAACACCCGCGCCATCGAGGCTAAGCTCGACGAGATGGGCATCGCCCACGACTGCTTCTACGACGTCGAGCCCGATCCGTCGCTGCAGTGCGCACGTCGCGGTGCCAAGCAGATGGCTCTCTTTGAGCCGGACGTGATCATCGCCGTCGGCGGTGGCTCCGCTATGGACGCCGGCAAGATCATGTGGATGATGTACGAGCACCCCGAGTGCAAGTTTGAGGACATGGCCATGGACTTCATGGACATCCGCAAGCGTATCTTCACCTTCCCCGAGATGGGCAAGAAGGCCTACTTCGTCGCCGTCCCGACCTCCTCGGGTACCGGCTCCGAGTGCACGCCGTTCGCCATCATCACCGACAAGGAGACCGGCATCAAGTGGCCGCTCGCCGACTACGCGCTGCTCCCCAACATGGCTATCGTCGACGCCGACAACTGCATGACCGCCCCGCGCGGCCTGACCGCTGCCTCCGGCATCGACGTCATGACCCACGCCATCGAGTCCTACGTCTCCATCATGGCTTCCGACTACACCAAGGGCCTTTCCGAGCGCGCTGCTAAGCTCGTCTTTGAGAACCTGCCCTCCAGCTTCACGAACGGCGCCAAGGACCCGCATGCCCGCGAGGAGATGCACAACGCCTCCTGCATGGCCGGTATGGCCTTCGCCAACGCCTTCCTGGGCCTCAACCACTCCATGGCCCACAAGCTCGGCGCATTCCATCACCTGCCCCACGGCCTCGCAAACGCCGTCATCCTGACCCGCGTCATGCGCTACAACGCCGCCGAGGCCCCCGTCAAGATGGGTACCTTCTCCCAGTATCCTTACCCCAACGCGCTGCACAACTACGCCGAGATGGCCAAGTACTGCGGTATCGAGGGCAAGGACGACAAGGAGGTCTTCGAGAACTTCATCACGAAGCTCGAGGAGCTCAAGGACTTCATCGGCGTCAAGAAGACCATTGCCGACTACGGTGTTGACGAGCAGTACTTCCTCGACACCCTCGACGAGATGACCGAGCAGGCATTCAACGACCAGTGCACCGGCGCTAACCCGCGCTACCCGCTCATGAGCGAGATCAAGGAGCTCTACCTGGACGCCTACTACGGCCGCGAGCCTCAGGACTACGCCGTCTGCTAGTTTTAGCACGGTTTTTAACGGCGGGGGTGCACGGGTGTTTCACACACCCCCGCCGTCGCTTCTATCGCATCGTTGAAAGGATGCAACCATGCTGCTACCCGATTCCAAGACCGAGCTCGTCCGCCGTGGCAACAAGGTCGTTTACGACCTGGGCGACAAGATCGTCAAGGTCTTTAACGAGACCAAGCCTGTCTCCGACGTGTTCAACGAGGCTTTGAATCTTGCCCGCATCAATGAGTGCGGCATCCGCAGCCCCAAGGCTCTCGAGGTTTCCCAGCTCGAGAACGCCAACGGCTGGGCGCTCGTGACCGAGAAGGTTCCGGGCACCACCCTTGCCGAGAAGATGACTGCCGAGCCCCAGCGCTTTGGTGAGTACCTCGAGATGTTCGTCGACCTCCAGATCGAGATCCACGGCTACACCTCCCCGCTGCTCAACCGTCAGCGCGACAAGTTCGCCCGCATGATCGACAGCCTTGATCAGCTTAATGCCACCACGCGCTACAACCTTCAGGAGCGTCTGGACGGCATGACCAAGGAGTTCAAGGTCTGCCACGGCGATTTCAACCCCTCCAACGTCATCGTCGGCGACGACGGCCAGCTCTATGTGTGCGACTGGGCACACGCCACCCAGGGCTCCCCTGCTGCCGACGTTGCCACCACCTACCTGCTCTTTGCGCTCAACAGCAAGGACCAGGCCGAGGCCTACCTGGAGCTCTACTGCGACCGCGCCGACATGCCTATGCAAGTCGTGCGTCAGTGGACGAGCATCGTCGCCGCTTCCGAGCTCGCTCGTAAGCGCAACGTGAACGATGAGTTCCTGAAGAACTGGATCGACGTCGTCGATTATCAGTAATATCTGAGCGATTCATTTCGCATCGGAGGCACAAAGGAAACCCCGCAGCTCGCATGGGCTGTGGGGTTTTCCTTTTAGCGATTGTGCACGCCGACAAGATAAAAGGACGGTCCTGCATCTCCCCGAACTGGAGAAATGCAGGACCGTCCCGCATATCGAACTACAAGCGAAATCGTCGATTAACGACGGGCAGCTTTCACAAGCTCGGAAACCTTGGCGACGACCTCATCGATCGCCACGTCCTCGCGCTCGCCCGTGGCACGATCCTTGAGCTCGACGGTGCCGTTCTTAAGGCCACGCTTGCCGAGCACCACCTGATACGGGAAGCCCATAAGGTCGTTGTCGGCGAACTTAAAGCCGGGACGCTCGTCACGGTCGTCGACGACGACCTCGATACCCTCGGCGCACAGGCCATCAACGATCTGCTCGCAGACGGTAGCGCACTCCTCCTTCTTGGGGTCGAGCGGAATCACTGCAACCTCATACGGGGCAACGGAGACCGGCCAGACGATACCGTGCTCGTCGTTGTGCTGCTCCACGACGGCAGCGAGAGAACGGGACACGCCCACGCCGTAGCAACCCATGATAAGCGGCTTCTCCATGCCGTCCTCGTCCATAAAGGTGGCACCCATGGCCTCGGAGTACTTAGTGCCCAGCTGGAAGACCTGGGAGACCTCGATGCCGCGGGCAGCAGAGAGCGGCTTGCCGCAGTGCGGACAGGGATCGCCGGCAACGACGGTAACCAGGTCGGCCCACTCATCGACGGTAAAGTCGCGATCGGGGCAGGCACCGGTAAAGTGATAGTCGACCTCGTTGGCACCGCAGGCCCACTGCTTGGACTCGCGCAGGCTCTCGTCGCACACCAGACGGATGCCCTCGGGCAGGTTGACCGGTCCGATAAAGCCCTTGTGCAGCCCGTTCGCCTGAAGCTCCTCGTCGGTCATCATGCGATAGCCCTTGCCAAAGACGTGCTCGGCCTTGCAGTCATTGAGCTCGTGGTCGCCCGGGACAATGGCCACGACCGGCTTGCCCTCGGCGTCGATCAACGCCAGCGACTTGCGCGTACCGTTCTCGGGGAAGCCGAAGAACTTGGCGACGGCCTCGATGGTGCCCATACCCGGAGTCTCGACCTTGGTAAGCGTGCCGTCGCCGGGGCCCTCGGTCACAACGACCTTGGTGCTTGCAGCCTCGTCATCGGCAGCAAAGCCGCAATCGTCGCAGTAGACGAGCGAGGCCTCGCCGGCGTCGGCCAGAGCCATGTACTCGACAGAGGTGTCGCCGCCGATCTCGCCAGAGTCGGCGACAACGGGCAGAGCCTTGATGTAGCAGCGCTCGCAGATGTTGGCGTAGGCCTGCTTCATCTTGTCATACTCCTCCTGCAGGCTCTCCTGCGTGGCAGAGAAGCTATAGGCGTCCTTCATGATGAACTCGCGACCGCGCATCAGGCCAAAGCGGGGACGGAACTCATCGCGGAACTTGTCCTGAATGTGGTACAGGTTGACGGGCAGCTGCTTATAGGAGCGCAGCTCGTTGCGCACCAGGGCCGTGACGGTCTCCTCGTGGGTGGGGCCCAGCACAAACTCGCGACCATGACGGTCGTCAAAGCGCACGAGCTCCTTGCCATAGGCATCGATGCGGCCGGATTCACGCCACAGCTCGGCATCGACCATAATGGGCATCATGAGCTCCTGGGCGCCGGCAGCGTCCATCTCGTCGCGCACGATGTTCTCGATCTTACGAATCGAGCGCCAAGCGAGCGGCAGATAGGAATAGAGACCGGCGGCCTCCTTGCGGATCATACCGGCGCGAAGCAGCAGACGATGGCTTGCGAGTTCGGCGTCGGCCGGATCCTCTTTGAGCGTCGGCGCATAGAGCTTAGACATATACATTGCTCGGGTCATTTATTTCTCCTCAATAAGCTTGTCGACCTCGGCCATAAGCGCGTCGACAATTTGATCCTCAGCTACTTTACCAATGATCTGGCCATGCGAAAAGAGCAGGGCCTGACCACGTCCGCAAGCAACGCCCAGGTCGGCATCAGAAGCTTCACCGGGGCCATTAACGGCACATCCCATGACGGCAATCGAAAGCGGCGCGGTATAGTACTTAAGCCGCTCGGTTACTTCCTCGGCGATAGGAATCAGGTTAACCTGACAGCGGGCGCACGTGGGGCACGAGACAATCTCGGGACCGCGGCGACGCAGGCCCAACGACTGCAAAATTCCCCAAGCGACCGGCGGCTCCTCAACAGGATCGGCCGTGAGCGAGACGCGCATGGTGTCACCGATACCCTCAGACAGCAGAATACCAAGGCCCACCGAGCTCTTGATGGTGCCCTGCAGCTTGGTACCCGCCTCGGTTACGCCCAGGTGAAGCGGAACGTGGGGAATCTCACGGGACAGGGCTCGATAGGTATCGAGCGTCGTCTGCACGCTATGGGCCTTGGCCGAAAGCACAATGTTCGTAAAGCCGCGGTCTTCAAAATGCTTGACGAAACGCTCGCTCGACATCACAAGCTTTTCGGGCTGCGTGAGGTCGTCGCGCTCGGCGATATCCTGCTCAAGCGAACCGGCGTTGACGCCGATACGAATCGCACAGCCCGCGGCACCCGCAGCATCGATCACCGCGTCAACCTTGGCCCAATCGCCGATATTGCCGGGATTGATGCGCAGCTTGGCAGCACCGGCCTCAACGGCACCAATGGCGAGCTTATGGTTAAAGTGGATATCGGCGACAATCGGCACCGGAGACTCGGCACAGATGGTGCGGAAACCATCAAGCGCGACCTCGGTGGGCACGCTCACGCGCACGATATCGCAGCCAGCCTGCGCCAACGCGCACACCTGCGCAAGCGTTGCCTGGGCATCGGCGGTATCGGTGCAGGTCATAGATTGGACCACCACCGGCGCGCCGCCACCGATCTGCACGCCGCCCGCATGCACGGGGCGCGTCAGCTCGCGAGGCAAAGGATGGGATAAAGACAATCCAAACACTCCCCTACAGAATAAATCGAAGGATGTCGGAACGAAGCATATAGACAAACAGCAGCGCAAAGAGCGCGATGCCCACATAGCTCACAATCGTCTGGACCTTGAGCGGAAGCTCGCGGCCCGCAATCTTCTGAATGATCTCGATGACCAGCTTGCCGCCATCGAGTGGCGGGATGGGCAGCAGGTTCATAAAGCCAAGCGAGAATGAAATGAGGGCGGCAAACGAAAGGAACGTGGCAGGGCCGGCAGCAGCAGCCTGTGAGGACATAACGCTAATACCCACGATCGAAGAGGACTGATCGAGAATCTCCATCGTATGCTGTGGCTGGAGCAGACGCATCACACCCTCCGCCGTCTGCACGACATAGGAGAACGACAGGCGAGCCGACGTGATGGGGTCTAAACGAACCACCTGCGTAGAGGCATACACGCCTAGGCGCTCATCCTCTTTGAGCGCAACCGTGGTCGAATGCTGCTTGCCGTCACGCTCGTACTCAATGGCGATATCGTCCTTACCGGCAGCCTTGCCGATGGCATCGTAAACGTCCATCCAGGTAGAGCACGATACTCCGTCGACCGAAAGGATCGCGTCGCCGCCCTCGATTCCCGCCGAGGCGGCAATCGAGCCTTCGTCAACCTGGCCGATCACATTGGTATCCACCGGCACCGTGACACCGGCGATGGAATAGATGCTCATAAGGAGTAAAAAGCCCGTCAGGATATTGACGATAATGCCCGCAAGCAGCATAAAGGCACGCTTGACAAAGCCCTGGCCCAAATAGGTGTGAGAGCGCTCGCGTGCAAGGAATTCGGCCTCGCCGCACGGCAGTTCCCATACATCGCCCTCGGCAGTCGCATGCTCGCGATCGAACCGACGGCCGTCAAAGGTGGTATAACCCGCCGCGTCGCGCGGCAGGGTCTGGTACTTGGTGGGATAGTAACTAGGCGAAGGCTTTTCCCCTTCTTCATACCAGGGAGCGATGGAGCCCCAGCCCAACAGCAAAGCACAGGCCTCGAGCACATCCTCCTCGGAAAGCTCGAGCTCGACAGCAAGATCGGCCACCGTCACACGGCCGTGGCGATAGATGGCCGCAAGCACGCGGTCGGCGCACGAAACGTCGGTCGGATCCATGCCGCAAATGGCAGCATAGCCACCCAGCAGCAGCGGCGTCACGCCAAACTTGGTTCCAATGCGACGCGATGTGTGATGGATATCAAAGCGGCACGGCAGGCCCAAGAAGAACTCAGTAACGCGGACGCCGCAGGCACGCGCCGCCAAAAAGTGGCCGCCCTCGTGCAAAAACACGAGGACGGAAAGCATCAGCAGGCCCCAAAAGACCGATGAGAGAACGCTCAGAACAGTATCCATAAAACGAAAAAGCAATCCTTATGGGTTAAGAACGGGTTGCGGCGAGCACCTGCGCGGCCTTTTCACGCGCCCACGCATCGATGTCGCGAAGCTGTTCAAACGAATCGACCGCCTGCACATCGTGAGCATCCATGCAGGATTCCACAATGCGATCGATATCGGTAAAGCTGCAGTCATCATGCAGGAAGGCATCGACGGCGACCTCGTTGGCGGCATTGAGCACGCATGGCATGGTGCCGCCCGTTTTGCCGGCACGTTCGGCCAGCGCAAGGCAGCGGAAGGTATCCATATCGGCCGCGTCAAAGGTAAGCTGCCCCAACTCACGGAAATCAATACGCGGAGCCGGCGTATCCCAACGCTCGGGATACGAGAAGGCAAACTGGATGGGAATGCGCATGTCGGAGGCGCCGAGATGCGCCATCACAGATCCGTCGGCAAACTCGACCATGGAGTGAATCTTAGACTGGCGCTGCACGACCACGTTAATGAAATCAAGATCGCAGCCAAACAGATGCATGGCCTCGATACGCTCCAGACCTTTGTTCATGAGGGTGGCGGAGTCAATCGTGATCTTGGCACCCATAGCCCACGTGGGATGCGCCAGGGCATCGGCGCGCGTCACGCGATCGAGCTCATCACGCGTGCGGCCAAAGAACGGGCCACCCGAGCAGGTAAGCCAAATGCAGTGAGCCTCGCGCGGATTTTCGCCCAGATAGCACTGGTAGATGGCGGAATGCTCGGAGTCGACCGGGATAAGCTGGCCCGGCTGCGCCAACGGCATAAGCAGATCGCCACCGACGACGAGCGACTCCTTGTTGGCCAGGGCAAGACGCTTGCTCGAGGACAGAGCAGCATGGCTCGCCTCGAGACCGGCAGCGCCCACGATAGCCACGAGCACGCAGTCGACATCATCGCGACATGCGAGCTCACACACGGCCTGCGCGCCAACGCCGAGCTCCGTGCCCTCGGGCAGTTCCTGCAGCACCGCGTCAGCGCCATGGGAGGCGTCCGCCACGGCAACCGCCGGAACCGAGAACTCGCGGGCGGCGGCAACGAGCTCCGAGGTGCTGGAATTAACGGACAGCGCCGTCACCTGCAATCGATCGGCATGCTGACGGCACACGTCGAGCGCCTGAGTGCCGATAGAACCCGTACAGCCCAGAATGGCAACACGAAGACGCCCATCGGGACCGTAGGTGGTCTGATAAGCCATTACAGCACGCCCCCGATCATCAGCAGCAGCTGTGCAGTAATGCAGCCAAAGATGAGCGAATCGCTGCGGTCGAGCATGCCGCCGTGGCCCGGGATGAGATTGCCGGAATCTTTAACGCCCACACCGCGCTTGATGCGCGACTCGATGAGGTCGCCGATAACGCCCAGGATGGAGACGACCACGCCGCACAGCAGTGCATAGGGCAGGCTCAGCTTGTAGAAGTGCGTCGCCCACAGGATGAGCCAGATCAAGACAGAGCCCAAAATGCCGCCGACAAAGCCTTCCCAGCTCTTTTTGGGAGAGATCTTGGGAACCATCTTATGTTTACCGATGCGGCTGCCCACGATGTAGGCAAACGAGTCGGAGACCCAAAGGGATGCGCAAACGCCCACCGAAAGCAGGGCGCCGGCAAAACCGGGCACGGCATCGCGCAGCAGCACGATAGCCGACAGCATAAAACCAGTGTAGATTGGGCCCATGAGCGTCACGGCAACGTCGGAGATGCGAGTGCGCGGAGACCAGACATACCAGATACCAACCGCAAGCATCAAAGCGAACAGCAGGGCGTTCAACAGCAGCGAATCGCCCAGTGCCGAGAGCGGAAAGAGCACGGCGGCAGCGATTCCAAGGCGCTCGTTGGCAACCTTGCCATCGAGCCTCGTCATGCGGAAAAACTCATAGCAGCACAGACCGCTCATGACGGACACGAAGATGGCCGTGGGAACAATACCCAAAACCAGGCACAGGATAAAGACAACGGCATAGACGATACCGGCGGCGGCACGGGTGATAAAGCCAGCCAGCCACGAACCGGAGCTGCCCTTCGCTGTAGGCGCTCCTGCAGCGGCAGCCTTTCGCGCAGGCCTCGCGGAAGTAGGCGCCTGGGGAGCGGATGCCTTTGGACGTTCGGACACGATTAAGCCTCCTCGGTCTTACTCAGTCCACCAAACCTGCGGTCGCGACCCTGGTAGGCCAAAATGGCGTCAACAAGGCCCCAACGATCAAAGTCGGGCCAATAGGTATCGGTGACATAGAACTCGGAATAGGCGACCTGCCACAACAGGTAGTTCGAAAGACGCAACTCGCCAGAAGTGCGAATCACAAGCTCCGGATCGGGAAGACCGGAGGTGTACAGGTGCGAAGCAACCATATCATCGTCGATAGCGGCAGGATCGATCTTTCCAGCGGCGGCATCAAGTGCGATCTGGCGGACAGCACGGGTGATCTCGGCACGGGCACCGTAGTTGACGGCCAGCGCTAGCGTCATACCGGTATGGTCGGCGCACTCGGCAAGGCCGCGCTCAAAGACGTCGCGGGTCTTCTTGGGCAGCGCGGAAATATCGCCCAAAAAGACAACGCGAACGTTCTCGCGCTTAAGCAGCGGTAGCTCATCGATAAACGTCTTGGCAAACAGGTGCATCAGAACGTTGACTTCGTGCTGCGGGCGATTCCAGTTTTCGGTCGAAAACGCATAGGCCGAAAGCACGTCGACGCCCAGGCGCACGCAGGCGGTAATGATCTCGCGCAGCGAGACGATGCCGGCCTTGTGGCCTTCGGTGCGGGCAAGACCGCGCGCCGTGGCCCAACGGCCGTTGCCGTCCATGATGCACGAAATATGGTGCGGAATGTTATTGAGGTCAAGGTCGGAAAAACCGACGCCCGCAGGGGCGTCGGCAAAGTACTCGACCAGTTTATGCTCGTCGTATTGCACCTTAGATCTCCATGACCTCGGCTTCTTTTTCCTTCAGAAGCTCCTCGACCTTGGCAACATACTCGTCGGTATGCTTCTGGACCTTGGCCTGCTCGCGACGGACGTCGTCCTCGGTGAGCTCCTCATCGCGCTCGAGCTTGTTGTTAAAGTCGCGGCGGATGTTGCGGATGGAGACCTTGGCCTGCTCGGCGTACTCGCGGCACTCCTTAACGAGCTCGCGACGACGCTCCTCGGTGGGAGCCGGGAACGGCAGACGTACGACGGTACCATCGGAGTTGGGGGTAATGCCCAGGTCGGAGGCGCTGATGGCCTTAACGATGGCATTGATGAGCGCCTTATCCCACGGCTCGATAAGCAGCATGTGGGCCTCGGGGGTCTTAACGGCGGCAACCTGCGTGACGGGCGTAGGAACACCGTAGTAGTCGACGGTAATGTCGGACAGGATGTTGGCGTTAGCGCGACCAGTGCGGACCTTGGAGAAGTTGTGCTTGAGGGACTCGAGTGACTTGTCCATGTGGACGGTGATGTTCTCTGCCATGCTTAATCCTCCTGATAGACGAGCGTGCCGACGGACTCACCCGCGAGCGCGCGCTTGACGGTGTCCTCGCCATCGATGTTGAGGACCAAAATGGGCATACGGTTGTCCTGGCAAAGAGCCGTAGCCGTGGAATCCATAACCTGCAGGCCGCGAACGAGCACCTCGTGATAGGTGATCTTGTCAAAGCGGACGGCGTCGGAGCACTTGACGGGATCCTTGTCGTAGATGCCATCAACCTTGGTGGCTTTAATCAGAATCTCGGCACCGATCTCACAGGCGCGAAGGGCCGCGGCAGTGTCAGTCGTAAAGTACGGATTGCCCGATCCAGCGGCAAATATTACGACGTTGCCCTTGGACAGGTGGTTGATGGCGCGACGGCGAATATAGGGCTCGCAGATCTCGTTCATCTGGATAGCGCTCATCACGCGGCAGGGAACATCGTTGTGCTCAAAGGCATCCTGCAGGGCAAGCGCGTTCATAACGGTAGCGAGCATGCCCATGTAATCGGCCTGGGCGCGGTCCATACCACCGGCGGCGCCGGCCATGCCGCGGAAAATGTTGCCGCCGCCGACAACGACGCCAACCTCATGACCAACGGCGAGCAGCTCCTTGACCTGCTTGGCAAGATGATCGGTAACCTTGGGGTCGATGCCGTAGTTGCCATCGCCCATCAGCGCTTCGCCGGAGAGCTTCAGAAGCACGCGTTTATATCGGATGTCGGACAAAGCGATCCTCCTTTAATTAGACTCACAACATAATATCAAAGGCTTAACGGGGAGCCATGAAAAAGCAGGCTGTGAGTAAAACCCACAGCCTGCTCATTACCAGCTACAAGAGCTTATTTACTCGCCACGGACCAGACGGTCAAAGGCAACGACGGTAATGGTATCGCCAAGCTCCTTGGAGACCTGCTCGGCGTACTTCTTGATGGTGAGGGAGCTGTCCTTGATGAACTCCTGCTCGGTGAGCACGGACTGCTTGTAGAACTTCTCCAGACGGCCAACAGCCATCTTCTCCTGGATAGCCTCGGGCTTGCCGGACTCGGCAGCCTGAGCCATGTAGATCTGCTTCTCGTGCTCGACGGTCTCGGCCGGAACCTGATCGCGGGTAGCGCAGATCGGGGCGACGGCGGCAACCTGAAGGGCAACGTCGTGAGCAAAGGTCTTGAAGGACTCAGCCTGAGCGGTCTCGGCCTTCTCGAAAGCGAACTCGACGAGGACGCCGATCTTACCACCCATGTGGATGTAAGAAGCGAGAGCGCCGTTCTCGGCCTTGCGGGCGGCGAAGCGGGAAATCTTCATGTTCTCGCCCATGATGTGAATCATCTCGGTGAGCTCGGAGGAAACGGTCTCCTCGCCCATCGGCTTCTCGAGCAGAGCATCGACATCGGCCGGCTCGGTGGTGGCGACAACCTCGGCGACCTTGGAAGCAAAGCCGGTGAACTTGGCGTTGGAGCCAACGAAGTCGGTCTCGCAGGAGAGCTCAAGCAGAGCGCCGGTCTTGCCATCCTCGGAGACGAACGCGGCTACAGCGCCCTCGTTGGTCTCGCGGCCAGCCTTCTTGGCAGCCTTGGCGAGGCCGTTCTTGCGCAGAACGTCAACAGCGGCGTCCATGTCGCCGTCAGCCTCGACGAGAGCCTTCTTGCACTCCATCATCGGGGAGTCGGTCATCTCGCGGAGCTGCTTGACCATAGCGGCGGTAATCTGGGCCATTGTGGTTCCTTTCAAAGAGATGAAAAAGAATTAACTAAGACTGATTTACTCGGCCTTGGGCTCAGCGGCCATCTCGGCCTCGGAGACCTGCTCCTTGCCGGAGCCAGCGAGGCAGGCGTCAGCCATGAGCTCGCACATAAGGGTGACAGCGGAGATAGCGTCATCGTTGCAGGGGATGCCGTACTCGACCTCATCGGGATCGGAGTTGGTGTCGATCAGAGCGACGACGGGGATGTTCAGGCGCTGGGCCTCCTTGATGGCGTTCTCCTCGCGCTTCGTGTCGATAACGAAGAGAGCCTGGGGCAGACCCTTCATGTCGCGGGCGCCACCGAGGTTGGTCTGGAGCTTGGTGAGCTCCTTGCCGAGCACAGCCTGCTCCTTCTTGGGGAGAACTGCCATGCGGCCGTCCTCGACCATAGCCTCGAGCTCCTCCATGCGGTTGATGCGGGAGCGAATGGTAACGAAGTTGGTCAGCATGCCGCCGAGCCAACGCTGGTTGATATAAGGCATGTTGGCGCGCTCAGCGGCGTTCTTGACGGCCTCCTGAGCCTGCTTCTTGGTGCCGACGAACAGCACGTTGCCGCCCTTGGCGACGTTCTTGACGAAGGTGTAGGCCTGGTCGGCGTCGAGGATGGTCTGCTTGAGGTCGAGGATGTAGATGCCGTTGCGCTCACCGAAGATGAACGGCTTCATCTTGGGGTTCCAGCGACGGGTCTGGTGACCGAAGTGGCAGCCGGCCTCGAGCAGGGTGCGGATATTAATCTTGGTAGCCATGTTAAACCTCCTGTGGTTTGCCTCCGCGCGGGGTCATCCTCCAAAACCAACCCGGACATGTGTTACCAAAGCCCGGGCACCACGGTATGAAGTAGCCGCGCGTGCGTGATAAAAACCTGTTGCCGTGAAGCAACCCGATGAATGATAGCAGGATTACCTCTTCCTGCCAACCCGCAATCAAAACCACACACCTAAGCACAACGTGAGCCACCCAGCTTACTCGCCCCGGGGATGGGCTTGGGTCACGGCGCGCTTAAGCCGGTCGGGCGTGAGATGCGTGTAGATCTGCGTCGTGGACAGGCTCGCGTGACCCAGCAGCTCTTGAACCGAGCGCAGGTCCGCGCCACCCTCAAGCAGATCGGTCGCAAAGGTGTGGCGCATCGCATGCGGGGCAATGTCGGCAGGGATGCCGGCGAGCGTCGCCAGCATATGGAACCGTCGTCTGAGCATAGCGGCACTCATGCGATTGCCGCGAGCAGAAATAAACAGCGGATGCAGGCCGGCTGCGGCTTCGCGGCGCTTTGCCTGCGTGAGCAGCGCCGGTCTCCCCTCCTCGACATAGGTGCGTGTCGCCTCGAGTGCGCGACGATACAGAGGAACGATACGTTCCTTGCTCCCCTTGCCCCATAGCCGCAGCGTGCGCTCGGACCATGAGATGGATTCCGCATTGAGCGCCGCAAGCTCTGAGATGCGCGCGCCGGATGCATAAAGAAGCTCAAGCATCGCCGCATCGCGCAGTCCCGCGGGTGTTGAGGTGTCGGGGGCTTTGAGGAGCGCCTCGACCTGCTGGGTCGTCAGCACCCCGGGCAGGTCGCGCGGCAGCTTGGGCGAGGAAATCGCCGAGACCGCATCACCCTCCACGATTCCCTCGGCAGCCATCCATCGATAGAGAGATCGTATAGCCGACAGATGCGCCGCAAGGGTGCGAGGCGCCACCTGCTCGCGCGAAAGCTCGGCCAAATACGCGCGGACGGTACGCACGTCGGCCATACGCGCATCGATACCCGTACGCTCGCACCAGGCGGCAAAGCGCTCCAACCGCGATCCATAGGCAGTCACCGTATTGGGAGAGAGCCCCTCGACACGTGCGATGTAGGCGATAAACGAGTCGACGGAATCGTACAGGTCAAAGGCTATGACCGGTCGCCTCCAAACAAGTCGGAGCGCGTGGCCAAGTAGGCATCGAGGGCCTCGAGGGCGCGATCCGCATAAGCCTGGTAGCGGTCGCGCTTACTGCGGCGCTTGCCGTCCTCGAGCGGCGGCACCAGGCCAAAATTGACATGCATGGGCTGGTAGCCCACGGTTGCCGGATCGGTCGCATAGCCCACGAGCGCACCCAGGGCGCCCACACGAGAAAGCTCCACAGAAGCCGCACCGATAGCCTCGGCATAGGTGTTAAGCGCAGCAAGCAGACCGGTCGCCACCGCCTCCATGTACCCCTCGGTGCCGGTGATCTGACCGGCGAGGCGCACACCCGTGCCAGGCACGGCAAAGGTGCCGTCAAGAACGTGCGGCGCGTCGACAAAGGTATTGCGGTGCATGACGCCATAACGGAAGAACTCGGCATTCTCCAAACCGGGAACCATATGAAAGACGCGCTTTTGCTCGCCAAAGGTCAGATTAGTCTGGAAGCCCACAAGGTTATAGGCGGTCTTTTCCTTGTTCTCGGCACGCAGCTGAATCGCCGCCCAGGGACGACGACCGGTTCGCGGGTCGGTGAGGCCGACGGGCTTCATGGCGCCAAAGCGGATAGCGTCCTTGCCGGTACGGGCGACCTCCTCGGCGGGCTGACAGGCCTGGAAGAGGTCGCCGCCCTCAAAGTCCTTGAGCACCACGCGGTCGGCGGTGGTGAGTGCCTCGATAAAGGCCTCGTACTCCTCCTTGTTGAGCGGAGCGTTGAGATAGTCGCCGCTCCCCTGCTCCTCGTAGCGCGACTGCGAGAACAGCACGTCCATATCGAGCGTGGAGGCATCGACGATTGGCGCGGCAGCGTCAAAGAACGCCAAGGCGTCGCCACCGACGAGCTTCATGACCTCTTCGCTCAATGCCGGCGAACACAGCGGGCCCGCGGCAATGACCACGTGGCCCTCGGGAATCTGCGTGACCTCGCCGTGCACGACCTCAATACTGGGTCGAGCGGCAACCTCGGCCTCAACAAGCTCGGAAAACGTAACGCGGTCGACCGCCAGGGCACCGCCAGCGGGAACGGCCGCACGATGGGCGCAATCGAGCAGCACCGAACCCATGCGCTCGAGCTCGGCCTTTAGCAGGCCGGCAGCAGAATCCGGACGGGTTGACTTAAACGAATTTGAGCAGACGAGCTCGGCCAAGTGATCGGTATGGTGGGCCGGAGAGCTCACCTGGGGGCGCATCTCGCACAGCTTTACGGCAAACCCGCGATCTGCCAGCTGGATCGCACATTCCGAACCCGCCAGACCGCCACCGATAACCGTCACCTGATCGAACTGCATCTGCAAACACCTTTCTAATTGACACGCTTTCCATTGTGACCGAAGGGTGTCTGGGCGTGAAGCGCAAACTTTGAGGGCGCATACCTTCCATCCATCATGCGTTCGATAAGGCCCTCAAGCTCGAGCGAGCCCAAGAGCTTGAGCACGCCGACAGCATCAAGCGAGACGAGCGCGGCAATGTCATCGACCTTGAGCGGCGAGGCGATAAGCGCGTGCATCACGGCCTGCTGCGTGGGGTCGAGATCGGCAATACCGGGTGAATCGGGACGCGAGTAGCGCAGCGTGCCGTAGATGCGCGAAATGGCCATCTCGATTGATTCCTCGTCGATGATGCAGCAGGCGCCGTTAGCGATGAGGTAGTTGGTCCCGCGCGACTCGGGCGAAAGGATGGAGCCCGGCACTGCAAGGAGCTCTCGACCCAAGTCCATAGCAGCCTCCGCCGTGGAGAACGTACCCGAGGGCATGCCAGCCTCGGAAACAAAGAGTGCTTGGGACAAAGCGGCGATAACGCGATTGCGCCGCGGAAAGGCGAACTTACGCGGTCCCATACCCCACGGCGAAATCGAAACGACCGCGCCGCCCGTATCGAGTGTGCGCGTGATGAGGCCGGCGCTCGAGCGAGGATAGACAACATCGGCGCCGGTCCCCAGTACCACGACGTGCTTGCCCCCGGCGTTGACCGCAGCCCAACCCGACGCCTGGTCGCAGCCGACCGCGCCGCCCGAGACCACCGTCACTCCCGCCTCAACCGCCACCTTGGCCGCAAGCTCTGCCACAGCGAGACCGTACGGCGATGCCTTACGTGCACCGATGATGGATAGCGCAGGCGTCGAAAGCACCTCCGCGTTGCCGCGCACATAGAGCGTCTGGGGTACATCAGAAAGCTCCAAAACGGTCTCGGGATACAACGCATCACCTGGATGCAGCTCGAAGGCCCCCTCGGCCATCATTGGTCCCTCCTTCCCTGGTACATCGCCGCCTCGAGCACGTGATCCTGCGACACCCGTTCGCTTTCGGCAACATCGGCGATCGTGCGCGCGATGCGTACCAGGCGCACGATGCCGCGACCCGTGAGATGTGTGCGCTTCGACAAGCCAAGCACGCATTTCTCGGCGGCCTCATCAAGCCCAAAGGTCGAGACGACGCCGTCAATGGACCGCGACTCATCTTCCTCAGCCTCGGAGTCCGCATCGTCCATACGGGATTCACGCCAGGCGCGAAAGGCGCGCCCACGCACGACGTAATCGCGCAGCTCGGCCGATGACATACCCTCCGCGCCCTCAATGATCACCTGAGGATCGGGGCGGGTCACATCGATCATCATGTCGATACGATCAGCCAAAGGACCGCGCAACTTGCCCCGATAGCGCTCGACCATCGACGCGGAACAGCGACACGGTACTTCGCGATCGCCCAAAAACCCGCAGGGGCAGGGATTACTCGCGGCTAGCAGCTGAAAGCGCGACGGGAACGTAAAGGCCCCGTCAACACGCACGATCCTCACGTACCCACGCTCGATGGGCTGGCGCAGCGTCTGCAACACGCCGGTGGGAAACTCGGCAAGCTCGTCCAAAAAGAGCACGCCGCCATGAGCAAGGCTAATTTCGCCCGGATGCACCGGACGCCCGCCGCCGATGAGTCCCGCGGTCGAAATGCTGTGATGCGGGCTGCGGAAGGGCCGATGCCCCGCCAGAAGGCCATCGATGTTTTCGCCCAAGACCGAATGGATGCACAGTGCCTCTTGCTGGTCCTCGAGAGAAAGCTCGGGCAAAATGCCCGTCATGCGCCGCGCAAGCATGGTCTTGCCCGAACCGGGCGAGCCGATCATGAGCAGGCCGAGCTCGCCGGCGGCCGCAAGCGCCATGCCACGTTTGGCGACCTCCTGCCCCAGAACGTCGGCATAATCAAGCTCGGGCTCAAAGGTCGTCTCGAGCACTTCAGAATCCAGATAATGCCGTGCGGCATCCCCCATGCCGTGGGCAAGCTGAGATAGATGGTCGATGAACCCGCAGTCAACGCCCGCAAGCGGGACATGCTGATCGGACCTGCCGGCGATAAAGGAAAGCCCCATATCGCGCGCCAACAGCTGAAACGCCACCTCGCCTTTGACGGGCAGCACGGTGCCATCCAGACCAAGCTCACCTGCGATAAGGCAGCGATCGAGGTTGTCACGGGGAATCTGCCCATCGGCCGCCAGAACCGCGACGGCAATCGGCAGGTCAAAACCGCTGCCAGTTTTACGGATATCGCCGGGTGCCAGGTTGACGGTAATGCCAGAGCGCGGAATCTCGAAGCCTGCCGAGCGCATAGCGCACCGGATACGCCCGCGCGACTCCATCACCTCCATACTCGGAATGCCGAGCATCTGGATGCCCGGAACGCCACCGGCAAGCGAGACCTCGACGGTGACGGGAATTGCCTCGACGCCGCGGATACAGGCCGCGTGTACGGCAAACGTCTCGAACGCCATCACGATACCTGCCAATCGAACGCATTGTACTGGTGCTCAATCTCGGCGATATGCCCGCCGCGGATGGTGACGCCCACGGCATCGAAGCGAATCGACCTGAGCGGATAGTGCTCCATGAGATAGCAACTTGCGATACGGCGATACCGACGCTGCTTTTGGGCGTCCACGGCCTCCTCGGGAAAGACCCGCGTGGTGCAATCCAGGGCGACGCGTCTCGTCTTGACCTCGGCCATCACCACGACATCATCGAGCTCATCGAGCAGCACCAGATCGGCTTCGCCCTCAATGCAACGATAGCCCTGCTCCAACAAGGTGTATCCACGCTCGTTAAAGTAATCGATGGTGATCAGCTCGCCCAGCATGCCGAGCTCGCGGGGACTGAGCCCCTTGATAAACTCGGGCGTAATCGCCCCGCAGTCGAGCTCGCCGTCTTCCCAGCGCTCCTTGAGTTGCTGCGTCTTGCTCTTTTTGCTTGCGGCACACATGGGGTCTCCTTTCCCGCACACTGCATTGCCCCGATGATGAGGGCGCCTTTCATGCGGGTAAGTACCGGAAACAAACCAAAAGCTGACCAAATACCGACAAAAAACGGGCCGTACGCAACTATCACGTTGCACACGGCCCGCTACCAGCAGGTTTATAAAACGCCAGAGGTCCCTGTCTCCACAATTGGCCTAGAAAAGGCGCTCAGTCTGCAGAAAGTTTCCGCAAAAGCTCACACGATGCAGCGGACAAAGTCCATGTTTGCGAATCGCCTCGATGTGCTCGGGACTTGCGTAGCCCTTCGACTCGGCCAAATGATACTCGGGGTACTCGGCGTCGTACTCGACCATCATCTCGTCACGCGTGACCTTGGCCATGATGGACGCCGCGGCGATACAGGCGATTTTGGCATCGCCCTTCACCACGTCGCGCTCGTTGGGAACGGCACCCAAGGGGTTGCCGTCCATAAGCACGCAATCGGGCTCGAGCCCCGTATCGGCCACGGCGCCCGCAACGGCAGCGCGGATGGCGCGGGCCATGCCCATATCATCGATATCCGCAGGCGCGATATGGCAAAAACCAATCGCCGTCGCGACCTCGGCAATCTTCACCGAGAGCAGCTCGCGGCGCGCCGGCGTGAGCTTTTTGGAATCGTTGATGCCCCAGACGCGCGGCTCCATGGGAAGGCACACGGCGCACACCGTCAAAGGACCGGCCACCGAGCCGCGACCCACCTCGTCGACACCCACGACCACGCCATCCCCACCGAGCTCGTGCATCAGCTCGTACATACCGTTGACGCGCTCGCGCTCGGCAAGTTCCTTGGCATGGCGCTTAAGGGCGCGCTCGCAAGCCTTGATCACCTGCTGGCGCGGATCCTCGCGATAATGCTCCACGAGGGCGGGGATCTCCTCAAACGTGGCGCTCGCCAGTTCGCCGGCAACCTGCGATGCCGAAACCGAGCTCGTCATGTTGGCCATATCGGGGCCTCCTTGCATGCAAATCAGATAAAAAGAAGGGCCACCCGAAGGTGACCCTTTTGTCCAAACGAGTGGACAGACGCTGCGATCTTCTTAGCGCTTCTCGGGGATGCGAGCAGCCTTGCCCACCTTGTCGCGGAGGTAGTACAGCTTGGCGCGACGGACGCGACCATGACGGACGACCTCGAGCTTGGCGATCTTGGGGCTGTGAAGCGGGAAGGTACGCTCAACACCGACACCGAAGGAAATCTTGCGGACGGTGAAGGTCTCACGGGCACCGGCGCCGGCCATGCGGATGACGTCACCCTGGAAAACCTGGATGCGCTCGCGGTCGCCTTCCTTAATGCGGTAGTGAACCTTGACGTTGTCGGCAACGCGGACCTGCGGGATGTCCTCGCGGATCTGCTGACGCTCGATTGCGCGGATGTAATCCATGTGCAATTCCTTACTCTTCTAGAGGTGCCGTACCACCTTGGCCGGCACGTAGTTGAACAAACGTATTCGAGTATACACGCCACGACCTTGGCTGCAAGAACTATTTTGCCCGTGCGCAAAAAGACAAAAACACGCACTCTTTCTGCACTTATGCGCCGTCCGCAGCATCAGTCGTCGGCGTCGTCACAGTCGTTCCGGGCGCGATATAGCCGTATTCGAGCAGCACCGAAAGCGCATGCTGCTTCCAGGTGGCAAGCTCTTCGTCATTATAGTTGTCATGGGCCCAATCGTTCATCGCGTCCTCGGCGTCTTGGGGCACCAGGTCCTGGCCGTCCGCCATCAAGTACAGGATGCCCAAGATGTCGAAGTCCTGCTTGGTCATCTCTTCCTTGTTTGATGTGCTGATGAGGCCGTGATCGATGCCGTAGCGGCAGATATCGGTCAAAACGGTAACGAGGCCCGTAGGAATCGGCGAGGCATCCTTCGCGGCAGCAGGCGCGGTGCCATCAGTCAATGCAGTGGCATCGTCGCTCGCCGGAGCAGACTCGGCCGCGTTCGCTTCGGAAGCGGCCTGCTCTCCCTGGGCAGGAGCCGTGCTATCCGTCGTTGCCGAGGAATCCCCCGAAGAAACGGACGTAACGCTCACCGGTGTCTCGACCACGGTCGTCATCGGGTCGACCGGTGCGGGTGCGGCGATGACCTCGGCCCAATCGGAATACACGCCGTCAATAAAGGCGCGAACATGGAAGGTGCCCGGTTGCGAGATGGTCATCGCGCCGTCTGTCGCGACCGAAATGCCCTTGCTCTCGAGCTCCTGGGCCTCCCAGCTGCAGACTCTATCGACTTCCTTGCCCGTCGTGTCATAGACCGTAGCCGTCAGGCCTTCGATACCGTTGAGATTTTCCTCGACGCCGACGACGGTCTGTGCCGAGCCCTCGAGTTTGATGCTGCCGTTAAATGGCTCGGGCGCCACATCACTTACCTTATATTTATAGGCCGCGGCGTCGATCTCGTCATTGGTCGAGACATGCCCGTTCACGTCCACATAGGTATCCTCGGGGATAAAGTACTTTACGTAGGCGGTGCCGGCCTTTTTACCCACCACGACTTGCTCGTGGGTGACAGGGTCGGTCTGGATCTCGATGACGTCGGACTTGCAATCCTTGCCCTTTTTATCGACCACGCGCCAGTCGCCCGACGACTTCACAAAGCCGTAGTAGTCAACATCGTCCTCGTCCCTTGCACGCACGCGATAGGAAGAGATGGGGTCTTCGTCTCCAACCGTAAGCCTTCGGGTCTTATCGGTCTGCAGCGACACGAGAATCTTGGAGATGGGCTTAATAGGCTGCGGCGTACCCAACTGCGTATCGACCGTCACCGACTCAAACGACAGATTGGAACCCGTAATGGACATGGGGTAGGTCGCGGCCATGTCATCGAGCACGTTGCACGTGCGCGGGGCGCCACCGTTGCGCGAAGGCACCTCGCGATCGGCCAGGACCGAATTCCAATCGATGGCGCGCACCATGTGGTTGTTGGTGCGATACGACCAGCTCGTGACGTTTCCGGCGGTGGTATCGTAGCCGTCGTCGCCACGATGGGCGATTGAGCGCAGGAACAGGTTCTGCACGGCGTCGGTCGACTGATCGCCAAAGGTGGTGTAGAACGAGCGCTGGTCATAACCGGCGGTATGGAACTCCTGCACGGCGGCGTTGTCGTCGTAGCACTCGCCGTTCATGTTAAAGATAATCACGTCGAACGTCACGCCCACCGGCTGGTCATAGTCCTCGGAAAGCGTTGTGGTAGAACTCGTCTGCTTGCTATTGACCTGCGTGTGCGCCGGGATCGTCATATTGACGGTGACCGATTGATTGTCCGTCGTGGTGATCGACTTTTCCTCGGTCTTGCTCGCCTCCCACAACTGGGACATCGTGGTTTCGGCCGAAAACGAGGTCTCGATCTCCTCGCTCACCGTTCCGGGCACGCCAAGCGACTCCTTGAGGCTAACCGATGCGCCCCACGAGCCGCCTTTGGAATACGATGCGGATTCAGAAGTGGTCGTGCCGACCGTCTCCTCGGTACCGCGGGCGAGCGTGATACTCTGCGAGGCGTCCTCATAGCCGACGTTAAGTGCCGAGGTTACGAGCTCCTGCTCGGTCTTAGAATCGACAAAGGAATAGCCCGGCGCGTCCTCGGGCGCACAGTTGAGCTTGTTCACGCTGTTGAGCTGCTGAACTCTAAAGTTATAGAACGCGATGCCAAAGCCATTGAAATCGTACTGATAGGTGCCGCCGAGCTTATCCACGCACGCGATGGTGGCATAGATCACGTCTTGCTCGCTCGTGTCTTGCGACAGGCCGTCGAGTGGCACGTATTTACGAAAATCCTCGCCGGTCAGCTTGTGGCCGATGCAGTCGGCGATATCTTCGGTCAGGCGCTCATAGACCGCGTTCAGACCTTTCGCCGACGTCAGGCCACTTTGAATGGACTTGTCGGCGCCGTCGGAATGTTCACCGTTGCCGCCCGAAAGCGCATCATACAGATAGATGTAGTGACCCTTACCGAAGTCCTTCTCAAAGCCCTTGCCGGCGTGGTCCCAGTACAAAAAGTCCTTGGAGTCGTCGCCTCCGCCATAGCCAAGGATGTTATAGGCAAGCGATGCCCAGTTAGGCAGCACCTTTTTGACGGCGGCCGTGTAGAACGAGACGTTGTCGTACATCGAGGTACGGCCCTCGAGCTTGCCGTCATCGATATCTACAAACGTGCAGTCGCGATCGTTGACCGTAATGGTGAGCGGGTTGACCACGTCGCCATAGAGCTCGTCGCGTGATTCATCCTGAAGGGCAAAACCGGCTGTCGGCATCCCGCAAAGCGCCGTGACCGCAACGACCACCCAGCACAGGGTCATCTGCGCTCCCCGACGCGCTCGTTGCAAATACCTGGTCAGGTTTTTCATCGCAGTCCTCCCGTCAGTTGCCAATGTATTGAACCAACGTAAAACGCCGCCGCGTCCACAGGGGGCGCGACGGCGCGAAGGGGGGCATAAAAGGCGCAAATGGAACGCGAGTCAGTTAAGCGGAACGCTTGGCCTCGAGCTTGGCCTGAGCGGCAGCCAGGCGCGCCAGGGGCACGCGGTAAGGCGAGCAGGACACATAGTCCACATCGGCAACGTTGAACAGGCCCTTGATGGACTTAGGGTCGCCGCCGTGCTCACCGCACACGCCAAAGTGCATGCCGGGGTTGGTAGCGCGGCCCTTCTCGACGGCCATGCGCACGAGCTCCAGCACCGCCGAGTCGATGGTCTCGAAGGGGTTGTCCTTCAAGATCTTCTTATGCATGTACAGCGGGATGAACTTGGCCTCGGCGTCGTCACGCGAGAAACCAAAAGTCGTCTGCGTAAGGTCGTTGGTGCCAAAGCAGAAGAAGTCTGCGTGATGGGCGATCTCGTCAGCGACCATGCAGGCGCGCGGCAGCTCGAGCATCGTGCCCACGGGAATGTTGAGCTCGACACCTTCCTCGGAGGAAACCTCGGCAATCACGCGCTCGATGACCTCGCGAGTCTGAACGTGCTCGGCCGTAATGGAAACGAGCGGGACCATAATCTCGGGACGCGGGTCGACGCCTTCCTTGATAAGGCGGGCGGCAGCCGTTGCCACGGCACGAACCTGCATGAGCGGCAGGTCACCGAAGACGACGGACAGGCGTACGCCGCGCAGGCCGAGCATCGGGTTGGACTCGACCATGCCGTCGATACGACGCAGGCGGGCACGCAGGGCGGCGAGCTCTTCCTCGCTGGCGCCGGCGGCCTCCTTCTTGGTGATGGCGACCTCAAGCTCGCGAGGATCATCCAGGAACTCATGAAGCGGCGGATCGAGCAGGCGAACGACCACATCGCGACCGGACATGGTCTTGAACATCACCAAGAAGTCCTCGGTCTGAACCTTGAGCAGATCGGCCAGGGCCTGCTGCTTCACGGCCTCATCGTCAGAAAGGATAAAGCTCTGGATGATGTTCTTGCGATCGCCCAGGAACATGTGCTCGGTGCGGCACAGGCCGATGGCCTCGGCGCCAAACTCGAGCGCGAGCTCGGCATCCTCGGGGTTGTCGGCGTTGACGCGCACGTGGTTGGCGTGGCCGTCAGTCTCGTCCAGGCGGATCTCATCGGCCCAAGACAGAATGGTGTCCAGGTCGCCGGTGAGCTCAGCGGAAACCAAATCGACAGCGCCATCAACGACAATGCCTTGGGTTCCGTCGATGGAGATGATGTCGCCCTCGTGCAGCACGCGATCGCTGCCCTCGATACGCACGACCTTCTCGGCCGCGTCGATATGGAAACGCTCGACACCGCAGACGCAGGGGGTACCCATGCCACGGGCGATAACGGCGGCATGGCTCGTCTTACCACCGTGGCTCGTCAAGATACCCTCGGCGGCGACCATACCCTTCAGGTCGTCGGGGTTGGTCTCCCAGCGGACCAGAATGACCTTATGGCCCTCGGCAGAACGCGCGACGGCGTCATCGCTCGAGAACACAACCTCGCCCACGGCGGCGCCGGGACTGGCGTTAAGGCCGCATGCGAGCGCCTCGTACTTCTTGGAAGAGTCGAACTGCGGGTGCAGGAGCTGGTCGAGCTGCGCGGGGTCAATGCGGCTCACGGCCTCCTCACGGGTGATGAGGCCTTCCTCGACCATCTCGATAGCGATGCGCAGGGCGGCGGTTGCGGTACGCTTGCCAACGCGAGTCTGGAGCATCCAGAGCTTGCCCTGTTCGATGGTGAACTCGATATCGCACATGTCGCGGTAGTGATCCTCAAGCGTCAGGAAGACGCGCTCAAGCTCCTCACCTGCGGACTCGAGGCCCGGAGTGGTCTTGAGGTCAGCGATGGGCTCGGTGTTGCGGATGCCGGCGACAACATCCTCGCCCTGGGCGTTAACCAAAAAGTCACCGTAGAACTCCTTGGTGCCGTCGGCCGGGTTGCGCGTAAAGGCGACGCCGGTCGCCGAGGTCTCGCCCTTATTGCCAAAGGCCATAGCCTGGACGTTGACGGCGGTGCCAAGGTCGTCGGAAATGCCGTGCTGCCTGCGGTAGATGCAGGCGCGCTCGTTCATCCAGCTACCAAAGACGGCCTGGATAGCAAGGCGCAGCTGGAGCTCCGGATCGTGCGGGAAGACGGGCTTGCCGTCCGCGACCTCGAGCTCGGGGTACAGGGCGGCCTCGACGTTGTCGGAAAAAATGCCCTTGAACGTCTCGACGAGCTCCTGCAGGTCCTCGGCCGAAAGCTCGGAGTCGACGCGAACGCCGGCGACCAGGCGGGCCTGGGTCAGGGCGTTCTCGAACAGGTCGGCGTCAACACCCATGACGACGTTGGAGAACATCTGGATAAAGCGACGATAGCTGTCCCAGGCAAAGCGCGGGTTCTGCGTCTGGACGATAAGGCCCTGGACCGAATCGTCGTTGAGGCCCAGGTTGAGGACTGTGTCCATCATGCCGGGCATGGAGAACGGAGCGCCCGAGCGCACCGAGACGAGCAGCGGATCGGAGGCATCGCCGAGCTTCTTGCCGCAACGGGCCTCGAGGTCGGCCTCGGCGGCAACGATCTCATCGAGTGCGCCCTCCGGCCACACGTTGCCGGCGCCAGAGTACTCAACGCAGGTCTGGCAGGTAATGGTAAAGCCACCGGGAACCGGCAGGCCGATACGGCTCATCTCGGCAAGGTTCGCGCCTTTGCCGCCAAGCACGAAGTTCATGGACTTGTCGCCCTCGGTGACACAAGTGCCCTGGGCATCGGTTCCAAAACGGTAAACCTTCTTGCAATCGCTCACGATACTTCCCCTTCCATGCACTCTCGCGCACGACCGTGGTAACGAATCGACCCGCCGGATGCGGGCCGTGAGGGAACTATACGGCGGGATTTGAACGGGCTTGAGCAGAGGATGCGCGGTTTGGTAAACGTGCTAAAACCTGCGGTAAACGGTAGGTAAAGGTGGTTACCTTATGAAGATACCACAAAAGGAACTAGCAGGTCAGATGCGTTGTTTTTGCTAAATCGCTTTATCAATTCAGGCTATTTAGCCACTCCGATGATTTTTTAATCCCCGTCCCAGAAAAATCATCCCAGAAAGGACTACTGCTTTTGAGCGCGGAGGGCGGCACGGCGGGCTCTTGCCTCTTGAATCTCTTGGAGGTGAGCGATGATCTCGGAGGCACTCTCCTCAATCGCCTTGCCGTCGGTGCGCACCACAAAACAACCCAGACGTTTCATGAGGGCACGAGCCTCCTCGAGCTCACTGCGCACACTCTCGGGCTCGGCATAGGAGCCGGCAACGGCACGGGCATAGTCGTCGCCCAGGCGGCTATCGCGAATCTCAGAAATCACATCGACGGTCGAAATCAGACCGAACAGACGCATCGGATCGACCTCGTAAATCGACTTGGGCGGCTCCATACCGTGCGCCAACGGAACGTTGGCGACCTTGTAGCCCTGATAGGCCAAATACATCGAAAGCGGCGTCTTGGATGTGCGCGACACGCCCAGCAGCACGATATCGGCACCCGACAGATCGTCGCAGCCACGCCCGTCATCGTGCTCGACAAAATATTCCATGGCCTCGATGCGGTGGAAATACCTGTCATCTGTCTTATGGATCACACCCGCCACTCCTTTTGGCGGCACGCCAATAAGCGACGACAGCACCGCAAGCGTCGGGCCGATCAGGTCGACCGAGCGAATGTGCAGCATGCCCAAGTAGTCGAGCACGTGAGCACGAAGCGCAGGGTCGACAATGGTATGGAACACGGCGATATCGCGATGGTCGGCATCGACTCGCGGGCCCACAAACGACTTGACCTGCTCCACCGAAGTCACCTTAGGCAGACGTAAAACACGAAAAGCCCCTTCATCAAATTGCCCGGACGCCGCAAGCACCACCTCACAAGCGGTATCACCGAGCGAGTCGGAGATAACGATAACGGTGGGACGAGCGGTGACCGGGCAATCCATGCGGGGCTCCTTTTGCGCTTATGCGCAGGCTAGCTTACTTTTTGCGGGCAAGCTCACCAATGTTGGCGATGCCGGAGAATACGGCCTCGAAGCGGTTGAGCAGCTTAAGGCGATTATCGCGAAGCTGCTCGTCCTTGTCCATGACCATAACCTCGTCAAAGAAACGGTCGATGGGGGCACGCAGGGCGGCCAGAGCGGCAAACGCAGCAGGATAATCCTCGGCAGCAAGGGCGGCATCGACGGCGTTCTGAGCGGCCTCGGAGGCGTCGGCAAGCGCAAGCTCGACCTCGCCCATCAGGCTGCGGTCGTACTCCGCACCCAGCTCGGGCTTGGAGATATGCGCGGCGCGGGCGTAGGCAGTCGCCAGGTTGTCGAAGGTCTCGGCGTCGTTCTTGCGGGCCTCGTCGAGGGCGGCGCAGCGGGCGAAGAAGACCGACGGGGCAATGATGTGCACCGCGGATACGGCGGCGACGGTATCGGCCGGGATCTTCTCGTCACGGGCCATGCTCACCAGACGACCGTGGAAGAAGTCGCGGACCTGCTGGGCAACCTCGGCGGCGTCAAACTCAATGCCCTGCTCGCTATAGAGCTCGAGCGCAAAGTCGATGAGCGACGTGGGGTCAATCGGCAGACGGTCGCGCAGGATGTTGATGATGCCGATGGCGGCGCGACGCAGCGCGTACGGGTCGGAAGAGCCAGTCGGGGGCTCGCCGATGGCAAAAATACCGGCAATGGTATCGAGCTTGTCGGCGCAGGCCACGATGCAGCCAGCGGTGCCCTCGGGCAGCTCGTCGCCGGCAAAGCGGGGACGATAGTGATCGCGGATAGCATGAGCGACCTCTTCGTTCTCCCCCATCGCCATGGCGTAGTAACCGCCCATCACACCCTGCTGGCTCGTGAACTCGACGACGGCGTTGGACACCAGGTCGGCCTTGCACAGGTGAGCGGCGCGGCCGGCATCGGCGGCCAGGTGGGCACCCAGGTGAGCCTCGCGGGCAATAGCGAGCGCGAGCTGCTCAATACGCTCGGACTTAGAGAGCACGCTGCCGAGCTTCTCCTGGAAGGCGACCTTGGCCAAGCGCTCACGGAACTCATCGAGGGAGATCTTCAGATCCTCCTCGTAGAAGAACTTGGCGTCGTCCAGGCGGGCGCGCACGACACGCTCATTGCCGTCGATCACGCGCTCGGCATTCTCGGGCTTGCTGTTGGAGACGATTACGAACTCACGCGTCAGCTTGCCCTCGCCGTCATAAATCGGGAAGTAGCGCTGGTTGGTGAGCATAGACTCGCAGATGATCTCGTGCGGGACCTTGAGGAACTCCTCATCGAAGGTACCGACGAGCACCGTCGGCCACTCGCAGAGGTTGATAACTTCCTCAAAGACCTTCTTGGGCGTATCGACGTGGCAGCCGGGGCGCGCAGCCTCGACCTCGGCAATACCGGCAAGGATGGCCTCACGACGGCGCTCGGCAGAAAGCACGCCGGCGTCCTCGAGCACCTGCTCGTAGACGTTGGGGCTGGCGACCACATGGTCACCGGGGCCCAGGACGCGATGGCCGCGCGTGGTGTTGCCGCTCGTCACGTCGGCAAACGACACGGGCACGACGTCCTCGCCCAGAAGGCAGCAGATCCAACGGACCGGACGCACGAACGTCGCGTGCTCGTGGCCCCAGCGCTGGGAGCGGTAGTTGGGCCACTGCAGGCCGGCGATGGTCTTCTCGCACAGGGCCGTCAGGATGGGGGTAGCCGGCGCGGAGGGAATGTTCTTCTCGGCGAACACATACTCGCGACCGTCGGTGTCCTCGCGACGGACCAGGTCCTCGGCAGCCACACCGCACTTGCGGGCGAAGCCCTGGGCGGCCTTGGTGGCGTTACCGTCAGCGTCGAAGGCGATGTTGGCCGCGGGGCCGCGCTTGACCTCGTGGACCTCATCAGTCGCGGTGGCGACGTCGGCAACGAGCGCAGCCAGGCGACGCGGGCTCGAGATCACACGGACCTCGCCGTGGGCCAGACCGGCCTCGTCGAGACCCTTGGCGATCATGGTGCCAAGCTGCTTGACGGCATTGTTCAACGGTGCGGAGGGCATTTCCTCCGTACCAATCTCAAACAGGAAATCCTTAGCGTCTGCCATGGCTTACGCCACCTCGCCTTCCTGGTCGGCATTCTCGTTGACTCCGGCGACCTCGGCCATATAGGCCTCGCAGCACGCCTTGGCGACGGCGCGGACGCGCAGGATGTAGTTGGCGCGCTCGACTGCGGACAGCGCACCGCGGGCATCAAGCAGGTTGAAGGCATGGCTGCACTTCATGACGCAGTCGTACGCCGGCAGCGGTAGCTTGCGCTCCAGGCAGGAGTGGCACTCGGCCTCATAGTCGTCGAACTTCTGACGCATCATCTCGACGTTGGCGACCTCAAAGTTGTAGGCACTGAACTCGCGCTCGTTCTCCAGGAACACGTCGCCGTAGGTCATGGGCGTGCCGTCGGGCAGGTAGCTCCACACCAAGTCGTAAACCGAGTTGACGCCCTGGGCGTACATGGCGATACGCTCCAGGCCATAGGTGATCTCGACGGGCACGGGGTCGACCTCGATGCCGCCCACCTGCTGGAAGTACGTAAACTGCGTGACCTCCATGCCGTTGAGCCAGACCTCCCAGCCAAGGCCCCAGGCACCGAGCGTCGGGCTCTCCCAGTCGTCCTCGACAAAGCGGACGTCATGGTCGTTGGGGTCCAGGCCAATGGCGGCCAGCGAACCCAGGTAGAGCTCCTGGGCGTTGACCGGCGAGGGCTTGATGAGCACCTGGAACTGATAGTAGTGCTGCATGCGGTTGGGGTTCTCGCCGTAGCGGCCGTCGGCGGGACGGCGGCAGGGCTGCGCATAGCAGGTGCGCCACTCGGCGGGACCGAGCGAGCGCAGCGTGGTCGCGGTATGGAAGGTACCGGCACCGACCTCGGAGTCATAGGGCTGCATAATGACGCAGCCCTGCTCGCCCCAGTACTGCTGGAGGCGCAGGATGATGTCTTGGAAGGAAAGCGATGAAGCGTTCATGCCTCTAATATCCCCTCGTCGAAACGATTACACGGTTAGGTACTGTACTATAGCGGTTTTTAGTCGATAGCGCCGATACGGTTGAGCGGCCAGTAGCGCACAAGTGCAACGGCTATCAAGTCGGAGCGGTCGACCGGGCCAAAGTAGCGGGAGTCAGCAGAGTTCTCGCGGTTGTCGCCCATCACCCACACACAGTCGTCAGGGACGGTGTAGGGATAGCTCACCTGAGCGCCGGGGGCTTGGACCGAAAGCGGCCAGCTCATGCCGGTCGTATAGTCTTCGTCGAGCGCCTGGCCGTCGACGACAACCTTGCCGTCCTGCAGGTCGACCGTCTGGCCGGCCGTGGCGATGACGCGCTTTACCAGCACGTCATGCTCGGACGTGGCATCGGGGTTGTGGAACACCACGATATCACCCTGTTTGACGGGCTGCCCGAGCTCAAGCGTCACCTTCTGCGCCAGAATCTGGTCGCCGATCTCGATCGTGGACTCCATGGAACCGGTGGGCACCACAAAGGGTTCGACCACAAACGAGCGAATCAAGAAAGTGGCGACCAGTGCGATCGCGACGACCACAATCCACTCAAACGCACCCTTTAGCACGGAATGCTGCGATGGAACCATTCTCACTCCTCGCTCTGTGAATACGAAGCATCCAGGATCTCCTGCGCGTACGCGCGCTCCTCGGCCGTAAGGCGTGCCGTCTCGATAAGATCGGGACGCCAACGACAGGTACGCTCGATGGCGTTTTTGCGACGCCAGGCATCGACCTTGGCGTGGTCGCCGCTTACGAGCACCGGAGGCACGCCCTCGCCATTGAACTCGGCGGGGCGGGTGTACTGCGCGTACTCGAGCAGGCCGCCGTCCTCGGCGGTCGAGAAGGACTCGTCTACGTTGCTCATCTCGTCGCCCAAAGCTCCGGGGATGAGCCGTACGACGGCATCAGCCACGACCATAGCGGGCAGCTCACCGCCCGTGAGCACGTAGTCGCCAATCGACAGACGCTCATCGGCATACGCATATGCGCGCTCGTCGACGCCCTCGTAACGGCTGCACACAAACAGCAGGCGCTCGCTTTTGAGCAGGCGCTCGGCCACATGCTGCGTAAAGGGCTCCCCGCAGGGGGTGAAGAACACCACGGTGGGCTTGGGACCCTCGGAGCTGATGGCCTCGATTGCCTCGGCAATGGGCTCGACCTTCATGAGCATGCCCTGCCCGCCGCCATACGGCTCGTCATCGACAGTGCGATGGCGATCGTGCGTCCAGTCACGCAGGTTATACGCCTTAAAATCAAAAAGGCCGGCCTTGCGGGCGCGGCCCAAAATCGACGTGGACATGACGGGCTCAAACATCTCGGGAAAGACCGAAAGGGTCTCTATCAGCATGCTGTCCTCCCTACTTGTCCATATCGATCAAGCCGTCCATAACATGGACGGAAATTGTTCCTGTGTCGGGAAGATCGAGCACAACCTGCTCGATCACGGGAATCAGCACCTCGCCGTACCGATCACCCTCGACAACCCAAACATCGTTGGCGGGCGTCGACATGATCTCGACAATCGAGCCAAGCGAACCAAAGCGCTCATCGACCACCTCGCGACCCATAAGGTCGGTATAGGCGGCGTCGAGCGAATCGAGCTCGAAGTCGTCACGATTGGCCAGCACATAGCATCCGGTGATGCCCTCAGCGGCCGTCAAGTCATCTATGCCCTCAAACGAGACCAGATCGCCATCGCCCGTATCGGTGACGGACACGACCGTGCAAAAACGGTCGCGCTTGAGCGCCGGCGGCGTCAAGGCGACACGCATACCCGGCTCCAATACAGAAGGAAGCCCCCGCAGCGGCTGCGCGAGGACCTCCCCCTTCCTTCCGTGCGGCTTGACCACACGGGCGATGTTTTTGTACTGGGACCTCAAGGTCCTAGCCCAGAACCTCTACCTCGACAGCGGTGTCGAGGCGAGCGGCCAGTGCACGGGCGAGCGTGCGAATGGCCTTGATGGTACGGCCGCGACGGCCGATGACCTTAGCGACGTCATCCTCGGCAACCGAAACCTCAATCGTAGAGGCGTCGTCACCATCGATGACCTCGAGGCTCACGGAATCCGGGTCGTCGACGATCTGAACAACGAGATATTCGACGAGATCGGCGATGCGATCTGAGAGCATTGCCTCACCCTCGAGCTGTGCAGCGTCAACCTCAGGCACGATTTACTCCTCGGCGCCCTCAGCGGCCTCAGCGGCAGCCTTAGCGGCCTCGGCCTCTTTGGCGAGCTGCTTCTTGGACTTCTTGACGACGGTCTCGGTCTTCTCGCCCTCGTTAGCGGCCTTGACCAGAGCGGCGACGGCGTCGGTGAGCTGAGCGCCCTTGGACTGCCAGTCAGCAATCTTCTCGAGGTCGAGGTTGATGGTCTTGGGGGCGGTCATCGGGTTGTAGCGGCCAACCTCCTCGATGATACGACCGTCACGCGGGGCGCGGGAATCGGCGACGACGACACGGTAGTACGGACGCTTCTTAGCGCCGTGACGAGCAAGGCGAATCTTGACTGCCAAAGGAAACTCCTCCAACCAAGCAGCTTTAGGCTGCAACTACAAACAAACAGTTGAACATAATACGCCATCGACGCGGGCAGGTGAAGTCCGTGAGACCAACTTCTTCGGTGTAGTCGAGGGCAAATCCATATCTTAGACAAGAATTCGCGATTTGCAAGCACATACACGCACCCCACATGAGCTGCGCGGTATACTCATGACATGGAAAGACGCGAACATACATACGGTTATGAGGATGCTGCGGGCGTCACGCCGCCGCCCTGGACGGGTCCGGCGGTGGGCCTGATGGACCTCGATGCATTTTTTGCGAGCGTGGAGATGCTCGATCATCCCGAATGGCGCGGCAAACCGCTCATCGTGGGCGGAGACGCCGAATCACGCGGCGTCGTGTCCACGTGCTCGTACGAGGCACGTCGCTTTGGTGTGCATTCTGCCATGGCCTCGGCCGAGGCGCGGCGTCTGTGCCCACAGGCCATTTGGACGCATGGGCATTTCGATCGCTACCACGAGGTCAGCGCGCAGGTCATGGCGATTCTCGCCGACGAGACCCCGCGCGTTGAGCGCGTATCCATCGACGAGGCCTTTATCGATATCACGCCTGGCCGCTTTGCGCCCGAAGACCCGCTACTGGTTGCGCGGCGTATAAGCGACCGCGTGGCGGCGCTGGGAGTGACCTGCTCCATTGGCGTGGGCTGCAACAAGACGGTCGCAAAGATCGCAAGCGAACGGGACAAGCCGTTTGGGCTGACCATCGTGCGCCCCGGAACCGAGCAGCGCTTTTTGGCCGCGCTGCCGGTATCTGCCATGAGCGGAATCGGGCGTTCAGCCGAGGAGCGACTGCGTCGCATGCGCGTCTATACGCTCGGCGAGCTTTCACGCGCGCCAGAGTCCACCCTGGCTGCAATCTTTGGCGTGAATGGCGAGCGCATGCGTCAACGTGCTTTGGGGCTCGAAGTATCCGAGGTCACCAGCCTGGAAGAGGAACGTGAAGTTAAATCGGTGAGCAATGAGCGCACCTTTGCGAAGGATTTGACTGAGCGTGGGGATATCGAGGCGGCGATCGCGCTGCTCGGCGAGTCGGTTGGGCGGCGCCTGCGCCGTCAGGGGCTGACAGGCGGAACCGTAACGCTCAAGCTCAAGTATTCGTATGGCAGCGGACGCACGGCACAGCGCCGCTTGCCCCACCCCACCGACGACGAGAATATCTTTGTGGCCGTAGCGCTCGAGCTGCTCGACAATATCTGGCAAGAAGGCATGCACGTGCGTCTAGCGGGTATCGGCATGAGCGACTTCAACCACCAAGGCGGTATCCAAACCGACCTGTTCTGCGAGATCGATGACCGCGGAGCCCAATCCAGCGACCGCCGCGACCTCTCCGTCGCCATCGACGCCGTCCGAGACAAATTCGGCGACACCGCCCTATCCTTCGGCCGCCAATCCCGCTTCAAAAACTAATCTTTTTTGGACGGGGCTTTTTGCTGCCTTCCGTCCGACACGGCATGGGTAGTCAATTTGGGACGGGGCTATTTTAGCTACCCCTATATATCGGTTGAGATTCATTCGGCCTAATTCATTCACCGTCAGCCAAAGGGTAGCTAAAATAGCCCCGTCCCAAATTGACTACCCCGGATGCCCGGTTTGGTGGCCGTAGCAAAATTACCCCGCCTGAAATGAGCTACTTTTCAATTTTGACTTTTTGAATCGTGCAGTGGCCGATGCCCGTGAGGCGCACGATCTGCTTGATCGAAAAGCCCTCGCTTTTGAGCTTGCGGATACAGTCATCACGCACGCCCTTTGGCAGAGCTTTGAGATGGTGAGGCTCGTAAGGTTTGAGCAACGCCTGCGCAAACTCAAGCGCGTCAGCATCACTCACGTGAGCGCCATAACGGAAGCAATAGCCATTGGGCTCGCCCGAGGTGCTAAATGCAAAAAACCTCTGGGAATTCCCGAGCAACTCGAGCACGCAATCAGTCTTACAAATACCCGGATAGCCCATATACTCGCTAAAGCTGCTCCAGCGATAGAGCGAAGCAGTGTCAATTCTGGCTTTCGCAGGGTTATCGTGAATGTAACGAACGCAGTTGAGCAGCTGATCATCATCAAGAATCGGCACGCTCTTAAATCGATCCTGGAAGAGTGGACCCTTTCTGCCTGTCTTAGAATTGAAATACATGGCATACGCCGTCGTAATCGAATGCATGCAATCACTCAGATGAGCATGCTCATCGTCAAGCAGAAGATGAATATGGTTATCCATAAGGCACCACGCGATGACATCAACTTTGAACTTCTGGCATTTCGAAGCAATCAGCCGAATCAAATAGAGTCGATCATCCTCATCCTCAAATATCAGCTGACCACCACACCCCTTTTGAACGACATGGTAAAAGCCATATTCAGAGATTTCTCGCGCAGTCCGAGTCATACGCATTCCTTCCTCTACAGATAAGAATTACGTTACCCGAGCCAGAGCAGAAAAAAACGTACTGGGTGCGACAAATCGCGTTGTTCGGCGAACGGTAGGTGGTAGCTAAAAAAGCCCCGTCCCAAATTAGCTACTTTTGGGCAAAAGAAAGACGGGCAGCTGCAAATGGTGCAACTGCCCGGCAAACGGATAAGGGTAGCTAAAAAAGCCCTGGCCCAAGCAAAGCTCTAGAGGAGGTTGAGGGGGAGCTGGGGGCGTCACCCCAGAGTTTCTCGAGGCGGTAGAAGTCGCGGGCTTCGGGAGTGAAAACGTGGACGACAACCGAACCGTAGTCCATGAGCATCCAGGTCTTCTGCTCGCGGCCCTCGATGGAGAACGGATGCTCGCCGCAAGCCTCGGCGACCTTCTCCTCGATCTCGTCGACGATAGAATCGACCTGGCGGTTGTTGGTACCGGTGGCAAGCACAAAGTAGTCGCATACGTCGGAAAGCTCGGTCAGGTCGAGCACCTGAACGTCCTCGCCCTTCTTGTCGTAGGCCGCCTGCGCGGCGGCGCGGGCGACATCCTCGGCGGCGACACCGCTCGCGGACAGCGAGGCGGCAGTGCGGTCGGACGTGGCGGCGAAGCTCTTGTGCTCCACACGTTCAAGAATCTGCTCGTCGGTCATGGTCTCGTCGGCCATGGAATACCTCTTTCTAGACAGCCCGAGCTAGCGCAGCTGGGCGTAATGGTTGTAAATCGTAATAGCCGTGGGATAAAGATAGCGCCCGGACTGGATCACATAGACCAGACCCTGCGCAAAACAGGAGAAGAACAACTCGTCAAGCGTCGACTCCCCCACCATCTTGCGCAGCGCGTGGGCATAATCACCATGGCGGTTAGGCTCGATGGCATCGGCCACAAAGACCACCATATCGAGCGGCGTCATGTCGCAGGCGCCCACCGTGTGACGGTCGACAGCCTGGAAAACGGCTGGCGATAGCTCGGGAAATAGCTGCGGAAGCTCATAGGCGGCAACCGGGCCATGCAGCAGCGGCGTCGCGGCCGAAGGAGAGCCGGCAACCTTAATGCCGTAGTGCAACGCGCGGGCCACGAGCTCGTCATCGGAGAGTACCTTATCCCAGTCATGAATCAGGCCAGCGGCAGCGGCATCAAAGCGGTCAACGCGGTAGACCTCAGCCAGATGAAGCGCGGTCTCAGCAACACCCAGCGAATGCATGTAGCGCTTGCGCTTATCCTTCATACGCACATCGAGTAGCTCTTGAATGCGCTTGAGCAGCGCGCGCTCATCGCCCTCAAACTGATCCTCTACCGACAACGTAGACCCCCATCACTCAAAATCTTCTTGACCCAGATCGGTATACAACCCGCGTTTGCGAATATAGCCGAGCACGGACTCGCTCGTAAGATAGCGCACGCTCATGCCACGGGCAACCCGCTTGCGAATGTTGGTCGAGCTAATCGCCAGCGCCGGAATCTGGATATACCGCACGTCAAACGGCAGGCCTGACTCTTTGATTCGCGCGCGAGCAGTATCGATATCAAAGCCCGGTCGCGTCGCCGCAATAAACGTGGCAAGCTCGGCGATTCGGTCGGCATCATGCCAGGTCACAATATCGATAATCGCGTCGGCGCCCGTAATAAAGTAGAGCTTTACCTGAGGCGGGTAAAAGTCGCGAAGGGCATGAAGCGTATCGGCCGTATAGGTCACGCCCGGACGGTCGATCTCGAATCGGCTCGCCAAAAAAGCCGGATTCGCAGCGGTGGCGAGGACCGTCATGGCATAACGGTCCTCAGCAGGCGTCACCGGTTTGTCGAGCTTAAAGGCGGGAGAGCCGGCCGGCATAAAGAGCACGGCGTCCAAGTCGAGCGACTCGCGCGCCTGCTCGGCGGTAACCAAGTGCCCGTAATGAATCGGGTCGAAGGTGCCACCCATAATGCCAAGCCGAAACTCCTGCCCATCCGTGATAGGCAGCTCAGGCAGACCAATTCCACCGCGCAGCGACATGACTTACTCGCCCTCCGGGGTCTCGACATCATCCGCGACGTCCGCCGCATCGACAACCTCGACGCCCTCGTCCGCAGCATCGGCTACGTCAAAGACCTCAACGCCTTCGTCCCCAAGCTCCTCCTCGTACTCCGAGAAGTCCTCGGCGCCCTCAAAGTCAAAGGCGCGTTGGCAAATGCGGACCTCGTCGCCCGCACGGCAGCCGGCCTTCTCGAGCGCGTCGTCAACACCCATGCGCGCAAACTTATGCTGCAGGTAGATGACGGCCTCCTCGTTTTCCCAGTCGGTCTGGATGACCATGCGCTCGATGGCGCGACCGACCACGCGGAAGGCGTGGGGCTCTTCTTGAACAATGCGGAAACGCTTCTCACGCTGCAGGCGGCGGCGCTCCCACTCATCGTCGCGTAGGTCGACCGGCTCATCGGAGACAGCCAACTCGGCACGCAGCTTAGCCACCTGCTCGCCCACGGCAAGCATCAGCGTGTTGAGGCCAGCGCCCGTCACGGCGGACACAGCAAAGAACATATGCCCATCGTCGAGCGCAGCGCGTTTGAGGTCGGCAATCTTGTCAGCCGTGCCCGGCGCGTCGCACTTGTTGGCGACGACGATCTGCGGGCGCTCCGAAAGCTCGGCGCCATACTGCTCGAGCTCGCGGTTGATGATGCGATAGTCCTCGACCGGATCGCGATCCTCAAAACCGCCCGTCATATCGACGACATGCATGATGAGTGCCGTGCGCTCGATGTGGCGCAGGAACTGATGACCCAGGCCCTTGCCTTCGCTCGCACCCTCAATGAGGCCGGGGACGTCGGCAACGACATAGGAGTACTCGCCGGCACGCACCATACCCAGGTTGGGCACGAGCGTGGTAAACGGATAGTCGGCGATCTTGGGTCGAGCGGCACTCATGCGCGCGATAAGCGAGGACTTACCCACCGAGGGGAAGCCAACGAGCGCGGCATCGGCCATGAGCTTCATCTCGAGCTCAATCCAGTGCTCCTCGGCCGGCTCACCAAGCTGGGCAAACGCGGGCGCGCGGCGCACCGACGTCACAAAGTGAGTATTACCCAGACCTCCGGCACCACCGGGCGCCACGACAACGCGCTCGCCGTCGTGAACCAAGTCGGCAATCTCGAACATCGGGGTCTGCGTCTCGGGGTCGAGCTCGCGCACCACGGTGCCCATGGGAACCTTCAAGATAAGGTCCTCGCCGCTCTTTCCGTTGCGGCGGGCGCCCTGACCGTGCGTTCCGCGCTCGGCACGAAAATGATGCTTAAAGCGGTAATCGATCAGTGAAGACAGCTGAGCATCGGCCTGGATGACGACATTGCCGCCACGACCGCCGTCGCCGCCATCGGGGCCACCCTTGGGGACAAAGGCCTCGCGCCTAAACGACATGCATCCGGCACCGCCGTCGCCGCCGCACACGTTAATGCGGCTGATATCGGTGAACTGTGACAACAGAATCGCCTCCTACAAAAAGAGGGAGACCCTTGAATCCTAAAACTCAAGTGCCTCCCACATATGTGCTCTATGAAGGGTGAATTACGCGTTCGCGAGCGGGCGTACGCTGACCCTGTGCTTGATACCCTTGTGGAACTCAACGGTACCGTCGACCAGCGCGAACAGCGTGTCGTCCTTGCCACGGCCAACGTTCTCACCCGGGTGGATGTGAGTGCCGTGCTGACGGACGAGAATCGTGCCCGTGGTTACCGTCTGGCCGGCATAGCGCTTCGTGCCAAGGCGCTGACCGCGGGAGTCACGGCCATTACGGGAGGAACCGAGTCCTTTTTTGTGTGCCATTGTGTATACCTACTCTTTCGTTACGAGTGTAATCTACTCGGCGACGGGAGCCTCGGCAACAGCCTCGGCCTCTGCCTTGACAGCCTTCTTGGCGCGGGACGTAGCCTGGACCTTCACGATCTTCAGCTTGGTGAGCTGCTGACGGTGACCCTTCAGACGACGATAGCGCTTACGCTTGTGGAACTTGAAGACCAGCTGCTTCTCGCCCTTGAACTGCTCAACGATCTGAGCGGTAACCTTGGCCTTGGCCAGCTTGTCGGGATCGGTGACGATCTTCTTACCATCGTTGAGGAAGATGACCGGCAGGGTGACCTTGTCGCCCTCATTGCCCTCGATCTTCTCGACGGTGATGACATCGTCGGTGGCGACCTTGTACTGCTTGCCGCCCGTGTTAACGATTGCGTACATGTTTACTTGCCCTTCATGCATCAGTTAGTGCAACAGCCGAATATAGTAGCAGGCGATAATACCCCCGTCAACGAGTATGTGGAGCAAATCCACAAGTTCGCACAGGTATGGGGCTGACGAGTCGGCCCTCGTCGTCCTCGCATGCTTGATTCTGACGCTCGACATCGTAGGAGCAGATAGTCACGAGGTCTTGCATACCGGTGGAAACAATAGGTGCATCGACGCCCGGGGTCAAGCCCTGCAACAAAACATCAGCAGCAGAAAGCAAAATCTCCGGACGCATGGAGCCCTCGTTGTCGGCATGGGTGTCGAGCATGAGCACCAGATGGTCCGGACGCTCCCCCTCCGTGAGCTCATAGCCCACCAGTGTGTGGTCAAGGTCTAAGCGCTTGCTCTTCTTACCGCGTGCATAGTCGATGCCATGGCCTGCACGCAACGTGTCGATCGCGACGCGTACTTCATCGGCGCTCACGGGCGCCTCGGGGTCCAGGTGCAAGTCGATGCGGTACGACAGACGCGTAAGCTGAGCCGTGAGCGCCGGCGTGCGCACGTCGATGTAGGCGGCCTCGATAGGCGCCAGATCGGCAGGCGATGCAGCGGCCAGGCGCTCAAAGGCCTCGTCGAGAGCGACGAACTCGGTCATAAACAGGTCATACCACTCGCAGGTCGACGACGTGCCCACGGGCAGCGCCGACGAAAAGCCCACACGCATATGCGGCGAGAAACCCTGCGTCACGGCATAGGGCAGCCCCGCACGGCGCACGATGCGCTCAATGGTATGGATTAGTTCCAGATGGCCCAGGTACTTAAGGCGATCACGCTTGCCGTAGCGAACGCGCAGCCTAAAGAGCGTGGGATTGTCGGTCAAGCGCTCACTCATGCGCGATCACCCATCAATACGTTCTTGGCGTGGAGCGTGGGACAGATTCCGCAGCCGGTGCACGACGTGCGGGTGCAGTCGGGCGTCGTGACGCCCTCGAGCGAACGGCGGTACTCGCGCTCGAGGAAGCCGCGCGTGCAGCCGGGGCTCACGTGCTCCCACGGCAGGCGCCAGTCCAGCTCATAAGGCAGGTGCACCAGCTCGTTGAGGTCGATGCCGTTTTTGGCAGCGGCCTCCTTCCAGTTGTCGAGCGAGAAGTGCTCCACCCAGGCGTCGAAGCGCGAGCCCGCACGCCAGGCATCGATGATGACCGGCGTCATATCGCGACCGGCACGGGAGAGCGCGGCCTCGATGAGCGAGGTCTCGGCATCGTGGTAATGCACGCGGACGGCACGGTTGCGAACGCTCGTGATAAGCAGCTTCTGGCGACGCTTGACGTCGTCGTAGTCGAGCTGCGGGCACCACTGGAACGGCGTAGCAGCCTTGGGGATAAAGACCGAAACCGAGATAGACACCGAGATAGACCCGCGGCGCGCCTTGGGCACCACGGAACGGCCAAGCTCCAGCACGTGATCGGCCAGGTTGGCGATAGCCACGATGTCCTCATCGCGCTCGCCGGGAAGGCCCATCATGAAGTAGAGCTTCATGCGGTTCCAGCCGGCCTCGAAGGCTGCCTTGGCCGCACGGTCCAAGTCCTCCTCGGTCACGTTCTTGTTGATGATGTCGCGCATACGCTGGCTGCCCGCCTCGGGCGCGAACGTCAGGCCGCCCTTCTTTTCGCCAGCGACCGACTCGGCCATATCCACGCCAAACGAATCCAGGCGCTGCGACGGAATAGACACGCGAATACCCGTATCCTCCAGGCGACGGTTGAGCCTGCCGAGCACGTCGCGAATGCAGGAGTGGTCGGTCGTCGAAAGCGAGGTAAGCGACACCTCGTCATAGCCAGTCTTTTCCAAGCCCTGGATTACCGATGACACGATCTGGTCGGCCGAGCGCTCACGCACCGGGCGATACGTCATGCCGGCCTGGCAAAAACGACAGCCGCGGGCGCAGCCACGCAGGATCTCGATAGACAGGCGATCGTGGACGAGCTGCGCATACGGCACGCACGACTGGGAAAGCGGATTGGTGGCACCAAAGTCCTCGACGACGCGCTTGTAGACTACCGGCGGGACGTCCTTGCCCTCGCGCGGCACGGTGTAGCCATGCGGCGAGCAGGGCTCGTCATGACGCACCTCATACAGGGACGGCACATAGGTACCGGCGACCGTCGCGAGCTGCTCGACAATCTGAGCGCGCGAGATACCTTCGTCGCGCAAGCGGCGATGCAGCTGGCAGATCTCGAGCAGCGACTCCTCGCCCTCGCCAATGAGAATGGCATCGAAAAAGGCCGCGTACGGCTCGGGGTTATACACCGAGGGACCACCGGCGACGATGATGGGATCGTCCTCGGTACGGTCGGCAGCCAACAGCGGAATGCCGGCGAGATCGAGCGCTTCGAGGAAGTTCGTCACAGCCATCTCGTGCGGTACGTGCATGCCGACGATGTCAAACGAGGCCACGGGCGCTGCACCCTCGAGCGACAGCAGCGGAATCCCCGCCTCGCGCATGGCATCGCCCATATCGGGCCACGGCACGTAGCCGCGCTCGCAGGAGATACCCTCGGCCTGATTTAGGATGTTGTAGAGAATGGCGATGCCCTGGTTGGGCAGACCGACCTCATACACGTCCGGATAGATCATGCAGCAGCGATAGTCGGCATCGGCCTTTGAGAGCGTGCCCCACTCGTGGTCGATATAGCGACTCGGCTTTTCGACCTTGGCGAGCAACGGCTCGATCAGATGAAAACAGTCTTGGTATGGAACGCGCAAAAGAAACCCCTAAGCAGCGAGATCGGATGCATCCTCGAAAGGACTCATAGGACGGGTGGCACCGGCGACCGTGGTCACCAGGTCGCGAACGCGCGAGAACGTGGCGGCAGCGACCTCGTTGGCACGGCTGTAGTCCACATCGCGTTCGTAGAGCGACACGAGCGCGCGGCCCATGCCATAGGTACCCGCGGCGGCGGTAAGCGCCTTAACGACAAAGCCGATGTGCGGCGTCTGCTTCACCAATGCGCGGGTGACGGCGCGAATCACCAGACCGCCGGCGAGCACGCCTGCGACCTCGTAGCCGCGCTCAGGCTTAATGCCGCGTCCAAAGATGGCCGCGAGCTCAAAGAGCATGCCCACCTGCGCCAGCGCCATAACGGGATAATCGGCGCCCGGCAAAAACACCAGCGCGCCGGTCGCCATATTGGTGAGCGCACACGAGGTGATGATACGATTGGCCGCCGCGATGCGCATGAAGGCAAAGTTGGCGGCAAAAGCCGTCTCCTTGTCCGTACGATCGAGAATCCAGCGGGCAAGCGTCTCGAGCAGATAGGTCTTGTCGGTCGCCGCCACCACGCCAAGCATGGGCGTGGACTCCTCAATAAACGGCACCTCCACAGCAGACTCGGCAAGCACGCACACGGGCGCGCCGGCGATCACGAGCTCCTGCACGGCACTCTCCAGGCGGTCGGAGCCGCACGAGAGGACCAACACCACGTCGGTATCGGCCTTGGGAACGATACGGTCCTCCCCCAGGCGATCAACACGCACAATGCCCGAAGTCGTCTGCGGCACAAAGGCATCGCGCACCGTCTCGACCAAAAAGCGAGACGCAGTCGAATCAAGGTAAACCGAGACACGCACCGGTGTATCGGAATCCTTCTTAACAGACGCGCCCATCTTAAAAGCGCTGGTCAACTTATCTACGGGAATCTTCATGGCAAACCCCTCCAGCGGTTACGCGGCGCCCGAACGATGCCGCCATATGGATTGTACGATACCCACCGTCAGCAACTGAATCATCATCGACGACGAACCAAAACTAATAAACGGCAGCGGAATACCGGTAATCGGCATCATGCCAATGCACATGCCGATGTTCTCGAAGGTCTGGAACGCCCACATGCCGACGATACCCACGCACGATAGGCGCAAGAACAGTGACTCGCACTTAAAGGCAACGCGGATCGTCGAGAAGATCAGCAGCACGTAGAGGCACAGAAGTAAAAAGGAACCGCAGAAGCCGAACGTCTCGGACAGGAAGGCGAAGACGAAGTCGGTGTGGAACTCGGGTAGAAAGCCGCCGGCCGACTGCGTCGCGTGGCCCAGCCCCTTACCAAAGAAGCCACCCGAGCCGACGGCAATGAGCGACTGCTGCAGGTTGTAGGCATCATCCGAATTGGCATTGTCGGGGTCGATGAAGACCGTTAGACGGTTCATCTGATACTGCTTGATAAGCACGTCGTGGCCAAGGAGCGAATCAAAGACCGAGTCGAGCGCCAAGATGAGCGCAATCAAACCAACCAGCAGAGCCAAGGTCGACAGCACCCATTCGCGGCGTGCACCGCTCATGCAGATGACGATGGCACCCGAGACCAGCACGACCAGGCCCGAGCCCAGGTCGCCCATGGCGACGACGGCCAAAAACGGGATAGACAGCATACCGCAGAGCTTGACGTAATCGCGAACGGTATCGATGCGGCCGTTGTATTGCGAGCCAAGCGTGGCGATAAAGAAGATGGTGATGAGCTTGGCGAGCTCAACGGGCTGGAAGGTCAGGCCGATACCGGGGATCTTGATCCAGCCCGTCATGCCCAGACCGCCTGTATAGGACAGGCCCGGAATCTTGGGCGAGAAGATCACAATAAGGTCAATGACGAGCAACGCCGTCGAGAAATTGGAAATGCCACGCAGGTCGGTGCGCCAGACGAGCACCGCCAGCACCGCGCCAATGCCAATACCCAGCAGGTGGCGCGAGAACGAGGCATCGGCCTTAAACTGCGAGGCCGACCAAATAATGATGGCGCCATAGGCAACGAGCGCGACGGTAGCCAGCAGCACACCGATGTGGACCTTCTGGCGGAACGTGCCGCGCGAGGCCGAGAGCTGCTTGTTGACGCGGTCCAGGCTGCTGCGGGAGCCGGTCTTGGTTGAGCGGAACAGGTCCGCCGGCGAAAAGTCCATCGCAACCTCCTATCGAACCGAAGAATCGCCCGAGGCCGAAGAGGTATCGGGCTCGTCATAAATCACACCGAGCACGTCACGCACGACATGCATTGCGGTATCTGAGCCACCGCCGCCCTGCTCCAGGATTGTAGCGATGACATACTTGGGATCATCGGCCGGTGCATAGGCGCAGAACCACGCGTATTCGTCCTCGCCGCTTTTCTCTCCCGTGCCCGACTTGCCGTATACCTGCGGCGTCAGGGTGCCAAAGTGTGCCGCCAGGGACGTCGATGCCGTATAAATCACGTCGTGCATGCCGTTGCGAACAAGAGCCAAATCCGAATCGCTGTTGATCTTGGCCTCCAGGCGCTTCTTCTTGCCCTTGCCGTTGTACTTATAGGCATCACCGTCGCCATCGCGCGACACGGCAGACAAAAACACGTGAGGCACGTACTGTTTGCCGCCGTTGGCAAGACCCATATAGGCGCACGCCATCTGCAGGGGCGTCACCAGGATGTCGCCCTGGCCGATGGCAATGTTGGTCATATCGCCGGCATTCCACTTGCGGTCCTCGGCAGAGGCGTCGGTGAAGTACGACTCTTTCCACTCGGCATCGGGAATACGGCCCGCGCCCTCACTCGGCAGATCGATACCGCAGGTCTTGCCTAGGCCCCAGCGACGAAAGACCTCCTGCAGGCCCTCTGAATGCTGTTCGTCATAAAAGAACGCCTTGCCCATGTCGTAGAAGACGGGGTCGCACGAGTTGGCGATACCCGACTGCAGCGTCATGGTGCCGTGGCCAGACGTCAGCCAGCAGCGCTTGCCCCAAGCCTTGCCCAGGCCCGTCCAATAGCCCGTGCAGTTGGTTGTCTGCGTTGAAGTGTAGGTTCCAAACTCAAGGCCCGCCAAGGCCGAGAGCGGCTTGATGGTCGAAGCCGACATGTATTGGCCGCTAATGGCGCGGTTAAGCAGTGGGTGCGAACCCTCGTCGTCGTTGAGCTCGGTCCATACATCGTTGGAGACGCCGCCGATAAACACGGACGGATCGAACTTGGGCTCGCTCGCCATGCCCAGGATCTCGCCATTGTTGGGATCGAGACACACCACAGCGCCGTTGCCGGCATTGCTGTAGCCCGTGGTCTTGGCAAGCTCGATAGCGCTCGCCAGCGCCGTCTCACAGGCTTGCTGAATCTTGAGGTCAAGCGTGAGCTTAATGTCGGAGCCGGCCTTGGCAGGCACGGCGCCGGCCTGTCCGGTCACGTTGCCCGAGGCATCGACCTTAACCGTCTGCTCGCCGCGAATACCCTGCAGCAAGTTCTCGTAGTAGCTCTCGACACCCGCCTGGCCCACGATATCACCAGACTGGTACGTAATCTGACCGGCAGCGCTATCGTTATCGCCCGAAGCCTTCTTGTTCTGTGCCTCGAGCTGCTCAGAGGTAATAGTGCCGGTATAACCCAAAATGTGACAGGCCGTCTCGCCATACGGGTACTGGCGCTCGGTGCGCTCGGCAATCTTCACGCCCGGGAACTCGCCGGCATGCTCCTTGATATAGGCAACCGTGGAGCGGCGCACGTCCGTCGCGATGGTATGCAGGCTCTGAGCGCCCTCGGAATTGTCCTGGATATTGCGCAGCACAGCGACGTAGGGCATACCGAGCACGTTGGCAAGATGGCGCACCAGCACGGTGTCCTCGGCCAGGTCGCGATAGGCGACGACGGCAAGTGAGGGACGGTTTTGCACAAGTGCCACGCCATTGCGATCAAGGATTCGCCCGCGCACAGCCGGCGTGGTGACAGTACGGGTCTGGTTGCTCTTGGCCTGCTTATCGTAGTAGTCCGACGAGACCATCTGCATACCCCACAGCTTGACGGCGAGCGCGGCAAACATCGCGCCCACGCCGGCGGTGAGGATGGAGAAGCGACCCTTGAACGCGGTAGCGGCGGTATTGCCCTCGCCCTCGGTGGCACGCGGGGCCGTTCCATGCTGAGTGTCGTAGGTAAAACGGGAATCGCCGCGGCGCATGATGACCAGCGCGACCACAATGGCCACGACCAGCACGATACCGGCGATGATAACCGTCATCTGGGAAGACATCTACGGGCCTCCCCTATTTGAGTTTGCGGGTCTTGGGCTTGAAGCGCATGCCCGTCTGATGACCACCGCGCGCGGAGAATCCGTAACCGGACTGCGGCACGACACCGGACATCAAAAACGGAATGGCGACCAGACCCGTCAGGATCGAAGACGGCAGTGCATGGCCAAAAACAGCCACCACAAAGCTCGTCTCCAGACCCATAAACAGCAAGATGATGCTGTAGACCACGTTGATGGCAAGCGCGAAGGCGCCCACGGTAATACCGCGCGCGCTCGGGGAGCCGGCCGTCTGACCGGCCGCGCTGTGCACCAGGGCAAAACTGCCCACCGTCAGCAGCAGCGACATAACGCCCACCGGAACGGCAGCGGAAAGATCATAGAACAGGCCACTGCAAAAACCGCAGACGACAGCCCGCGTGGGATCGCCCGAGAACACGCTCAGGCACACAAGGATAATCATAAAGTTGACGCGACCGCCCGCGATGGAAATCTGCGGCGCCAGGCCCGCCTGCAGGAGCACGCAGGCAATGGCGGCGATAGCAAACGTACGGGAGCTCGCCCCCTGTTCGTGTAGATCCATGGACATGCCCTCCCTATTCGCTCGAGCCGGAATCGGTTGTCTCGGACGATTCGGAGCTCTCGTCCGAGTCCTCGTCCTTCGTCTTGGTCGCGGAATCACGCGAGGCGCCCTGCGGTGTGCCGTTGGCAGAGCTCACGTCCTCGTCCGAGGCCGACTGCTCGTCGGTCAACGAGGTGATGACGAGCACCTCCTCGTTATTTTCTGCCGTGGTCTGGGCGCGTACGACGATGGTGTAATACACATCGTTGGCCGACTTCTCCACCGAAGAAACAGTGCCGAGCGGCAGGCCCTTGGGGAACACGCCGCCAATGCCAGAGGTCACGATGATGTCGCCCACCTTGACGTCGGAGTCGACGCTCACGTACTCAAGGCGCAGGGTGCCATCGGGCTGGCCCTGCAGCATACCCTGGGCGCGCGTGTCCTGCACCATAGCCGACACGCCCGAGTTCTCGTCGCCAATAAGGCGCACGGTAGAGGTCTTGGCCGACACCTCGATAATCTGGCCGATAACACCGGCAGAACTCGTCACGGGCATGTTGATGGTAAGGCCGTCGGCAGAGCCCTTGTCGATGGTAACGGTCGAGGTCCAGGCATCGCCCGACGCACCGACAATACGGGCAGCGGTCGACTTAAGGTTGTAGGTCGATTGCAGCCCGACCAGGCCCTCCAGGCGCTCGGCAGTCTTTTGAGCCTCGGAAAGCTCGGCGACCTTAGAGGTCAGCACCTCGTTTTGCTTCTTGAGATCATCGAGCGACTCCTGCGATGCCGTGAGGTTGGAGAACACGTTGCCGATCGCGTTGAAGGGAGCCGCCACGGCCGAGCCCACAAAGCGCACCGGCGAGGTAATCGTCGTCACGCCCGAGCGCACGGCATGAATCGGCCCGGCCTCGCCCTCACGGATATAAAACGTGAGCAGCAACACCGAAATCAGGCTGAAAACAATCAACGGGCGCATACCCGTTGATTGTCGCTTGGTATTCAGATTTGGAGAGAAACCCGAAGATCGTGCCAAATGGAATCCACCTTTTGGAAATTAAGCATTGGTTTGGACGAAGCCACCGTCAAAGGCGTTGGCCTCGAGCACGCGGGCGCAGCCGTTTACGACGTTATCGAGCGCCGTGGGGCTGACGTTGACCGAAACGCCGGTCTCGTCGCGCAGGCGCACGTCGAGGCCGCGCAGCAGCGCACCGCCGCCGGTCAGCAGAATGCCGTAGTACATAAGGTCCGAGGCAAGGTCGGGCGGCGTGGCGTCCAGAGCGTCCTTAACGGCCTTGGCCATCTCGTCGAGCGGCTTGTTGAGCGCGCGACGGATCTCCTCGCTCTCGATACGCACGGTCTTGGGCAGGCCCGTGATAACGTCACGTCCGTTGACCTCGACGTCGAGCTCATCCTTGAGCGGCACGGCGGAGCCGACCTTAATCTTGATGTCCTCGGCCGTACGCTCGCCGATAGCCAGGTTGTAGGCATCGCGAACATGGGTGAGGATAGCCTGGTCGAACTCGTCGCCGGCAATGCGGATGGACTGCGACACGACAATACCGCCCATAGCGATAACGGCGACCTCGGTGGTGCCGCCGCCGATATCGATGACCATGGAGCCCGTAGGCTCCTCGACGGGTAGGTCGGCGCCGATGGCAGCCGCCATGGGCTCCTCGATCAGATAGGCCTGGCGAGCGCCGGCCTGGATCGTGGCCTCAAAGACGGCACGCTTCTCGACCGACGTGACGCCGGAGGGAACGCAGACGACGACGCGTGGACGCGGAGTCCACGGATAGCGCTTCTCGGAAGCCTTGTCGATAAAGTAGCGAAGCATGGCCTCGGTGACATCGAAGTCGGCGATGACGCCGTCCTTAAGGGGACGAACGGCCACGATGTTGCCGGGCGTACGGCCGAGCATTCGCTTGGCCTCGATGCCGACTGCCAGGATGCGCTCGTCGTTCTTGTCGATAGCGACAACGGACGGCTCGCGGATGACGATGCCCTTGCCGCGCACGGAGACGAGCGTATTGGCGGTGCCGAGGTCGATGGCGAGATCGCCCGCATAGCTACCGAAGAACATATCCATCAAAGAAAACAACGCAACTCCTGATGTGTTGGATGATTGCTGGAAAACTACTAGCCCATCATACTAGCGCAAGCCCGGCACCTCACTTGCGGTGAAGCACCGGGCAGCGCCAAATCTCATAAGGTCACTACTGGTTGTCAGCGGCCGAGAAATCGATGTCGAGCGAGGAGACAGCCCAACCGATATGGTTGTCGGAGCGCACGAATTTAACGGTGTACTCCTGCTCGCCGCCCTTGGACAGCGAAGCCTTCACCTTGGCGGTGGTCTCGGTCATGGACTGATCCATACCCTCGATGGAGACGGTGGCGCCCTGCGGGATCGAGGAGATGATCATCGCCTTGGCGTCCTCGGACAGGCTCGAGGCCAGGCAGGACTCGGCCTTGGCGGTATCGCCGTCACCGGCAGCCTGGAACAGGTCGGTGATGACGGACTCCTGCGAGGGGTAGCCCATGCCGCGCGTATAAGCATAGCCAAGACCGCCGGCAGCGATCACGATGAGCAGAAGCAGCACCAGGAAGATCTTAAGACCCGTGTGGCGGTGGCGACGACGAACCTTGGCCTGTTTGCGGTCCTGCTGGACCATCTCGGACTCAGACAGCGTAAAGAAGCCGGTGTCAGAGGGGTCGGGCATAAACTGACCGGTCGCGCCCGTGGGATCGAGCGGGTCGACAGCGGGAGCGTCCATCGCGGGAGCCGGAGCCGTGGACATGGCCGTCTGGGCCGAAAGCGCGGCGAGCGAGTCGTGCACGCGGGCAAGCTCGTCGGCCTGCTCGGGCGTGAGCTGGTAGATGCCGTCGGCGGTGGCGGCGTTAAAGGCATCGAGCGCATCGGAGGGACGGCCGGCGGCGGAAAGCGCTTGGCCCATGCCGGCGTTGAGGGCGCGCGTATCGTCGCGCGGGCCGGCAAAGTCGATAGCCGTGCGATAGGTCTCAACGGCGTCCGCGGGGCGGCCGAGCTTGATGAAGCAGCGGCCCAGATCGCCGAGGGCGGCCGCAGGAGCCGGGTTGGCGCCGTCGATGGCAGCCTGACGGAAGGCAGTACCGGCGTTCGCATAGTCGCCCGACTGGAACAGCGCGTTGCCCAGACCCAAGTAGGCCTTAAAAGGCGTGGCGTAGGAAGCGTCCTGGGTAGCTGCAGAGAACGCCTGGGCAGCCGTGGTGTAGTCGCCCACCGCGGCGAGTGCCTTGCCGCGGTTGGTGAGCAAGGCGCCGCGCTTGCCATAGGCGCCGTCGTTGAGGGCGGCGGCGTAGGCCTCGGCGGCCTCGGCGTACATGCCCAGATGCATCAGGGCATTGCCGCGCAGGTGGTCGGCCTCACCCATGATCTCGTTGGGAGTCTTTGCCGCGCCAAGCATCTGGGCGGCTGCGGAAAAATCACCCGCGCGATAAGCGGCGCGGCCCTGTTGGATCAGCTGGCTATTCAAGGAAGTCCCCTTTACTCGTGAACGATCTCGACATGAACGATCTCGTCGCCGGCGCGCAGCTGCGAGATGACGTCGAGGCCCTCGACCGTGGTGCCAAAGACGGTATAGCCGGAGTCGAGGTTGTGCTGAGCACCCAGGCAGAAGTAGAACTGCGAGCCCGCGGAATCGGGATCCATGGAGCGAGCCATGGCAAGCGCGCCGTCAACATGGCTGTTACGCGGATTGGTGGCAAACTCGCCCTTGATGCAGTAGCCGGGACCGCCGGTACCGGGCATGCCGTCGGGACCCTCAAGGCCGGCAGCGACGTCGGCGCCGGACATATCGCGGGTATTGGGGTCGCCGCCCTGGATCACAAAGCCGGGCACATAGCGATGGAACTTAAGGCCGTCATAGAAGCCCATCGTGGAAAGCTCGCAGAAGTTCGCCACATGGATGGGGGCGCCCTCACCGTCAAACTTGACCTTGATGGTGCCCTTCGACGTCTCGATCACCGCGCACTCGTCACCGACGAGCTGGTACTCGGGCGTATAGAGCTCTTTCTTAAAACCAAACATGTGGTTCCTTCCTCGTGCGTTTAAAGCATATTTGTACGAATTGTAGCAATAAGCACGGGCTTCCATCAATTGCGCACGCAGGTTATGCCGCCGGAGGGCAACAAATTACGAACGCTGCTGCGGCCTCCATGCGCTCACGTTGGCGTCGTACTGGTTAAGCGCGCTGTTGCCGCCTTGTGCGATGGGCGCCAGGATCTCGCTCTGACGGGCGCTCAGCGACTCGCCGTCGGGAATGGACAGCGAGATATCCCAACTCTGGCAGATCACGTCGACACGTTCGTACATCCACTGGGCAAGCTGCTTTAGATGATCGATGTCCTCCGCATAGACCGTGTCGTCCTGAACCTTGAGGCTGTTGAGCTCATCCTGGGTCTTTTTAATCTGATCGCGCAGGGCATAGGCGCTCTGCGACAGCTCCTGACGGGTGGAAAGCGGTGTACGCAGATAGCCGTTATTAAACGAATCGATGACCTTGCCAATCTGATTCTCGTCGCTGTACGACACGATGGTCTGGTACAGGCCGTCGAGCCTGGTGTAGAGCTGGTCGTCGGTTAAGACGGTCTCTTCCTGAACGACCTCGGACGCATCCTCTTGCTTGGGCTCTTTGTCGGTGGCCTCGCCCTTTTGGCGCGACGGGAAGGTGGCCTTGGCGGCCTGGCCAAACTGGTCGTAGAAGCCGGGCATGACGCCCATGGGATCGGCAGTCACAAACCAATAGGCACCACCGCACACGGCGGCGAGCACCGCGATGACGATGAGCGGTTTGGGGATATGGCGCTTGTGCTTGTGATAGGCATCCTCGTCGGGGTGAACCTTGCGCTTGGACTTTTGCTTTTTGGGCTGGGCATCATCGCGCAGGGACATCGGCGTGGGGATATCGACCTTGGGGATACCAAAGTCCTTATCGAAGGCAGGCAGCACGCAGGTCTCGTTGGGGTCGGCTGCGTCGGAGAGCACCGCGGCAGCAGATGCCGGCGCGTGGGGCACCTCGGTATCGATCTGCTCCTGCGTCAGGCGCGGAAAGCCGGCCGTGCGCCCTGCGGCCAGGTCGGATGCGGCCGCGTCCTCGGAAAGGATGCCTGGCGCGGGGCGTCCACACTTGGGGCAGGTACGGTCATGCGGGGACAGACGGGCACCGCAGCCGTCGCAGAACACGAACTCGGTATGCTCGGGGCCATCGCCCGGACCAACGTATGCGTTGCAATAGGGGCAGAACGAGGCGCCGTCCTCGATGGTCTTTAGGCAATGCGGGCAGATCACGGCATCCTCTTTCCGAAGCAATTCAAACAATCGAGGTTAGAGCATAACATCGCTTCGCTCCCACAAGCGCAAGGCACCAATTCAACATCGCCAAGGTGAGGCGTGGTTACTTTTTCTTCTTGCTCGGCATCGAGACTTTGATACCCTGAGGCGATTTGGTCACGCGGGAGCGCTTGGCACCGGCGCTCTTCTTTTTCTTGGGCTGGGCCTGGGCCACGCCCTCGAGTGCACGGGCCTCGGCCTCGCGGACAGTGCGCGCCTCACGGCGCTGCGCCATATCGGCGGCAACGCGCTTGGCAAAACGCTCGGCGGTCGACCCCGTCGAGCTCACCTTACCGCCGCCGCGACCCAGGCGAACACGGACGCCACGGCCAAAGCCGGTGGCCGCATGACGGCGACGGGGCTTGAGCGAGTCCATCATCGTGGCAAGCTTAAAGAACACCGCGCAGGTAAAGACAACGATAACCGCCAAGATGACAATCTGACCCATCGACAGGTTGGCAATCGACAGCAGCTCCGGGAACCCGATAACGCCCGTCAAAATACCAGCGATGACAAACACGAAAAGCACCACGCGCAAGGGCGTGAGCGGCTGCGAGATGCGCCAGATCAGGCTGACACTCGCCGCGCACGACGTGAGCAGGCACATGGTCGAAAGCGTAAGCTGGCTAAAGCCAAATACGCGCGCCACAAAGATATCGAGCGCCGCGGCCAAAATGACCGCAATCGACGCCGGCAGCGCACGCTTAAGCACATTGGTCAAGAACGACCCCTTCACGCGGGCGTTGTTGGGCTCCAGGCCCAACACAAAGCCCGGCGCGCCGATGCAGAAGAAGTTGATGAGCGTCATCTGAATGGGCTCGAAGGGATACGGCGGCAGGGCGATGCACAGCGCCGCCAGGCCCATCGAGAACAGCGTCTTAGTCAGAAAGAGCGCGGCAGAGCGCTGCAGGTTATTGATAGAGCGACGGCCCTCGGCCACCACAGCGGGCATCGAGGCAAAGTCGTTATCGACGAGCACGATCTCGGCCACATTGCGCGCGGCATCGGAGCCGGCGGCCATCGCCACGGAGCAGTCGGCCTCCTTGAGCGCCAGCACGTCGTTGACGCCGTCGCCCGTCATGGCCACGGTGTGCCCGCGGCGTTTGAGCGCCTGTACGAGCTCGCGCTTCTGCTGCGGCGTCACACGCCCAAAGACGTGGTAGCGGTCCACCGCCGCATCGAGCTTAGCAGGCGTATCGAGGGTTGTCGCGTCCACGTAGGCATCCGCCCCGGGCACGCCCACCACGCGTGCAATCGACGATACCGTACGCGGGTCGTCGCCGCTGATCACGTTGAGAGTCACGCCCTGCTCGTTAAAGTAGCCGATAGTCTCGGCCGCCGAGGTGCGGATCTCGTCACGGATGGTCACAAAGCCCACGGGCTCGGCCTCGCCCACGATATCGCCATCGGGCGTAAAGCCGTCAACGCGCGCCACCACGAGCACGCGGCAGGTATCGGCGAGCTCGGCCACACGATTCTCAACCTGCGCAAATGTGCGAACGGAGAGCACGAACTGCGCGGCGCCCATTACAAAGGAGCCCTGCGCAAACGACGCGCCGCTCCACTTTTTGGACGACGAGAACGGAATAACCGACAGCGGCTCGGACACCTCGACCGGACGATCGGCGTAGTAGTTGAGCAGCGCCTGGCAGGTCTCGTTGGCATCTGCCGAGGTCGCACGCGCCACGTTGGCGAGCGCAAAGTCGAGCACCGTGGTCTCGACGGGAACAGCCGCCTCGTCCGAGTCCGCGCCAAAGCCAACACCCTCAACAGGCAGCGGATAGGTGCCCTCGACCTCCATACGGCCCGAGGTAATGGTGCCCGTCTTGTCCAGGCACAACACATCGACGCGCGCGAGCGTCTCGATGCAGTAGAGCTGCTGTGCCAGCACCTTACGACGTGCCAGGCGCACCGTGGCAATCGCGAGCACCGACGAGGTCAGCAGCACCAGGCCCTGCGGAATCATGCCCAGCAGGGCACCAACCGTGGACAGCAGCGCCGAAGAAGGCACACGACCGGCCAGCAGCTCGGAGAAGCACCAGGAAAGCGCGCTATCGCCCGGGGTTCCCGCGGCATCCCATAGCTCGCTCACACTCGAGGTAAAGAGAGCCAGACCAAGCGGAATCATGATGATGCTCGCGAACCGCACGATGGCGTTGAGCGCGTTCATGATCTCGGAATTGACCTTTTTGACGTACTTGGCCTCGTTGTTGATCTTTGCCACGTAGTTTTCGGCGCCGACATGGATCACGCGGGCACGCAGCAGGCCCGAGTCGATAAAGCTGCCGCTCATGAGTTCGGAGCCGGGCTGCTTTTTGATGAGATCGCTCTCGCCCGTCAGCAGGCTCTCGTTAACGAGCGCCTCGCCCGACACTACCACGGCGTCGGCCGGAATCTGGTCACCGCGACCCAGGCGAATGATATCGTCGAGCACGATCTGGTCCAGGTCGAGCTCCACCTCGGCGCCGTCGCGCACCGCGATGGCCTTCTTTGAGGTGAGCAGCGTAAGCTTGTCGACCATCTTCTTGGAACGCATGGACTGAATCACACCGATCGCCGTGTTCAAGAACACCACGAACAGGAACGTCAGGTTTTTAAACGAACCGGTCAGCAACACCAAAATCGCCAAGACCACGTTGATCAAGTTAAACAGCGTGCAAAGGTTCTCGATGATGAGCTCTTTGACCGACTTGGTCTTGAGCTCCATGTTGCGGTTGATCTTACCAGCGGCGATGCGCTCCTCGACCTCGGCGGTCGAGAGTCCGCGCTCGATATCCGTTGCTGCCATACCACGTCCCATCACGTCGCGTCGGTATAAGAAAACCGCCCGGACCATGCGAGGTTCGGACGGTCTTACGTTCGATGGTGCCCCATGTTGGATTCGAACCAACGGCCTTCTGCTCCGGAGGCAGACGCTCTAATCCCCTGAGCTAATAGGGCGAACGGTAGGCATTATACCCAAGTGCGCCACGGGCTAACAAAATAATAGAAAAAGCTTTGCAATTACGTGGGAGACGTGCCGCGACGGCGCGCTTTAGGCGGCAAAAGCGAGTCAGATAGTATAAACTCTCATGCACCATATAAAACGGCTCGCAATGCGGGCCGTTTTTGCAAGGACTATCCATCGAGGTGAGAGGCACACCATGATTGCAATTTTAAAGCAGAGCGCCAGCGACGAGGCCGTCAGCCATATCGTCAACTGGATCGAGAAAAAGGGACTCAAGACAGACGTCTCGCGCGGCGAGAACGAGACCATCATCGGCCTGGTGGGCGACACGACCAAGATCGACCCGTTCCTGCTCGAGTCCATGGACGTCGTCGAGCGCGTGCAGCGCGTCTCCGAGCCGTTCAAGCGCGCCAACCGCAAGTTCCACCCCGAGAACTCCGTCATCGACTGCGGCCACGGCGTCAAGATCGGCGGCGACCAGTTCCAGGTCATCGCTGGCCCGTGCTCCGTCGAGGGCGAGAACCTCATCCGCATCGCCCGCCGCGTGAAGGCCGCCGGCGCCACGATGCTGCGCGGCGGTGCCTACAAGCCCCGCACCTCCCCCTACGCCTACCAGGGCATGGGCCCCGCCGGCCTCGACCTGCTGTGCGAGGCGTCTGCCGAGCTCGACATGCCGATCGTCACCGAGATCATGGACCCGCGCGACGTGCAGGTCTTCCTCGACAAGAAGATTGACGTCATGCAGATTGGCGCTCGCAACGCCCAGAACTTCCCCCTGCTCAAGGAGGTCGGCAAGACGCAGACCCCGATCCTGCTCAAGCGCGGCATGTCCGGCACCGTCGACGAGCTGCTTATGGCAGCCGAGTACATCATGAGCGAGGGCAACGACAACGTCATCCTGTGCGAACGCGGCATCCGCACCTTCGAGACCCGCACCCGCAACACCTTCGACCTCAACGCCGTGCCGGTGCTGCACCACCTGTCACACCTGCCCGTCGTCGCCGACCCCAGCCACGCCACCGGTTACACCCGCTATGTTGAGCCCATGGCGCTCGCCGCGACTGCCTGCGGCGCCAACGGTCTGGAGATCGAGGTCCACGACGACCCGAGCCACGCTTGGTCCGACGGTGCTCAGGCCCTCACCCCCGACCAGTTCGACGACACCATGCGCCGCATCCGCGCTATCCGCGAGGTCGTCTGCCAAGAGACCGTTCAGGAGTAGCCCATGGGTACGGTGAGAAACGCACGCGTTAACCAGGGTGGCCCCAAGTGCGCCGGCATCGTGGGCCTGGGCCTCATCGGCGGCAGCTTTGCCCGCGGCTATGCGCAGGCGGGCGTCCGCGTGCTGGCCTGGGACCCCGATGACGACGTCATGACGGCCGCCAGCATGGGTACCGTTGCCGGCGAGCTCAACGACGAGACGCTCGGCGAATGCGACATCATCGTCCTGGCTTGCTACCCCGAGGCATGCATCGAGTGGCTCGAGACGCACGCCAAGGCGCTCGCCGACGCCACCGACACCGACGCCATCATGGGCCCCGTGGTGATCGACACGGTGGGCGTCAAGGGCATCGTGTGCGAACGTGCCTTTGAGCTTGCCCGCGAGCACGGCTTTTACTTTGTGGGCGCGCACCCCATGGCGGGCACCCAGTTCTCGGGCTACGCTAACTCTCGTGCCGACCTGTTCCAGGGCGCCCCGCTGGTGCTCGTACCGCCCGCGGTAGACGATGCGCTCAAGCTGGAGCTTTTGGGCCAGGTGCGCGAGATGGTGCGCCCCTTGGGCTTTGGCAAGTTCAGCGTGACCAGCGCCGCCGAGCACGACCGCGTCATCGCCTTCACGAGCCAGCTTGCGCACGTGGTATCCAACGCCTACGTCAAAAGCCCCACCGCCCAGGTCCACCACGGCTTTTCGGCCGGTAGCTACCGCGATCTCACCCGCGTGGCGCACCTCAACCCGCAAATGTGGTCCGAGCTCATGATCGACGACGCCGACGCGCTCGCCTTCGAGATCGACCATCTGATCGAGTCGCTTGGCGCCTACAGCCGTGCGCTCAAGAACCGCGACCAGCGCTATCTGGATAATCTCCTTGCCGAGGGCGACCGCATTAAGCGCGCACTCGACGACGAGGCCTCCCACTAGACCACCTATCACGCCAGGTCGAAAGGACCGAAGCTTATGGCGATTACCATCGATATCGACACCGCACGCCCCTACCAGGTGCATGTTGGCACGTTTTTGCTGGAGCAGGCGGGACCGCTCGTGCGCGCCACTGCCGGCGGCACCAAGGCCGTCATCGTGACGGACACCAACGTAGACCCGCTCTACCAGATGCCCGTTAAGCAGAGCCTGGAGGCATCAGGCTACGAGGTGAGCATCTGCACCTTCGAGGCCGGCGAGGCCCATAAGCGCGCCGAAACCTATGTTGCCATTTTGGAGTTTGTGGCCGAGCACGAGCTTTCGCGCTCCGACGTGATCGTGGCACTCGGGGGCGGCGTCGTGGGCGATGTGGCGGGCTTTGTGGCCGCGACCTACATGCGCGGCTGCAAGTTTGTGCAGATCCCGACGAGCCTGCTCGCCATGGTGGATTCGTCGGTGGGCGGCAAGACCGCCATCGACCTGGCTGCCGGCAAGAACTTGGCCGGCGCCTTTTGGCAGCCGAGCGTGGTTATCGCCGACGTGGGGTGCCTGGCCACCCTCACGCCCGAGCAGTTCGCCGACGGCTGCGGCGAGGTCGTCAAGCACGCCGTGATCGCCGACCCGGAGCTTTTCGCCGAGCTGGAGAAGACCCCGCTCACGCTGGAGCTGCTCAACCGCGATGTGGCCCGCGTAGCACTCATCATCGCCCGCAACATCGACATTAAGCGCGCCGTGGTCGTCGCCGACGAGCACGAAACCAACCAGCGCAAGCTGCTCAACTTTGGACACAGCGCCGGACACGCCGTCGAGGCCTGCGAGCACTTTGAGCTCGGACACGGCAACTGCGTGTCGATCGGCATGGGCATCATCACGCGCGCCGCGGCCCTGCACGGCGTTTGCGATGCTGCACTGCCCGGCCGTATTGAGGAGCTCTGCGCCCGCCACGGCCTCAAGACCCGCTGCGACCTCAATGCCGATGCCGTCTTTGCCGAGGCGCTCCACGACAAGAAGCGCGCGGGCGACACCATCGACCTGGTGATTCCGCACGGCATTGGCCGCTGCAGCATCGACCGCACGCCGCTTTCCACTTTCCACGAACTCATTGCCGAGGGCCTCGGCCAGAAGGGAGACGCATCCGCATGCTAGCCCGCATCACCCCGTCCCCGCTTAAGGGCACCGTTCCCGCCATCGCGTCCAAGTCGATGGCGCACCGTCTCATCATCTGCGCTGCCCTTGCCAACGGAGAGACGCATGTGACCTGCAACACCACCTGCGCCGATATTGAGGCCACGGTCCGCTGCCTCACGGCGCTCGGCGCCCGCATCGAGACCGTCGAGGACGGCTTCCAGGTCCACCCCACCATGAAGAGCATTGAGTTCGGCCTGCTCAAGGCCCTTGCCGGCGGCACGCTCGACTGCGGCGAGAGCGGCTCCACGCTCCGCTTTATGCTGCCCGTCGCCTGCGCGCTGGGGGCAGAGGCAACCTTTGTGGGACAGGGCCGCCTAGGCGCACGCCCGCTGTCCCCGCTCTCGGACGAGATCATTGCCGCCGGCTGCGACCTACAGGGTCTGGGCGGTTTTCCGCTCAAGACAAGCGGACGCATGCGCCCGGGCACCTTTGTGCTGCCGGGCAACGTAAGCTCGCAGTATATCTCCGGCCTGCTGCTGGCAGCCCCGTTGCTCGCCCAGCCCTCCTGTGTGCAGGTGACTGGCCTCATTGAGAGCCGCCCCTACATCAACCTAACGATCCAGGCCATGAAGGCCTTTGGCGTTGAGGTCAACGTCGAGCGCATTCCGGCCAAGGACGGCCAGCCCGAGGTCACGAACTTCCGCGTGAGCAGCGGCTCGTACCGCACGCCCGGCAGCGTGGCCGTCGAGGGCGACTGGTCCAACGCTGCCTTTTGGCTGTGTGCCGGCGCTATCGGCACCGACCCCATCACCGTCGAGGGCGTGTCCCTGAGCTCCGCACAGGGCGACCGCAACGTGCTTGCCGCGCTTTCGCGCTTTGGCGCCCGCATCGTGCGCTCCACCAACGCCGCCACCGTGCAGTCCGACAAGCTCGCCGGCTTTGAGATGAGCGCCCACGACATTCCCGACCTGGTGCCCGTTATCTCGGCCGTGGCCTCGCTGGCACAGGGCCGCACCTTTATCCGCGATTGCGCCCGCCTGCGTATCAAGGAATCCGACCGCCTGGCCACCACCACCCGCGAGCTCACCGCGCTGGGCGCGCAGGTGCGTATTGCCGGCGACGACCTCATCATCAAGGGCGTCGATGCCTTTACCGGCGGCGAGGTCGATTCGCACAACGACCACCGCATCGCCATGATGGCCGCCATCGCCGCGAGCCGTGCCACCGGCGAGGTCGTGATCCACGGCGCCGAGGCCGTCAACAAGTCCTATCCCGATTTTTTCGACCACTACCGCCTGCTGGGCGGCAAGGTCACACTCGAGGAGGAATAGCATGTCCTCGACCTTTGGCAACGTCTTGCACTTAAGCATCTTCGGCCAATCGCACTCCCCCGCTATCGGCTGCTCGCTCGATGGCATCCCGGCGGGCATCGCCGTGGACCAGGAGAAGCTGCAGGCCTTCCTCGACCGTCGCGCCCCCGGCCGCGACGAGACCGCAACCAAACGCCGCGAGGCCGACGCCGCGCATATCATCGCCGGTGTGATCGATGGACATACCACCGGCGCGCCCATCGCCGCGATTATCGAGAACACCAACACGCGCTCCAATGATTACACCGAGCTGCGCCGCAAGCCCCGTCCCGGACATGCGGACTTCCCTGCGCGCGTGAAGTATCACAACATGCACGATGTCGCTGGTGGCGGGCATTTTTCCGGCCGCCTAACGGCCCCCTTATGCATCGCCGGCGGCATTGCGCTGCAGGCACTTGAGGCCCGCGGCATTCAGGTCATGGCGCACGTCGCGCAGATCGGCGGCATCTCCGACCTGCCGATGGACGATATGGTCTATCGCGAGGCCGACCGCAAGGCAATCCTTACGAACGATCTGCCGTGCATTGACGCCGCCGCAGCCGGCCGCATGCGCGAGGAGATTCTTGCCGCGCGCGACGAGCTCGACAGCATCGGCGGCATCGTGGAGTGCGGCATTTACGGGCTTCCCGCGGGCATCGGCGACCCCATGTTCGACGGCATCGAGAACCGCATCGCGCAAATCGCGTTTGGCATTCCCGCCGTAAAGGGCGTGGAGTTTGGCATGGGCTTTGCCGTGGCCGCCATGCGCGGCAGCGAGAACAACGATCCGTATCGCATCGACGCCGAGACCGGCGAGATCGAGGTTGAGTCCAACAACGCCGGCGGCATCCTGGGCGGTATTTCGACCGGCGCGCCCGTCATGTGGCGCATGGCCGTAAAGCCAACGCCCTCGATTGGCCGCGAGCAGCAGACCGTAGACATGGACGCCATGGAAAATGCCGAGCTCTCGATCCACGGCCGCCACGATCCCTGCATCGTCCCCCGAGCCGTCCCCGTAGCCGAAGCAGCCGCCGCCCTCGCCATCTGGGACGCTCTCCTCGAGGACGCCGCCCAGCTCTAACCCGACTCACCTGGGTTGCCTGCCAACTCAGCCGTTACGTGAAAGGGGCCTCCATGGACCTTGCTGACATCCGCCAGGACATCGATGGCATCGACACCACGCTCCTCAACAGCTTTGTCGAGCGAATGGACATTGCCACCGAGGTAGCCAAGTCAAAAATCGAGATGGGCAAGGCCGTCTTCGACCCCGCCCGTGAGCGCTCCAAGCTCAACAACCTCGCCAGCCGCGCGCCCGAGCGCTACAAGGCGCAGACCATCACCCTGTTCCGTCTCCTCATGAGCATGAGCAAGGCCGAGCAGCAGCGCTACATCAACGAGCTCAAGGGCATCACGGTGTCGCAAAAGGCCCATGCCATGGCCGCAGCCTTTGACACACCCTTCCCCCAGACGGCAACCGTCGCCTGCCAGGGCGTCGAAGGTGCCTACAGCCAAATCGCCGCGTGCAAACTCTTCGACGTGCCCGACATCGCGTTTTTCGAGACCTTCGAAGGCGTTATGCGCGCTGTGCGCGACGGCTTCTGCGAGTTTGGCGTGCTGCCCATCGAGAACTCCACCGCCGGCTCGGTCAACGCCGTCTACGACCTGCTCGCCCAGTTCGACTTCCACATCGTGCGCTCGCTTCGCCTCAAGATCGACCACAACTTGCTCGTCAAGCCCGGCACTAAGCTCGCCGACGTGCGCGAGGTCTACAGCCACGGCCAAGCCATTGCCCAGTGTGCCGGCTTTATCGAGTCCCACGACTTGCACGCCACCAAGTACCCCAACACCGCCATGTCGGCCGAGATGGTCGCCAGCTCCGGGCGCACCGATGTTGCCGCCATCGCATCGCGCAGCTGCGCGACACTCTATGGCCTGGAGGTGCTGGAGTCCAACATCCAGGACTCGGACAACAACTACACACGCTTTGTCGTCATCAGCCGCGAGTCACGCGTCTATCCCGGTGCCAACCGTACCTCGCTCATGATCACCACGGCCAATGAGCCGGGTGCCCTCTATCGCGTGCTCGAGCGCTTCTACGCGCTCAACATCAACCTCATCAAACTCGAGAGCCGCCCCATCCCCGGCCACGACTTTGAGTTTATGTTCTACTTTGATCTGGACTGTCCCTTTGGCAGCAAGGCCCTCGACGACCTGCTCGATTCGATCGACGACGTATGCGAGAGCTTCACCTACTTTGGCAGCTACACGGAGGTGCTCTAGATGACCGATACCGCCGCAACCCGCCCCTACGGCGTGCTGGGCCGCGTGCTGGGCCACAGCTACACCCCGACCATCTACAAGGAGCTGGCGGGGCTTGAGTACGTGCGTTTTGAGCGCGAGCCCGAGGATCTTGAGGCTTTTATGACGGGCGACGAATGGGAGGGCACCAACGTGACCATCCCCTACAAGCGCGCCGTCATGGAATACCTGGACGAGCTGAGCCCGCTCGCCGAGCGCATGGGCAACGTCAACACCATCACGCGCCTGCCCGACGGCCGCCTGCACGGCGATAATACTGACTACTTCGGTTTCCAGTGCCTGGTCGAGGAGTTGGGCGTTGAGGTTGCCGGCAAGAAGGCCCTCGTGCTCGGTGCCACCGGCGGCGCCGGCACCACGGCAAGTATGGTGCTGGGAGACATGGGCGCCATCGTCGTACCCGTGGGTCGCACGAGCGAGGTCAACTACGACAATATCGCGCAGCAGTCCGACGCCTCCCTACTCGTCAACTGCACGCCCGCCGGCATGTTCCCCCATTGCCCCGACGCGCCTTGCACGCTCGAAGGCCTCGATGCGCTCGAGGGCGTCATCGACATTGTCTACAACCCCGCCCGCACGGGCCTGATGCTCGAGGCCGAGCGCCGCGGCATCCCCTGCATCGGCGGCCTGCTTATGCTTGTTGCCCAGGCGGCACAAGCTGTCGAGCGCTATACCGGCAAAGCCACCCCGCGCGAGAGGATCCTGGACGTAACGGAGCGCCTGTCACGCCGCGAACAGAACATCGCGCTGATCGGCATGCCGGGCTCGGGCAAGACCCGCGTGGGCGAGCAGATCGCCCAGCTCACGGGCCGCGAGCACATCGATCTCGATCGCGCCCTCGAGGAGCGCCTGGGCATGCCCTGCGCCGACTTTATCATCAAGTGCGGCGAGGCGGCCTTCCGCGAGCAGGAGACGGCAGCGCTGGCCGACATCTCCAAGCGCAGCGGCTTGGTGCTCTCCACCGGCGGCGGCGTGGTTACGCGCGACGAGAACTACCCTCTGCTGCACCAAAACAGCCAAATCGTGATGCTCAACCGCAAGCTCGACGAGCTCGCCCACAAGGGCCGCCCCATCACCGCGCGCGACGGCATCGACAAGCTGGCCGAGCAGCGTATGCCGCGCTACCGCGCCTGGGCCGACTACATCATCGACTCACGCGACTGCGCCGCCAACACCGCCCATGCCCTCCTCGGCACCCTCCCACCCGCTCTCTAACCAAAACCACCACAAAGGGGGCAGGCACCTTTGTGGTGGTTTTTCAACTGCAAAGGAAGCAACCATGAAAGCACTCGTCATTAACGGCCCCAACCTCAACATGCTCGGCATTCGCGAGCCAGGCATCTACGGCAGCGACAACTACGATCGCTTAGTGCAGATCTGCCAGGAAGCGGGTGCCGCACAGGGCTTCGACGAGGTCGAGGTCTTCCAGTCTAACCACGAGGGCAGCATCGTCGACAAGATCCAGGAGGCTTACGGAAAGGTCGACGGCATCGTCATCAACCCGGCCGCCTACACGCACACAAGCGTGGCCATCCTGGACGCGCTCAAAGCCGTCGCCATCCCGGCTGTGGAGGTCCACATTAGCGCAGTCGAGACCCGCGAAGACTTCCGCCAGGTGAGCTACGCCCGTCTGGCCTGCTTCGCCACCATCACCGGAGAGGGCCTGAAGGGCTACGCCCACGCGTTGGAGCTGCTGAAAGAGCATCTCGAAAAGTAAAATGCCAACCCCAACAAACAGCAGCGGCTTGCTCGCGCTCGGCTCCAGCAACACACAAGATGAAAAAAGCCCAGACCACCAAGCGGTCTGGGCTTAATAAACGATGGTGCTCCATGGCGGATTCGAACCGTCGACCTTGGGATTAGAAGTCCCCTGCTCTATCCAACTGAGCTAATGGAGCAAATAACCGCACGCCCAAGCAAGCGCAAGCCTGTCAAGCGCAAGTAATTATAACCTAGTTGAACTGCTCGCGGTACGCCTTGCAGACCTCATCGACCGGGCCGTCCATGCGAAGGTCACCCTTCTCAATCCAAACGGCACGCTGGCAGATGCGCTCAACCTGCTCCATAGAGTGCGAAACGAACAGAACCGTCACGTCGCCGCTCTGGATAAAGTGCTGGATGCGGGCCTCGCACTTCTGCTGGAAGAACACATCACCGACGGACAGCGTCTCGTCAACGATCAGAATATCGGGCTCGGTAATCGTCGCGATTGCAAAGGCGATACGCGCCACCATGCCCGAGGAGAAGTTCTTAAGCGGCATATCGACAAAGTTCTGCAGCTCAGCGAATTCGATAATGCCGTCAAAGTTGGCGTCGATGAACTCCTTGGTATAGCCGAGCAGGGCGCCGTTCAGATAGATGTTCTCGCGGGCGGTCAGCTCGGGGTCAAAGCCGGCGCCAAGCTCAATCAGCGGCGCGATGTTACCGTGTACCTTAACGCTGCCCTCGCTAGGCTCAAGAACGCCAGCGATAATCTTGAGCATCGTAGACTTGCCGGAGCCATTGGTGCCGACCAGACCCACAACCTCGCCGCGATGAATATCAAACGAGATGTGCTTAAGCGCCCTAAACTCCTCAAAGAACAGCTCGTGCTTGGCAAGCTTAATGAAGTACTCCTTGAGGTTGGTCAGCGACTCGGACGCCATGTTAAAGATCATGGTGACGTCGTCGACCTCGACAGCCAGAGGCTGCTCGCTGTAATCAACAACAGATTCAGTCATCACAGCACTCCTTAGATGTAGAGGATAAATTTGCGCTCGGACTTATGGAACACGGTATAGCCAATAATAAGCGCAAGAACCGCCCAAGCGACGCACATACCAAACGTCATAAGCGAGGGCGTAGTCTGGAACAGGAAGATATCGCGCATAAACTGCAGGTAGTTGAACATGGGGTTCGCATACATCAAGATACGCACGAGATGCGGCATTTGCGCAATATAGTCAGTCGTCCAGAAGATGGGCGTAATGTAAGTCCACGCCGTAATGACGACGCTCCACAGATGCATAACGTCGCGGAAGAAGACCGTAAGGGCAGAGAGCATCATGCCCAGGCCCATGCAGAAGCACATAAGCAGCAGCAGGCAAACCGGCAACAGAATCAGGTGCCAAGAAGGCATAACGCGGAACCACAGCATGACGATGGCGACGGCGACCAGCGAGAAGGCAAAGTTGACCAGCGAGAAGAGCACCTTCTGCACCGGGAAAACCCAGCGGTGCACCTTAACCTTCTTGAGCAGAGGGGCAGCGCCCACGATCGACGTCAGGGCCTGGTTAGTAGACTCAGACATGACGGCAAAGGTGATGTTACCCACGATCAAGTACAGCGGGTACATCTCGGGCGTCATTGAGCCATTGCGGCCCTGGCCAAAAATCGTCGAGAACACGATGGCCATGACGATCATCATCAGCAGCGGGTTGAGCACCGACCATGCGACGCCCAGAACGCTACGGCGATACTTGATCTTAAAATCCTTGGTAACCAGCTGACGAAGGATAAACGCGTCCTTCTCAAATTCGTTCTTAGCAAACGTCGCAGGCAGACTGCGAGTTTCTTGTTGCTTTGTCTGATCCGACACGGATGCAACTCCTTTACTCGTAATCGTTGACAAACGAACAGTATAGACCCGACGGCCATGCAAACGATTCGCGCAACAAAACTGGAGAACTAACCCACATCTTAGGATGCCAGGCCCAAACGGCTATACTTTCTAGGATTGAATGTATAAGGAGCATTAAGTGAATTCTGAATCCATCGCCGTCATCATCCCTTGCTACAACGAAGCGCTCACGATCGGCAAAGTCATCGACGACTTTCACCGCGAGCTTCCGCAGGCGACGGTCTATGTCTATGACAACAACTCGTCGGACGATACCTCACGCATTGCCACCGAGCACGGCGCCACAGTCCGCTTTGAGCCCCGTCAGGGAAAGGGCAACGTGTGCCGCCAGATGTTTCGCGATATCGACGCCGATTGCTACCTGATGGTCGACGGAGACGACACCTACCCCGCCGAGGCGGCCAAGGCCCTCTGCGAGCCCATCCTTAACGGCACGGCCGACATGACCGTAGGCGATCGCCTTTCCAACGGCACCTACGCCGAGGAGAACAAGCGTGCCTTCCACGGCTTTGGCAATAATCTGGTCCGCGCCATGATCAAGTGGATCTATGGCTACAGCTTCGATGACGTCATGACAGGCTACCGCGCCATGAGCCGCCCGTTCGTTAAAACCTTCCCAGTGCTTTCCGAGGGCTTTCAGATCGAAACCGAGCTCTCGATCCACGCCGTCGACCACCGCTGGCGCATCAAAGATGTGCCCATCGAGTACCGCGACCGTCCCGAGGGTTCCGAGTCCAAACTCAACACCGTGAGCGACGGCATTAAAGTCGTTGCGATGATCGGCACGCTGTTCAAGGACTACCGCCCGCTGAAGTTCTTCAGCCTCGTTGCGCTTCTGTTCGCGGTATTCGGCCTCGCCCTGGGCATGCCCATCGTTGTCGAATATTTCCAGACCGGCCTCGTCCCGCGCTTCCCCACCGCTATGCTCGCCGCCTCGTTTATGTTCCTGTGCGGCCTGAGCCTTGCGACCGGCTTCATCCTAGATTCTGTAGCAAAGGTCGAAAAAAAGCAGTGGGAGGTCAACGTGTACAGCAAATACGCCTACGACGACCAGCCCGGCCACCCTACTTCCATGCCAAGCGAGAGGTAGATCTTCCGCAAAATACTATTGGCATCACTGCGCAGATAGCCACCAACAAGAAAAGCCGCCGTTAAAGAACGGCGGCTTTTACTCTCGAAAAGTTAATAGCGGCTAGAGCGTCTTGATGTACTCCCCCAGCTCTTCCTCCCAGTCGGGCATGTGGAAGCCGGCAGCCTCGAGCTTGGACAGGTCGAGCGCGGAGTGGACCGGGCGTGGGGCGACGGGGCCCTCGGCGCCGGCGTAGTAGTCTGCCGTCGACACCGGCACGACCTTCTCGCCGTTGCCGTTGGCCGCCTCGAAGACGGCGCGGGCGATGTCCGCCCAGCTCTTCACGGCGCCGGAGCCGGTGCAATCGTAGGTGCCGTAGGGGGCGTGCGTCCCCAGCACGTGGAAGATGGCCGCGGCCATGTCGCGCGTGAAGGTCAGGCGGCCCAGCTGGTCGTCCACGACCGTGACCTGCGTGAGCTTGTCCTCGGGATCGGCCACGCGATCGGACAGCCCCTTCATGGTCTTCACGAAGTTGTGGCCCTCGCCGATGACCCAGGAGCTGCGCATGATGTAGTGGCGCGGGCACCCGCCCACGGCGATGTCGCCGGCGGCCTTGGTCTGGCCGTAGACGGACAAGGGGCTGAAGGGCTCGTCCTCGTCATGCACCTCCTCGGTGCCGTCGAACACGTAGTCGGAGGACATGTGGACCAAGGTGATCCCGTGCCCGGCGCAGGTGCGGGCGAGGAGCGCCGGGCCGGTCGCGTTGGCCTTCCAGGCGATGACACGGCCCTCGGGGGTCTCCGCTTTATCCACGGCCGTGTAGGCACCGCAGTTGATCACGGTGCCGTAGAGCGACCAGTCGTACTGCGCGTAGGCCGCCGGGTCTGACATGTCGAAGGTGTCGATGTCGCAGAAGTCGAAGTCCTTGGCGACGCCGCGCTCCTCCGCCAGCGCGCGGACCGCGTGGCCCAGCTGGCCGTCGCAGCCGGTGACGAGGGTGCGCCTGGGCGCCATGGGGACGACGTCCTTCAGCATCGGGTGGCTGAGGTCGGCCTCGGAGACGGTGGCCTCGGCCAGCGGGATCGGCCACTCGATGGCGAGCTCGGGGTCGGCGAGGTTCACGAAGGTGTAGGTCCTCTTGAGCTCCAGCGACCAGTGGGCGTCCACCAGGTAGGTGTAGGCGGTGCCGTCCTCGAGCGCCTGGAAGGAGTTGCCCACGCCGCGCGGGACGTAGATGGCCTTGCTCGGGTCGAGCGTGCAGGTGAACACCTTGCCGAAGGTCTCGCTGCCCTCGCGCAGGTCCACCCAGGCGCCGAAGACCGAGCCGCGGGCCACGGAGATGAACTTGTCCCAGGGCTCCGCGTGGATGCCGCGGGTGACGCCCCTCTTCTCGTTGTAGGAGATGTTGTTCTGGACGACGCGGAGGTCGGGGATCCCGAGCGAGGTCATCTTGGCGCGCTGCCAGTTCTCCTTGAACCAGCCGCGCGAGTCGCCGTGGACGGCCAGGTCGACGACCTTCAGGCCCCCGATGCCGGTCTCCGCGACGGAGAGGTCCTTCTCGAATGCGATGTCTGCCATGTGGGAAAAGCTCCTATCGAAGAGGTTGGATAACCGGGGGCGCCCGCGCGGGGACGCAGGATCATCCCCATGCCCTGCGGCCCCGCGCGGGCGCCCCGCGGCGCGGTTCGCCGGGGTTCGGCCTACTGGCCCTGGGCCCTGTACCTGGCCTCGGTGGCCTCCTTGGCCGGGCGCCACCAGGCCTCGTTCTCCACGTACCAGTCGATGGTGGCCCTGAGCCCCTCGGCGAAGTCGGTGTGGGCCGGCCTCCAGCCGAGCTCGCGCTGCAGCTTCGTGCTGTCGATGGCGTAGCGGCGGTCGTGGCCGGGGCGGTCGGCGACCCAGTCGAAGTCCTCGGGGTCCTTCCCCATGGCCTCCAGGATCATGCGCAGCACGGTGATGTTGTTCTTCTCGCCGTCGGCGCCGATGAGGTAGGTCTCCCCCATGCGGCCCCTGGTGAGGATGTCCCAGACGGCCGAGGAGTGGTCCTCGGTGTGGATCCAGTCGCGGACGTTCTCGCCCTTCCCGTAGAGCTTGGGGCGGACGCCGTCGACGATGTTCGTGATCTGCCTGGGAATGAACTTCTCCACGTGCTGGTAGGGGCCGTAGTTGTTGGAGCAGTTGGAGATCGTGGTGCGAAGCCCGTAGGTGCGGGTCCACGCGCGCACGAGCATGTCGGAGCTGGCCTTGGTGCTCGAGTACGGCGAGGACGGGTGATACGGCGTCTCCTCGGTGAACTTGGCCGGGTCGTCGAGCGCCAGGTCGCCGTAGACCTCGTCGGTGGAGACGTGGTGGTAGCGGACGCCGTGCTTGCGGACGGCCTCCAGCAGGCGGAAAGTGCCCTCGACGTTGGTGCGCAGGAAGGGCTCGGGGTCGGCGATGGAGTTGTCGTTGTGGCTCTCGGCGGCGTAGTGCACGATGGCGTCGTGGCCCGGGACGATGCGGTCGAGCAGCTCGGCATCGCAGATGTCGCCCACGACGAGCTCCACGCGGTCGGAGGGCAGCCCGGCGATGTTCTCGGGGTTGCCGGCGTAGGTCAGCTTGTCCAGGACGGTCACGTGGACACCCGGGTGGTTGTCCACGACGTAGTGCACGAAGTTGCTGCCGATGAAGCCGCAGCCGCCCGTGACGATGATGTTCTTGGGTTCAAAAATCTCAGACATGAAAATCCAATCTGAAGCAAGTACAGCTTCTTTAGTATGCCGCAGGAAGTGACGCCGCGACACTATTCAACAAAACTATCGGACATTTCGGCATGCGATAAGAGCCATGACCTTCGCAGAATTACTTCCCCTACAAAACGCCTCCGGAATGCAGTCTTTGTCGTACCGGAAGACCGAATTCCCAGTTTTATCGCGTAAGTACTTATAGAAGAAGTCTTCCCAGCTTTTAAACTTCTCACTGTTTACAAAGGCTTCTGGGGTTTCCAAAACCGCCTTAACATCTAACCCTGAAATTACGCCAGAGCTCAGCAGAAGCCACTCGAATGACTCGGGAAGACAAACCGTAACAGTATCGCGGTGAATGTCTTGCAGCTTAAGGACGCGGTCCGCATAGCACCCAAATGCCGCTCCGTCCGCGACAACAAACACGCGATCGTCGAAATGCTGATCCAACCAGCCCAAAATCGCGCTGTTCGTCATGGCCGAAGCGCAGGTAAGCTCACTGTCAGCGAAATGCCGTTCAAAGAACTGGAAACCAGACTTACTGTCCTCGCATAGAAGGATAGAAAAGTCCTGTTTTGGCGCCGACCGGGAAATAGCATAACGATGATTCCCGCGATCTTGATAAACAGGGACAAAAGAATGGTATTTTCCGCTCGTCTTAATCTTGTAAATCTCATCCACGCTATACGGAAGATTGGGGAAATCAGCCCTTGAGATCAGCACGAAATAATTCGAGGAATACAGCACATGATGGGCAAACTCATCAGAATGGATCTCTTTTAAGCCCTCATCGACAAATACAATCGAGTCATGAACGGACAAAAGCTGGTTTCGCCAATCATAATCGGTCAGGGCGACACAGGGACAATCGCATTGCAAGGAAACGCCCGACTGCTCGCCCGTTCGCATGTAGTCTGCGACCATGTCAAACAGCGTCGTCTTACCCGTGCCGCTATCGCCACGCACAATAGTGATGTTCCGCTTGATGGTAAATGTGTACTTGGTTCCCCTACGGCGGGAAATCTTAACAAGATGCGAACCGTTCATAAGCAGCACCTACAGATACGGAATCGACTCGTGAATCAATTCGGCCATGTTATGAACGATTCGGCCGCTGTTCACGACTTTGATTTTAAAATCCTCGCGGCCAAAGTCCATCACATGATAGAGATTCACAACGAGCTTGCGGTCTTTCGCCATGTCGAGAATCCACTTGGCACAGTTGTCACCACAGGTAGAAGCGTTAAAAATATGCTTACGATCAAATCTCATAAGCAGCAGCGTTTTCACGCCACCAGAAAGCTGGAGTGGGGAGATGGATCCAAGCACAGGGCTTTCGATGACGTTTTCGGAGACAACAACCGATCGATCGACATCTTTAATTATCGAGACTGCATAGGGATCCGCAATCCAAGAAGACCGGTAAGAGTTTTTGAAATATGTCGCTGTGTTGTAAATCGCTTCTGGCATATCGCCAAAGTAGACGCTTAACACATCCACTCCCAATCATATTGTCTTTATGGTCAACGTAATCATAACGAAAGGGGCCACCAGATAAACGGTGACCCCTGAAAGAAAACAAGCTTGCGCTAGTACTCGCGCGGGCTGTTGACGATCTCGCCGGCGGCGACCTTCTTCAGGTGCTGCCCGTAGACCGACTTGCCGTAGGCCTTGGCGGCCTCCACCAGCTCGGCGGTCGTGATCCAGCCGTTCTCCCAGGCGATCTCCTCGGGGACCGAGACCGGCAGGTCCTGGGAGTGCTCCACGGCGCGGACGAACTCCGCGGCCTCGTGCAGGCTCTCCATGGTGCCGGTGTCCAGCCACGCGTAGCCGCGGCCGAGGGTGACGACGGACAGCGTCCCCTCCTCCAGGTACATCTGGTTGAGCGTGGTGATCTCCAGCTCGCCGCGCGCGGAGGGCTCGACCCTATGCGCCTTGGCGGCGACGTCGCCCGGGTAGAAGTACAGGCCGGTGACGGCGTAGGAGCTCTTGGGGCGCTCGGGCTTCTCTTCGATGGATACGGCACGGCCCTCGCCGTCGAACTCCACGACGCCGAAGCGCTCTGGATCGTCCACGTGGTAGCCGAAGACCGTGGCACGGCCCGACTCGGCGTTCTGGACGGCGCGCGTCAGGTGGCGCGACAGGCCGTTGCCGTAGAAGATGTTGTCGCCGAGCACGAGGGCGCACGGCTCGCCGGCGATGAACTCCTCGCCGATGGTGAACGCCTGCGCCAGGCCGTCGGGGCTCGGCTGCTCGGCGTAGGAGAGGTTCACGCCGTAGCGCGAGCCGTCCCCGAGCAGGCGCTCGAAGTTGGGCAGGTCCGTCGGCGTGGAGATGACCAGGATGTCCCGGATTCCCGCCAGCATGAGGGTGGACAGCGGGTAGTAGATCATGGGCTTGTCGTAGACCGGCAGCAGCTGCTTGGAGGTCACGAGCGTGAGCGGGTACAGGCGCGTGCCGGACCCGCCGGCGAGGATGATGCCTTTCATAAAAATCCTCTCGATTGACAATCGTTGAGCAAAAGCCGCTGTTTACAGAAGCATAGCTAATAAAATTATACGCACCGGCGGCAACCTCCCCGTCTTCTTATTTAAATCGGACAGCAGAAACACGCAACTCTTTCTGCATTTCTAGCGAGGCAACAAATGAAAAAGTACAATGGGCAGTGTCCAACAAACGAAAGGCAGACAATGCGAGTCGAAACAACCGGAGTATGCAGAGGAAACTGGAAAATCTACCAGCAGCTTAAGATTGAAGGCATCCATAAAGGCTCCAGCGTAACAGCCCAAGCGGCTACAAACGACAACCGCTGCTTACCTTTATCCCTCCTAAAATTCCGGGACAATGGTTGTGACTCGAACTCATACGTCCTTGTACTCCCCGATCCCGATGCCCGCACCATCAAAATTGAGTTTTGCGAAATCGGTCAAGACGGTCGTACCCTGAGCAGCGACTCCCTTTCACTCAATTGCAAGAACATCAAATGGGAGTCTCGCCTTAACTACAAAATTAAACCTGACATGTGCAGTAAACTCCGAAACTATGATGACGTTTCAGAGTTTGACATGGCAACGATTGATTTCTGGCAGTGCATCGAAGATTCAAGCGACTACATCCTTAGGTGCACGGTGAGAACGCCGTATCGTAGCGACTCCCAAATCAAACTTCGCTGCCTCGATCGAACCCTCAATGAAGTTGATTTGAGCATCGTCAATTTCGGTTCGAATGTAACAAGCGTTGGATTTACGTCTGAGAAAAAGCAACTTGAAACGCAGCTCTCGGTTCGTATGCCAAAGGCGTTCGATCGTTATTATTTTGTTATTGACGATCAAAATCACCCATCATTCAGTGCATTCGACTGCTTAACGCCCGATAAATTAGGCATGCTTCTTGAGGAGACCAACTTTCTCTTTACCCATGCGCAGTTTGACCCTGAATACCCCGAATGGTTCACGGAACATAAGGCAACCATCGGCGCTCTGGAGAAACAGAGAAAAATCGTCTTCAACAGCGCTCCGAAGTTCAGCATCATTGTCCCTCTTTACAACACGCCCATTTCGTTCTTTAACGATATGGCCGAATCCGTAAAAGCCCAGTCTTATGCAAACTGGGAGCTCATCCTAGTTAATGCAAGTCCTGACAATCAGGAACTAAAGGCTCGCGTTGAGCAGGAGACAGCCCACGACAACAGAATTAAATCAATTAACCTTACCGAGAATAAGGGCATTTCCGAAAATACAAACGCCGGTGTTGCCATCGCTACGGGTGATTTCGTTAGTTTCTTTGACCATGACGATATTCTTGAACCGGACTTGTTGTTCTCATATGCCGAGGCAATTGAAAACAATGATGCCGTCGATCTTCTTTATTGCGACGAAGACAAACTCATGCCCGATGGAAAGCTAGCGCAGCCGTTCTTTAAGCCGGATTTCAATATCGATCTGCTCAGAAATAATAACTATATCTGCCATATGCTTACCATCCGTAAGTCGCTGCTTGATGTTCTAGAACCGAACACGAAAGAGTTCGATGGAGCACAGGATCATAATCTGACTCTCCGCGCCGTGGAAAAGGCAAGGAAAGTTCATCATGTTGCAAAGGTTCTATATCACTGGCGCCTAAGCGGGACCTCCACCGCAGCAAATGCCGATAGCAAGCCGTATGCCACTATCGCAGGTATCAAAGCGGTCCAGAGTCATTTGGACAGGCTTGGGCTCAATGCGAAGGTCGAACAAGCGCGTCGTCCCTTTACATATAAAGTAACCTACGCTGTGCCAGATTCCCATCCACTCGTGTCAATTATCATCCCGACTAAAGACCACGCCGACATTCTGGACAACTGCATTAAGTCAATTGTTGAGAAATCAACGTACAACAATTACGAGCTTGTCATAATCGAAAACAACAGCACAGAAAAGGCGACGTTCGATTACTACGATAAGTTGCAAGCAAAATATCCAGATATCGCTCGTCTTGTAACTTGGGAGCACGAATTCAATTTCTCCAAGCTCATGAACTTTGGCGTTGCTCACGCCAAAGGTAACTATCTCTTGCTGTTGAATAACGATACTGAGGTAATTACGCCCAATTGGATTGAGATAATGCTTGGCATCTGCGCACGTGAGGATGTTGGCGCAGTTGGTGCAAAACTCTACTATCCCGACAACACCATTCAGCATGCGGGCTTATGTGTCACTGGTGGCGTGGCGGGGCATCTTTGCCAAAGCATGCCAAAGGATAACTGGGGCTACTTTGCACTCAACGATGCACAACAAGACTTCAGCGCCGTCACTGCAGCTTGCATAATGACTAAGCGTAGCGAATATGAGAAAGTCGGAGGTTTCACGGAAGAGCTTCAAGTTGCATTTAATGATGTTGACTTTTGCTTAAAGCTACGCGAGATCAACGACCTGATCGTATACACGCCCGAAGTCGAGCTCTATCACTACGAGTCGATTTCTAGAGGCGTTGAAAACAATACGGAGAAGCAGATTCGCTTCCACAAAGAGGTCGCGTACATGAATTATCGCTGGGCTAAGCATTACGTCGAAGGCGATCCCTATATGAATCCAAACTTTACCGTTGGGGAACCTGCGAATCGTTATTATCATTTATAAAAAGTTGGCGTTTCTTCCCTTATTCAATCACGGCAAATTAGCGTGTGTCTAAGCTAGATAGGGGAATCGAGGATTAACCCTCGATTCCCCTATTGTGGGTTCCCCAATTGTGATAAGTTGTCCTCCACTCGACAGTCAGAGAGCATCTTATTCTAATGGCGTATTTAAAACCCAGCCCCACTGAGGCGTAGCGGTAGTGTGGTAGTAGTTCAGCCACCAGGCCAGTGATGTCGTCCTAATGTAACCGATGTTATCCATAACCATACCGTTACCAACGTAAATAGCAATGTGTCCCCAGCGAGCCCCCGCATTAGTATGCGTATGAGTAGGGACCGCAACAATCATTCCAACCTTAAGCTGCGATATATCTCGACTGTGACACCAATTCCAAAACATGTCGCATGCGTCACCGTTGGGATAAGACCCCAGCACGGGATAAAAAACCTCGCTAACCCACTCCGAGCACAATCCCACTCCAGGAGAAGGAACGTTGTAGCAGCGACTAACAATTTGAGACTGAAAGGAAGTACGGGCAGAACGCTCGGGCTCTACCCAAGCACCAGCAGCATTAAAGAAATACTCGCCATTCTCGATACTGTTCCAGCCAGTTGCCATTTGACCTGACGACATAAGGTAATACCATAGCCCGTCATCATCGCGGAACCAGCCTGTATTCATAACGCCAGATTCGTTATCGAGGTGATACCACTTCCCGCCAATTAATTGCCAACCGCGCTGTAGCACCCCGTCTGGATCCGTGTAAAACCACGTCTGAGCAGCGGAGGACCAATACCAGCCTACCATGGGCTTTCCTTCGGCGTCGTTGAGCTTAATTGCGCCCACGCTGTCCTTGACACCCTTTAACGCAATTGCACCACTGCTGCACGCATAATATGCGTTTCCATCTTGCGAGAAGACCCAGGCGTTGCACTCTAATGCGCCGCCACTATCCGAATCCAAATAGTACCAATTACCATTTACAGACTGAAATCCTTCGAGCATGGCGCCATTATTATTGGAATCAAGCAAATACCAGCTAGAATCAAAGTAAAACCATCCTGTGCGAATCGCTCCAGAGCCATTGGCGCAATACCATGTCCCATCGTCAACAAACCAACCAGTGTTCATGGATCCAGATTGAGAAAAATGATACAAACTGCCGTTTACATGTTTAAAGCCCGTAGCCATTGATCCGGAAGGCTCAAGCCAATACCAAGTATTGCCAAGGAGCAGCCAGCCAGTATGCATAGCACCCGAACCGTTCAAATAGTACCAGTTATGATTGTCTAAAACCCAACCGGTCTTCATTGAACCTGATGTTTCGTCAAGGAAGAACCAATGACCGTCGATGGCAGCCCATCCCTTCAAATGCGCACAGGATTCAGAGAATAAGTGCCATCCATCACTCAGGTATCTCCAGCCAGTAGCTGCGTAGCCTTCGGAATCAAAATAATATTCGGCTCCCCCAATAGTCAGAAAACAGTTTGACGGCCAACCACCGGCCTCATATCTCCACCACCATTTACCGTTTTCGCAGACCCAAGAACCAGGAAGGGCGATTTTGTTATCAGAAGAGCGAACAATCTGGAACGACAACCGGGTGGTAGCGCCAGCGTAGTCCCCTAGCCCATTTACAGCTATATCAGCACAGCCAGGTGCAACATTATTCGCATAAAAGACTTCATAATCGGTCCCACATGTAAGATTTAACCCGCTATCAGCAAAAACCGACACACTCGGAGTAATCGCATCACCAGTGTATTCATATGTCGACAAATCGATAGACGCTGTGAAGTTAACCGAATCAGAAGGTAACCGATCACCATCCGATGGCCCAACTGGGCCCTGTACCGATTGATCTGTAGAATCATCAGCGCCTAGAACCGCACAATCTTCGGGTAATGAAAAAGCAATCGTGGGGCATAAAAGAGGCGTGAAACAAATTGATGCAAGGCAGACCACACCGATAAAACTCAAATAACAATTTCTCATCATTACACTTTTCCCATAAAACAAATTAGCCTTTGATAGACCAGGCCTGCTCAACCCCGAGACGAAGTCCCCCAACTAAAAGAAATTACCAAAGCAACTGCACGCGAGATGAATCTACAAACAGGAGGCGACGCTAATAAAGCGAATAAGATATAGGCAGTTCATAGCACAGACGCCAAGAGTAACAACAGAAATGGAAGAAGAGTTGAACCTAAATAATCGAGTTCTTAGTCCAAACAACAAAGCTGGTAAAGCCGGAAGAAAATAGCGCCCCTGAACACCCTGTATTACATTTTCATAGTTGAAAGTCCATGCCAACCACATCGATGCAATGGAACCGAGTGCAGCCAAAAGGAAAGCAAAAATGAAAAGAAAGGATACTGGAGCAGCAAGAAACGAAGGCTCATCACTAGAGTCAAGGCAGCAAATAAACCCAAAAAACAAATAAGGAATCATATAGAATGCAGGGAAACGCAAGTTCTCTTGAAGCCATCCAAGAGAATAGCCCAAGGTCGTTTCCCAATAGAAATCACCTAGAGAGTCGAGAGTTCTACATAAAACAAGGAAACTATTCTTTGGATGCAGCAGAATATCGCCGAGCGAATATAACTGCCCCGCTTCGTGGCCCCGAGAGGAATCTGAAGGCTGAGAAACCAAGCTGCTCATCGACGCCAAACGTAAGGCCAATACAGAAACAACAACGCAAAAGATCAACAAGAACTTGCTAAAACGCCCGGTCTTCTCATCAAGGAACTGAGAAAGAGGGACGAACAATCCAAGTAAAATCAACCCTGAATAGATAACCTTGCACGGAGCCAAAAGAACCGAAATGATTAAATATATAAAGACTTCTCTTTTGCCTATCGACCGCTGTTCGCCAAAAAAACCGCGCATCAAACATGCGAATACCAGAAGTGAATAAGCAATGATTCCAGAATCATAGGAATATGAAGCTGCCAAATGAAGCGTCATGGGCAACAATGAAACGAATACAATGACCGATTTGCCTTTAGGTGCGATTCGAAATGCCTGGAAAGCGCAGAAGCAAAAAACGAGAGCCGAACCAATTCGACCCATATAGAACGCGGGATAAGCTCCAAGTCCAAAGAACAACCCTATCTGCAAGCCAATGATAGAGCCCAGTTTTGCAGTAATATTCTCGCCGCCGGCACTAAAAGAAAATTCACTGAAAGGAACCAGCTGCCCATTTCCAAATAGTGAAAAACCATCAATAACAGAATCAAATGAAGCTGAATTAATTGCATCGCCCGGTTGGCGGCTATTGTATAGCGCGTAATCAATATCTCGCACCAGAAAAGCACCGTCATTAGTCACATGGGCATTAAATGGAAGGCTATCAACCAACCAATAAGTCGAAAAATAATGATGGCCCTCATCGGGCGCGGTGAAGGGAGGGAATATAAAGCAGAATATGATTAAAAATGATATGAGCAGTACCAAGAATACCCACTCACTTTTAAGGCGATCCTTATCCCTAGCAAATACGCTGCCGAGTACGAGAATTATAATTAACGAAATCGCAATTGTAAGCAGAACAAGCAATCTAGGATTATTTAAGTACCAAAATACTGAATAAACTGCAAATAAACCGGCAAAAGCAAGAAAAGCAGGTTTACATCTTACAAAACTCGTCATGCTGGAATCCTTAAATTTCAAAACTCACATAAGCGCAACTAAATATAGTGGCAGCAAGTATATCAACAAGCTAACTATTTTCTCAGAGCTTGCGTCGATGATATTAACGCATGAACAGTGCCGTAGCATCCGACTTCGGAGGCTAATATCCGAATTCAGTCATACACGAAGCGCTCGCCAACTGACTCAGAGGAAACGTTCAACACAGAGACGTTAAAGAGTGTTGCTATTCATGCTGACTGAATATAGTCGATGAATTACTTTCGCAACCTTTTTAGGCCAAAATTTCTCAAGCATAGCAAGGTCTTCGGAGCTCCGTGTATTATTTTGGATCAAGGAGGTCGTCTCAGATTCTTCGTGAATTCGATGACGCATGAGAATCTCGGGAGAATAAACAAAAGAACCTTCAAGTCGCGAGAATCTCTCCCACGCTTCCCAGTCCAAGTCACACTTCATCTCACTCGAAAACAAAGGTGTCTCGAGATTAGACATAACATACGTGACCGAAGGGCAGCAAATCGCAGATCCAAACCGCAAAGCCCGACGCTTGTCTCTGACTATAGATGAATTACCAACTCGAGCGAATTTTCTTAGTATTATTCTTTTCACTTTAAGAATCGAGATGTCATCGACATATTCCCCATTACGAATCTCCCCATAATTAGAAAAGAAGATCAGGGGATGATTGGAGGCGTTAACAGAGCGAAGCATTTCAATTGAATAATTAGGGGAATACAGATCATCTTGATGAGCAATGGTGACCAATGGAGTTTGAGCATGGGAAATTGCACAATTCCAGTCATGACCAATCCCTGGCATCCCATTGTTAATAAATACAGGCAAGTTATAGCTAGAAGCAACCTGCTCAATATGCTTATTCGGAGTAGAAGTAGAGATAAGGATCCTACTGGGTTGTTGCTGGTTCATTAAAGACGATATACAGTCGCTCAAATACGGTGATTCGCCATAGGCGCAAACTACGAATGTATGATCATTACACGTAAACATAGAACTACTTATCCCTCAGAATGCTCTCGATATCTTTTTCAAGCAATGCAACTCGTTGAGTTAAGTTCTTAATCGCATCGGCCTGTTTGCTGGCAATTAAACTAAGTGAAAGCATGATTAAGATTCCAAAGACAAACCCCAGAACAAATATAAAATTGGAAGGCGTGGCAAACCCCATCGCCGACGATAAATAACACAGGGGCTGCGGAAATAGAGCAGACAGGACTAGGACTAGGACCAACGCCAGCCACAATAGAGAATACTTAAGTTGGAGCCTGCCACTCACAATAAGCTTAACTACGTATGCAGCGAGTAAAATACAGGCCGCTGCTACAGAAACGCGAAGGGTTACCGGCACTTTAACACCTCGTTTTTGAACATGCGGAAATAATAATTGCAAGGGTAACTTTGACCATGTAATAGGCACTCGAAAAGCCCGAAATGGATGATGAGCCCCCTTGTCTCTCTTTCATGACAACGGGAACCTCAGATACAGACAGACCACGAGCAAGCACTGAGACAATAGAATCGGGTTCAGGGTAATCAACTGGATAGTTCTTACAGAAATAGTCAATAGCCTTCGGTCCGCAGGCCCTAAATCCAGATGTCGGATCAGCTATGTACTTACCAGTACACATTTTAATCACCCTAGTAAGCCATGAAATACCCACTCGGCGTAAAAACGTAGACTGAAACCCCCCAGTTCGCTCGAGAAACCTAGATCCGATAACCAAGTCACAGCCAGCTTCAATCTGCTCAACCATACTGGAAATAAAACAAGGATCATGCTGCCCATCGCCATCCACCTGAACGTCGATGTTATATCCATATTTTTTAGCGTACTTATGACCGGCTTGTACAGCCCCTCCAATGCCAAGATTCTGCGGTAGATCAAGTACATTGAGATGGTTAGCATGACAAATCTCAAGCGTGTTATCAGTTGAACCATCATTGACCACGACATAATCATATCCTGAATCAATCACGGCTTTAACTGTCGCACAAATTGATTCAGCTTCATTATAAGCAGGCACAATAACTAGCACCCTATAATGATTGCTCATGAACAACCTTTCAATGATAGCCCGTTATCCTTAGCTAAAAGTAAAAGTAGCACCAACAAGACGAACAACATGTTATGCAAGGAGCTAGCATGATAGGCAACACAGTATCCACAACAGCCCTAGAACATATAAACACTATAGCTGTTAACACCATCGACAATCTGTGGTCGGCGTAGTGACCACTGTGATAGCCGCAAAGTGTCCTGCATCTACCCTCTTGCAAATGCCACGAATCTTATAGAAAAGAACTAGACAGATGAGTTGCTTAATCAAATATAGCTAAGTTTCTACTAGCACGGCTCATCGTAAATGACCGTCAGAAAGAACCGAAGCGATTCTTTCGCTTGCATGGCCATCACCATAAGGATTGGAAGCGTGACTCATCGCTTCATACTCTGAGACATCCGAGAGCAACCTGCTAAACTCGTTGTAAATTACATCTTCCTCTGTGCCAACAAGTTTCAAAGTCCCCGCCTTAACGCCCTCAGGACGCTCAGTAGTGTCACGCATGACAAGAACAGGCTTGCCAAGGCTTGGCGCTTCTTCTTGAATACCGCCTGAGTCAGTAAGTATCAGATAGCTTTTAGCCATAAAGTTATGAAAATCAAATACTTCAAGGGGGTCAATAATATGCAGTCGATCAAATCCATCTAGCTCTTCATGGGCAGCCTTGCGAACAAGAGGATTCATATGAATAGGGTATATAGCTTTGGTATCGGGATAATCTTCCATTACGCGACGAATAGCACGGAACATGCGATGCATAGGTTCACCAAGGTTTTCGCGGCGATGTGCGGTGATAAGAATCAAACGAGAACCCTTTGCCCAGTCAAGCTCATGATGTGAATACTCCGGATCCACAGTAGTATGAAGTGCATCAATTCCCGTGTTACCTGTAACCCAAATCTTATCGGGTCTTTTTCCCTCATCGAGAAGGTTTTGTCTGCTCACCTCGGTTGGTGCGAAATAATATTGACTCACGATGTCAACTGCTTGGCGGTTAAACTCCTCTGGCCAAGGACTGCCAATATCATGTGTGCGTAAACCAGCCTCAACATGACCGACCGGAATTTGCAGATAAAAACAAGCTAAGGCTGCAGCAAAGCTTGTCGTGGTATCTCCATGGACAAGCACGACATCCGGTCTTTCCCCCTCAAGAACCTTCTTGATTTTAAGAAGAATGTTACACGTAACATCGAAAAGAGTCTGACCAGGCTTCATGACTGCTAGGTCAATATCGGGTTCCACATTAAAGACATGCAAAACCTGCTCAAGCATCTCCCGATGTTGACCAGTCACGACAACAACGGTACTGAAATCATCCGGATGAGTTTTGAGCACATTCACAAGTGGGCACATCTTAATTGCTTCCGGACGAGTTCCGAAAACTAGCATTACCTTTTTCATTTCAAGAACCAGCCCCTTAAAAAAACCATTGAAATACATATAGTCATTACGAACAAATAATAATCATTTAAATAATACAGAGGGAGAAGTCAGGGAGAGAGCAATTCGCCCTGAAATCAGATGATGCAATTAAACGAGATTATTAAAATGACGTCTTAACAAGATAGACAATACGACAACCATATATACAAGTCCAAAAAGACAAGATATTAAGCTACACACTGTAACACCATTTAAATTGAATACTTCTACGGAATACTTCATTGAACTAAGTGAAACGATAAACATCAACACGCCAGCAACAAGGGTATGCGAAAAATACCTAAATGAAATCAACAAATCATTGACAAGCCACATCAGTCCAGTCAAAACAGCAGAAGCTATCATAGGTGGAACTAAATACATGAAAGGTAGTATTTCATCACCAAATACAAATGAAAATAAGCTATTTCCAAACACCTCAAAACCAATACCGAACACAACGGCGATGATTAACGCACCAAGTAAGCAGGCAAAGCATAGGCGAAAGAAAGAACGCCTGTCTTTATCTGAATAACTTTTCGAGAAATAACCGAGCAGGGGGTTATACAAATATGAAACACCCATTTGAATGATAGCAATAGGAGCCGCAATAGATGAGTAGACCCCAAGAGCAGAATCCCCCAATGCAGAAGATAAATATTGGCGTGGAATTGACGATGACGCGGAAACCGCTATGCCAGCAACCACAGCCGGCAAGCATGTTATCAATAATCGCTTTGCCTTATTTCGGCTAATTCCAACAACAATGCTTGTTAGCGCGGAAGTTCGTGGCAAATCGTAAAACCATCCAACTAATACGACCGCAATAAACATTGCAAATATAGCTAGCGGCACCGAACGAAAGCAAGATAAAGCAACACAGAAAAAAACTAGAGACAAGGCTCCCTGAAGCGCAAGTGAGACTCCAACATAATCCATCCGGGAAAACTGCTGATCAGCAGCATGAAGGACATCTATCAATTGGTTGGCGCTTTTATATAAGCCGTAGAGAAAAATGCAGAAAACGGAAACAGGGCGACAAGTAAATAGCGAATAAGCAAAAGTCAAAACAAGTGATAAAAGTATGGTTAGTAATCTAAAGGAAAGATACTCCCCTACCGTGTTTTCCCCATTAACATCTGAAACTTGATATGTATACATCCTATATTGAGCAATTGGGAAAAAAATGCCATAGACAGACATCGAAAGCGAGTATAAGCCAGCATCAGAAAAACCAAAGGATAGGCGAACCACCAGCACACTTATTAACCATTGGCAAGATAAACCGATAATCGAGCCAATAGAACTCCATAAAATATTAGACTTTATCGAAAGAACTTTATCGGAACCCAACAATTACTCCGTTCTTGAATTAACTGATGCAGTTAATTGATGAGACACCTGTTTATCAGCAGGAGGAATGATCATATAGTCGCCATAAAGTTGAGTAAGCATCTCATCATAATGAGTTGGGATTTTAAATTGATGGCCCTCAAATTCTGCATCCATTACATCCGTAAAATAACTATTTGGAAATGCCTCCCTGAGACCAAACCCCCATCCGATTTGTCCCGCTCTCTTTGTTTCGCCAATAACATATTTTCTTGAAAGTTTATGTAAACGCTCGGAAGCCCATTTCTCTATAGGCAGCACTAGAGAAATGGGATAAAAAATAGCCATGAGAATTTTCATGCTAATCGGATGTGGATAATGGAAGTTGAGCCTTGATACAATACAAATCAAATCAAGCAATTTCACTTCATAAAACATAATAGTGGCCTTTAGATTTGAATCGGATATACCGTCAATTGGGAACACATCTATCCAAAGCCATTCTGGAACTGAAGGGCGATCCCTCTCTGTCCGAACGGAGATCATAGGATTAATTACTTTTGCGAATGAAGGTAAATACCCATCAATCTCTGTAGCCTGAACGCGAAGCCACGGAGAGAACCTACCGCTTTGAACAAGGCCAAGAAATTTATCGTAATCCTTCCGCGGCATGACAACATCTATATCATCATCCCAGGGGATAAAACCCTTATGACGCACGGCACCGATTAGAGTTCCATACGACAGCGAATAGCACAAATTATATTTCTCACAAAAATCGTGAAATTCCACCAAGATTTTCAGTTCTTCGTGTTTCACCGCATCAAAAGAAAGAATTTCATTCGTCATTAAAAAACCAAGCCTTAAGAAATGAACGAAGTATATCTATCCGAATAGTTCTGATTGTCATCATATGCATCGGTTAACAATTTCTCGCAACCCTTAATAAAGCTATTCGAATCTAGACCGGTATAGTATTCGAACAATAAATCGGGCCAATTAACATTTGTATTATCTAAATCAAGTGTAAAACCAATACCATAATCACTTGCCATTGTTTCCATTGCGGTATTCGGGCAAACAAGAATTGGCATATGAAGCTGGGCAGCTATATACATTTTGTTAGAAATAGCGTAATCGAGAAATGGATCCCCATTGCCGTACAGATTGTGGATTATGTTGACTCCTGTATATAAAGAGTACATTTTTTCAGGTGCAAACCTCCCTAACAGTTGGACGTTTTCTACGTGATTATTTCTACAATAATCCTTTAGCTTTTCAGATCCAGCTCCTGCAAACATCAAACGGAAACGTGAATCATTTTTAAACATATTAATCAACTTAACATGTTGCTCAATATACTGGCCAACACTACCAATGAATGCAATCACGATCGGTAAAGAAGGATTGCCATTTAAACTATTCACACATGAACTAGCATCAAGATCAGAGAATGACGGTCGCTGTAGATTGTGGACATAACTGTATTCAGAAGGGGCGAGAAAAGCGGCATAAAAACGTGATGAAAGCACCACGATTCCAGCAAAGGACACTATAGCGCGAGACATGAGGCCCAGAATCGGATTAAACTCTCCTCCGTAATCTCGAACATCCATTACATAGCGTTTGCGATACTTAATAAGCAGTGCAGGAAACGCAAAATAACCAGCAATAGTATTAAGTAAAACTATGTGATCAAAATCACTATTTAATAGCTGTTTATTTACAAACAACATATAGGCAAAATAACTGTAAAGCCTGCGTAATAAACCAGTATCTGGGCAGGGCTTAGCATATTCAATGCCCTTAATCGACCCTAGCGTCTCTTCCACGCCATCCCTATTCCAGTAGACAAGGTATTTTTCCCCGGGAGTATTATCGACATAAAAGTTGAACAAATAAGGACATAGATACGCATTACCACTAAGAACAAAACAGGTTTTTTTCATCTCTTGAATTACTCCAATGCCCAGACTAATTAATCCACTTAGTAGATATCTTTGATGAATCGTCCATTCATCAAACCAGTACGAAACTTGACCCTCTTACAAAAGACATGCGACTTATTCTTCCGTTGAAGATATTGATGCAGAAATCTCTTAATACGTAACAACTTTTGTTCCATAAGGAATATTATCGTAAATCCATTTTGCGTTCTGAATCTCAAGGCGAACACATCCCGCAGAGGATGGAACACCCATCGTGGGATCCATCACGCGGTTGCTGTTAACGTAGTAGGGCGAGGAATGGAACAGGTAATCACCATAGAACTGCGTGTAGTAATAGCAAGTATATCCATGCCCAAAGGAGTATCCCTTTCCGTAGACTTGGTACTCCCCTTTCACCGTAGGTGTGCTGGCTTTGCCCGTCGAGCATACATATCGACGGTTTAAGGTCCAATTATTCCATGACCCAGTATAAATGCTCGTAACACAACGTGACGTATCGACAAGTATCAACCAATTTGTATTGCTTGAATAACTTTGAGCTTTAGCATCCATATAGTCTGACACCCACGCACCGTTGGCCATGAAGTAATTCCAGGATCCGTCCACAACGCGCCAGCCAGTAGCCATGGCGCCACTAGCGTCAAGCCAATACCAGGTACCCCCCAGGTTAAGCCACCCTGTTTGCATATAACCAGACGAATTCAAGTAATACCAAGATCCGTTAACGGAAAGCCAGCCGGTTTTCATAACGTAGGTAGATGGGTCCAAATAGAACCAGGAGCTATCCTTGTACAGCCAGCCAGATCGTGCATAGCCAGCGGTCTCATCAAAGAAATACCATTTTCCATTTACGCTCTTCCACCCAACGCAGGGGGAGCCATCGGTTGGATCAGCATAGAACTTGCAGCCCCCAAGCGTCACAAACCCGTGAGCTTCGGCTAATTCGCCATCGCCGCTTGATGTAAACAGTTTTCCATTACGCAATGCTCCACACAATGAGCAATCAGAACCAGCAAAAGCCTTAGACGGCTCTTCTGCATACGAGCCCTGAGCATCTACCCATTCACGACAAGCAACAGCGCCTGAAGCTTTTGCATAATAGCTTTTCCCATTTACAGAGAAATGGCCAAGCAGCATTCTACCGTCGGCGGCAGGATCGAGATAATAGCATTGACTACCGTCCTTCAGCCATCCCGTCTTTACAATGCCCAAGGCATGAGAAGGCTCAGCGTAATACCAGTCTCCATCGCTCATAAACCAGCCGAGTGACAGCGCTCCCGTTGAAGAAAAATGATACCGATTGGATCCGATGACATAAAAGCCGGTAACCATTCTATTGTCATTTGCGACATCAAGCCAATACCAAGCGCCGTTCACCGAACGCCAGCCCGACGCAAGTGCGCCGGAACCGTCAGCGTAATACCAGTCCGTACCATCAAACGCCCAGCCTACAACCATTGCGCCGGAATCAGATAAATAGTAACGAGACGAACCGACGGAAACGATACCCCTAGACATGGCGCCATCATTGGCGGGATCAAGCCAATACCAACTATTGTCAGCTTGGAGCCAGCCTGTTAAAACTTCACCATGGCAACCCCAATACCATAAACCGTTATCAAGACACCATCCATTAATCAGCCCATAGGCTCCAAGAAGATAAGGATGCCCATCAATAACACGTCGACCAGTAGCCATAGAACAGCTGTTAAGGGAGTCAAACCAGTACCATTGACCTCCTATAAACTGCCAGCCACTTGCCAAAGCGCCTGATGGACTCGCGTAATACCACTTATTGTCAGTAAAAATCCAGCCGCAGCTCATTGCGCCGTCACGAGCGGGGTCCAAATAGTACAACGAGTCGTCAATATTCTGCATTCCGGTCAAACGACAGCCGTCAAGATAGTAATACCAGGACAAACCGTTCCATTGCCATCCAGATAGCTTTTCTGTCCTCGACGGTTCTTGGCTTTCGACAACCTGTTGGTTCGAATCTTCCGATGTTTTGCCGGCACAATCACTGGAATCTTGAGAGCAACCGCCATCGACAAATGCTCCCGACCCTCCTGTCGAGTCGCGGTCAACGACACCGTTATCCGCCCCCTCTTCCACGGCATAAGCAGTGCAAGAAAATGCGGGAACTGAAACTGAGAGCAAGGCGGAAAATAGCATCAAGCCAATTACTCGCCAACAAATTCGATGTTCAATCTGGACATTCATTTCAGGCCCCCAAACCGATATCGACCGTCTTACAGCAAATCAATTAAATAAATGGACGGGCTGCGCCGATCACATTTCCCCTTGCGCTAATGGGATGAATTCCGACGCCCTGATGAGGCCAGGAGTCAATCATCATACCGCCGCCAAGTGCAATTGCGATATGCCCACGGTAATAAATCACATCGCCGCGCTGAACCGAGTTCGTGCTCACGGGCATAAAGATATTGCTTCGATACCAATTCATGGAATTGTAGGTTTGGCTTGGATCCCAGCGATGGTTATAAGGGTTGTAAACACCCATATCCATGCCAGTAGCATAAAGGCACTGCAAGACAAAACCAGAGCAATCAACAGCTCCACCGGGAGCGGTAGACCATGGCTCAATATATTGCGTACCGATATACTCATAGGCGCGCTGGATAAAGGCGTTCACGCAATCTTCCCGCGTTGCTTCGGCGGAGATGCGAGAGGGGCTGACATAGGTAAAGTATCCGGTGCAATAGCTTGGCAGCTGAACAGTCCAAGAGCTGACCTGAGGATACTGCGGAGGATTTTGCCAGCCAACTTTGTCGCACTGGCCATCGCTCCAGAAAACTCGACGAACGCCATCGATGGTTCTTGCGCCCGTCGCCATAGCGCCGCTGCCGTCTAGCCAATACCACTTACCCGAATCTTTAAGCCAGCCAACATGCATGCTTCCATTGGACTCAAGGTAATACCATGTTCCATTCAGGCATTTCCAACCAGTTGCCATTTTTCCGTCAGCGTTTAGGTAATACCATGAACCGCCAGTAAAAACCCATCCGGTCTTCATCACGCCAGAATTGGCATCAAGCCAATACCAGTCGCCGTCAATCTGCAGCCATCCAAGATGAATGGCACCCGTTCCGGGCTCAGCGTAAAACCTTAGATTTGCGACATTAACCCAGCCGGACGCAGCCTGCCAACCATCAGCTCCAGCGGTTTTTAGGATAGTGCCGTTTTCGCGAATCACATCCTTGCAAAGATATCCATAATCATCAGCGTATCTTTGAACACCGTCATTAACGGTAACCCAGCTTGAAACCACAAGCCTACCGCTCTGGTTTGCAAAACAATCGTTGTCGCCCACCTCAAATAAGCCCGTTTTCATGAGATGGCTAACAGGGTCCAGGTAATACCAGCTCGTGCCTTCTTTATACCAGCCTGAAATAAGTGCGCCAGATTGGGAGGCGAAATACCAGCCGGCCTCGGACTGAGCCCAGCCAACAGCCATAGCCCCATTAAACTTTAAATAATAAGTTGCATTGCCAAGGTCTAAATAGCCAACGGACATCTTACCGTCGGAGGCTGGGTCGAGATAATACCAAGCGCCGTTAACGTATTTCCAGCCAGTAGCCGCAATACCGTTGGAGCAGTAATACCAATCTGATCCATCCTTGTACCATCCATTTGCAAGGCCATAGTCACCAAAAATGTAGGTACATCCATCAATCTTTTGACGACCCTTGAACATGATGAACGTTTGTGAGTCAAAATAATAGCGAGCCCCACCTATCGTTTGCCATGACGAAGCAAGGGCACCCGATGAATAAGCCCAGTACCAATTCCCGTCAACGAGAATCCAACCGGTTTTCATAGCGCCAGTGGCATCTAAATAGTATTTCCCGCTCCCGAGGTCGACAAAACCAACCTGCATTATATGGGTGGCAGGATCCAGGTAATACCATGTGCCGTCTTGATAAAACCAACCAGCAGCTAAATCGCCTCCAGCATTGGCATAAAACCAATTTCCATCTGAGTTACGTAGCCAGCAGTTCTGATATAGCGCGCCAAAAGGCGTTGCGGCATTGCCGTCATTCGCATAAAACGAAGCAGTCGATCCGCCAGCATCGGTCACATTGAAATAACCTGTCTGCATTGCACCATCATTGGCTGGATCAAGCCAATACCAATAGCCCCCGCTTTGCAGCCAGCCAGTTTGGTGTTTACCGTTTTTTCCGTAATACCAAACTCCAGACGACTCGTCTCGTTGCCAGCCATCTTTAATGACGGAAGAAATATCAGGTTGCAAATCATCGGAAACCACAGAAGAAAAATCCGCTTTTGACTCAATGCTCTGAGCCTCAACGGAATCCTGTGCAAACGCGACGTTCGCACTCAGGGGCAAGCAGCAAGCAGTGATTAATGACGCAGCAGCACAAACAAGCGTGGCCTTCTTTTCGAATCGATACATAAGCGACCCTCCCAGATATCCTATTTAGTTTTTTTAATCCACCTTTCGAGATTGATTTTCGCTACTTTCTGTTCAGTCTATGTAGCTAAATTCAATTGATTGAACATATCGTTCAATCATTCTATTCTCTTCCTAAGCAATGAACATCTTAATTGGAGGCCTGCAGTGGAACTGACCAAGCGTAACTTTACTGTTCTGTACGAATACCTAAAGAACCCATATGCCAGCCAGCGAGAAGTTGCCGAGCGCACCGGCCTCTCACTTGGATCGGTAAACGCAGCAAATAAAGAGCTTACGAATCAGGGCCTTCTCGAATCGGACAGCCTAACCGACAGCGGTTACGAAGCACTTCACCCCTATAAGGTTGAAAACGCAGTGATATTGGCTGCGGGGCTTTCGAGCCGCTTTGCTCCCATTTCGTATGAAAAGCCCAAAGGCCTTTTAAAAGTACGTGGGGAGATTCTCATTGAGCGTCAAATTAGGCAGCTGCAAGACGCGGGTATCAGCAATATCACCGTCGTTGTCGGCTATAAAAAAGAGTATTTCTTCTATCTTGAAAGCAAGTTCGGCGTTTCGATTGTCGTCAACAACGAATACGCATCTAAAAATAACCACGCATCGCTTATGTGCGTAAAAGAGCGACTTGGAAACACCTACATTTGCTCAAGCGATGATTACCTTCTAAACAATCCGTTTGAGGCATATGTTTGGAAAGCATTTTATTCTGCTCAATATGCTGAAGGCGCCACCAAAGAATGGTGCATTCAAACGGGAGCAATGGATAGAATCACCAACGTTACGATTGGCGGCTCCGATGCATGGTACATGCTCGGACATGTCTACTTTGATAAAGCCTTCTCGCTTGCGTTTAAGCAGATTCTTGAAACGGAATATAACAAGCCGGAAACAACGGACAAGCTTTGGGAAGATTTATATATCGAGCACATCAAGGAGCTCGATATGGTGATCAAAAAGTATCCTGAGGGCGAGATTAACGAATTCGATTCTCTTGATGAGCTGCGCGTCTTTGATCCACATTTTATCGAAAACGTTGACTCCGACATTTTCGATAACATCGAGCAAGTGCTCGGCTGTTCCAAATCAGAGATTCACGACGTTTATCCCCTTAAACAAGGTCTTACGAACCTATCGTGCCACTTTAGAACCAATGATGGAGAGTACGTTTACCGCCATCCGGGAGTCGGAACCGAACTGCTTATTAACAGAAATGGAGAAGTAGCCGCACTTAAAAAGGCCAAGGAACTCGGCCTTGACGATACGTTTATTCATGAGGACCCAAAGCGCGGTTGGAAAATTTCGAAGTTTGTACCCAATGCAAAGCAGCCTGATCCGCATGATGCTGCCCAAATGAATCGAATGATGCAGATGTGTCGTTCGCTTCACGAGAGCGGTGCAAATGTCGAAACCGAGTTTGACTTCTACCTCGAAGCGAAGCGCTACGAATCACTTCTTCTGGAAAAAGGCCCTATCGACATTCCAGGCTACAGGGAAATGGCCGCCGAAATCGATGAATTGGAGCACTTTGTTCAGGCCGACAATGCGCCAAAATGCCTTTGTCACAATGACTTCTTTTACCTCAATTTCCTTATCGATGAAAACGACAAGTACTATCTCATTGACTGGGAATATGCTGGCATGAGCGATTACGCGAACGATTTTGGAACGTGCAGTGTCTGCTGCGAGCTTTCCGAAGATGAAGTCGACCGCGCGCTTGATGCATATTTTGGGCGCAAGGCAACAAACAACGAAGTTGCGCATAACTATGCGCACATTGCCCTTGCAGGATGGTGCTGGTACCTCTGGTCTCTTCTGAAAGAAGCCGAAGACGACTTCGTGGGCGAATGGCTCTATATCTACTTCAATTACGGTGCCAAATACCTTAAAAAGGCACTGGAGATCTATCGGAAAGGTGAGTAACGATGCAATTCGGCTTTTTTAGCGGTCTTCTTTGGGGCCTTGATACAGTAATACTTGGAATCGGTTTGGCGCTCGCGCCCTATATTGGATCGGCGGAAGCGCTTGCATGTGCCTCTATTGCGGGATCTTTTCTCCATGATGCCTTCTGTGCAATCTGGCTCTTTGGGTATATGGGAGTTCGAGGCAGATTAAAAGACACGCTCGCCGCACTTAAAACTCGTTCGGGCAAGGTCGTCATAGCCGGCGCACTGCTTGGTGGACCTATCGGAATGACCGGATACGTATTGGCTATTAATAATATCGGAGCAGCCTACACGGCAATTATCTCCGCCTTCTATCCCGCGGTCGGAGCATTCCTTTCTTTCGTGCTGCTGAAGGAGAAAATGGGCAAAGGACAGATTCTTTCCCTTCTCGTTGCTCTTTGCGGCGTAATGACGATGGGCTATCTATCGGCCGGATCGAGCGAGATTGCAAATGCCCCCCTCGGCTTACTCGGCGCGGTGCTTGCCGTTATTGGATGGGGATCCGAAGCGGTGCTGTGCGCATGGGGAATGAAAGATGATGCCGTTGATGACGAAACGGCTTTGCAAATCCGTGAAACTACGAGTGCGCTTGTTTATGGAGTGCTTGTACTCCCCCTCTTCGGAGCATGGCATTTCACGCTGGGTGCTATCCCGAGCATGCCCACATTGATTATTGCACTCGCCGGACTCGCAGGAACTGCATCCTATCTGTTCTATTACAAGGGCATTGCGGCAATCGGAGCAGCGCGTGCGATGGCTCTGAATATATCCTATTCGGCATGGTCGGTGGTCTTTGGCCTGATTTTGCTTGGAACAATTCCCGACATGCCATCTGTAATCTGCTGCATTGTAATTGTATGCGGGACAGTTTTGGCAGCCAGTAACTGGGACGAACTATTTGGACGAAATAAGACAGCGTAGCTTGATTAACAATGCAGTAAAAAGGGAGAGCTCGTCGAGCTCTCCCTTTTTTAACATTATGGCTATTCAATTACCACGGCCTGGCTATCCATCTGTTGCCACGTGCCGAAGAACACCTGGGCATTTCGCGTAACATTGCCGTTAATCGAATCCGAAAGATAGACAATTCCCTGCTCGTCATCATAGCCTTTAAGGACTACGGCATGATTACCGCCCCACAGACCATAGGAATGCCCGTTATACCAACGAGCAGCATAACGGCCTCCTGGCCAACTTCCCCACTCGGTATTCCACATCTCAACAGGTTGACCACAGGTCAGCCTGTTCTTAATGGAAGAAATTGACGAGAAAGAGACGTCTTTTGCCTGCTTGCCACTTCCAGCAGCACGCAGAAAGTTATTACCAGCAATAGTAATCGCAGGGGCGACGCATCCCATGAGACCCCCACTACTACGCCTTGGGTTGCCATCAAAGGCGGTAACAAAGTTGCCGTTGCTTCCCTTGGGCAAGTAATAATCCGCAATAATCGTCTTACCTAAACCGAAACCATAGTAGTTAAGCAAGTTTGTAAGGGCAACCGACTCACAGCCAGTAGGAAGTTCCGGGTACTGCGAATAGCACGGGACATCGACCCAAGCGCCAACCATTGCGCCGGATGAACTGAACTTGTAGTCAGTAGAGCCGATCCAATACCAACCGTTGCTCAACATTACTCCCCCACGTGCGGCATCAAGGTAATACCATGTGCCCCCAAGGGAAAGCCATCCCGTTTTCATTGTGCCAGAAGAGGAATCTAGCCAGAACCAGCTACCGCCATCGTTAAGCCAGCCGGTCGCCATTCGACCATCCGAGTTAAAGTAATACCAAGACCCAGCTATTTGCTGCCATCCAGTCAGAATTACCCCATTAGCAGAACAATAATATCGAGAACCCTGACTCTCAATCCAGCCCGTTCTAACATTCCCGCCATCGTCAATCAACTGGATTCCCGCATCGGTCATGATGCCTTTAAGGTCAATTGCACCGCTGGATGAAGAATGATACATCCAGGACTCATCACCGTTTGACCAGCAATTAACCATCATCTTGCCGGAACTATTAAATATGTATTCACATGATCCAATAGTTTGAACGCCCGTTGCCATGGCATGCGTCGAGGGATCGAGCCAGTACCACGCACCGTTAAGGTTGAGCCAGCCGGAGGCGAGGGCGCCGGAGCCAGTCGCGTAGTACCAGGTCCCGCCGTCGAGGACCCATCCGGTCGCCATCGCGCCGGAGCCGTTGAACCAGTACGCTGCGCCGTTACACACATGGAGGCCCGTCGCCATGGCGCCGCCCGCCTCGGGATCGAGCCAATACCAGGAACCGCCGGTGCGAATCCAGCCGGTCGAGGCGATACCGTCAGCGAACCAGTACCAGGAACCGTCGACGAGGCCCCAGCCGTTAAGGGGGCCGCAGTTGCCGAAGTAGCGGCGGACGCCCTGCGCGTCCGTCTGGTAGCCCGTCAGCATGGCCCCCGTCCGGGCGTCGAAGCAGTAGGGCACGCCGCCGACGGATACGGGGCCGCGCGCCAGCGCGCCGGATCCCGTCGCGTAGTACCAGGTACCGCCGTCGAGGAGCCATCCGGTAGCCATCGCGCCGGACGCATTAAACCAGTACAGTGAGCCGTTGCACTCGTGAAAGCCGGTAGCCATGGCGTGCGTCGAGGGGTCAAGCCAGTACCACGTACCGTTTAGGTTGAGCCAGCCGGAGGCGAGGGCGCCGGAGCCAGTCGCGTAGTACCAGGTCCCGCCGTCGAGGACCCATCCGGTCGCCATCGCGCCGGAGGAGTTGAACCAGTACAGGGAGCCGTTGCACTCGTGAAGGCCGGTAGCCATGGCACCGCCCGCGTCGGGCTCGAGCCAGTACCACGTGCCACTCTGAAACAACCATCCGGTATACGCCTTGCCGTTGGAGGCTGCATAATACCAGGTGCTGTCAATTAGTTGCCAATGATAAAGGGAGACATCAACATACGCGTAGTTCATATCAACGTTGCCGTTGATTCCAGGGACTTTTCCGTTGCTCTTATACTGCCAAAAGCTGTAACTGCCGGTATAGTGACATTGGGAGTTGTATTGAGCAATCCAATGATCCCAAGAACCGCTCTTAAATACAGGGTCGGTCAATATATTGTTAAACCAATTTAGGTTTGCATAAATGCCTGGCTTATATCCAGCACTAGAAATCTTATTACAGAATGTCTGAGCTCTAGATGCAATTCCGGATTGACGACCATCTGCAATAATTGTCTTGTCCTCAAGATCGTAATACACCGGTAGCCTAGGATTGTGCCCCGATAGGCAGTCAATCACCATGGACGCCTCATCGGCTGCCTGTTGATTATCAAAAGCATATGAATAGATATAGACGCCGTAAGGAATTCCGAGTCGCTCGCACTCAGAAATATTTCGATTAAATTGATAGTCAACTCGACCGCCCCAAGATGGAGCGCCAAATCCAACACGCAGAATAGCGAAATCGATACCAGAAGCCTTAACAGCATTCCAGTCAATACGTCCTTGATGCTCACTGACATCGATGCCCTGCGCCGTAGCCCCATCGGGAAGAATGTCCATGGACAATAAGGCTATTCCATCTTCTTCGGAAGAAGCATCCTCTGCGACCAATTGTCCATCCTCATAACGCCAGGAATTCTCAACTAGGGACCGCGCAGCTTCCGCGTTCGAAGGAAAAACAAACACAGAAATGGGCGCAAGGACCATCAGCACCAACAATGCCGAAAATAACTTAAGATGTTTGCTCATGTAAACCTCGTCATTCGTTCTTGTTTGCGTCTAGCTTACAGCATGGCTGTGAAGGGTTCCCGAACATCCAACTGGACAAGGCGCCATCTAGGACGACAAATAACTGCACGCAATACCACAATGTAAACAAGAACTTCCCAGCAGGGTGAAACCAAGGACTCCTGGTCCCTACTCTTTGCCCAAAGAATGCCGACATCAGTTAGCTTTCAAACCAGATGTCAAAAAGGCAGGGGGCCCAGAGAGTCCCCTACAACTCGGAATTCTAACGAATCAATATTACTTTCGATGGACCCAAAGCAGTCAAACCAGAAATACGGTTTCCATAACCGTCACTATGCCAAAACAAGTTTTCGCTCGGCGAATTGCCCCAGAAAAAGCCAATGTGGCTATCGTCCGCATATGGGTTGTAAGGATTGAAGAATACAATGTCCCCCTTACGAGCCAAACCGCTACGTAACAACTCATCAATAGAGTTGAAATAAGTCACGTTTGCGCACGTATCGATAGCGTAGCCGTACCAACGATAAGCGTTAACGCAGCCGCCCCTTCCGGGACCACCACTCCAAGGGGAATGGCTCTGCTCGGCGGCAATTGGAGCTAAATTCCCGCCTGCTTTCATATATGCATGCGATACAAATCCGCCGCAGTTCATACCGGTATACCCGTCCCAACGAGGATCACCCTTTGGATACATGCATGATTCTTGGCTAAGATGCGTATCATAGCGTGTTCCACGGTAATAGCCATCGTTCTCGTGGCTCATAAGCCAATTGACCAGGCTGGACCTATTAACCCCTAAAACAGAACCAGACGTATTCAACCATGCACCACTTGCATTGAAGTAATAGTCAACGCCATCGATTTTCAGCCACCCGTTAGCAAACATGGCGCCCGAAGGCTGGAGCCAGTACCACGTACCGCCGTCATTAAGCCATCCAGTTTTCATCTTGAATGTGGAAGGATCCATCCAATACCACGCACCGTTGACATATTGCCAACCAGACTTAAGAACACCATTGGAAGATGCGTAATACCAAGTATTGCCGCTTTCGTCAGAAACGTCTTTCGACATAATCCAACCAGATGCTACATTGACGGCACCGTTTGCATCCGCATAGAAAACCGCGTCTCCAATATGAATCACACCTGGCAATGAAGACGAGTCAGCACGATCAGCGACTACGGGAGATCCATCAGATGAAGTAGGCAACGGCTCGCTCAGTGCTCCAGACGAATTCGCCCATGAAATACCGTCGCTCAAGTTGATCCAGCACGAAGATGCCATCGCACCGGAATCATAAGAATAATAGCGCGTGTCGCCTACCGTGTATTCACCAGTACGCATTGCGCCGGATACATCATCAAGGTAATACCAGGCGCTTCCGGACTTTATCCATCGCCCTCGTTGAATTGCTCCGTTTGATGCGGCGTAGTACCAAGTATCATCAGCAAGTGCCCAGCCTGTTGCCATGGCACCTGAACTCGTAAGGAAATAGGAGGATGTACCCACTTGCACAAAGCCCGTGAGCATAATATGGCTTCCTGGATCCAGGTAATACCAAGAATTCCCTAGAAGTAACCAGCCTCCATGCAGCAAGCCGTTGGAGTCAGCGTAATACCAGTTGTTGTCAATAAGCGCCCACTGGGAGGAGAGCATGGCCCCCGATCCGTTAAAGATATAAGGGGTTCCATTGCATGCATTCAACCCGGTGGCCATAGAACCGTCCGCAGGATCAAGCCAATACCAACGGCCCCCATCCGAGAGCCAACCCTTTACCAGGGCGCCAGAGCCGGAAAAATAATGCCAGACGGAAGCATCAAGATGCCATCCGATAAGCATTGCGCCAGAAGAGGAGAATCCATACGTGGCTCCCCCGATCTGCAGCATCGAGTCGTGGACCATCTTGCCTTCAACATCCAGCCAATACCAGTTGTTGCCGTCTGAAAGCCAGCCTTTTACCATGGCGCCAGAACTGGAGAAATAACGCCAAGCAGAAGTGGAGCCCGTAGAATCTAGGTACCAGCCGACACGCATTGCACCCGAAGAGGAGAATCCATAAGTCGCACCCCCGACTTGGACCAATCCATCCTGAGCCATTCGACCTTCGTCGTCAAACCAGTACCAGCTACCGTTTATATGTCTCCAAGAAGAAACAGCGATCGTTCCGTCGGACAAGCCCCAACGCCAAAAACCAGCCCCTTCTTCGGGTGATATCCACCCCTGATGCCAAACAATTTGATTCGAAACCTCAGAAGGGGTCTCATTATCCACCTGAGAGTTCTGCTCGACAGCGAAGGTCGAATCGCGCTGAGCATCAATGGCTGACTCAACAGAAGCAATAGCAACGTTAGATGCGGAACCTTCGTCAGTGTTATTCAAATCAAGGGCGTATAACATCGAGGGCGAACTCAAAAGGAGCCCCAAAGAAACAAGGCCGGAAAAGACCAGCACCCCGAATGAGCATTTCTTCATAGCAGCACGGTATCCAATCACGCAGCGACCCCGTCACCTCAGGGCAACGGGGTCTCAATCAAAACTAACTCAGTAATGTGCTAGCCAATTTGCTGGCAGTTTTTGCACTCTCGTGAAGCACCACGCCTCTGGGCCTCCTGAATAGAGATCTGCGAATAGCCCTTTGCGTCCTTACCAACGGTACGGCACTTATGCGTATGGTAAACATTGCTACCGTTCTTATACCAAACCAAACCGTAGCCCGGAATCCACTTGCCGTCCTCGCCGACATAGTAGGAGCCAACCCAGGCATTCGTAGCCATGGCACCGGAAGACTGGAGGTAGTAGTCGCCGACCCAGGCGTCGTGGGCCATAGCGCCGGAACCGCTAAAGTAGTACCAGGCGCCGCCGACCTGACGCCAGCCGGTGGCCATCGCGCCGGAATCGTCGAACCAGTACCAAACTCCACCAACGTTAGCCCAAGAGTTAGAGGCCATAGCGCCCGAACCTCCGAGCCAATACCACGTGCCGCCATTGCTGAGCCAGCCGGTTGCCATGGCGCCCGAACCGCTCGCATAGTACCAAGAGCCGCCTGCCAAGAACCAGCCAGTGGCCATTGCACCGGAGTCGCCGAACCAGTACCAGGAGCCGCCGAGGCTGCGCCAGCTGTTAGCGACCATGGCGCCCGAACCGTCGAGGTAGTACCACGTACCGCCGATGTTGAGCCAGCCAGTGGCCATCGCACCGGAAGCGTTGGCGTAGTACCACGTCCCCGAAACGTTGATCCAGCCGGTCAGCATGACACCATACTCGTCGAAATAATACCAAGTTCCACCGATATTATGCCAACCGGTCAGCAGTTCGCCACTGGAGGTCGCATAGAACCACTTTCCATAGATGGAGTCATAGAGCCAGCCGCTATGCTGCATGCGGCCATCGGCGTTGGCACCAGGGGTGTTCAGGAAGTAGTTCTTGCCGTCAATCTGAACTCGGCCGTATGCCATATCATGGCTTTCGGGGTAGAAGTAATACTTGTCCCCACCGATAGACTGCCAGCCCGACACCGCGATCCCGTCAGCGCCAAAATAGTACCAGACAGCTTCGTATTCGTTATGCCACTGGTTCGTGACCATGGCGCCAGTTTCGGGATCGAAATAGCGAAGGTTGCCGTCCTCGCACCGAACGAGTCCAGTCTTCGGACGACCGTCGGAACACCATTCCGTAATCGGTCCACCGCCTCCGCCACCGCCAGCAATATCAGCAAATGAGGGCGCCGGGGCAACCGTCATGCAGACAGCGGCAAATGCAACAACTCCCAGCACTGTTAGTCCGCGCCATCTTTCTCGAAGGTTTTTCATACGACATCCTTTCTCCGAGATTTAAGGCTCTCTTAAGATATTTTTAAACTATCAATTCAGTATTTCAACGGGAAATCGATAAAAGGTGTCTTTGTGACTGCAATTTAAATATGAGTCGCCACACCTCAACCGTTACGTTAAATAGCTTCTGAGTCAAACCGAGCACATAAGCGAACCAATTTAATTAATACGGCCACCTAAAAAATCCTGACACACGTTTTCGATATGACAAGAGCTACTTGAACGAGGAGTACTTGAACCCCACCGCTCTTGCAGCTCTTGAGAAAACTTTGCCGGATCTTGGAATTACTTCGCTCTAAAGCGAGAAATACTCACTGTCGGAGGATAGGTTTGGTCCGAGCCACGGGTCGCCATCGAGGAAGAGCTCAGGCCAGCGCTGCGTGAACAGCGCTTGCTCGCGCTTCCAGCGGCGCAGTTTTTCCTCGTTGGCCTCTTCCCTGCCGCGCGAGGTGAACTCATAGTGATACAGCTCGGCGTAGGGCGTATAGATGGTGCGGTAGCCCGCCTCCCATACGCGCAGGCAAAAGTCTGCGTCGTTAAAGCCAACGGCGAATTCCTCGTTGTAGCCGCCGACGCGCTCAAATACGCCGCGTCGCACCATCTGGCAGGCACCCGTTACGGCGCTAAAGTTGCCCGGGCGCACGGCACGGGCAAGATAGCCCTCGCGCTTTGCCGAGAAGTCCTGGTTGGCGTGGGCAAGTGCACCACGCACGCCAACCAAAATGCCGGCATGCTGCACCAGATGATCGGCAAAGTAGAGTTTGGCGCCCACCACGCCCGCATCGGGACGCTGCAGATATCCCATCATCTCTTCGATAAAGTTGGGACTTATGACCTCGGTATCGTTATTAAGCAGCAACAGATAATCGCCCTTAGCGTGCTCAACGCCAAAGTTAATGATCTGGGAGTAATTGAACTCGCCCGGCCAGAACACAACGCGCGCGATACCCTTGCCTTTGGATGCTGCAGCCACGCGCTCTGGCAGGGTTTCGTAATACGCAAACGTCTCCGGGTCTTCGCTGTTGTTCTCCACCAAGACGATCTCGTAGTTGGCATACGTGGCTTTCTGGGCGATCGACATCACACAGGCATCGAGCGTCTCAACGTGGTCCTTAGTGGGGATCACAATGCTCACCAGCGGCGCAGGCTCCGGCAGCGCATAGCGCATGCGGTAGACAAACGGCGTCTCGGTCTCCTCGACCGTTCCGCAAATACCCAGCGCGTTAAAGTGGCGCCGAAGCGCAAGGCGCCCGGCCTCGATGGCATACGGCTTGCTATCGGCAGACCCATCGGCGGTCGACCCCGGATGAACGCGCCAGTGATACAGCACGTGCGCAACATGCTTAAACCGTGCGCCCGCCGCAAGGCAGCGAAGCGTCAGGTCGTAGTCCTGGGCGCCCGCAACGTCTTCTGGGGACGTGCCAATGCGATCAATAAGCGCCTTCTCCACCATCAGGAAATGCGTCACGCAGTTATGGCTATAGAGCAAGTCTACATTGAGCTTGGTCTTAAAGACCGGCTGGCCCCACTCCCCCGTTTTCTGAAACATGTCCTCGTCGCAGAACAGGACCTGGGGGCGCTCGCCCTCGGCCGCCTTATTCAGCGCGGAAACATACTGGAATAACGCGTCCGGTTCCAGAATGTCGTCATGGTCCAAGAACGCGATGTAGTCTCCAGCCGCCTGCTGAATACCAGCGTTGGTGTTGAGCACAATGCCGCCGTTGCCGGGCAGCTCAATGCGACGAACGCGCTCATCGTTGGCACTTGCTGCAAGATTGGCCACCGCATCCCATTCGGGCGAGGCGTCCATAAGCAGCAATTCCCAGTTGTCATAGCTCTGGGCTAGCACCGAGTCCAGCAGCTCGCGCAGGTAGACTCGATCGGTCTTGTAGCACGGCACCACAATGCTCACGAGCGGCCTATAGGCAAAGGCCGCCGAAGCGACACGCTGGCACGCCAAATCGCCCGGCTTTGCGCGATGCTGCTCAAACCAACGTCGATAAGCTGCGTCGTCTGCACGCGCGTCCTTCATACGGTTCCAGCTGTCGTCGACCATGCCGTTGTACAGGCGACCATCCATGGCGCAAAACCCGCTCTGGATCTGCTCTGTGGGATCGCTCACAATCGCGACAAAATCTCGTATATCCTGAGGCATCTCAACGCTCAGAAACGTTTTATTGACGCGGCATCCGTCCTGCTGCGGCACATCGACCTGCGACTCAAACACATGCACGGTGACATCGATGGCATTCATATGCGTATCGGAGATCTGGAACTCGGGTGCGCACTGGGGGTCTCCCGCCCAGGTAACCTCATAGCGCCACACCGCGCCGGAGTCTGCCGGCAAATAGCGAATGGCATCGATCTCGTAGCGACCGCAGCATTCGCCACGCTGCGCATCGCGGATAAGCGCGCACAGCGCAGGCTTTGCTTTGTAGTTAATCTTGGATTCCAGCTTGGCCACGCGGCTATCGAGGCGAATAGAGCCCAACCTTTGACCACCGGATGCAAAAACGACATCCATCGACGAGCCATCCAAAAACGGAAGTACCATGACGGCGAGCTCGCGCTCGTAACCGGAAACGGAAGGGCAAAGCGCCAGCACACGGCCATGATCGACCGGGAGCACCAGCGACGGCACACGAGAACCGCTCGTCGTCGCATGGACAAACGCTTGAGAACCCTCCCGCTCAATAAGCGCGGCGACATCCTGACCGGCAAAACGAAGCAGCACAAACAGACGGCCCTGGCTGCGGCAAAGTGCCAAACGTTTGATACTCATCTACACTTCTCGCTTTCCCAGGGCGTTCGCTGCCATGCGTTTGCAGGCACCCAGGCGCCCAAACCTCAAGACGTCGTAATCGAACATGAGCTTTTTGCACCCACGGGCATTGGGGGCCTTGCTGGTAAGCGCCGCACGCACCATGGCAGCAACAGAAGGAGCGCATTGTGCGAGCGCAGCATCGCTGCCCACGGCAGAACCGGCAAGTGCCGTGGCAACGGCAGCAAACACCTTGCCGCAATCCGAACCCAGCAACCTGAGCGCATCGTACAGCACCAGGTCGCATAGGAAGTACGCCAGGTCATCGGCATACTGGACATCGAGACCGTCGCGCTGCCAGTCAGCCAGCACAGCGGAGTAAATCTTCACATGCTCCAGCAGACGCGTCTCGTCGTCATAGCGCATGGTATCCATGAGCGAACCCTTGCGCGCCACGCGGTAGTCATACAGCTTGCTCGAGATAAGCGCGGTCTTGTGCGAACGACCGTACACGGCAAAATCGAAGACCTGGTCCTCGCCATACTTAACGGTTTCGTCGAACACGATCCCGTTGCCCAGCAAAAACTCACGCTTGCAGGCAGTGCGCCATGCAAAGGGGCGAGAAGCTTCCTTAAACAGCAGGTCGGAGCTATAGCCTTCAAACGACACATCGCGCGGGCTCAGCACATAGTTAAGCCACGGATATCCCGCCTCCAGCGGATACGGATTCGCACCAAAGGTCAACACGTCGCAGCCCTCGCGCTCAAAGGCATCGACGATCACGCGGCATGCATCGGGCGTAAAACGGTCGTCTGAATCCAAAAATGCAACGATAGGCGCCGTGGACGCAGCGATGCCCGCATTGCGGGCGCTCGACAGGCCGCCGTTCGGCTTATCGACCAGCGTAAAACGCGCGTCCTTTTCGCAATAAGCGGCCGCAATATCGCGCGAACCATCCGGCGAGCCGTCGTTGACCAGCACGCCTTCCCAATCGGGCATATCCTGCGCAAGCAAGGAGTCCAGGCACCAGGCCAGACACTCCTCCACCTTGTAGATGGGAACGACAACGGAAATCTTAGGGGTAGCCATAATCACGTGCTCCTACTGCGCCGCCGGCACGTCGTCGGGATGCGGGTTATCGCCGTAGGCGCGCTGATACGTCAGCACGCGCCAAACCAGCGGCAGGCCGCCGATCTTAAAGTAGTGTTTAAACGTATTGAGCTTGCCCGGCTTCTTAAAGTCAAAGCGCGAATCGATATAGGCGCGGGGCGACTTGACCATCAGACGCAAGTCGGTCTCGCCACGCGGATCAAACAGCGACAGGTCAAAGCGACCGGCATCCCAATCGGCCTTGAGCTCGGACGAGGCTTTCTTCCAAAACTGCTCGCGCAGTTCATCGACCAAGCGCTCATCATTCCAACGGTACGTATCGACCTTCATGCGCATTAAAATGCCCTGGAGCTGAGCCTTGAGCTCAGGACGCTCGTCCAAAAAACGTTGCATCTCGGCATATTCGTCGCACACGCAAAACACCTTGTTGGGCGAATTAACGGAGCTCTTCTCGTTATCCTGGCGATAGCACAAAATGGGGTCCGCAATAAACGCGGCGCGCTCGGCGCAAGCCCAAACCTTAAAGTTAAAGCCTGCGTCCTGATACGAGGCACCCGGCGTGGGAAGGAACCGAATCTGATTGTCGTTGAGGAACTCGCGCCGATAGATAGCCGACCAAATGGAAGGTTTGCGGTAGAAGATGCCCGGGCGATCGACAGGGCGATACGCGGCGCCCGTCATATGCTCGTCGATGATCCCAAACAGCTCACGGCGCTCGCTGGGCGTGGACCAATACAGATAAAAGTCGCCCTTTACCACATCGGCATGCTCAGCATCGGCCTTGGCGACCAGCTTTTGGAGCGAATCCTCAAACATAAAGTCGTCGGACTCAAGAATGCCCACGTACTCACCGCGCGCCATCTCCAGACCGCGGTTCATCGAGTCGCCGTAGCCGCTGTTGGCTTTGTCGATCATCTTTACACGGGGGTCGCGCTCCATGTACTCGCGGATGATATCCGGCGAGCTATCGGTGGAACCGTCATTGATACAGATGATCTCGATGTCCTTGAGCGTCTGCGCCACGGCGGAATCGAGGCACTCGCGCAGATAGCGCTCGACATTGCAAATGGGGACAAGCAGCGAAACTTTAGGGGTATCAGAGTTCTGCAAGAGAACCTCCTGTTGAATAGCGTGTAACAGGGTTATTTTAGCAGCCGGGTTGCGGCGGGCGGCAACGCTTGGAATTATATAAAGCGCTCCAGGCAGGCTTTGAGACCGCGAGTCGAAAGATAGAACAGCGTGGCATCTGCCATCGAAACGCCCGAGGTCGCCGCAACGAGCTTGTGGGCAACACGGCGAACGGCGCCCTTAGCAGGCATATCCGCCCACTCCGTTCCCAAAAACGTCGTGAGGTCCATGTTGACGCGAGCCGCCACGCAATGGAAGTCATCGGAATCCAAGCGCGCCAAATCAAACACGATAAGGTCCAGGAACCAGGTGATCAGCTCGCCGGGACACAGGTCCATAAGACCGTAGCCCGCCCAGTCCTCCAAGACCTCCTCGAGCATTCTCATATGGGCATCGAGCTTTTTGGCGCGAGCCTCGACACTGTTGAACTCGTGCGTCGCCGATTCGCTCTCCATCACGTAGTGGTAGAACTTGTCAGGCATGACGAC
>UQIG01000004.1 GCA_900541135.1 uncultured Collinsella sp.
GAGATTCGCCTTAGTCTCGTGGGCTCGGAGATGTGTATAAGAGACAGCTCGTAGAGCTCGCAGGCAAACAGGCCGCCGGCGCGCAGCATGTAAGGCGCCGCATTGAGCAGGCGGCGGAAGATATCGAGGCCGTCGGCGCCGCCCTCAAGCGCCAGGTCGGGCTCGAAGTCCTTGACCTCGTGCGGCAGTGAGCGCATGACGTCGGTCGGAATGTAGGGCGGATTGGAGACAAGCACATCAAAGGTGCCCCACTCTTCGCGGGGAATGGAACTCACCAGGTTGGTGAGGCTAAAGGCGACCTCATCGGATGTGAGACCGAGCGCGTCGCGGTTTTTGGTGGCCAGATCGATAGCGCGCGGCTCGATATCGGTGGCGGTGCAGGTAACGTGGCCGCGGCGCTCCCAGGCAAGGGAGAGCGAGATGCAGCCCGTGCCGCAGCCGACCTCGAGAACGCGGGCGATGCGGGGCTCGGCTGGGGCAGGCGAAGCGGCATCCTGAGCTGAAGCCGTCTCCTGGTCGGCACCCTCGATAGCGATGCCGTATTCGTCGAGCTCGGACTCGGCAGCTTCCGCGACTTCGGCTTCTGCTGCCTGCGCGGCGGCTTCCTCGGCCTCGCGGTCGGCCAGCTCCTCGGCATAGGCACGGCTGCCGAGCACGTCGCTACCCAGCGCAGCCTCATCGGCGGCCGTCAGGTTGGCGGCACGGCGCTCGGCGGTCGCGCGTTCGTCTGCCAGCGCGGCCTCAGCCTTGCGTGCCTCCTCGACCTCATCGTTCCAAGGCAGCTCAACACGCTGACGGGCAGCAGCCTCGGGGCTCAGCACCTCGGCATCCAGATAATTGAGGACTTCCTCGACGAGCATCTCGGTCTCGGGACGCGGAATGAGCACGCCGGGGGCGCACGTGACGTCGATCATGCGAAACTGCGTGCTGCCGGTGATGTACTGCAGCGGTTCACCTTTAGCGCGACGAACAACGGCCGCGTGCATGGTCTCGAGCTGAGCCGCGTTAAGCGTCTCGTCCATGCGCATATATAAGTCGATGCGTGCCAAACCCGTGGCAGCGCAGAGCAGCCACTCGGCAGAAAGACGGGGGTGCTCCTCGCCGCGCTCGGCCAGGTACTCCTTGGTCCACTCGAGACAACGCTTGATGGTCCAAATCTCGTTTGCCATGGGGCCCTCCCCTCTTAAGCGCCGGACGGCGCGCGAATGTCGGAGCAGATTGTACGCGAGGGCGGCACGCGGCAAGGGACGATTGGAAGCGATTATCGAGAATCAGCCCAGAATTTTGCTTGAATCGCAATCGAAGTGTTCATTCGTCGACGTCTAAATCTGCATCCGCCAAGCTTTTGGCAAGGTTGCCCCAAAACTGACCAATATCTAACCAAGAACTTGCCAAATCACTTGACGAACAACGCGGTAAAAACCACCCCGCGACTTCTTGGACGATTTTTCGAGCAATATTTTCAATAACAGATGAATGCCCTTAATTGCTCTAAGCAGGTAAATAGCTTAATTTCCAACAAAGCAAATTAAATAAATTCGAAAAGTAATTTACCCAACCTAGTCATTTAAGAACGTCCCCAATGACTAAAATGCCATCACAGCCGACTGAATAAAATATCAGGGCAATGTCCCCAATGACTCCCTACGGATCATTTGACAACCAAGAAAACGCCGATGTTTTGGCAATGCCAGCGAGCGACGTCCAGAGCGAACAAGTTGGCATGAAAAAGGCAAGGCATGGACCTTCTGGTCATGCCTTGCCTTTTGAATGACAAAATGTCGCTCTGGGCGGCGCGCAGCGTCGAGCCGTTACGCGGTTTGGCAAAACCGCGTAACCCACTACACAGCCTGCGCCAGCTTCTCGGCTCGCTCGGCGGCGGCGAGCGCCTCGATGACGGTGCCGAGCTGATCGCCCAGAAGGACGCCGTTGTAGGTGGAGTTGAAACCGATGCGGTGATCGGTCACGCGGTCCTGGGGCTGGTTGTAGGTACGGATCTTCTCGGAACGGTTGCCGTGGCCGATCTGGCTCTGGCGCTCGGCACCGAGCTCGGCCTGCTGCTTCTCGAGTTCCATCTCGTACAGACGGGCGCGCAGCATCTGCATGCAGACCTCGCGGTTCTGGATCTGGGAACGCTGCTCCTGTGACTGCACCACGGTGTTGGTGGGCAGGTGGGTAATGCGCACGGCGGAGTAGGTAGTGTTAACGCACTGACCGCCAGGGCCGGAAGCACAGTAGGTGTCGATGCGCAGATCGGACTGGTTAATCTGGACGTCGATCTCCTCGGCCTCGGGAAGCACGGCGACGGTAGCCGTGGAAGTCTGGATACGGCCCTGGGACTCGGTCTTGGGGACACGCTGGACGCGGTGCACGCCGGACTCGTACTTCATGACGGAGTAGACGCGGTCGCCCTCGACCTTGAACTCGATGGACTTAAAGCCGCCAGCCTCGCTGGGGCTGGAATCGAGCACCGTGGTCTTCCAACCACGCGACTCGCAGAAGCGCTGGTACATCTTGTACAGATCGCCGGCAAAGATGGCGGCCTCGTCGCCACCGGCGGCGGAGCGGATCTCGACGATGGTGTTCTTGTCGTCGTTGGGGTCGCTCGGGATGAGCATGTACTTGATGTCTTCCTCGAGCTGTGGGAGCTTTTCCTCGTTCTCGGAGATGTCCATCTGGAGCATCTCCTTCTCGTCCGCATCGCTGGTGTCGCGGAGCATCTCCTTGGCGGCCTCGATGTCATCGAGCGCGCCGATGTACTCGCGCGAGGCGGCGATGAGGTCGGACTGGTGTGCGTACTCCTTGTTGAGACGCGTGAACTCCTTGATGTCGGAGGCGACGGCCGGGTCGGAGAGCTTCTTCTCGAGCTCCTCGTAGGCCTTAATGATCTTTTCGAGCTTGTCGCGCATGGCGGGACTCCTTTATGTGCGTGAAGGTGAAAATCGGCAGAGTTGATGGGGCGCGCGGCGCCACTGCGGGGGTAAGCCCAGCTAGAACATGTCGATCTTCAGATACATGCGCATCCCTTCGCGTATGGGGTACATAGTTGCAGTCTAACCCATACATGATAGCGTGCGCAGGCATACCTGCATATAACCCGCACGGAATGCGACAAAGGGTCAGTCTCTTTCCTTGAATACAACTTCATCCGAACGCCTCCCGCATTCATCCGCACATATACGGATAAATTTGGGAATCCGATACCCTGAGGGCCGGATCGGCCGGCCCCGGGAGATCGGAGGACGCCATGTCCGGAAAGGGCGGGAAGGGTGCCGCGAGGGCGGTCCCGAGGACCCACGGCAGGCTCACCGGGTACGAGCGGGACACGGTCCAGAGGATGCTGAAGCGCAGGGTTCGCTCGGCCACTTCCTCGAGAGGTTCAAGGGCGTATCGACCCGCAGGCTCCACAGCTGCCTGATGTGGTTCAGATGGCTGCGCGAGGCCGCACGCGTCGGGGACAGGACGTCGCTCATGCGCGAGCAGCTCGACGACGGGCGCTACGAAAAGATCCGGAAGAAGATGATGGAGCCGGAGTACGAGTTCCATCTGGAGCCGGACGTGCAAACGGCGGGTTAACATAGCCTTTCACCAAAAAGGGCGAGCGGCCGCGCCCTGCGACCACCCGCCCTCAATCAAAGCCCTTCTCGGCCGCCGTAGCTACCGGTTCCGGCGCCGCAGGATAACGCCTGCGGCGATCAGCACCACCGCGCCGCCCGCGATGCCACCCAGGGCCATCGGCGACAAGCTGGTATCGCCCGTATACGGCAGACCCGGCTTCTCCTCCTTCGGCACCGGTGACTTGCTCGGCGGATTGGTGGGCGGCTCCGTCGGCGGGGTGGTCGGCGGCGTGTACGTGTTCTTGAACACCGGCGCCACGGCGCCGTCATAGGTTACCGTCGCCACCAGATGGCCCGCACCGTCGTCCGTCACCGTCACCGTTACCCGGTGCTCAGCCGCGTCGTACGTCACGTTCTTCTGACCGTCGTCCACCTCGGAGATGCTGTAGGCGTACGTTCCGGGCTTGTCGTACGAGATCGCCTCGAAGCCCACCGTGCCGTCCGCCGCGTTCTTGGCGGTCTGCAGCACCTTGCCGTCGGTATCCTTCAGCTGGAAGGAGAACTGCCCTTCCTTCAGGTCCTCGCCGCTCAGCACCTTGGAGGCCCCCAGCTTCACCTCAGTCGCGGCCGGCGCGTAGCTGTTGCTGAACGCCACCGCATCCACAGCCTTGCCGCCTGTGCTGTAGGCAACCTGCGCCTCCAGCTCGTGCGTCTCCGCATTCTCCGTCACCGTCACCGTTGCGGTAAAGACCGTCGTGTCGTAGGTGACGCCGTTCGCCGTCGCCCCTGCCTGCTCGGACACGGTGTAGACATACGTCCCCACCTTATCCAGCTGCAGCGGCGCGAAGCCGAACGTGCCGTCGACGCCGTTCTGAACCGTCTGCACCACGTTACCGTCGGCGTCCTTCAGATCGAAGGAGAACTCACCCTCGGCCAGGTCGCGGCCGGTCAGTGCCTTCGTTCCGGTAATCGTCGCCGTCGTTGCCGTCGGCGTGTAGGTGTTGGTGAAGGTAAGATCAGCAGCCGCCTTGCTCGCCGTCGCGGCCAGCTGGCCGCTGCCGCCGTCGTCGGTCACGTTCACCGTCACGTCCAACACCGCATCGCTGTAAGTAATGGTGCCATCATGGCCCGCAACCTCCTTCACCTGGTACGCATGCGAACCAGTTGCGGTGTACGAGATGGCCTTGAAGGTAAACGCGTTACCCACGTTCGTGGTCCGGTCGATCTCCTGCCCCGTGGTCACGTCAATCAGAGCGAACGTGAACTCGCCATCGGCGGGCGTCCGCGTGGTGGCCGGGTCGGCATTCTTAAGCACCTTGGTGCCAGAAATCTGGTAGGAGGTCTGTCCCGGCTGGTAGCTGTTCGCAAACGTCATGGTTCCGGGCGAGACGCCGTTCTCGGTACCCTCGCTCGGCTTCACCGTGGAGCTCTCTACCACCAGCTTGCCGTCGTTGTTGTCCTTCACCACGTAGGTCAGGGTGTACGTCTTGCCGGTGTAGGTCACGCCCGGCACGCCCGGCGCGTCGTCCGTCGGCTGCACCTCGCGGACCGTGTAGGTAAAGGTGCCCGCATGGTCGAAGGTCAGCTTGTCGAAGGCAACCTTGCCGTCGGCATCGTTCTTCTGGGTCTGGATCACCGAGCCGTCAGACCCCACCAGCTCGAAGGCGAAGTCTCCCGCCTTTAGCTGATAGCTGCCGTCGTGCACGTCAACGCTCTTGGTGAGGGCGATCGCGCCGGAGTCCGTCGCCCGTGCCTTGTAGGCGTTGGTGAAGGTGGGCTTCGCGGCGTCCGTACCGTCGTAGACAACGCTCGCCTGCAGCGTGCCGGCATTGTCCGTAACCGTCACCACGGCTTGGTGCAACGTATCGTCGTAGGCCACGTAGGACAGGTCGCCCTTCCGCTCCACGATGGTGTACTCGTGCGTGCCCGGCTTCGCGTAGGAGAAGGCGCCGAAGTTAACACTTCCGTCCGCGCCGTTGGTCGCGGTCCGGACGGGCTTGGCTCCGGCAAGCTGCTCAGCCGTCAGGTTGCCCTCGTACACATCGAAGGTGAACTCGCCGCCCTTGAGTACGATCGGCGTGTTGTCGTCCTTCTTCACGTATCTCTTCTGCGCACCGAGGGCCAGACCGGTCGCGGCCGGCTGGTAGGTGTTGGTGAAGGTCTCCGAGCCGGATGTGTTCGTCACGACCGCCTTCGCGTTCAGCGCTCCGGCCCCGCCGTCTGTGACCGTCACCTTGTAGGTGAGAGGATGGTTGTCATAGACCATGCCGGCCTCCGCGCCCGGCTGCTCCACGATGGTGTAGGTGAAGTCCTTGCTCACGGCGCCGCCCAAGTCGGAGAGCTGGAACTCGCGCGTGAAGCTGACCTTGCCGTCGGCGTCGTTCTTCGCGGTGCCGAGCACGTTGCCGGCGGCATCCTTCAGCTCGAAGGTGTACTCGCCGTCCGCGGGCTTCGTCGCGTGGTCGAAGCCGTCCGCAACCTTGATGGTCTTGGTCGCCGTCAGGGTTACGGAACCCTTTGCGTCGTAGGTGTTGTTGAAGGTGGGAGCCGTAGCGTCACCGTCATAGGTGACAATCACCTTCGTCTTGTTGTTGTCGTCCTGGTTCTGCTCTACCTTGACGTGGACCTTGACTTCTTTGGCGTCGTAGACCACGCCGTCGACGGCCTGGCCGGCTTTCTCCTCCTTGAACGTGTAGTCGTACTCGCCCAGGTTCAGGTTCTTGACGGTCAGCTTGACCTTGCCGTCCTGGTCGTTGGTGCCCTTGGAAACCTCGTTGCCGGCCTGGTCGTACAGGCCGAAAGTGAACGCACCAGCCGTCAGGTCCTTGCCCTTGAGGGTCTTCGTGGCCTCGACGGTAACGTCCGTCGTCGGCTTCGAGTTGGTGAAGGTCGACACGGCCTCCTCTCCGTCGTATGTGACGGTCGCCCTCAGCTCGCCCTTCTCGTCGGTGACCTTGACGTGGACCTTCACGTCCTTCGCGTCGTAGACGACGGTCGAGTCGTTGCCGGCAACCTCCCTGATGGCGTAGTCGTGATCGCCCGGCGTGTCGTAGCTGATTGCCTGGAAGGCAACCTTGCCATCCTTGTCATTCTGGACGGCCTGGATCACGTTGCCATCCTTGTCGAGCAGCTGGAACGTGAAGTCGCCCCCTGCGAGCTCACCGCCCGTGAAGCGCTTCTTCGCCTTGAGCGTTACCGAGGTCTCCTTCGGGTGGTACGTGTTCATGAAGGTCTGCGAGTTGTCTCCACTCGTTACCTGCGGTGTGGCCCTCAGCGTGCCGGTGCCATCGTCCGCGACCGTCACCTTGTAGATGAGCGCATGGGTGTCGTAGAGCATGCCCGGCTCCGTGCCCGGCTTCTCCGCGATGGTGTAGGTAAAGTCCTTGCTCGCGGCGCCGTCCAGGTCGGAGAGCTCGAAGTCGCGCGTGAACTTCACCGTGCCATCGGCCTTGTTCGTCGCAGTGTCGAGCACGTTGCCGGCGGCATCCTTCAGGTCGAAGGTGTACTCGCCGCCCTTCAGCTTGGTGTCGTGCGTGAAGCCCGGCGCGACCGCAACGACCTTGGTCGCCGTCAGCTCCGCGGATCCCTTTGCGGTATAGGTGTTCTTGAAGGTGGGGGCGACCGTCTCGCCATCGTCGTAGGTGACGCTCGCCTCCAACTGGCCGGCGTTGTCCACGACCGTCACCACGGCGTGGTGCACCGTATCGTCGTAGGCCACGTGGGACAGGTTGCCCTTCTGCTCCGCGATGGTGTATTTGTACTCGCCGGCCTTGGTGTAGTTGATGGCCAGGAAGGTAACGGTGCCGTCCTCGCCGTTCTTAGCGGTCTGGATGGGTTGCTTGCCCTTCAGCTGCTCAGCCGTCAGATCACCCTCGTACAGGTCGAAGGTGAACTCGCCGCCCTTGAGCGTGGCCTGCGTGTTGTCGGACTTCACATAGGCCTTCGTCGCCGTGAGCGCCACCGAGGTCTCGGCGGGCTGGTACTTGTTGGTGAAGGTCGGGATATCGTTCTTGCCGTCGTAAGTGACGGTCGCCTTCGCCTTGTTGTTATCGTCCTGGTTCTGCTCTACCTTGACGTGGACCTTGACTTCCTTGGCGTCGTAGGCCACGCCGTCGACGGTCTGGTCGGCTTTCTCCTCCTTGAGCGTGTAGTCGTACTCGCCCAGGTTCAGGTTCTTGACGGCCAGCTCGACCTTGCCGCCCCGGTCGTTGGTGCCCTTGGCGACCTCGTTGCCGGCCTGGTCGTACAGGCCGAAGGTGAACGCGTCGGCCGTCAGGTCCTTGCCCGTGAGGATCTTCGTCGCCTCGACGGTAACGTCCGTCGTCGGCTTCGAGTTGGTGAAGGTCGGCACGGCCTTATCGCCGCCGTAGGTGGCGACCGCCTTTAGCGTGCCGTTCTTGTTATCAGTGACCCTAACGTGCACGTTCACCGTCTTGCCGTCGTACACGACGGTCGAGTCGTTGCCGGCAACCTCCTTGATGGTGTAGTCGTGATCGCCCGGAGTGTCGTAGCCGATTGCCTGGAAGGTAATGTTGCCGTCCTTGTCATTCGCGACGGTCTCAATGGGCGTGCCTTCCGCCTTGTCACCCTTGTACAGAGCGAACGAGAAGTCGCCCCCTGCGAGCTCACCGCCCGTGAAGTGCTTCTTCGCCGCCAGGGTCACGGAACCCTTCGCAGCATAGCTGTTGATAAAGGTGGCGAGGTTCACCTTGCCATCCTTGACCTCAGCCTTGATGGGCTTGGCCTCAGCGTCACCATCCTTCTTCACCGTCACGCCCGTGACGGTCAGCTTGGCGTCCACGTCCTCCACCGTCACCGTGGCGGTGTAAGCGGAGGCGTCCATCGTCCAGCCGGCGTTCTGCACGCCGTCCACCACCGCGTCGTCATCGGCGTCGTGCGCCTCGGAAAGCGTGAACGTGTATGTACCGGCCTTGTTGAACTTCATGCCGGAGAAGTCGACCGTCTGGCCGTCCTTACCTGTGATCGCGCCTTTCGTGGCCCGGGACTCCGCATGCGCGTCGCCCGCCAGGTCATCCGACACCGTCAGGTCGCCGGCAGCGATCTTCGCCTGCATGTCCGACGTGGCAGCCAGCGTGAACAAGAACTCCTTGTCCGTGCTCTCGGTGCCGGAGACCTTCTTCGTTACCTGTGGGGTCAGTTTGTCGCTGGCTTCCGCCGTGTAAGTGTTGGTAAACACCAGCTTGTTGGCTTCGGCCAACGTGCCGTCGGGTTTTTGCTTCTCGATCTCACCGGTGATACTATCGCCTGCGCCGGTCAGATTCGTGGTACCCTGCTTGCGGCCGGTCAGCTTATAGCCCGTGGGCATCTTGTCTGCGCCGGTCAGCTCCTGCACCGCGTACTCGTCGCCCTCGCCAAGACCGTACACGCGAATCGTCTCGTCGGCCTTGATAGCATGGGTGTCGCCGTTCTTCAAATCGAACACGACGCCGGCTTGCTTTCCGGCCCCAGCGTTCTTGAACACTGCAGCCTTGTAGGTCTTCCCCTCGGGCACGGTGAACTTGAAGGTGAACTCCGCGTCCTTATTGCCCGTCAGGCCATCGGGCAGGGCAACCTTTTTCGTCACCTCGAGGCTCGCCTCGCGTTCGTTCGCCACGCGCACGCAGGTGGCACCTGTGAACAGGGCGTTCAAATTCATGTCGTCCAGATTGGCGCGGGTGCCCTTCGCATTAGTGTCACCAGGCACGTCCTGCGTGATGCCCATACGTATCCAGCCCGTCTCGGTCTCCAAGCGATAAGGTTTGCCTTCCTCGGTGGGCCCATACTGGTAGACACGTCCGTTGGCGCCGTACTTGAGGTGCACCTCATCCTCGCCGCCCTTGGCGTCATTGTTCCAGGAAAGGTTGTCGTTGCCGTCGAGCATCCCGTCGGACGTCTGGCGCTGGCCCTTGATCCACGTGAGCGTGTTGTCGATGTCGCCCTCTGCGCCAAACTGGCCCAGGCTCTTCATGAGCGCGCCCGGGCCCACGAACGTCGAAACACCGTCATCGGCCGTACCAGCATCGGCATGGACGCCGTAATCGTCCACAATCACCTTGGTGAGCGTGTCGTTAAGCAGGAAGCCCTTGGGCGCCGAGACCTCCTTTAGGAAGTAGGTCCCCTTCACGAGCGGCCTGTTACCGTCGCTCGTATTCGGGAATATGCCCGCACCTTCGAGCGGAACCGGGTTGCCGACCAACCCCGTCGTCAGGGTGTCAAAGGGGGTCTGCTCGCCATTGAGCATGACCTTGCCGTTCGCGTCCATTTTCACCTGATCGGCCTTGTACAGGCCGAACTTCGCCCCGTCAACGGGCTTGCCCTCGGTATCGGTCTTCTGCACGAACAGGCGATTCTGGATGTTCGTGACGAGCGAGCGCGTGGCAAACTGGCGCTGGAAATTCTTCTCGCCGCTGGGGAGGTCATCGCTGAACACGTGGACCGTGTTGTCCGTATTCGCGTTGGCGATAGAGCTCGCCGTCGTGTGGTAGATGGCCACCGTGTACTCGGCATCCTTGCGGGCATCACCGCTCAGCAGGTAGTAGTACTTGGAGATGTCACCGGGCAGATTTTGAATCTCTACCTGGTACTGGCCGCTCGTGTTGAGCGTGAAGGCGTGCAGGTCCTTCTTCGCCGCCTCGATAGCGCCGGCCATGCTCGGCTTCTTGGCGAGGGTGTATCCCGCTCCCGTCGATGGGTCGCCCGACACGGCGTACCAACTGTTCGGATCGTTGATATCTGTGTTTGCGCTTTTATCGCGCTTGAGCACCACAGCGAACAGTATGCCGGAATCCAGGCTGACGGTCTTGTCGGGCTTCGTCTGGTCATCGTTCGCCTTGTACACGATCGACGGCGCGGTGATGGTCTCCTTCGCGCCGGCGAACACACCCGTCTGCCACACGGCGCTGTCCGCGTCCATACCGCCGCGGTTAATGATGACGCCGCCCGCGGCGTCCTTGTCGTCGCTCGCGGACACATACTCGAGCTGCATGCTGCCATGCGTCGCCGTGAGACTCGAGCGGTAACCGTTAGGCGCCTTTGTTTCCTTCAGGAGGTAGTACTGGTAACCATGCTCTTTATAAAGGTCATCGAAGTTGATAACGCCGTTGTCCACGTCATTCGTGAGCGTCAGTTGTCCATTCGCGTTCGTGGTGCCGGAGCCAAGTAGGTTTTCTGGGTTAGTGGTCGTGTCAGCGAACCACTCGTCTGTCTTGTACAGCGCGAACTGAGCACCCTCCACCAGACCGCCATCCTGGTCGAACTTGATAATGTCGGACTCGGGAACCGTCACGAGGTTGAACTTGAGCCTCATGTTGGAGTCGGTGGCGCCACGCTCCAAGTAGAAGAACTTGAGCGTGTGGTTGGTGCCGTCAGCGAAGGTGTTGTCGTTGAAGCCCGAAATATCCCGCCCCGCATCCTCGAACTTGCTTTTCAGCGTGCCATTTGCGGAATTGTTAACGCTGATGACGCCCGTTTGGAAGTTAATGGTCAGATCAGCACTGGTGTGGATACCGCCAATGTCGCCCACGAGGACATCGTCAATGAACACCCAGACGTCGTCGTCTCCGGCGAACTCAAAGGTCATGGGCTTGTCAGCGTTCGTTTTGCCATCCTTCGGCTGCACGAAGCGCGACGACATGGAGAGACCGAAATAATGGTTGAGGGGTCCGTTGTTCTGCGACGTAATGCCGTTCGGGACGAGTTTGCCGTCCTCTTCCTTGAATACCTCATCGGCCGCATCGAAGGGGAAGAACTGGCCTACTGAATGAGGCTCAGCCCCCGCTTGCATAACGCCGGCAGCATTGTAGACATCAAATGCATTCTTATTGGCGTTGTACGCCGCGTAGTTCCGCGAGCTGTCATACTCGTAGTAGCCACCCTTGGCCTGCAACAGACCCGTCACACCCATATGGGATATCTTGCCCGTCTGGACGGAGGAATCAAACAGGTAGCCGAGGGATTCTCCCTCCCAGCGGCCGGTGAGTTTCGGGTAACCACCGGCAAGAACATTGTTCACGATGCCGGTGCGGACCCAGGAGCCACCCGTATACCGGTTAAGTTCCTCGCTGGCTCCTTGATCCTTGAACTGGAAGCGGTGGTTCTTGTTGATGCCGCCGTTGCCGGAAACCGACAGATGGTTATCGGGATTCACCCAGTAATCAAACAGGTTGATTGTTGTCCCCGAAGGCGAAGTCGTCGCGACCGTGTGGTCCGGAATTGCCGCCTCGGCACGAAGCGGCAGGAAGAAACTCGCCGTCAGCGCGATGGCGAGGGCCAGAACAATCGCATATGGCGAGACCGAGCGCAGCCCGCGACGACGGCCACAAGACATGACGGACCACCGCTCGCGCGGCCGGTGTTCACCAGGAAGTTCCCTGCTTAGACACCCCCCGGTAGCAATATTCACGAGTCGAGACGTCATCTCTCTGAGCTCCTGCATAATTTCCTCCCCAGTCACACGGCGACCTGCCCGGGCGTTCCCCGGGGGCCGAGGCGGTCTGGCACATGCCCGCGGTCGTTCAAGGAATACCAACCCCAGCATATGTCTCTTAAGATATCTTAGCCTTTTTCTATTACAGTTTTTGTCTCATTACCGATGAAATCGGCTCAGTCCCTTTGTCACATTCTAGAGCGTGCGGAGCAGGGCGATGAGGAAGCGGGTGCCTTGGAGGTAGGCGCGACGGGTGATGCGCTCGTTGGTGCCGTGGACGCCGCGGTCGCATTCGTCATCGTCGACCACAAAGGCGGAGAAGCGGATGCACTCGCGGCAAATGCGCTGGTAGTTGGCGGCATCGGTTGCGCCAATCACGGTCGAGGGCACGATGCTGATCGGCTCTTGGCCCACCGCAGACGATCCGTTTTCCTCCGTCCCCTTGGGATCACGGAAATAGCGGGCGGCGATGGCGCGAACGGCCTCGAGCCCCGGACCGCCCACGCGCGGGGACGGCGAGGGCTCGGAGCTGCCGGGGCCCAGCTCGACCTCGACTCGGCCAGCGAGCCCAGCGGTGGCAACGGCCTCGCGGCAGCAGGCCACGACATCGGCCACGCTCGTGCCCTCGAGCATGCGGAAGTTGATATTGGCCCACATATCCTGCGGCATTACGTTGGCACCGGTACTGCCGCCTTCGATTTGCGTGGGCGCGCAGGTGGTGGTTACAAGCGGGTACAGCTTTTTGCTGGCGAGACAGTCGCGCACGATGGCATCCTTGCTGGTAGCAATCTCGTCTGCGGTATAAAGCCCCAGCTCGACGAGCTGCGCGGCAAGCAGATCGGTCACACGCGCCGGCCACTCGATATCGCAAATCGCGGCAATAGCGCGGCTGAGCACTTCGAGCGACGTGCCACCGTAAGGGTTGGAAGAGTGCCCGCCTTCGCTCTTCGTCTTGAGCACGATATCGGTATAGCCCTTCTCGGCAAGATCGGCATGCATGAGCCAACCCTCACCCGCGCTGTACTCGGCAGCCGCAACGATACGATAGTCGCCCTCGTCGATCAGGTACTCAAGCTCAACGCCACGCTCCTCGAGCGCGCGACCAATGGCGCCCGCGCCGTACTGCGTGGTCTCCTCATCCTGGCCAAAGGCCAGCAGCAGGGTTCGTTCGTGTTGCCAGCCGTGCGCCAGCGCATACTCAACGGCCTCCAGGATGCCCGCAACCTGGTCTTTCATATCGATGGCACCGCGACCCCAAATATAGGTGTCGTCCACGTGCCCGCTAAAGGGAGCGTGCGTCCAGTCCTCCTCGGTGCCCGGCACCACGGGGACCACGTCCATGTGGCCCATGAGCATGACAGGCTTGAGTGCAGGATCGGAGCCGGGAAGCGTCACCAGCAGCGAATGATCGATGAGCTCAACCTCGCCCGCCGCGAACACGCGCGGCCAAGCCTGCTGCATATAAGCGCGCAGATCGGCAAACGGCTGCCAGTCCACCGCCTCGGCATCCATGCTCGAAATCGTCGGAAACGACAGGACGCGGCCCAAGCGCTCGCACGCGCCAGCCTCATCCAAATCGGCAAAATCACCCTCATGCGCAAAAAAGCGCCAAACCTCGGCCATGACATCCTTTCGATTGTGACGACGAGGGCCGCCCCACCGGAGCGGCCCTGCCACATAAGCGTTTGCGGTCGGTTATTTGTCCTCGAGATAGCGCGAGAGGAACTCGCGGGTGCGCTGGTGTTTGGGGTTGCCGAAGAGTTCGGCCGGCGCGGCGTCCTCGAGCACCACGCCCTTGTCCATAAAGACCACGCGGTCGGACACCGTGCGGGCAAAAGCCATCTCGTGCGTGACGACGACCATGGTCATGCCGTCGGCGGCGAGCTTGCGCATGACCTCGAGCACCTCGCCCACGATCTCGGGGTCGAGCGCAGAGGTCGGCTCGTCGAACAGCATGATTTGCGGGTTCATGCACAAGGCGCGGGCGATGGCCACGCGCTGCTTTTGGCCGCCGGACAGGCGACCCACGGCGGCGTGTGCGAACTTTTCGAGTCCCACGCTTGCCAGATGCTCTAGCGCGACCTTTTCGGCCTCGGCCTTGCTCATCTTTTTGAGCGTGACGGGCGCGAGGGTGCAGTTGTCGAGCACATCCATGTTGTTGAACAGGTTAAAGCCCTGGAACACCATGCCGATGTCCTCGCGGAGTTTATTGATGTTGCAACGCTCGGCCGTGAGGTCCTGGCCGTGGAACCAAATGTGGCCCGCGTCCGGGGTCTCGAGCAGGTTGAGACAGCGCAAGAAGGTCGACTTGCCCGAGCCCGAGGCGCCGATGATGGTGACGACCTCGCCGGGATTGACAGCGAGGTCGATGCCCTTGAGTACCTCGAGCGAGCCGAAGCTCTTGCGCAGGCCCTCGACGCGGATGAGCGGCTCTTGGTTTTGTGCGGCGGCCGCAGCGCCGGTAGTGGCGGTATCTGCCATGATGATTCTCCTCGTCTTGAGCCTAGTTGGAGCTGGGCAGCGTTGCCGGGGCCTCGGCGCCGAGCTTCTTGCCAAAGGCCTCGAGCAGGCGGCTCGCCACGAGCGTCAGGATCAGGTAGACCACGAGTGCCACGCAGTAGACCTCCATCTGACGGTAGTACACGCCGGCGACGGTTGTGGTGGCGTACATAAGGTCGAACACGCCGATGACCGAAAGCACCGACGAATCCTTGATATTGATGATGAGCTCGTTGGTGAGCGCGGGGATCGCGTTTTTAATGCCCTGGGGGAACACGACCTTGCGCATGGCCTGCCACTGCGACAGACCCAGCGAGCGCGCTGCCTCGGCCTGGCCGGGATCGATGGACTCGATGCCGCCGCGCAGGACCTCCATCATGTAAGCGGTGGAGTTGAGCGAGATGGTGACGAGACCGGCGGTAAAGGTGCTCCAAATCTGGTTGGCCTGGGCGGTCTCGAAGCCCATGCCACGCAGAACGGTAAAGCCCGCATAATAGATGAGCAGGCCCTGGACCATCATGGGCGTGCCGCGCACGACGGTGGAGTAGACGGTCGCAAAGCCGCGGCCGATGCTCTTAAAGAAGCGCGTGAGGTCATTGTCCACGCGGTCGAACGTCTGGATGCGCAGGAACACAAAGACCAGCGCCAGGAAAAAGGCGATGATCGTGCCGAAGGTGGCAAGCGCGATGGTGATCTCGATGCCGCGGACAAAGAAGTCGCCGCTCTTATAGGTCATGTAGACCAGGCTCGACAAAAAGTCGCTGGGGTTGGAGTCCGAGACGATGCTCACCTGCACCAGGTCGATAAACGACATGACGCAGCGGTCGATAAAGAAGATCGCCGCGATGGCGACCACGACGTAGCTGCCTAAGCGTGCTCCACGACGGAAACGCTCAGATGCGAACGGCGACTTTTCGCGATAGTCGCTCCAGTGCATAAGCTTGGTGACCAGCGCCGCCGCCGACACGACGAGCCACGCCCACAGGATCGCCCAAAGGCAATCTTGGAAGATACCGGTGGGGGCCAAGAAACTCAGCGGCGTGGGGTTGCGTTGGCTAAACGCCAGGCCGAGCGCCGCGATAACGCTCGTGCCCAGGTATACATAACGGTGGTCGGCCTTGATAAAGGAGGCCAGGCGATTGATGGTTTTCATGCTGCCTCCCTATGCCGGCTGACGGTCGAGGCACGCGTCCCACATTTGGTCGCGCTCCTCCTGGCTGACGCCCTTGAGCGTCTTGTCGATGAGCTTAAGCAGCTTGTCCGAGCCCTTGCGGCAGCCGACGTTTGCCGTGACCTCCTGCTTGAAGCCCTCGCCCTCGGCAAATTGAATCGGCACGATACCCGGGTTTTGGGCCATATAGCCCTTCTCGTTCTCGGTGTTGTAGGTCACGGCGTCGCACGTGCCCTGCAGCAGGTTCGAAAACACCGTGGGCACCGAATCGACCGGGTTCTTGTGGACGACGCCCGGAATCTCGTCGATGACGGTATCGAGCATGGTGTCCTTTTGGCCGAGCACCGTGGCACCGCTAAAGTCGCTGAGCTTGGTGGCGTTTTGGTAGGGCGAGCCCTCTTTTACGAACAGGCCAAAGTAGCCGATAAAGTACGGCTCGGAAAAGCCGACGGACTCCTCGCGCTCGGGCGTGGCGCTCATGCCGGCGATGATGAGGTCGATCTGGCCGTTGTTGAGCGAATCGATAAGGCCCGAGAAGCTCTGCTTGACGGCAACAGGCTCGCCGCCGAGGGCCTTGCAGACGATCTTGGCGATCTGCACGTCGTAGCCATCGGCATAGGCGCCCTGCACGTTATCGATGGGGATGGTGAACTCGCTGGCCTCGGAGACCTGCCAGTTGTACGGGGCGTAGGCCGCCTCCATGCCAATGCGGATCTTGTCCTTGCCGATCACGGAATCGGACAGGTCATCGCGGCCGCCGCCCGTCGTGGGCTGGACAACTTCCAGCGTGGATGGGCGCTGGCAGCCGGCAAGCGCGCCGGCGACGACGGTAGCGCTCGCAGCGAGAGCGCTACCCAAAAAGATGCGACGGCTGCATACCGGCTGTGGATGCGTATCGCGTTGATGGGGAGAATGCATAATCTGCCTTCCCTGTTGAATCGTATGCTAACGACTTAACAGGATATACGCCAGCGACCAGCAGCGCAGCACAAGCTCGAAAAATTAATAGACACACGGTAGCCATTGGGAACGTCGATGTTTTGGCAATGCCAGCGAGCGCCGCCCAAAGCGAACAAGTTGGCATGAAAAAGGCAAGGCATAGACCTTCTGGTCATGCCTTGCCTTTTGAATGACAAATTGTCGCTTTGGGTGGCGCGCGGCGTCGACCGGCCCGCCGTTCGTCAGAACGGCGGAACCTCTAGAGCAGGGTGACGCTAAAGCTGCGGATATCCGTCTCACCCGGCGCCAGCGTGATGGTGTTGACCTTGTGCTCAAAAACGTCGTCCTCGGTGTCCATGGTGGTGTGACCGGTCCAGGGCTCGAGCGCCACAAACGGAGCGTCGTTGGCGGCAGACCACACGCCGATGTACTTAAAGCCCTCAAAGTCGATCTTGACGCCGTGGCCCGACTTGCGGCCGCGCAGCGTGAGCGTGGAGCCCGGAGTATCGGTGAACATGATGGCATCGTTATCGAAGCTGCGATGCGTGATGGGCAGAACGTCCGAGTTATCGGGAGCCTTGTAGCTGCCCTCGAACGTCATAAGACCGTCGGGCGTGATGATGGGGGCCTCGTTCGTCCAAGCCTCGGTAAACGCCAGCTCGTAATCCTCGAACGCCTCGTCCTCGGCACCGGGGGCGGGCACGTTAAATGCGGGGTGGCCGCCCACCGAGAACGGCAGGTCCACGTCGCCGGTGTTGGTGATGGCAAAGGTCTGCGTGAGGGTGGCGTCGCCGGTCAGGGCATAGGTCATGTTGAGCTTAAAGTGGAACGGGAACGCTTTGAGCGACTCGGGCGTGTCGGTGATCTCGTAGGTGACAGACGAGCCGTCCTCCGACACCTCGACGATCTTGTGCTCCACGATACGCGCGATGCCGTGGCGCGCCATCTCGCAGGTGCCGGCCGCAGACGTCGCCGTGTTGTTGCGCAGCGATCCCACAATGGGGAACAGGATAGGCGCGTGCTTGCCCCAAAAGGCCGGGTCGCCCTGCCACAGATACTCGTTGCCGTTGAGGGCAAGGCTCGTGAGCTGGGCGCCCATGGAATCGATGGCCGCGGTGAGGCCGCCGCGCTTGATGGTAGTGACGGTGGACATACTACTTCCTCCAATGGTAAACAACGGTGTCGAGGGCTATTGTCCCACTCTTGGCGGCGGGGTTGAGCGGCGGGCGCAGTTATTGAGCAATAGCGTAAAGGTCAAACCCGCCCTGCGGCGTGCTATCGACCGTGTCGGGCGCCTGTGAATTAAAACTCACCGGGACCATGCGCTTTGAGGCGCGGTAACGCGTGCCGTCGGTGGCGACGGGTGGCTCATCGACCGTGAGCTCGTAGTCGCCGGGCTTGAGCTCTATGCCGTCACCTTCGGAATTAACGTATTGGTACTCGTCGATTGCTTGTCCCCTGAGCGTGCGGCCCACGATATGGACGAGCATTTGGCTGTCGCCGCGCGCGGTATCCCACGTCGCGCCGTCCTTAACCTCGACCGACACATGCACCGAGCGCGTGCGGCTGAGCGATTGCTCGACAGACATCTCGACCTTGGCGGCGTCTTTTCGCTGCTGCTCGACATGGCTCCAGACGTTTCCAATTACCGAGCATGCGATAACGCCGGCCATGAAGGCGATAAGGATGGGGCCGAGCGGAGAGCGACGTCCTGCATCTTCCTCGCGAGACAGATTGGGGCGTCGTGTGGGCGCGGGCGCCTGAGCGCCCTGCGAGGGCACGTCGAGAATACTGAAGGATGCCGTGCTGTCGGGGTCGATGGTGTGACGCGGCTGCGGGGTCTTTGCCGGCGAGATTGACATGTCAGCTGGCTCGCCGAGCGTGGCCGTAGCGTCGGCCTTGGCCTCGTCTGCCTCGGCTTGGGCCCAAGATTGTTCGAAGGTCAGGGGCTCGACGGGGTCGAGGGCGGCGTCCGAGTCGGCGGCGACGTCGTTGCCGGTCTCGTCCTCGTCGCTCGACACGTCACGCGACGTGGGCTCGTCCCACTCCTCGTCCGGAGCCTCACCCTCGCTATACCACCATTCAAAGTTATCGATATCCATACGGGGCGCCCCTTAGGCCTCGCAAATAAACACTCGCTAGTCTTATACCCCCAGACGGCACGGCAGCTCGCCGGCACAGATAGGAAAACCATCACAACATTCGACGGTTTTCCTCGTTTTCGAGATTTTCATCGAATGTTGTGACGGTTTAGGCGGCAGCCACGCCGCGAATGTGACAAGGGGACTGTCCCTTTGTCACATTCTGGTAGAGTTGCAGGGACTGAATCCAGCTCATATAGCGCAACATGGGAGCAACTGCCTTGACCACCGCAACTTCGTCCACAACAGCATCAACCGCTGCCGCGCTCTCCCCCGCGCGCACCAAGCTCTGCCTGGCGCTGCTCGTGCTGTTGGGATTCTCGCTCGGCTGCTCCGAGTTCGTGGTCATCGGCATCGAAAGTGACTTGGCGACGGAACTCGGCGTATCGCTTGCCACCGCAGGCCAACTTATTAGCGTGTTTGCGCTTGTCTACGCCATCGCGACGCCAGTGCTTGCGCTCAGCACGGGGCGCTTCCGTCGTTACCAACTGCTCGTGTGCTATAGCATCGTCTTTGTGCTCGGCAATCTGGTCATGGCGCTGGCACCCAACTTTCAAGTGCTGTTCGCCTCGCGCATCATCTTGGGCTCCGTCTCGGGCGCACTGCTCGCCGTGGGCGTGACGTATATCCCCGAGCTGCTGTCCCCGCAGCAGACCTCACTCGCCATCTCGGTGGTGTACGGCGCGTTTTCCGTGGCAATGGTCTTTGTCACTTCGATCGGCAAGTTTGTGGCCGACACGCTCGACTGGCACGTGGCCATGTACGGCACACTAACCTTTGCCGTTCTGATCTGCGGAGCGCTCGTGGCGTTTATGCCGCGCGCTGGGCAAACCGACGAGCCCGCCACCTTTCGCGAGCAGGCGGGGCTGCTACGCGAGCCGAGCATCATCACCGGTATGCTCATCTTCTTGTTTGGCGTGGGGTCGGTCTATGTGTTCTACGGCTACGTGACGCCCTATCTGGAGCAGGTGTTGGGTATGGGCACGGTCGAAGCCAGCACCACGCTCATGGCCTACGGCGTGTTCTGCCTGGTTTCGAACATCCTGGGCGGATGGATTGACGCGCGCTTTGGCATGAAGGCACTGCTGGTTACGTTTGTGCTGCAGGCAGCGGCATTGTTTGGGCTGTTTGCCGTGGGCGCTGCCATGCCGCTCGCACTTGTCTTTGTCTTTAGCCTGGCGATGCTCATGTACCTGTTCTCGGTGTCGTGCATCACGCACTTTATGGACGTGGCACGCAGCCGCCATCCCAAGTCGATGGTACTCGCAAGTTCGGTTGAGCCCATGGCGTTTAACGTCGGCATTTCGTTTGGCACCGCAGTGGGCGGCGCCGTGGTAAGCAGCGTTGGCATTGCGTACGTGGGCGCAGTGGGCGCCGCGTTCTCGCTTGTGGCCTGGGCACTCACGCTGGTGACGATTAAGTTGGCTCGCTGGGAACGCAAGAGGGCGATGGCGCAGGCGTAGATGCGATACTCGAGCTCGATGATGGCGATCGAAAGGAAACCGCATATGCAACGTGTACTGTTTATCTGCTATGGAAACATCTGCCGCTCGACGATGGCTGAGTCGGTGTTTACCGAGCTGGTGCGGCGCGCCGGGCGCGCGGGCGAGTTTGTCATTGATTCCGCTGCGACCTCGACCGAGGAGATCGGCAACCCGCCACACCACGGTACCGTTGCCAAGCTGCGCGAAGTCGGGATTCCCGTCGTTGCGCACCGTGCCCGCCAGGTGCGTCGCGCGGAGTATGGCGACTGGGATCACATTGTCTATATGGATGCTGAGAACGCGCGGGGCCTGCGTCGCATCTTTGGCGACGCAGGCCCCGACGGAAAGATTACGCGCTTGCTCGATTGGACCGAGTGTCCCGGCGACGTGGCCGATCCCTGGTACACCGGCAATTTCGATGCCACGTACCGCGACGTGCTCGCCGGTTGCACCGCTATGCTCGAGCAACTGTAGGCGCTCGGGCGGCGCGGGCACACGGGCCACGCCATCGGCATAAAACGAGCGTGGATTTTCTCCCACTTTGAGCGTTCGAGTGCGCTCTAAACGGGAGAAAATCCACGCTCATGAATGTGGCAAAGGGACTGCCCCTTTGCCACATCCGGAACTGGCCCTAGACCGGCTTGACCTCCAGCTTTATCCCCTCGACACAGGAGTCGCCCAAAACATCCGAAAGGGCCCAGGTCGCATATAGCGGCAAATAGAGAACCGCTCCGTTGCGCTCAACGTTGCCTCTCGAGAAAACAATCCCGAGCCTTACGCCATATTCAGCCGTATCAAGCACATGACCGAGCGCAGCGTGCGCGTGGTAATAGGAGCCCGATTTAACCTCGATCGGAACAGCCGTCCCATCCGGTCCATCGACCACAAAGTCCACTTCACCGCGCTTTTTTGTCTGATAGTAGTAAAGCTGGCGATTTTGGGCAGCCAGCTGCTGGGCCACCACGTTTTCGTAAATGCCGCCCAGATTGGGCTCCTTGCTATCAAGATACGCCGCTTGGGCGACTCCAACGGGGTAGCGCGCCATCAACATGCCCGTATCCGATTGATATAGCTTGAACTGCGATGGCCGTGCCGTCTTGAGCAGGGGCGATTTTGGCTCGGTTACGATATCGGCTTTGAGGGCAACGCCGGCATCGACAAGCCATACAAAATCTCGCTGATACTTCTCGTAGTGAGCCTTGGGGTCAATGGAATTGAGCACGAAGCGCTTGTTTTCGCCCTCGAGCATAATAGGGAGCTGATCGTAGATGCTCTGCACCTGAAGGGCTCGCCCGCTTGCATACTTGGAGATATCCCGTCGGTACTGTTCGTTGAGCTCTGACTGCAGCTGACGAACAGAGGCAAGGTCGCCCCGCGTGTCAAGGAAACGCTGCACGACCTCTGGCATTCCGCCGACAACGGTATAGGTCCTGAAGTTTGCCATCATCGCGTCATGAATGTAACCAGGAATGGGCTTCTCGTTGATGCACGCGTCGCGTATCGTTTGGCGAGCCCCTTCGCTCACCCCGATTGCCCAGCAAAACTCCTCAAAATCGAGCGGGAACATCCTAAGCTCGTGGACATACCCCACGGGATAGGACCTGACGCCCTTGAACTGGGTCCCGAGCATTGACCCCGAAAACGCCCAGCGGCACCTCCCGTCCTCAACAAGGAACTTTGCCATCGTCATGATGTCGGGGGCCTCTTGGACCTCATCGATAAACACGAGCGTTTTGCCTGGCGCAATCGACTTTCCCGAAAGAAGCGTCACCCTGCTGATGAAATCATCGGCATTCCGCGCCTCGAGAAGAGCATCTTTTGCCTGGCGGTTTTCCATGAGGTTAAGCTCGATGTAGGTTGCATGGTTGGCTTTGCCAAATGCGCGAATCGAATAGCTTTTGCCAATCTGGCGAGAACCCGTAATGAACAAGGCCTTTTGCTCGGAAGACTTCAGCCAACACTCCAGCTCTGCCGCTATTTTCCTGCGCAGCATAGGCTCTCCCCTCGGTGTCATCGAATGAAATGCAAAGTTTTATATGTTTGATTATCGATGAAACGCAGAATTTTTAGAACCTAAAATCGGATGAAATGCAGAGATTTGAGATTATAAGCAAAAGAAGGGGCACCACCGGCGAATGTGGCAAAGGGGCTGTCCCTTTGCCACATTGCGCTCGACTACTCGTCAACGATCTCGGCAAGCCAGACGTTCAGTGTATCGACTTCGGGGCAGCAGAACTTTGCCGTGCCGGGCTCGTTTCCAGGCACGGTCCCGCCATAGCGCAGGATATCGATATAGGGAAAGCCCACATGGCAGGCCATGGCGCACATCTTGCCGCGGTCTCGGTCGAAGTCAAAAACGTCGCCCGGCTTGTGACCATGGTGACAACGGCACGCACCCAGCTGGTCCACGCAGCTCACGCGGATACGCGGACGCTTGCCACGCGACGCGCCGAGCGGCTTGCTCTCGCCCGCAGGCCTGATGCCGCCCTCGCCGGCGTTACTCATGGTCGATCACATCCAGGCAGGCCTCGATGGGAAGGCCGGCCGATTTGTCCTCTTGGTCGGCATTGCGTTCGATAAGCTCTGCCACCACGCGCATGGCATCGGACGTCGCGCGCTGCAGACTCCAACCGGCCATAACGCGGCCGACGAGCACCGCCGAGAACGTGTCGCCCGTGCCCGGGAAATAAACCGGAATGAGCTCAAAGGGAATCGTAAAGTACTCCCCCGCCACATGGTCGTAACCGATAACCGCGTTCGTGCCATTGACCACGGCGCTCGTAATGACCACCGACTTGGCACCCAGCTCGCGCACGGCGTCCACAAGGGCGCGGGCCTCGTCGGGCGTGATTTGCTCGGCGATAGGCGTATCGGTGAGCAGGCATGCCTCGGTATAGTTGGGCACCGCGTAGTCTGCGCACTCCAGCAGATGCCGCATAAGGCCAATCGTGGACTCGGGCACGCCCGCATAGAGCTTGCCGTTGTCGCCCATGATGGGGTCGACGAACACCTTGGTACCCTTTTGCGCGCGACGGTGGCAGAAGTCCGAAATGATGCGCGTCTCTTCCTCGGTCACGATAAAGCCGGTCGAAATGGCGTCGAACTCAAAGCCGAGCTCCTCCCAGATGGCGAGGCTTTGGCGCACGTACTCCGTGGTGTCGTGGATGTAGAACTTGGGATAGTTGAGCGTATCGGACACCAGCGCCGTCGGCAGATTGTGGATACGGTAACCCATGTGCGACAGCACCGGCAGCATGGCGGAAAGCGCGACCTTGCCGTAGCCGCACATATCGTTGATCAGCAGCAGCTGAGTATTCTTCATGAGGGTCTCCCTTGGTTCGGGCACGGCGCGGCAGCGCCACCGTGCGACTAAGTGTAGCGCAGGAGGCGTTGTGGGCGGTCGCCAGGGTCGCGAAGAGCGCATTGTTGCGGAAAGGTTTCGGAAATGGGGGGCATAGGCCTTGTGGCCATGCCCGACGATTGAACGTCAGATTGTCGCTTAGGAACGCTTGCAGCGTCGAGCGGTTACGGCGTTTGGTAAAGCGCCGTAACTTAATAAGTTTGGTACCTTGACATTCATTTCTCATGCTCCTAGATTGGTTAGGCACAAAACAATTCCACTACCTAACTAAAGAAAGGAGCAACACTAATTCATGTGCGATGAACCTCTTAACCTTTGTTCGCACGAGCCCGGCGGCGACCCGTCACAGCCGGCGGATGCACCCGAAGCGGTTAGCTCAGAAGACAAGCTTGCCAAGCGCATCCTCAATGGCCTGGGCTTTTGCGGCCATTACATGCATTTTCATGGCGGAGGCGTGTCCGGCAAGGCGCCCATCATCTGCCTGCTGGCCAAGCAACCCGGCGGCGAGATGTCGCAGCAGGAACTCGGCATGCACTTTGACCTCAAGCCGGGGTCGCTTTCCGAAATCCTGTCCAAGCTCGAGGTCAACGGCCTCATCGAGCGCAGCCGTAACCCCAAGGATCGACGACAACTCACCATTCGCTTGACCGAAACCGGCCGGGAAAACGCCCGCATCGACCAGGCGGCCCGCATCCGCTTTAGAGAGCGCGCCTTTAGCGCGCTCACTCACGACGAGCGCGAGCAGCTCGCCGAAATGCTCGAGAAAATCCGTGTAACCTGGGAGGAACTGGATGATTAAAACCCTCATGGGCAGCATCCGCGACTATATGAAAGTCGCTGTTGCCACGCCATTGCTCGTGCTTGGCGAGGTGCTCTGCGAGATGCTGATTCCATTTATCACCGCCAACCTGATCGACGCCATCAAAGACGGTGCCACCGTAGCCGAGATGCTTCCCACCGCGGGCTTTTTGGTGCTCATCGCGCTGACGTCGCTTGCTTTTGGCGCCGCTGCCGGCGTCACCTGCAGCCATGCGAGCTGCGGCTTCGCCAAGAACCTGCGTCACGACCTGTTCTACAAGATCCAGACGTTCAGCTTTGCCAACATCGATGAGTTCTCGAGCTCCTCGCTCGTCACGCGTCTGACCACTGACATCAACAACGTGCAGCAAGCCTTTATGATGATCATCCGTATCGCCGTGCGCGCGCCGCTGGTCTTGATCTTCGCCTTTACCATGGCATTTATCATGGGCGGCAGCGTCGCCATGGTCTACCTGGTCATCATTCCGCTGTTGGGCTTTGGGCTGTTCTTTATCATCTTTAAGGTGCGCCCCATCTTCTCGCGCGTGTTCCACAAGTACGACGCCCTTAACGAGTCCGTCGAGGAAAACGTCACCGGCATGCGCGTGGTCAAGAGCTATGTGCGCGAAGACTTTGAGAAGGAGAAGTTCGCGACCGCCGCGCGCGACGTCCAGATGGACTTCACCCGCGCCGAGAAGCTGCTCGCCTTTAACAACCCCATGATGAACATCTGCGTCAACGGCGCGTTTGTCGTCATCATCTACCTGGGCTCCAAGCTCATTATCACGAGCCAGGGCACGCTGTTCGACGTGGGCCAGCTCTCCTCGATCTTTACCTATGGCTTCCAGATCCTTATGAGCCTGATGCAGCTGTCGATGATCTTTGTCATGGTGACCATGGCCGACGAATCGGCACACCGCATTACCGAGGTGCTAGCCGCCGAGCCCACGATCGCCGATCCCGCCGAGCCCGTGCTCGAGGTGGCCGACGGTTCCATCGACTTTGACCACGTGAGCTTTAAGTATTCTGCGCATGCGAAGCGCCAGGCGCTCGACGATATCGACCTGCACATTAAGAGCGGCGAGACCATCGGCATCATCGGCGGTACCGGCTCGGCCAAGTCCACGCTTGTAAACCTCATCGCCCGTCTGTACGACGCCACCGAAGGCACCGTGCGCGTGGGCGGCATGGACGTACGCGACTACGACCTGGACGCGCTGCGCCACCAAGTGGCCATGGTGCTACAGAAAAACGTGCTGTTTAGCGGCACCATTGCCGAGAACCTGCGCTGGGGCGACCCGAACGCCACCGACGAGGAAGTCCGCGAGGCGGCACATCTGGCCTGCGCCGATGAGTTTGTCGATGGCTTCCCCAAGGGCTATGACACCTGGATCGAACAGGGCGGCTCCAACGTTTCCGGCGGCCAGAAGCAGCGCCTGTGCATTGCGCGTGCCCTGCTGCGTCGCCCCAAGATCTTGATCCTGGACGACTCCACCAGCGCCGTCGACACCAAGACCGACGCCAAGATCCGCGCAGGGTTGGCAAGCTATCTGCCTAACACGACCAAGCTCATCATCGCCCAGCGCATTAGCTCCGTGCAGGACGCAGACCGCATCATCGTCATGGAGGGCGGCCGTATCGCTCAGATCGGCAACCATGACGAGCTGCTCAAGACGAGCGAGATCTACCGCGAGACCTTTACCTCGCAAAACAAGATGTCTGCCGAGGGCGAAGGAGCCGTCGAGGCCGACACCGAGGCATCCGTAACGCAAGCTCAGACCCAGGAAGGAGGCGAGGCACATGAGTAAGGCAACGACCGCCGAGCGCGCGCTCAACCGCAAGGGCGGCACCATGTCGCGCCTCATCAAGACGCTCTTTGGCTTCTACCCCGTGCTTTTGCCCCTCGTCGTTGTCGGCGTGGTGCTCTGCGCCATCATCAACTCCATCGGTACGACCTTCCTTCAGAGCGCTCTGCAGATTATTAGCGAATCGTGGCAGTCGGGCGATTGGGAAGCCGCACAGCCCAAGATCGCACAGCTCGTGACCACCCTCGCCTGCATCTACGGCGTCGGCATCCTGTCCTCACTGTTCTGGAACCGCGCCATGGCCATCGTCACGCAGGGCTCGCTCGAGAAGCTGCGCGAGAAGATGTTCAACCGCATGCAGGACCTGCCGATTCGCTACTTCGACACGCACCAGCGCGGCGACATCATGAGCCACTACACCAACGACATCGACACGCTGCGCCAGATGATCAGCCAGTCGCTGCCCAACCTGCTCATGACGACCATCGTCATCGTCACGGTGTTCTTTATCATGCTGTACTACAGCGTTTGGATGTGCCTGGTCATTGTGGCAGGCGTCGCCTTTATGACCTTTATGACCAAGCTGCTCGGCTCCAACTCCGCGCGTTTCTTCATTGCGCAGCAGACCGAGCTCGGCGTGGTCGAGGGTCATATCGAGGAAGTCATGAACGGCCAGAAGGTCGTCAAGGCATTCTGCCACGAGTCTGCCGCCGAGGCCGATTTTGACGAGCGCAACGAAAAGCTCTTCGAGGTCTCGCAGAAGGCCAACATGTACGCCAACATCCTCATGCCCATCCTTATGAACCTGGGCAACCTGCTCTACGTGCTGGTCGCACTGGCCGGCGGCATTTTCCTGGCGCTGGGCGTGCCCAACCTGAGCATCTCGGGCATGACGCTGTCCATCGCCGTCGTAGTGCCGTTCCTCAACATGACCAAGCAATTCTGCGGACAGATCGGTCAGATCTCGCAGCAGATCAACGCCGTGGTCATGGGCCTCGCCGGCGCCGACCGCATCTTTGAGCTCATCGACGAGGAGCCCGAAGCCGACGAAGGCTATGTGACGCTCGTCAACGCTCAGGTGAACCCCGACACCTGGCAGCTCGAGGAGGCCGACCACCACACCGGCATGTGGGCGTGGAAGCATCCGCACCGCGCAACCGGCGAGATCGAGTACGTACCGCTGCGCGGCGACCTGGTCATGGACAACGTCGACTTTGGCTACACGCCCGACCATGAGGTGCTGCACGGCGTGTCCGTGTTTGCCAAGCCGGGCCAGAAGGTCGCGTTTGTCGGTGCCACCGGTGCCGGTAAGACGACCATCACCAACCTCATCAACCGCTTCTATGACATCGCCGACGGCAAGATTCGCTACGACGGCATCAACGTCAACAAGATTCGCAAGGCCGATCTGCGCCGCTCGCTGGGCGTGGTGCTGCAGGACGTGAACCTGTTCACCGGCACCGTGATGGATAACATCCGCTACGGCAACCTGGATGCGACCGACGAGGAGTGCATCGCGGCGGCAAAGCTCGCGGGCGCCGACGACTTTATCACCCGCCTGCCCGACGGCTACGACACGATGCTCACCGGCAACGGTGCACAGCTGTCGCAGGGCCAGCGCCAGCTGATTTCGATCGCACGCGCTGCCGTCGCCGATCCGCCGGCAATGATTCTGGACGAGGCCACGAGCTCCATCGACACCCGCACCGAGGCTATCGTGCAGGCCGGCATGGACAAGCTCATGGAAGGCCGCACGACGTTTGTCATCGCGCACCGCCTGTCCACCGTGCGCAACTCCGACGCGATCATCTGTCTGGACCACGGCCGCATCATCGAGCGCGGCAACCACGACGAGCTGATCGCCAAGCGCGGATACTACTACCAGCTCTACACCGGAGCGTTTGAGCTGGAATAGTTCGGCCCGCCGAGATGGCCGATTTGCCGCTCATTCGTCGGGCATGACCCTAAGGTCAATGCCCTCCTCTTTCGGGGCAAATCGACTCATCTCAACGACCCAAACACAATGCGCCGCAACGAATAAAGCCTCCGCAGCCACACGAGCTGCGGAGGCTTTATTCATGCCGACCGGAAACCGTATCCCACTTTTCGGGCCCAAAATGGGATGCCGTTTCCCGCTGGGCCCCCTCCGGGAAACGGCATCCCATTTCAAGGGCATAAACCGGGATGTGGTTTCCCCTAACGGCACCTTTGGGAAGCCGCATCCCACTCTAGACGCACAAAACGGGATGAGCTTTCCCATGGTGATCCAAGACCAGAAGCATGCCCGATAGCGCGGCCAGGTCAAGAACAACAAGGCAAGCGTCACGCCAATTTGGACGAGCGTCTGCTGCAGTTTGAGGCTGCTGGCCCATATGGTAGAGTTAACCACCCATGAATTTCAGCACACTGCGTGCTACCTGTTCTTTTGTCATTTAGGGGAGTGAACTTGTGAATACTTCTGTCGCCAAGAAGGCCGGCCAGGCGGTGCGCCTGCTCATGATGGTGCTCACGGCAGTTCTCATCTTCTTCTTCATCAATGTTATGCTGCTCGTCTCCGATATCCAGGGCACGGCGCGTGTGGTCAACTACGCCGGTCTGGTGCGCGGTACCACGCAGCGAATCGTTAAGCTCGAGGATGCGGGCCAGCCTCAAGATGACCTGCTCAAAGCCGTGGATTCATACATCAACGGTTTGCGTTACGGAAGTGACGACCTCAACCTCGTCCGTCTCGACGACGATGAGTATCAGGCAAAAATGACCGAGCTTGCAAATTATTTTGATGAGCTTTGCACCGAGATCATCCGTGTGCGCGAAGTCGGCTACGAGAACACCGACATCATCTCCATGAGCGAGGAATTCTTTGGCATTTGCGGCGATGCTACGCGACTCGCAGAGGACTACTCTCAGGAGAAGGCGTCGGCGCTCAACTATCTCGAGGGCTTGGTGATCATCGACATCGTGGGCTTGGTGGCGACCTTTGCGGTCGAACTCGTTCGCGCGGTGCGCACCGCCGCGCTCAATCGCGAACTGCAGAGCAAAGTCTATCTCGACGAAGCCACGGGGCTGCCCAACAAGAACAAGTGCGAGGAGATCTTGGGGCAGGAGCAGCCTGTCTCCGCGGAGGAGCCCGTTGCGGTGTGCGTCTTCGACCTTAACAATCTGCATATGGTCAATAACAACTTCGGCCATGAGAAGGGCGATGAATACATTCGCTCTTTTGCCCAACAACTGGGAAGTGTGGCGTCGGAGACGTGCTTTGTGGGTCGCGACGGCGGCGATGAGTTTATCGCGGTGCTGCGGGATGCCGACCGAGCCGCTGTGGAATCTTGTCTCACTCGGATTCGCGCGAACGTGAACGAGTATTCCGAAGTCCACCCCGATATGCCCATCAGCTACGCGGTGGGCTATGCGCTTTCCAGCGATTTTGACGAGCCGCCTACCATGCGCGAACTCTTTTCCCAGGCCGACAAGAACATGTACGTCGATAAGAACCGCGTAAAGACAGCCGAGGCAGCCGGGCCGCAACGCGAGGACCGCTAAACCCGTAGCAAAGGGTAGCTAATTTGGGACGGGACTCTTTTGGCTACTTGAGGAGTTGGGCCATGGCGTTGACGAATTTTTGTACTTGGAGGGTGGGCTCGAGCGGGTAGTGCAAGAAGACCGGCACCTCGCGGCCACATAGGAACGGCACGCCTACAAAAGCCGGGTGCACGCCCGACCACGCCCCGCAAGTGAGCACCGCGTCGCCCTTTTCCTCCGCCTCGTTAAAGAGCGCAAAGTCAAAACTGTCCACGTCGATCACGTCCACGCCGCCATCGGCCAAAAGATCGATGCGCAGGCTGTCCATGGCGTCGTTGCCGTGGCGCAGTACGCGCAGACGCATACCCTCCAAGTCGGCAACCGTAATGCGATTCTTGCGCGCCAGCGGGCTCGTGCGCGGCAGATCGATATAAAACGGCACGTTGACAATGCGGAGCTTTTGGCAGGCATCACCCCAGCGTGGGGTAGAAAAACTCGATTGCACCACATCGACCTCGCGGCCCAAGCTACGCATGACGGTCTCGCGCTCGTCGTAGAGATCGCTTACCGGCACGATTTCAAATCGCAGCGACGGTTCCAGATCGTGGATGCCCGACCACATCGACAGCGTTTGGCGCCCCGGGCACATCATCGACACGCCCAGGCGCACGGCACCGCCATCGCCCGCCGCGCGTCGGGCACGGCGCAGCGCGTCCTCGGACTGCCGCATGATCGAGCGCGCGTCGTCCACCAGCAGTGCGCCGGCCGGCGTCACTTTGACGCCCGAGTGCGAGCGTTCGAACAGCGTGATGCCGAACTCGGCCTCGAAGCCCGACACCTGCTTGACGAGCGCCGGAGTCGACACGCGCAATTGTGCCGCCGCACGCGAGAAGCTTCCCAGCTCCGCAGCGGCCGATATGGCCTCAAGTCGTCGATCGTACACGTCAATCTCCCGTTTTCGCGCCCGTGGCCACATGGTGCCACAGGAGGTTGTTTTCGCAGGTCATGCGCTCAATTGAGAATAAACTGCATCGCACGGTGTAAACCTATGGTTAACGCCATTCTAACAAATATGCAATTCACCTGCGCAAATGCAAAGCATACGATAACCAGCGAAAACCACGTGGGTCGGTTAATGGGAGCGACCCACCGGGAGGCATAAGAAGGGAAGTTCCTATGAGCAATTGGCTTAAGCTCGAGGGCGATGTTTGCGCTGTGACTGGAGCGCTCGGCGGCATGGGCGTCGAGATTTGCCGCGAGTTCGCCCGCAATGGCGCTAACGTCGTCCTGCTCGACCTGGACGAGGAGAAGGTCAAGGCCGCCGCCGCCGACCTCGCTGCCGAGTTTGGCATCCACGCCGAGGGCTACAAGATGAACGCCACCGACGAGGCCGAGGTTCAGGCCGCCGTCGACGCCACCATCGCCAACTTCGGCCGCGTCGACGTTCTCGTCAACACCGCCGGCATCCTGCGCTTCGCAGCCATGGAGGACCTGCCGCTCTCCGACTGGAACGAGGTCATCAACGTCAACCTCACCGGCTACTTCATCACCTCGCAGCGCTTTGGTCGCGAGATGATCAAGGCCGGCCAGGGCCGCCTGGTTCACATCTCCACCGTCGCCAGTCACTCCCCCGAAACGTTCTCGGGCGTGTACAGCTCCACCAAGGCGGGCGTCAACATGATGTCCAAGATGCTGGCTGCCGAGTGGGGTCCCTACGGCGTGCGCTCCAACTGCGTCGAGCCCTGCTTCGTCAAGACCCCCATGTCGGCAAGCTTTTACGCCGATCCCGAGGTCGAGAAGAGCCGCAGCCGCCTCATCGCCACGCGTCGCATCGGCGAGGTCAGCGATATCGCCAACGCCGTCATGTTCCTGGCGTCCACGCGCTCAGACTTTACCACCGGCGACGCCATCAAGGTCGACGGCGGCTTCTCCAACATGATGGGCGACCTCACCGCCAAGCCCGGTGGCCGTCGCGCCTATGCCGACAACTACCTTAAGAACAAGGGTGTCGAGCTCTGGTCCGATGAGTCCGGCGTCGCAAAGCCGACTGACCAGTAAATCAGCCCGGTAGAAAGGGGCGCGGGGCAAGCACCTCAGCGGCGTTTGCCCCTCCCCCCCCTCCCCACATCGATTAGAAAGAGTCCAATGGCTTCCACCAACTCCAACAAGGGTCGCGCCGTCGTGCTTTCCGCCGCGTGCGTCACCATGTTCTTCATCAGCTCCATCGCGCTGTATTCCGTCGTGAGCAAGAACCTGCTCGCCGTCTACCCCGAGTGGTCCAGCGCCCTTACCTGGGCTTTCCCGGTCTTCCAGACCATCATGGCCGTGACGGGCATCTTCGCCGGCCGCATCTCCGATAAGATCGGCCCCCGCAACGTCGTGATTGCCGCCGCCGTGTGCTACGGCGTGGGCTGGTTCATGTCCGGCACCGTCACCGAGCCGTGGCAGTTCTACCTGTGGTTCTCGCTCGTCGCCGCCATCGGCAACGGCCTGGGCTACAACCCGGCGCTCACCACGGGTCAGAAGTGGTTCATCGACAAGAAGGGCCTCGCCTCCGGCATCACCCTGGCCGCTTCGACCGCCGGCCCCGCTGTGCTGTCCCCGGTGCTCGCCTCGCTGCTCATCCCGAGCCTTGGCATCTTCGGCGCCCTTAAGGCGCTCGGCGTCATCTTCTTTGTGATGATCGCCGTCTCCGCCCTGTTCCTGAAGGCCCCCGAGGCCGGTTGGCTGCCCGAGGGCTTCGAGGCCCCCAAGGGCGGCGCGCACGCCGGCACCTTCGGCGACCTCACCCCGGGCGAGATGGTCAAGACCCCGCGCTTCTGGGTCCTCATCATCACCTTCGCCTTTGCCGCCACCGCCGGCACCCTGCTCGTCGGCAAGGTTGCCTCCATCGCCGCCGTCCAGCTCTTCGCCGACCCCACGAGCGCCGCTGCCGTCGCCCTCGGCGGTGTGGTCGTCTCCGTCAACACCTGCGCCAACCTGGTCGGCCGTCTGTCCTTTGGTCAGATCATCGACAAGCTCGGCGCCTACAAGTCGCTGCTTATCAGCCTTATCGTCACCATCGTCGCGCTCGTCATCATGTCGATGAGCTTTACGCAGAGCATGTTCTTCGTGGCGCTCGCCCTGCTCGGCTTTAGCTTTGGCGCTCTGCTCGTCATCTATCCGCCGCTCACCGGTGGCGCCTTCGGTACCAGCAACATCGGCGTCAACTACGGCATCATGTTCCTGGGCTACGCCGCTTCCACCTGGATCAGCCAGCCCATCACCGCCGTGCTGTATCACGCCGAGGCCGGCAGCGCCGCCTACCAGCAGTCCTTCTATGGCGCCATCGTGATCGCCGCCATCGCCGTCGTGCTCACCGTCTACATGATGGTCTCCGACAGCAAGAAGAAGTCCGCTTAGCAATTGCCGATGTGACAAAGGGACTGTCCCTTTGTCACATTCCATCGCCACCACTATTAAGGAGTCGAAATGTCTGAGCTCAACCCCGTCCGCATTGCCGTCATCGGCGCCGGCGCCATGGGCCGCAACCACATCCGCTTTGTCACCGAGGAGCCCGAGGCCGAGCTCGTCGCCATCGCCGACGCCTTTGAGGGCGCCCGCGCCACGGCCGAGGCCGCCGGCGTGCCGTTCTTCACCGATCCCGCCCAGATGATGGACGAGGTCAAGCCCGAGGCCGTCATCATCGCCACGCCCAACGACCTGCACCTGGGCGTTGCCCGCGAGGCCGTCAAGCGCAACATCGTGCCGCTGGTCGAAAAGCCGATCTCCAACGACCTCGAGGATGCTCAGGCCTTCGCCGCCGAGGCCGAGACCGCCGGCGTGCCCGTGCTCGTGGGTCAGCACCGCCGCCACAACCCCTTCGTCAACAAGGCCAAGGAGATCATCGAGTCCGGCGAGCTGGGCAAGCTCACCGTGTCGAGCTTCCACTACATGATCTATAAGAACGACGAGTACTTCGACGTCGAGTGGCGCCGCAAGAAGGGTGCCGGCCCGATCCTGGTCAACCTGGTGCACGATGTCGACCTGCTCCGTTACCTGCTGGGCGAGCCCGTCGCCGTCCAGGGCATGCAGTCCAGCGCCGCCCGCGGTTTTGAGACCGAGGACTCCGCCGTGGTCAACGTCCGCTTTGCCGATGGCGCGCTTGCGAGCATGACCATCTCCGACGCCACCGCAAGCCCCTGGAACTGGGAGGCCACCGCTCGCGAGGACCCGCAGTACCGCCCCTTCGACGCCGACGCGTACTTCATCGGCGGCACCAAGGGCGCCCTGTCGCTGCCCCGCCTGCACCAGTTCTCCTACGACGGCGCCTCCAACTGGCACAAGCCGCTGCAGATGGAGATTCCGGCCGTCGACCCGGCACTGCCGCACAAGATGCAGCTCAAGCACTTTGTGAAGGTTGTCCGCCGCGAGGTCGAGCCCGTCGTGACCCCCGCCGATAACGTCAAGACGCTCACGCTACTTAACGCTATCAAGGAGGCCGCCGAGACCGGCCAGCTCGTCGAGCTGTAATGCCTTAAGAGCGGCCGCGGCAGAAACCCCATGCCGAGCCCCTCGGTCCGCCACCAACAAGCCCCTCTTCTTTGCCCTGCGAGCAGCCTCCTGTCCGCGGGGCATTTCGCTACCTTGACGACGATTTTTCTGAGACGGGGGCCTTTTTGCATCTCGGCTTGATTCGTTCGCCACGAAATGGGCCCATCTACTACGTTTAACCGATCACCCTCAACCATGCCAAATTTCGCGAAGAAAAAACCGCAGGTAGACGGGTTGCGTATTTTCGGAAAACCGGGAGATGGTCGGCCCATACGGGTTAAACGTAGTAGATAGGCCGTTTTCATGGCGCGGCCCCAAAACAGTCTTTTGGGACGGGTGGTATCCTTGGTAGCTCTGTGCTGCAAACGCACCTTAAACGCAAGGAGTCCCATGGATCTTATCGCCCAGCTCGCCCGCGAGCTCAACCTTAAGGCCGCCAACGTCGAGGCAGCCGTCAAGCTCATCGACGAGGGCAACACCATCCCCTTTATCTCGCGCTACCGCAAGGAAGCAACGGGCGGCATGGATGACGTTGCCCTGCGCGCACTCGACGACCGCCTGTCCTACCTGCGCAATCTCGAGCAGCGCAAAGAGGACGTCATTCTGCTTATCGACGCCCGGGGCAAACTCACGCCCGAACTCGAGCAGCAGATTCGCGAGGCCACGCAGCTCCAGCGTGTCGAGGACCTCTACAAGCCCTACCGCAAAAAGCGCATGACCCGCGCACAGAAGGCCCGCGAGGCAGGCCTGGAGCCACTTGCCAACATGGTCATCATGCAGGCCTCGGCCAAGGGCAGCGCGCTCGACGCCGCCGCGGCATACGTCAACGAGGAAGCCGGCTTCGACACGCCCGAGAAGGCGCTCGCCGGCGCGGCGGACATCGTGGCCGAGACGGTGGCCGAGGACCCCGAGAACGTCGCCGACCTGCGTGCCTTTACGCAAAACACCGCAGACATCGTCGTCGAGGCCACCGACCCCACCGAGAAGACCCCCTACGAGCCGTACTACAGCTATGATGAGCCGCTGCGCCGTATACCCAACCACCGCGTGCTGGCTATCGACCGCGGTGAGCGCGAGGGCAAGCTCCGCGTGCGCGTGAACGTCGACGGCGCTGCCGCCACGGCACGCCTCGGCAGCCGTTGGCCCCGACGCCAGGGCGTGTTTGCTCCCATCTTCGATGCCGCCATCGCTGACGGTTACAAGCGCCTCATGGCCCCCTCGCTGGAGCGCGAGGCCCGCGCCAAGCTCACCGTTCGCGCGCAGACCGAGGCCATCAACGTCTTTGCCAAGAATCTCGAGGGCCTGCTCTCGGCACGCCCCGTGCGCGGTGCCCGCGTGCTCGCGCTCGATCCGGGATACCGCACCGGCTGCAAGGTCGCCGTTATGGACGAGACCGGCAAGCTGCTCGACCACGGCGTGGTCTACCCCACCAAGCCGCGCCACGACGTCGCCGGCACCAAGCGCGAGCTCGCCCGCCTCGTCAAAAAGGACAGCGTCAACACCATCGTCATCGGCAACGGCACCGCCAGCCGCGAGACCGAGGAAGTCGTCTCGGAGTTCATTGCCGAGCAGGCGCCCAACTTGCGATACACCATCGTCAACGAGGCCGGCGCATCGGTGTACTCGGCTTCCGAGCTCGCCAGCCAGGAATACCCCGACCTGGACGTCACCGTGCGTGGCGCCATGAGCCTGGGCCGCCGCCTGCAGGACCCGCTGGCAGAGCTCGTCAAGATTCCGCCCCAGTCCATCGGCGTGGGCCAATACCAGCACGACCTTGACCAGGCCGAGCTTTCGCGCACCCTGGGCCACGTGGTGGAAGACGTCGTTAACCGCGTGGGCGTCGACGTCAACACCGCGAGCGCAAGCCTGCTGGGATACGTATCGGGCATTACGCCGAGCGTGGCCAAGAACATCGTGGCCTACCGCGAGGAAAACGGCGCCTTTACCGATCGCCGCCAGCTTAAGAAGGTCCCCAAGCTGGGGCCCAAGGCATATCTCAACGCCGCGGGCTTCCTGCGCATCAGCGGCGGTAAGAACCCGCTCGACGCGACGAGCGTCCACCCCGAGAGCTACGAGGTGGCAACGGCCGTCTTGGACCGCGCCGGTGTGGCGGCCAGCGAGCTCAGCCGCGGCGGCGTGCCCGACATCGAGCGCCGCCTGGGCAGCATCTCGACACTGGCGAGTGACCTAGACTGCGGCACCCTCACGCTTATCGACATCGTCAACGAGCTCAAGAAGCCCGGCCGCGACCCGCGCGACGACGCGCCCGAGGTGGTCTTTAGCCGCTCGGCGCTTTCCATCGACGACCTGGAGCCCGGCATGGAGCTCAAGGGCACGGTGCGCAACGTCGTCGACTTTGGCGCCTTCGTCGACGTGGGCGTGCACCAGGACGGCCTCGTGCACATCTCCAAACTGGCCAACCGCTTTGTCAAGCACCCCAGCGACGTGGTGCGCGTCGGTGACACGGTCAAGGTGTGGGTCGAAAAGGTCGATCGCGACCGCAAGAAGATCTCGCTCACCATGGTACAGGGGAAGTAAACCGCCAAAGCAGGGGTACCCCCTGTAGTGACGTGCAAAATCGCGAGTATTCTGCAAATTCCACCGTTCCGGATGCCCCTCAGAGGCGAAAAAGCAAAAAACAGCCCCCGTTTTAGCGTCGTCAGAGCCAAAACGGGGGCTGTTCCGTGCTTCACCCAACTGGTAAAAGCCTTTACCTTGCTGAATACTCTCAATTTTGCACGGCGCAGGCGGGGGTACCTTTGCCCACGGCAGGATATGGAAACCAAGCGCCAACTTGCTGGCAAGCTCGTGTCGGCAGCCCCGGCCTTTCCTTTGCCTGGCGCGACCCTCGCGAAGCGCGTGAGCGATAGGGAAAGGAAAGGCCGGGGCGAGCAGCCCGCGGCGTAGCCAGTGTTCGCGTTACGGCAGAATATGGAAGCCCAAAGCGGCGATATCCTTGGCAAAGCCGCGCACGGTGTCGAGCGAGACCTCGTACGGGTCACGGCCGATGTTCTTGCGCTTGGCCAGGATGCCGTTGGGCACCGTGATGATCTGGCAACCGCAGGCCTCGGCCTGGTAAATATTGATGAGCTCGCGCGTGGACGCCCACAGGACCTCACAGTTGGGCTTGGCGGCGGCCTTCTTGACCGACTCCGTCACAAACGGAATGGGGTCGACGCCGGTATCGGCGATACGGCCGGCAAAGAGCGAGATGATGGACGGCGTCTCGGCGTCAACGGCCTCGACCATCTCGTCGACCTGCTCGGGCGTAAAGATAGTGGTGACGTTGACCTTGATGCCATCGGCCGAAAGCTTGCGGACCAGCTCGGCGGTGGACTCGCCCTTGGTGGTCACGCACGGAATCTTGACGTAGACGTTCTCGGCCCAGGTAGCGATCTCGCGCGCCTCGACCTCCATGGTCTCGACGTCGTCGGCAAAGACCTCAAACGAGACGGACACATCGGTGATGTGGGCCAGGACCTCCTTGGCAAACGCGCGGTAATCCGTCACGCCGCCCTTCTTCATAAGGGACGGGTTGGTCGTGAAACCCTGAACGTTGCCGTTCTCGTACATGTCGAGCATGCCCTCGAGGTTTGCACCGTCAGCGAACACCTTGATTGCCATCTGCCTGATTCCTTTCGCTTGCACATGGGCGTTAAACTGCTAAACACTTTACCTACGTTTATCAAGGCGTGAGCTGCGGTTTTTTATCTTCTCGGCGAACGGTATAAACACCTCAGTGTTTGGATTGATAAATCGATTGAGCATGCAAAAGCAAAGAGTCGCAGTTTGAGCAAACGTCAGAACGTGGGATTCATTAGATGAGGCCGAAATGCTGCATCGCTGTGACGGTGCCGTCGTGTGCGACATCATCAGTCACGTAGTCGGCGAGCGCCTTGACCTCGGGCATAGCGTTGCCCATGGCCACGGCCGTCTCGACAGCGGCGAGCATACCCAGATCGTTGCCGGAATCGCCAAAGCCAAAGGTGCGCGCGTTGCCGGTGCGACCCAGGTATTCCAGCGCTCGCGCCACGCCCACGCCCTTGTCAATGCCCTTGGGGCTCAGCTCGCGATTCTGGCCACCGGTGTTGCACAGCTCAAACTCGCGATCGATAAAGCCGTCATCGTTGGCCACGCGAGCCAAACTGGGCACACTGAGGCATACCTTGCCCACGCGCAGACTGCCGTCGACGCGCATTTCCGCGGTGCTGTGCACCACAGAAGTGCCGATCAGAGACGACTGCTCAACACCCGCGGGTTCCAGGGCAAAAGTAGCCACGTTGGTCTCGAAAAAGGCCTCAATCCCTGCCGCTGCCATACGGCGCGCGAGCTCCTCGATAACGTCCTCGCCAAAGCAGTCCTCGTGTACCACGCGGCCCTCGACCTCGAGCGTCGCTCCCGCCATGGCAACGACACCCGCAGGCTCCAAAGCACGCAGGCCATCGGCAATCAGCCACAAGGGACGACCCGTGCAGATAAATGCCTGGTGACCTGCATTGCGCAGACGATGAAACGCCTCGATCACCGCCTGCGAGGGGCGAACCGCCGAAAAGTCCTTATCGGTCATATCGTCGGGATCGAACGACGTCAGCGTGCCGTCCACGTCAAAAAAGAGCACAGCGGGTTTGGGACACGCATCAATCATATGAGTTCCTTTCGAGGATAAGGGCAAACGAAGCATCCATCATATAATGGAGCGACGCAACCAGAGAGGTCACCCATGGAATTTTACGCAAGCTGCCCCGAGGGCTTTGAGTCCGCACTCGCCGATGAGCTTAAACGCCTCGGGCTTTCGCATGTCCGCCGCCTAAAGGGCCGCGCCACGTTTGAGGGCGAGCTTGAGCGGGGCTATCGCGCATGCCTGTGGTCGCGCCTGGCCAGCCGCGTGTTTGCGGTGCTCGGACGCTTTGAGGCGCAAGATGCCGACGAGCTGTACGATAGCGTTTACGACATCGCCTGGGAGAACATCGTCCGCCCCGGCGCCACCATCGCCATTACCGCCCGCGGCGTGACCGAACAGCTGCGCAACACGCGCTTCTCGGCCCTGCGCGCCAAGGACGCGCTGTGCGACCGTCTGGCCGAGACCACGGGCCGTCGCGCCGATGTCGACGCCGCCGATCCCGACGTTCACCTGCTGCTTTCGCTGCGTCAGCGCCGCGCGAGCATCAGCCTGGACCTTTCGGGCGACCCGCTGTTCAAGCGCCTGCCGCCCGCGGCGACCCGTGCCGGCGAGGGCGCGCACGTGCTGCGCCCCGACTACGCCGCCCTGGTGCTGGCGCAGGTCGGCTGGACCGCACTGTGCGAGCGCGAGCTGACGGCCGACGATTACGAGAATGAAGCCCTTCCCACGCTAATCGATGCCTCGTGCGCCGGCGGCGGCCTGTTGCTGGAAGCCGTAAACATTCTGACCGACCGCGCCCCGGGCGCCGCACGCGAGCGCTGGGGCTTTGAGGGCTGGCAGCTGCACGACGCCGCTCTGTGGGAGCAGCTGCTTGCCGAGGCACGCGAGCGCGAGGCGGCAGCACGCGAGCGCCAGGTACGCATCGCGGCCGTGGATGTTGACCCCGCCGCCCGCAAGACCGCCGAGCGCATGGTCAAATGTGCCGGCTACAAGCGCTTTGTTGATTTTTGCGCCGCCAAGTCCGCCACCGTGCTGGACCATGCGGGCGCCGTCGCCGGTGCCGCCGTGGTCGCAGATACGACCGAGACACCGCTTTCGCTCATGCATGACACCATGACGCTCGTCAGTGAGCTGCGCCGCGCGCCCGAGCTTGCCGCGGCGCCGGTCGCCGCGCTCACCCGCGACGGATTGCTGGCCCGCGCGCTCCACGCCGAGCCCGAGCGCTCGATCGCCGTCATGCCCAACAACGAGGAGGCGACCGTCGAAGTCTGGCCCTCGCTCGACCAGGCCGCCGCGGCGTTTGAGGCTTCGACCAGTGCGGATGCTGAGGGCGAGGCTGCAGATGCCGACAATGCCAATGATGAAGGCAGCACCGCCCCCGCCATGCCCGAGCCTGCCGCCATGCTCGACCTGGGCGACGGCAAGCCGCTGCCCGTGCTCATCCCCGAGTCCGAGCAGTTCGCCAACCGCCTGCGCAAGAATGCCCGTCTGCGCCGCAAGTGGGCCAAGCGCGAGGGCGTAAGCTGCTACCGCGTCTACGATGCCGACCTACCCGACTACTCCGCCGCCATCGATCTGTACGAGGGCTGCCCGCAGACGCCGGGCCGCTGGCTCGTCATCGCCGAATACGCCGCGCCTAAGACCATCGACCCCGCACTGGCCCAGGCCCGTATGCTCGACATCTCGGCCATCGCGCCACGCATCCTGGATGTTCCCGCCGAGCACGTGCACGCCAAGGCCCGCATGCGTTCGCGCGGCGGCTCGCAGTACGGCAAGCAGGGCGCCGGCAAGGGCGGCTCGGGCGAGCGCGCCAATATCGCACGCCGTCGTCTGCCGCTCATCGAAGAGGGCGGCCTCACCTTTGCCGTCAACTTTGACGACTATCTGGATGTGGGCATCTTCCTGGATCACCGCGTCACCCGCAACCTGGTGCGTGAGCACGCCAAGCAGGCGCGCCGCTTCCTCAACCTGTTTGCCTATACCGGCACCGCCACCTGCTACGCGGCGGACGGCGGCGTCGAGGAGACCGTGACGGTCGACCTCTCCAACACCTACCTGGACTGGGCCGAGCGCAACATGCGCCAAAACGGCTTTGTGGGACCGCAGCATCATTTTGTGCGCGACGACGTGCTCGCCTGGATTCGCGACCAACGCCAGACGCGCAACCGCTGGGACCTGATCTTTGTCGACCCGCCCACGTTCTCGAACTCGTCCAAGATGGGCCGCCGTACCTGGGATGTCCAACGCGACCATGTTGAGCTTTTGGCCGGCGTATCGCGCCTGCTCGCACAGGGTGGACATGCCATCTTTAGCTGCAACCTGCGTGGCTTCCGTCCCGAGACGCGCAAGCTCGCACGCGCGGGCGTGGTGCTGGAGGACATTACGGCACAGACCATCCCCGAGGACTTCGCGCGCAACCAGAAGGTGCACCACTGCTATATCGTGCGCCGCCTGCCCATCGAGGATGCCATGGCCGAGGTCGGCTTTAGCGCCGAGGAGATTGCAGAGCGAACCGAGGAACTGCGCAATCCCGAGGCCCGCAAGCCCCGTGCGGCAGTACCCGCGCACGCGCAGGCCGGCAACGGCAAGTCGAACTTTACCGGCAAACCCTCTCCTGCCGGCAAGCTCAAAAAGAAGAAGTTCTACGCCAGCAAGCCCAAGGGCAAATAAAAAAGTTGCGGTGGAATACGGACTGTTTTGCCTGGAATTAGGCAAAGTTAGACCGTATTTCACCGCAACTCATATTGGGACGGTGGTTGGCGATCTAGCCTTGGGTAACTAGGCGGTAGCCAATGCCTACGTGGGTTTGGATGTAGCGCGGATGCGCGGGGTCGGACTCGATCTTCTTACGCAACGTGCCCATAAAGACGCGCAGGCTCGCCAGGTCGCTCTTAGTCGCCGTACCCCAAATCTCGTGCAGGATAAACTGATGCGTCAGCACCTTGTCGGCGTTATGCGCCAGCAGGCACAGGAGCTTGTACTCGATCGGCGTCAGATGCAGCTCCTCGTCATCCATCGTGGCGATGCCGGCATCAAAATCGATATGCAGCTCACCGGCATCGAACGAGCCCTCAGAGGAAACACCGCCCCTTTGCGCATACGAAAGGCGTCTGAGCGTCGTGCGAATGCGCGCGAGCAGCTCCTCGACCGAAAACGGCTTGGTCAGGTAGTCGTCGGCGCCGGCATCGAGCGCGCGAATCTTGTCCGCATCCTCGCTGCGCGCCGAGACCACGATAATCGGCATACCCGACCATGCGCGCACCGATTCCACCACCTTGACGCCGTCCATATCGGGCAGGCCCAGATCGAGCAGCACGATGCTCGGCGCCTGCGATGAGGCGGCGGCGATGGCGGCATGGGCGGTCTCCACGGCCATATGACGCAAGCCGTGCGCCTCGAGCGCGGCAACAATAAGATTGCGAACGGCGGGGTCGTCCTCAACGACCAAGATGAGCGGTTTTACGGCAGAGTTCGGCACGGCGCTACTCCTTATCAAACGAAACATCGGCGACGGGAAGCTCAATCGTAAAGACCGAGCCGTGCGGGTCCGCCGCGGCAACCTCTATGCTACCGCCATGCGCCAGCGCAATGGAGTGGCAGAGCGAAAGCCCCAGGCCCACACTACGGTGGCTGTCGGCCAGGCCATGGTTGGCGGTATAGAACGACTCAAAGATGCGCTCGCGATCCTCGGGTGCGATGCCCGGGCCGTCATCGGCCACCGAGCACGCCACGCGCCCATCGTCGATGCCAATCGAAATCACGATATGAGAGCCTGCGGGCGTATAGGTGATGGCGTTGTTCACCAGATTGACCACCAACTGCACCATCAGACGCGCATCGACATTGACGAGCGCCGGCTCGTCGCACGCCACCACCTTAAGGTCGTGCTCGTGCACGGCAGGGTTCACGTGGCGCAGCGCCTCCTCGACGATATCGTCCATGAGCTCGAGCGTGGTCGACAGACGCATACCGCCACCCTCGAGCTTGGTGATGGCGAGCAAATTCTCGACGGTGGCGTTGAGCCACAGCGCATCCGAGCGAATGGATAGAAGCAGGCCGCGGCGCGTCTGGGCATCGAGCACCGCGGTGCCGGTCGAGCCCTGATCGAGCAGCACGTCAGCATTACCCGAAATACTGGTGAGCGGCGTGCGCAGGTCGTGCGAGATGGAGCGCAGCAGGTTGGCGCGCAACTGTTCGTTTTTGGCGAGCACCGCCGCCTCCTCGCGGGCCTCCATGGCGCGGGCGCGGTCGAGCGCCAGCTCGCCTTCGCTCACGATGGCATCGGCAAGCGTCCGCTCCTCGTGCGTCAGCACGTCGGGCTCGGCAACGATAGCCAGCACGCCCACCACCGAGGCGGGGTCGCCCGAGCGGACGAAGCCGTCGCCCGTGCGAACCGTCAGGTAGATGCCATAAAACGCCGAGCCACCATAGGTGGCATCGAGCGGCGTTCCTACATAGGCGGACGCCGAGAGCCGCGGCGGCATCTGCGGCGCCAGTTCATGCACCGGCGCGGCATCGCCCACGGCCGTGTATGTCGCACGCGGCAGCAGGTCATCGCCCTCAGCGTCGGCGCTGTACCACACGACCGGGCAGCCCGAAAGACGCGCCAGCTGCGTGGCCATGGCGTGAACGATCTGCTGCTGATCGGCGCACCGCTGCAGCATGCGGTTGGTCTCGAGCACCATATGCGTGCGACGGTCGCTGGCGGCAGCCTGCGCCAAAGCGCGACGCAGGGCCAAGGCAATCGAGCTCGACACAAGCGAGACCACGAACATGATGAAGAACATGCCGGGATAGCCGCGGTCGATAAGCGACAGCGAGTAGCGCGGGTCGACAAACAAGAAGTTGTAGAGCGCCACGGCGGCAGCCGAGCTCAGCAAGCAATACAGGCGACTCCAGGTAAAGAATGCGCACAGCTGAACGGCGAACACATAGACGATCATGATGCTCGGCGCGAGACCCGGATGGTCGAGCAGCGCGCCCACAATCGTCGCCGCGACCAGCAGCCCCACCGATACGCAGGCGTCATACAGAGGAGTGCGGCGCGTCAGCGTTGTGCGCCGCCACCAAAAGCTATCGGCAATATCGCCGTCCGTACGGACGTCCATCAGCGTTCCGCCCCTCTCTCAAAAACAGAAACCACCACAAAGGGGACAGGCACCTTTGTGGTGGTTTCCCCTTGTGGTGGTTCCAAGTGTAAAGCCTTTGCAACCTGCGGACGTTAGACAAACAGCACGTGCGCGAGCAGTGCGCACACGCACGCCGCGACAAGCACCGTCACCACGATCGAAATCACGCGGTCGGCCATGTCCATGTTGGCCCGATTCGTAAAGAACCGATCTTCGGCAGCATCGGCGCGTACCTCACGCACCAGCTCGGTCGCAAGATCGCAACCGTCAAGCACCTTTGCATCCATGGTTTCCTCCCAGGACTCAATCCCCGTCAATACAAGCCCGCCCGTTCGCAGACAAACCTCGAGCGTCGACTACGGCCGCTCGTTGGGAGCCAGGCGCTGCATCTTGTTCACGGCCTTGAACTTGGTGAACAGCGGCACGTACTCAAAGCTCACGTTGGAGTTCTCCAGGCCGTACCAACGCGCGGGCGTGCCGGCGGCGCGGCGAATGATGTACTTGAGCGTGATGGCCGTACGCTCGCTGGGCTCCACATCGCTTTCGGGCGCCAGAAGCTTACGGATCAGGACGAACTTGAACGTGCCGATGTTACCCGGATCCTTGTAGACCGAGTAGTCATGCGTCTGCGGCGGCAGCTCGCCGGTGGCAGCCAGGTCCTGAACAACCTGACGCAGGTAGGCATTGACGCGCTGGTTGATCTTGTAGCCCAGGTACAGGTGCACGCGGAACACGTAGTCGGTGCCGAACGTCTCGACCGAATAGGCAAAGGTGTGCGGTTCGTCCATGGTCTCGACATTCACGAACCACCAGGCGCGGGCACGCTTGGGATGCTTGTCCAAGATCGAATAGACGATATCGCGGTCGATGTAGTCGGTATGGGTGTCCTTGGTCAGGTACACGACGTTGTCGCTCATGCGCTCGTAACGGTCGTCGTCGCGCAGGCGCTTGAGCTGCGGCAGGTAGCTGCGCAGCGGCAGCAGCGTAAACTGGCGCTGCTCGACCGCCGTTCCGTTGTACCAGCACACCATAATGCCCATGATGAGTGCAGCCATGAGGATGGTGAAGTAGCCGCCGTGGAAGAACTTGGTGAGCGAGCTCACGAAGAAGAAGCCTTCGAGCAAAAGGAAGAAGGCCGCGAAGATCCACGGAGCAACCTTGAGCTTGCGCTCCTCGTGCAGGTAGAAGAAGAGCAGCAGCGTGGTGCACATCATAGTCAGCGTAATGGCAAGGCCGTAGGCGGCTTCCATATGCGCCGAGTTCTGGAACAGCAGCACCACGATGACGCAGCCCACGAGCATGACGTTGTTGACCATGGGGATGTAGAGCTGGCCCTTGGTCTCGGCAGGGTAGAAGACCTGCATGTGCGGCATAAGGTCCAGGCGACTGGCCTCGGACACCAGCGAGAATGCGCCGGTGATGAGCGCCTGCGAGGCGATGATGGCCGCGACGGTGGAAAGGCCGACGGCAAACGGGCGCAGGCCCGGGGCGAGCATCTGGTAGAACGGGTTGAGGTCGGCAATGCCCATGAGCTCGGGGTTGGCGGCGTTGTTCATAAGCCAAGCGCCCTGGCCCATATAGGAAAGCAGCAGACAGCACTTAACGAACGGCCAGGTGGCGTAGATGTTGCCGCGGCCGACGTGGCCCATGTCGGAGTAGAGCGCCTCGGCACCGGTGGTGGCGAGGAAGCAGCTGCCCAGAATCATGATGCCCGCGTGGTTGTTGGGGCTCAGCAAAAAGGCGATGCCGCGCACCGGGTTGAGGCACAGCAGCACGGCGGGGTGCTGGAAGACAAAGAACAGACCCGTGCCGCCCAGGAACAGGAACCACAGCGTCATGATGGGGCCAAAGGCGTGACCGATCTTGGCCGTACCGATGCGTTGCACCAAAAAGAGCGCGATGATGATGGCGAGCGTAATGGCGACGACGCGGCCCTGGTCATCGCCCAGCACGGCATGGACCGCCGGGATGGTGCGCAGGCCCTCGATGGCCGTGGTAACGGTAACGGCCGGCGTCAGGATGCCGTCGGCGAGCAGCGCGGCGCCACCCAGCATGGCGGGGATGATAAGCCACTTGCCACAGCGCTTGACCAGGCTGTACAGGGCAAAGATGCCGCCCTCACCATGGTTATCGGCGCGCAGCGAGATGAGCACATACTTGATGGTGGTCAGCAGCGTGACCGTCCACACGACAAGGGAGAGCGCGCCGAGCACGAACTCCTCCGTCACGCTTCCGATGCCGCCGTTGCCGGCAACGAGCGCCTTGGTTACATACATAGGGCTGGTGCCGATATCGCCGTACACCACGCCCAGCGTGACGAGCATCGCCGAGATGCTCACAGGAATCGCAGCGTGCGAGGCTGCCTCCTTGACCTTTTGTTCCATAAGCCGGTTTCCTCCCAACTTTAATGTTCGAAGGAATTATAGGTAATCGGCCTATGTTTGAATGGCACTGTTTTCCCAGCTAGATAAACATTTATACGGCCTTTAGGCCACCGCGGCGATATGGAATGTGACAAAGGGACTGTCCCCTTGTCACATTCGTCATTTTCCGAGCCAATTTTTGAACCACCACTCCATGGAGCGGCTCATCTCGGCCATAAAGGGGCTCGTGTGCTTGCGGGTGTAGATATCCATGACGCGCTCCCCCACCTCGCGGGCATGCGGACGGAACATCGCGTCCATCTCGGCCACCTGCGCGTCCATGGTCGCGGCATCCGCGCGGCAGTAGCGCTCCTCGTGCACCAGGTTCACCACGGGATGCGCAATGGCCGGACGCTCCTTGCGAGGCGTGCCGATGATGAGCATCGACAGCGGCATGGTATAGGGCGGCAGATCGAGCAGCTCGGCAACTTCCTCGGCGTTCTCCACGATGTCGCCGATGTAGCAGCTTCCCAGCCCCAGGGCCTCGGCGGCAACCACGGCGTTTTGGGCGGCGATCACGGCGTCCTGGGCCGCGATGGCAAAGTCACCCAAACCCGGTGCACGGCGGGGCGCCTTGCCCGTGCGCTCGACAAACTCGGGCTCAAAGCAGCCCACGTGCTCAAACAGATCGATCCACTTGGCATAATCGACCACAAATATTAGTGCCCAGGGCGCCTTAGCGATCATGGGCTGGTGGTCGCACAGGTCGGCCAGGCGGTCGAGCGTAGCCTGCTCGCGGATGCTCACGATGGAATACATCATCATGGCACCCGCCGACGGCGCGCGGCTCGCCGCATGCAGAATCGCCGCACGCTGCTCGTCGGTCACCGCCACGGGACGGTCGTCGTCATCGCGCGCGAAGGCACGCGTAGACGAGCGATGCTCCAAAATGTCCAGCACCGCATTGCCCGTGGTCTCGACCGGGTAGCCGTTCGTATCCACGCCCGCAGCTCCGCCGCAGCACTCGACGCCCGTCATACAAACCTGCTCACCCATAGCTCTATCCTCGCCAATTCTTTAAGAAGCCTTTACGTTTCCGTGTAATTCCCGTCCATTATCGCGCAGGTCGCCACTACATTGCGCCACGCCGCCGCACATGCGCGTTAATATGGCTGGTTGTTGTGCGCAGCCCGCAAATGCAGCGCATATTTAGGTAACAATCGGGTAAACCCCCGCTTTCGTAGGTTTTAAGTTTGTGAGGAGTCTCAGCATGTTCGCTGCCGCCATCTCGCTCGTCGGTCTTGCGGCGACCGTCTACCTTGTCTTGCGCGAGGCCAAGGCCATTCGCGCTCAGTCGGGCACCGTTGCCAAAAGCGCTCTTGGGTGGAGCGTCGCCTTCGGCCTGTTCCAGCTCTTTTTGACCATTTGGGGCGCCATTGGCCTCGTCGCCCAAAACGAGCCGCTCGCCTTTGTGATGCTCATCCTGACCAATGCCATCCTCACCGGCTGCGCCTGGGCCAGTATCGCCCGCGACCGCATCGCCCCGCGCGTCTTTGCGTTCGCCTCGGCCGATGCGCCCGCCCCCACCGGCAAGCTCGCTCGTTTGCGCGGAGCCTTTGTGGGCAAACCGCTCGTCGCCGCCGTCCTGTGCCTGCTGCTCGCCGGCGTCTTCGCGCTGCTGGGCATGGAGGTCTCGTCCAACCACGACTTTACCTGGGTCTACCCCCTGTGCATCCTGCTCGAGTGGGCCATCATCACCACGCTCATGGTCGGCCTGTTCTTCCTGTTCCAGCGCCACGGTGCAGCTCCCGCGGTCCTGGCCTTTGCCCTCTTTGTCCTGGGCATTGCCGAGTTCTTCGTCATCACGTTTAAATCCATGCCCATCCAGCCGGGCGACCTTTCGGCCATCTCCACCGCCGCCGCGGTCGCCGGCACCGGCTACACCTTCTCCATCTCGCTGTTCTGCGTGCTGTCCATGGGCTTTACCGCCATCGCTATGCTGCTGTGCGAGTACGCCGGCCTGGTGGCACCGCACCGTCAGAAGGGCGCCGCCAACGCCAAGCGCATGCTGCTCACCAATCTGCTCGTCGCCGTGCTGTGCCTGGGCGGCGTGACCGCGCACGTCACGCTCATCGACTACTACAACACCCTCGGCATCACCGTCTATACCTGGCGCCCGCTCGAGAGCTACTGGCGCGAGGGCTACCTGCCCGCTTTCATTAGCGCAGCGCAGTCCATCAAGCCGCCCAAACCCGCCGACTACTCCGTCGACGATGCCAAGGCCACGCTCAAAAAGTACGCCAAGGCCTACGACAAGTCCGACGCAGCCAAGAGCGACGAGCGCGCCGCCGCAAAGGAGCAGTTCGACAGCGAGAAACCCACGGTCATCGCCATCATGAACGAGACCTTCTCGGATCTGTCGATCTACCAGAACATGCGCGCCGGCTACGAGGGCCCGCAGTACTTTAAGAGCCTGTCCAACTGCCTCAGCCGCGGCAAGCTCTACGTGAGTGCCTACGGCGGCGGTACCGCCAATACCGAGTTTGAGTTTATGACCGGCAACTCCATGGCCAACCTGGGATCGGGCGTGTACCCCTACACCATCTACAACATGGAAACGACCGGGAACTTGGCAGAGCAGTTCAAATCGCTCGGCTATTCCACCACGGCCATGCACCCCAACCACGCGACCAACTGGAACCGCGAGAACGTCTACAAGGACTTTGGCTTTGACCAGTTCCTGTCCATCAACGATTTCCAGGGAGCCGACACTCTGCGCGGCATGGTGACCGACCAGGCTACCTACGACAAGATTCTTGAGCTGCTCGACCAGAACGCCGATCCGCAGTTTATCTTCGACGTGACCATGCAGAACCACTCGGGCTACGATACGGGCCTGCTGCCGGTCGATAAGCAGATGCACCTGAATATCGACACGACCGATCTGGACGCCAAGACCGTCGAGGACGGCACGCTCTCCGATGTCGACGAGTATGTCTCGTGCATCGAGCAGTCCGACCAGGCGCTTCGCTACTTCCTCAACGCCCTGAGCAAGCTCGACCGTAAGGTAGTCGTGGTGTTCTGGGGCGACCACCAGCCGTTCTTCCCGTCCAAGTTCAACGACAAGTGGTTTACCGGCGAGGACGATGCCACGCACCAGGAACGTCTGTGGCAGACCGACTACATCATCTGGGCCAACTACGACGTTGCTGGTTGCGACCAGACGAGCGAGGTCGACGACCTGTCCACCAACTACCTGTCCACGCAGCTTATGCAGCTGATCGGCGCCCCGCTGACCGACTACCAGAAGGCGCACATGACGCTGCGCGAGTCGCTGCCCGCCATCAACTCCGTGGGCTACGAGGACGCCAGCCTGCGCTGGGCGCTTTCCTCCAACGTCACCGGTGACGATGCCGCCGCCGCAGCCGCCACCAAGGCGCGCGAAGATTACGCCAAGATGCAGTACTACGAGATGTTCCGCGACGGCAAGAACGTGTACACCGAGCACTTCCAGACCGAGGCTAACGAGACCGACCCCAACCTGGCACCGGGTACGACCAAGATCAAGTAGCGGCGCGTCTTAACTGGTTCGTCTGCCCGGCGGCGCGGAACGTAAGGTTCCCTGCTCGGACAGTCCTGCTCGCACGGAGAGCACATTAAGTGCTCTCCGGCTCGTGCGGAACTCGCGATGAACCTTACGTTCCGCGTCGCCGGGCAGACGCCTCGGTGTTGAAACGCGGCTTGTCATGGGGACATCTGCTGAACATATATAAGTTGAAGGCCACGTCATGTGGCCTTTTTGTATCCGGAAACCGTGTCCGCAGTCCCATGTCCGGAATGGGATGCAGTTTCCGCTTACGGCCCCGTTGGGAAACTCCATCCCACTCCGATCGCAAATTCCGGGTCGCATTTTCCGCCAGAGCCCTCAACTGGAAACTGCATCCCACTCCAAAGGCAAATTCTGGGACGCACTTTCCGAAACCCCATCCATCAGGAAAGCCCTTCCCACTCTGCATACATCCAGCGAACGCATGCGAGTGTGTCGTCCAGGACGGTCTCGTCATCGGGGTGATGGAAAATGTCACCCCAAACGCTTGCCACGGTTGCGCCTATGAGTGTCAAGAAAAAAGCCTCGAGAATTTCGAGGCTTTCACATTTGTATTGTTTTGCACGAAGGACCGCGAACGACGAAGCTACTCGCCCAAAACGGCCTTTTTGGCGGCTGCAGCCATGTTGTCCAGATCTTCCTTGGTGGGATGGTCCTTCGCGGCAGCCCAGTTGTCGAGCAGCATCTTAAATCGGGCGTTGTCGGGATCTTGCTCGAGCATGGCCTCGTAGCGCTGCTTGACCGCGGGGCCCATCTTGCCCTGGCACATCGCCCAGCCCGCAAGCTCGGCATCTCCAGCCAAATTGGAAGTTACGCGGTCGATAATCTGCTGATAATAGCTCTGGTCGGCCCCAAAACCGCAAGTGCCAAACAGGAACACGCGCTTACCGTGCAAGGCGGAGAGCAACGCCGCGACCGAAGGCGTGCACGCGCCCTTGTCGCACCAAAAACCGACGAGCACCGTGTCGGCCGCGCAGGCGCCCTGCGCCTCGAGCGCAACCTGATCTGCATCCGCATCGTCGCTCAACGCCGCGGCATGGACAAACTCAACACCCGCAGCCTGCAGAGTGCGCTTGATCGCACCCGAAACCATCCTGGTATTACCGCTCTTGCTGTTAACCACCAAAGAGCACGTCATAGTCACGTTGCCTCGTATCCCCCAAAACTAAAGCCACTAATGCAATTTATTAGATGACTATCTTAGTACTAACGTGACAGATGTACAGAGCCGCCCAGTAGTCTTTTTGGGACGGGGCTTTTTTAGCTACCCCAAGCCCCAAAGCACCCCGTGGCCATTTGACTGTATGGGGGGTAGCTAAAAAAGCCCCGTCCCAAAAAGACTACTTTGCGCTACGTTATTGGGCGAACTGGCTGCGATAGAGTTCGGCGTAGAAGCCGCCTGCCGCTAGCAGCTCGTCGTGCGTGCCGCGCTCGATAATCTGGCCGTCGCGCATGACCAGAATGCAGTCGGCGTTGCGAATCGTGCTCAGGCGATGCGCCACGACAAAGCTCGTACGGCCGGCCATGAGCTCGTCGAATGCTGCCTGCACCTGCAGCTCGGTGCGTGTGTCGATACTCGAGGTCGCCTCGTCCAGCAGCAGAATCGCCGGGTCGGTGAGCATGACGCGTGCGATGCACAGCAGCTGCTTTTGGCCCTGGCTAAACGTGCCGCCGTCCTCGCCGATGACCGTATCGTAGCCGCCTGGCAGCTGCACGATAAACTTATGCGCATGAGCGCGCTTGGCGGCTTCGACAACCTGCTCGCGCGTAGCCCCTGGGCAACCGTAAGCGATGTTGTCCGCCACCGTGCCCTCGAACAGCCAAGTGTCCTGCAGCACCATGCCAAAGGCGCGGCGCAGGCTTGCGCGCGTGTAGTCACGCGAGGAACGACCATCGACCGCAATGCGACCGGCATCGATATCGTAAAAACGCAGTAGCAAATTGATGAGCGTCGTCTTGCCACAGCCCGTAGGACCGACCAGGGCAAAGCGCATGCCGGGCTTAGCCTCGATGCAGATATCCTGCAGCAGTTTGCGGTCGGGCACGTAGCTAAAGTCCACATGCTCAAAGGTCACCTCGCCCTGCGGGACGGCAAGTTCCACGGCATCCTCCGCGTCGGGCTCCTGCTCGCGCGCATCGAGCAGCGCAAACATGCGGCGCGCCGAGGCGTACGCGGTCTGGATCTGCGTAATGACGTTGGTGACCTCGTTGAACGGCTTGGTGTATTGGTTGGCATAAGACAGAAAGATTTGAACGCCGCCCACCGTAAGCGCCGCAGGCGCGCCCGTGATCACGCCCACGCAGCCGATCACGGCGACCACGGCATAGATGATGTTGTTGATAAAGCGCGTGCCGGGGTTGGAGAGCGAACCCATAAACTGCGCGCGCTCACCCGCGGTGTAGAGCTCGGCATTGAGGGCAGCGAAGCGCGCTTGGGCGTTCGGGCCGTAGGCAAAGGCATCCACCAGCTTTTGCTCGCCCACGTACTCCTCGATATGACCGCCCAGCTGACCTTGGATGCGCTGCTGAGCGGTAAAGCTCTTGTTGGAAAGCTTGGCGATAGCACCGGCCGCAAAGATGGAGAGCGGCGTGACGAGCACCACCACGAGTGTCATGGTCAAGTTGATGGAGAGCATAAACGCGAGCGTGCCCACGATGGTGATGACGCCGGTAAAGAGCTGCGTGAAGCCTTGCAGCAGGCCATCGCCCACCTGATCGACATCGTTGACCACGCGGCTCATAAGGTCGCCGTGGGCATGGCCGTCGATAAAGCTGAGCGGCATGCGGCTGAGCTTGTCGCTCGCCTCCACGCGCATGTCGCGCACCGTCTCGTAGGACAAGCGGTTGACGCAATAGCCCTGCAGCCACTGGAAGGCCGCGGCGCCCACCACAACGAGCGCGAGTTTGGTAACGAGTGGCAGCAGCGCATCGAAGTCCACCTGCCCGGCGGCGACGATAAGATCGATGCCCTCACCAATGAGAATGGGCGTGTAGAGCTGCAAGATCACCGAGATGGCGGCGCTCACAAACGACGCCGTAAACGAGACGCGGTGCGGGCGAACATAGCCCAGCAGGCGGCGGGTCACCGCGCCCACGGGATAGCGCTCAGGGTCGCCGGGCTGGCGCGGACCGTCGCCCAGGTCGTTGAGGTTATCGTTACCGGACACGTTGGCCGTCATCGTGGCGACCGAACCGGAGGAAGTGTACGGATTCATTTAGCAGCCCTCCTTTGCGCAGACAGATGCGGGGGCGGCCGGAGCGGACGCGGGCACCGCGCTCCCCTGCTGGCCCTCGAGCTCCTCGCGGCGCAGCTGCGACTGGCAAATCTCGCGATAGAGCTGACATGTCGCGTAGAGCTCGTCATGCGTGCCCAGGCCCGCGACCGAGCCGTGGTCGAGTACGCAGATCATGTCGGCGTCGCGCACGGTCGAGACGCGCTGGCTTACGATCACCGTAGTCAGCGGCAGCCCGCCCTCAGCAGCGCCACATACGCTGCGCTCGCGGATGGCATGGCGAAGCGCCGCGTCGGTCTTAAAGTCGAGCGCCGACGCGGAGTCATCCATGATCAATATCTGAGGCGAGCCCACCAGGGCACGCGCAATGGTCAGGCGCTGGCGCTGGCCACCGCTAAAGTTCTTGCCGCCCGCCTCGACCGGGGCGTCGAGCCCCTGCGGTTTGTTGCGCACGAACTCGCTCGCCTGCGCCATGTCGAGCGCCGCCCAAAGCTCCTCATCGGTCGCAGCCTCGTCGCGCCAGGTCAGGTTGCTGCGGATAGTACCGCTCACCAGCGACGCGCGTTGCGGAACGGTCGCGACCACACGGCGCAGCTGGTCGAGCGGCCAGGCGCGCACGTCGGCGCCCATCACGCTCACGCTACCGGTGCTCGCATCGTACAGGCGCGGGATAAGCGAGACGAGCGTGGATTTGCCGCTACCCGTACCGCCGATTATGCCAAGCGTCTTGCCCAGCGGGAGCTCCAGGGTCACATCGTTGACGGCGTTGGCAGCGCCGGCGCCAAAAGAGAAGCTCGCATGGCTCAAGCTCAGCGCAGGAACTGGAGCGGCATTGCTCGGCTTGGGCAGCGCAACCGACTGATTGCCCTCGTCGGTGATGCTCGGCTCGCAGTTGAGCACCTCGTTGATACGTGACGCACTGGCGCTCGCCTTGGTAAAGACCACGACCAGGTTGGCGACGTACACGATGGAGGTCAGGGTCTGCGTCATGTAGTTCACAAACGCCATGACCTGGCCCTGCGTGAGCTCGCCCACGTTGACCTGAATGCCGCCCACCCACAGGATGGCGCACACACCCAGGTTCATCACCAAAAACGTCACGGGGTTGAGAATCGACGAGAGCTTGCCCACCGCGATGGCAGTATTGGCCTGGTCATCGGCAGCTTGGGCAAAGCGCTCACGCTCGTGGTCCTCGCGCACAAAGGCGCGAACCACGCGGGCGCCCGAAAGCCCCTCGCGGCAAATGAGCGCGATGCGGTCGAGCTTTGCCTGCAGCTGCTTGTAGTACGGAATGCAGCGCGCCATGACAAACCAAAACACCAGGCCAATGGCGGGCGTGCAAATCAAAAAGATCATGCCGAGCTTAAGGTCGATGGCAAGGGCCGCGCACATAGAGCCCACCGCCAAGAAGGGCCAGCGGATGAGCATGCGCACGCCCAGCGCCACGGCAAGCTGCACCTGGTTGACGTCGTTGGTGATGCGGGTGATAAGCGACGGCGTGCCAAAGCGGTCGAGTTCGGCATAGCTCAACTTGTTGATGTGTTGGTAGAGCGCACCGCGGATATCGGTGCCCATGCCCTGCGAGGTGAGCGCCGCCATCTTTTGGCAGACGAGCGTAAACGAGATGCCGATCACAGCCATGGCGCCAAGCAGCATACCGTAGTGGACGACGGCGTTGACATCGTGTGCGCCAATACCCTTATCGATCATCTGGGCAATCACGAGCGGTGTAAGCAGGTCAAAGATCACTTCGATCAGCTTGCACGCAGGGCCAATCACCATATAGCGGCGAAACTTACCACCAAAACGCCTGAGCAGCTCAATCATGTATAGGCGCTCCCTATCATCATCCACATTCAATTCGAATCATGATAGTACCGCCACCCCAAAAGAAGCGTAAACAACTCGTCATTTCTAATGGGATTCGGTTTCCAAAGAAGCGGAAAGGCACGCGCACACCCAGCCAGTGTCGGGTCGACCGCCTGATATACTTACATTAGTGCTACCAAGTTAGTCGCCGACCCTTGAAATGAGGTGCCGAGATGAACGACATTCTCGCAAGAAGAGCAAGACGAGCAACTGTGGGCATCGCCCTTTCCGCGGCACTTGTCGCGGGAATCGCCCCCGTAGCGGCGATCGCGGCAGAAACCAGCTCCCCCACCGGTGCAGTTGCCTTGCAAACGGAAGACGCGGCCGCCGCAAAAGACAAAGCGTATGCAGCCATGCAGGAAGCGCTCAAAACCCTCGAGGCCGCAAAAGACGCCGCAAGTCCCGAGAAAATTGCGAGATTCAATGATGACATTACCCGTTTTCAAGAGTACCGCGAAAAGATGGCGGCGCAAGCCGCCGAAGGGAGGGAACTCCTTCCCACCATGCAAGCGGACGTCGATGCTGCCCAAGCCAAATACGACGGGGCCATCAACCGGGTAAGCGAGCTCCAGGCAGAATTAGAGAAGAAACATGAGATGCTTAAGACACTCGAAGCACTCGGCTACGAGGAGTTTGTCGAAACTACTAAACAGCAAATAAAGCAGTTGCACAGTGAGATCATATCGGCAAAAACGTACGTAAACTATTGCGAAACGGAGCTCCGCGAGTTCCAGTACCGCCTCAGAAGAGAGGAAAGACGAGTTAATGACTGTGAACGTGCTGTAGAGAAATATAAAGCCGATATCGACCGGTTCACAGCCTGGCGAGATGCGCTCCTCGACAATTTGAAAAAAGCGCAAACGGCCTATGACGACGCCTGCAAGGCATACGAAGAGGCGAAAGCCGCGGCAGACAAGGCCACCTCGCCCGAGATAACGAAACCGACCGAGACGACGCCCCCCTCCGGCTCAACGCAACCCGCCGAGGCGACACCGCCCGTTGCCTCACCTGCAACCGGCAAAGACGCCCTACCAAGCTCCACCAAGCAGGCGAACTCGAGCAGCGGCAAGCAAGCAAATACGACTGCCGGCAAGCTCGCGAACACGGGCGATGCAGCGCCGAGCGCAATCGCACTCGCAGCAGTCGCCGCCGCAGGCCTCGGAATAACCGCCACAGCCACACGCCGCATCAGGAACTCAAAATAGCTGCCAGCGGTTATTGTCTCCGCCAATTCACAAGCCCAGAGACAAAAAGAGGTCCGTTTCCCCACCTAAGGAAACGGGCCTCTTTAACTGCAAAAATTCAAGCAACAGCACCGCCGCCTCTTGAACCACGTAGCCATCAATGCCCAGACAACGCCAGCAAGCCGCATTCCGCAAGGGATAGATTAAATTAGATAAACGCGCCCTTACGGGTGATTTTTGGACGACGGGGGCCGGCCGGCGGCGAGGTGTTTAGTAGTCGAGCGATCCCGCAGGCGAAGCCGAGGACCAGCGAGACACCAAATACCTCGCCGCCGGCCGGGCCGTGTCGCGGCACCAAAAAGCGCCCGTGCGCTCGATGGATTCGGATGCCCGACAGAGGCTCCTTATGGCTGCTTCCTTCCGGACCTGACCAGATTCGGAACATGTCGTCATCCGAACCCATCGAACGCGCTAGGCGCTCGGTATATCTTACCTGCTCCCGCCCGCCAGAGCAAGGTAGCTAATTTGGGACGGAGCTTTTTTGACTACTTTTGCAGCCCGATTGCCAGAGCAGCCAATGAGTAGTCAAAATAGTCCCATCCCAAAATGACCGGCTTGGTGCCGCACCACAGAAAGGACCTATCTACTACGTTTAGGCCGCAAGGGTCAACCATAGCCGGCTTTTTCGAAAATCGGCAAGCTTTCTACCTGCGGTTTTGTTTTTGCAAATTCCGGGATGGTCGAGGGTGGCCGGTTTAACGTAGTAGATGGCCGCATTTCGTGGCAAACGGTCCGACCAAAGACCCAAGGCAGCCAACCTCGAATGGCCATTCTCGAAGTTGCGGTGGAATACGGACTGAATTGGCCCCTTAAAGGCAAAAACGCTCCGTATTTCACCGCGACTTATCGAGGGGATGGGTTTTAGATACGGCCAAGGTCGTAGGATCGAGCGGCCGCTTCGCCGGCGCAGATGAGGTTGGTTGTGGCTTCTTGCGGATTAAGCGCTTGCTCCAGGTCCATGGGTTTGCGGCAAATCGGCAAAACCAAGTCAATACCCCGCTCACACACCCCATCCAGGTTGTCAGCGCGACCGCCCACGACAGCGATCACCGGTTTGCCACACCGCTTGGCACGGCGCGCCACGCCCACCGGCGCCTTACCGGCGGCGGATTGCTCATCCATATTGCCCTCGCCTGTAATGACCAGGTCGACATCGCGCACGTGCTCGTCAAACCCCACGAGATCGAGCACCGTCTCCACACCCGAGCGTAGCTCCGCGCCGAGCGCCAGCAACGCCGCGCCCAAGCCACCGGCAGCGCCCGCGCCGGGCACGCCAAGCACCGAGCCAAATGTCCGTGCGTTCTCGGGTGTGCGCAACAACCCCTGGGCTCGCGCCTCGAAAATTGCCGCATCGAGCAGGCGACCGTAGCCGACCATCCAGCCGTCGTATCTGCGCAGCACCTCGACATCATCCGCCGGCAGGCCCTTCTGCCCGCCAAACACCGCCAGTGCGCCGCGACGCCCTACGAGCGGATTCTCGACATCCGAAAGCACCACGACACGCATGCCATTCAGCGCCCGAAGCGCTGGCGCCAAATCAACGCTCGCCACCTGCTCAAGGCCGGCAAGACCGGGGGCGACATCGCATCCCTGATCATCGACCACGCGCGCGCCCAGCGCCTGCAGCATGCCGGCGCCACCGTCGTTGGTGGCACTGCCGCCCAGACCAATATAGAGTGTCCTTGCGCCCGTGCGAACTGCGCGAAGCATAAGCTCGCCCACGCCATAGGTCGAAGCCGCCAACGCCGCCGACTCCGTACAACTCGAATACCCAATACCCGCCGCCTCGGCCATCTCAATTACAGCCGAGTCGCGCTCGTCGTCCACCAGCATCTGGGCAGACACGCGATCGCCCAAGGGACCTGCCACCTCGCAGGTCACAATCTCACCGCCGCACGCGTCGATGGCGTCGAGCGTTCCCTCGCCGCCATCCGCCAGCGGCAACGCGCGCACCTCGGCATCGGGCCACACACGGCGCATGCCCTCGGCAACCGCCGCCTCCGCCCGTGCACTCGACACGCTGCCCTTAAAGGAGTCGATCGCCAGCAGCACACGGCGGGGCCGGCGGCACGCAGGGCCAAAGTCAACCGCCTCAACGGCGATATCTTCGGCACACGCGAGCGCCTCGGCATGAGCGACATGCGCCTCAAGATCGGCCCCACAACCGCCATCAGCGCCGCCTGCTCCGCGCAGACCGCCAAAATAGCTAATCAGCAGCTCACGGCATTCATCCGCCAGGACCCCAGCCGTCACGTTAAACCGATGATTCAGGCGCGAGTCGGCATTCAAATCGTATAGGGATCCCAGCGCGCCCGCCTTGGCATCGGCGGCACCGTATACGCAGCGGCCCACGCGCGCGTTGACCATGAGACCCGCGCACATGCAGCAAGGCTCGAGCGTTACATAGACCGTGCAATCGGAAAGGCGCCAGCGGCCGAGCGGCCGAGCGGCAGCGCACAGGGCCGCGAACTCTGCATGCGCCGAAGGGTCCTGGTCGAGCTCGCGACGATTATGCGCCCGCGCGACAATCTCACCAGCACGCACCACCACAGCGCCAATGGGCACTTCGCCCACTACCGCGGCGGCGCGCGCCTCGACCAGTGCCTCGCGCATGAACTTCTCATCGATTTCGGTGATCGTCATCGTTCGCCTTCCCTGTTGCAAATCCAAAACGATGCTATCATTACGACTCACGGAGAGATGGCAGAGCGGTTGAATGCGGCGGTCTTGAAAACCGTTGAGCGCGAGAGCGTTCCGGGGGTTCGAATCCCCCTCTCTCCGCCACTTCTAGTGATGCACCGGTGTCATGGTCCGCTCAAACAGCGCATCGACCACGTCGGCTATCTCAGGTCGACGCTCAAGATCGTGACCCGACTCCCACCATATCGTGAAAAGTCGAATAATACCGCCGGCGACAAACTCAGACGTCGTCTCGAGTGACACGGGGGCCAGGGCATCCTCGGCAAGCACGTTCATCACACGCTCGCGGATGGAGTGGGCAATGCGGTCGCAAATAACGTTGGTCAACATGCCCGACATGCTGCTTGCCAAAATGTTATCCATGAGCCGCTCGTGCGCCAGAATCAAATCCATGGCATCGTCCAAAATCGCGTGCCGAAGCGCGCGCACGTCCTCGGCAGACACCGCGCCGGCCTCATCGGGCTGTTTTTGCGGCAAGCCCGACATGAGCTCATCGATATAAAAGGCGAAGTAATCGTTTTTATCGCGAAAGTGCTTATAGAACGTCGTGCGGCGAATCATGGCCCGGTCGCAAAGCATAGCAACCGTCAAATCCTCAAACCGATACTCTTCCAAAAGCTCGGTAAAGGCATCGAACAGGGCACGATAGGTTTTCTTGATGCGAAGGTCCATCCGTATCGCCATCCTCAGGGCAAAGACAACACTCGTCAATCTGTCGCATATCTTACACCTGTACCTCGCGCGCTTTGCCCCGGTGCCGACCCCGCCGAAAACATAACGCTTGCCGGAAAGTTCGGCACGGCAAAACGTTGCGGGTATACTAGTAGCGTTATACCAACGGCAGCTGGCGCATGCCGCCGCGGCCATTCGAAACGGAGACATCATGATTACCGTCATCATCGGCATCGTTGTTGTCATTGTGATTGTCTGCGCCATCGCCGGCATCTACAACAACATGGTCACCAAGCGTAACCGCATTGATAACGCCTGGCAGAACATCGATACGCAGCTGCAGCGCCGCAACGACCTGATCCCCAACCTGGTCGAGACCGTCAAGGGCTACGCCAAGCACGAGCAGGAGACGCTCTCCGCCGTGATCAGCGCGCGTAACACCGCCGTCAAGGCCACCACGCCCGAGGCCAAGATGGAAGCCGACAACGTGCTGACCGGTGCGCTGCGTCAGCTCTTCGCCGTAGCCGAAGCCTACCCCGATCTTAAGGCAAACACCAACTTTACGCAGCTGCAGGCATCGCTCGAGGATACCGAGAACAAGATTAGCTACGCACGCCAGAGCTACAACGATTGCGTGCTCAGCTACAACAACGCCATTCAGACGTTCCCGGCTGTCATCTTTGCCGGCATCTTTCAGTTTAAGGAGCGCCAGGGCTTCGAGGCCGCCGAAGCAGCCCGCCAGGCCCCGACCGTCAAGTTCTAGTAGTTTGACAGCGCATCCTTAATCGGCCAAATGTATAAACCGCCCCGTCGAGTGCATACTTCGACGGGGCGGTTTCCTTTTTCGCAAAGGTCCCCCTCTAAGCGCCGTGCATTTTTAGGAGTATTCAACATAACCAAGAGCTTCGGGCGCCACGATAAGTGCCAAAGGCCGCGAATATCCCTGCAAATCAAACGCTGCCAGCCCATAACCCCGCCCATCATCCGTAGAAAACATCGAGAACTCCCGATTTTTTGCCCGAGGTCGGTATGCAGGGGCCTTCGATTGCAGAATACTCGCAAAAATGCACGTCGCCACCACCCCCACATGGCGCGAACCAAAACAAAAGCGCGACCTTCCTTTCCGGCGCACTCCGCAGGACGAAAGAACCCCCGCCGCACGTAGTGCGCAGCGGAGGTTCTTTCATGTCCGAGGACGCGCCGGAAAGGAAGGTCGCCCTCGGGCCGGACAGCTAAGACAGCTTACGCGACGGTGTAAACCCAGTTGTGCTTGTCCTCGACAGCACCGGACTGGATGCCCGTCAGGGTCTCGCGGAGCTTCTTCATCACGGGGCCGATCTCGGTGTAGCCAGCCGGGAAGGTCACGGTCTCGTCGGCGCCGTAAACCTTGTTGTCGATCTCGCCAACCGGGGAGATGACGGCAGCGGTGCCGCACAGGCCGCACTCGACAAAGGTACCGGCCTTGACCTCGGCCCACTCGACGGGACGCTGGTCAACGGTCATGCCCAGGTCCTGAGCAACCTGAACGAGCGAACGACGGGTAATAGAGGGCAGGATGGAGTCGGTGTGCGACTGCGGAACGACGAGCGTGCCGTCCTCCTTCACGAACAGGACGTTGGCGCCGCCGGTCTCCTCAACATAGGTGCGGGACTCGGAGTCGAGATACAGGTTCTCGGCATAGCCCTCGCGATGGGCCTCCATCGTGGGCTTAAGGGACATGGCGTAGTTCAGGCCGGCCTTGATGTTGCCGGTGCCGTGCGGTGCGGCACGGTCATACTCGGAAACGCGCAGCTTGACGGGCTTGAGGCCACCCTTAAAGTACGGACCGACCGGGGTCACGAGAATGCGGAACGTGTACTCAGGAGCGGGAGCCACGCCGATCACGTCACCGGAGCCGATCATAAACGGACGCACGTACAGGGTCGCGCCGGAACCGAAGGGCGGAACCCAGGCGGCGTTGGCAGAAACGACCTGCTTGACGGCCTCAACGAACTTGTCCTTGGGAAACGGGGGCATCTCGAGGCGCTGGGCAGAGTTATACATACGCTCGGCGTTCATGTCGGGACGGAAGCAGACGATGCTGCCGTCCTCGGCGGTGTAGGCCTTCAGGCCCTCAAAGACCTCCTGGCAGTAATGGAAGATACCGCCGCACTCGGAGACATGCAGGGTGTGGTCGGTGGTCAGGCCGCCCTCGTCCCACTCGCCATCCTTCCAATGAGCCTCGTAGCTGTAATCGGTCTTCATGTAGCCAAAGCCGAGGCTACCCCAATCGATATCCTTCTTCTCGACAGTCATATGTCGCTCCTTACATACACAGTTGCATACTCGCGAACTCGCACGCAAGGACCGAGGCCGACCGCGTCGCAACGTCGCACACCCGGAGCGTAGAGCCGGACGGGACACGCGAGCAGCATCAAAGCCGATGGCACGTCGATTCGCATGCACGAGATTGTACTCCGCACGCGCGTCGGATAAAACGTTTTTCTTTAACTAACTAAAGTAATTTCATTTGACCGAAGCTGAAGAGGCCCGCCACCGTAAACGGTGACGGGCCTCAACTGCACGGTTTGCGCGCTGGCTCGAGCTACGCGTTCTTTTTGCCCAGCTTAGCCTTAACCAGACCGACCACAGTCGGAATGATCGATACGGCAACGATGCCGACGATCAGCAGCTCAAAGTGCTCCTGCACAAAGGGGATGCCGCCAAAGAAGTAGCCCAGCAGTGTAAAGAGCGTCGACCAGGTAATGCCGCCCAGCACGTTAAAGATGACAAAATTGCGCCAGTGCATGCCGCCCATGCCGGCGATAAAGGGCACAAAGGTGCGGATAAACGGGAAGAAGCGACCCAGGAAGATGGCCAGGTGACCCCACTTGTCCAAGAAATCCTCGGACTTTTTGATGCGCTCGGGCGTCATAGCCTTGACCTTGCCCGAAGCGATAATCTTTTTGCCAAAGAAGTGACCGATCATAAAGTTGCACTGGTCGCCCAGGATGGCAGCAGCCCATGCGACGACCAGCAGTGCCACGATGTTAAAACCACCGTTGTGGGCAAAGAAGCCCGAAGCAAACAGCAGTGAATCGCCAGGAAGGAACGGGAAGAACACCACGCCCGTCTCGATAAAGATGATCAGGAACACGCAGCCGTAGGCCATAAGCGGGCCGGCGGCGATCCAGCTGGCGATCGCGGTGCGCGGGTCCTTAAGCAGCTCGGCAATAAAATTGATGAAACCCATGAAGTAAAACCTCTCAGTTGTGGGCGCGGATACGTCCAAGTTGACCAGTATACGGTTGCGGTGCCCCCTCGTGCGCAACCCCACAAAAGCATGACTCCATTACCAGCAAGTTTGCATAACTGACACTTGTAGCGCAAAGCCGCCAAGATTGTCCTTTTTAATCCCTAGCGAATCGCTATACTTTATTGAATCGCAATGCCATGGCGCTAAGGGAGGGCGGCCGGTGAGCTTTATCAATACCATTCGCGAGGACATCAAGACCGTCCAGGCGCAGGACCCCGCCGCGCAAAACGGTCTGGTCATCTTTCTTTCCTATCCTGGCCTGCACGCCAAGTGGAACCACGTGCCCGAGCACTGGCTGTGGGAGCACGGTCATCGCTCGCTCGCCCGCGTGCTCTCGCAAATCACCCGCCACATCACCGGCGTCGAGATTCACCCTGCCGCGCAGATTGGCAAGCACTTCTTTATCGACCACGCCATGGGCGTCGTCATCGGCGAGACCACCATTGTGGGCGACAACTGTGTGCTCTACCAGGGCGTCACGCTCGGCGGCACCGGCAACGAGACCGGCAAGCGTCACCCCACCCTGGGCAACAATGTCACGGTGGGCACGGGCGCCAAGGTGCTCGGCAACATCCGCATCGGCAACAACGTCAAGATCGGCGGCAACTCGGTCGTCGTTAAGGACGTCCCCGACAACTGCACCGTCGTGGGCGTGCCGGGACGCATCATCAAGCGCAACGGCTGCCGTGTGTTCGAGGAGAGTTTCGACGCCAAGCAGCATCGCGAGTACATGCCCGATGACGCCGCCGAGCAGTCCGCCCTCAACCGCCAGGGCATCACCGAGAATGCCCGCCGCGTCAAGGAACTCGAGCGAGAGGTGGCCGAGCTCAAGGCCCTCGTCGCCAAGCTCGTGGACGAACGCTAGGAACGCAAGCGGCACAAAACGACATCGGCATCAACGCAAAGGCGCGCCAGGGAATTCATCCCCGGCGCGCCTTATTTGTGATGTGGCAAAGAGACTGTCCCTTTGTCACATTATGCGAACTGGCTCAGATAGAGGTCGGCGTAGGCACCCTCGGCAGCCAGCAGCTCCTTATGCGTGCCCTGCTCGATAATGTTGCCGTGATCCATGACCAAGATCAGGTCGGCGTCCACGATCGTCGACAGGCGGTGCGCGATCACAAAGCTCGTGCGCCCGCGCATGAGCGCGTCCATGGCACGACCGATGGCAAGCTCGGTACGCGTATCCACGCTTGAGGTCGCCTCGTCCAGGATGAGAATCGCCGGGTTATTGAGCAGCACGCGTGCGATGGTCAGCAGCTGACGCTGGCCCTGGCTGATGCTTTCGGCATCGTTGGCCACGCGCGTGTCGTAGCCCTGCGGCATGGTGCGCACAAAGAAGTCGACCTGCGCGGCGCGCGCAGCCGCCACGATCTCCTCACGCGTCGCCTCGGGACAGCCGTAGGCGATGTTTTCGGCAATCGCGCCATCGAACAGCCAGGCGTCCTGCAGCACCATGCCAAACTGCTGCCGTAGCTCGCCGCGGTCCATGCGGCTCGTATCCACGCCGTCGAGCGTAATACGCCCGCCGTCAATCTCGTAGAAGCGCATGAGCAGGTTGATGAGCGTCGTCTTGCCCGCGCCCGTGGTTCCCACCACGGCAATCTTCTGGCCCGGCTCGGCGGTAAACGACACGTCGTGCATAAGCGGCTTGTCGGGCGAATAACCAAAGCGCACGTGCTCAAAGGAGACGCGACCCTCAACGCGACCCGGCAGCTTGGCGGCCTCGTCCGGCAGCGGATCGGCCTCCATCTCGGGCTCATCGAGCAGGTCGAACACGCGCTCCGCACTCGCCAACGCGCTCTGCAGCGAGTTGAAGGTAAACGACAGCTGCGTCATGGGTTCGGACGCCTCGTAGATAAACTGGAAGAACGCCTGGAACACGCCGACGGTCATGTGACCGGCAACCAGCATGCTGCAGCCCACCAGCGCGATCACGATCTGCGCCAAACGGCCGATAAAGCGCACCGCAGGGCCGACGGCATTGATCATAAAGTCGGCCTTGGCACTCACGCGTGCCAGCTCGCCCGAGGCCTCGTGCACCTCGGCAGAGCTCTGACGTTCGCGGTTAAACGCGCGGATCACCAGACGGCCCGAATAGCCTTCCTCGACCGCACTCGTAATCTTGGACACCCACTCCTGACGCTCGCCCGTCACATCGTGTGTGCGGCGCGAGACGACCTTCGTCACCAGCAGCGACAGTGCCGTAAAGAACAGAAAGACGAGCGTAAGCTGCACGCTGAACACGAACATCACGCTCACGGCACCAACAACCGTGCCGATTGACACGAGCAGCTGCAGCAATCCGCGCTGCATGCTCTCGGACATCTTGTCCAGGTCGTTGGTCGCGCGGCTGACGACCTCGCCGGGACGATGCGCGTCAAAATAGGCGAGCGGCAGACGGTTGAGCTTTTGCGCGATGCGGTTGCGCAGGCGCAGATTGAGGCGTTCGGCCACGCTCGACATCAAAAAGCTCTGGAGCGCGTAGAACGAAGCGGCGGCCGTCCAAATCAAAAAGTAGATGAAGATAGTCCTGCCGCAGTTCTCCCAGGTGATGCTGAAGGTGGTGTCGTTGGCAAACGCCACCTGAATGTGGCTCCACAGCTCATCGATCACGCGGGCGCTATATGCCGGCGCAGCAGTGTTAAAGATGGCATAGAACACAATGCTCGCGAACACGATATAGAAGCGCCAATGGTCGCCGGCAGCCTCGCTCCACAGGCGGCGCACCGTCGCCCAGGTATCTCGAGGCGTCTCGTCCTCGTCTTCATCGTCCACGTCGCGCATACGCTCTGCCTCGGCGCGGGCGCGCTCGTCCTCGGCACGTTCGTTTTCCTCGTAGAGCGCTTGGCGGCGAGCCTCGCGCTCGGCTGCAGCCTTGGCGGCGTCATCCAGCTCGGGTGCCACGGCAGCCGTTTCCTCGACCAGTACCGCGGCAGCGGCGTCATCAACGCCGCCCTGCTTCTTGAGCTCCTCGGTCATGCTACTCACCTCCCTTCATCTGCGATTCCGCGATGGCGCGGTACACCTCGCAGGTTTCCATAAGCTCGCCATGCGTGCCCAAGCCCACAACCTCGCCATCCTTGAGCACGACGATCTGGTCGGCGTGCAAGATCGTCGAGATGCGCTGCGCGATGATGAGCACCGCAGCGTCACGCGTCTCGTCTTGCAACGCATGACGCAGGGCGGCATCGGTCTTAAAGTCCAGGGCCGAAAAACTGTCATCGAAGATATATAGATCGGCATGCTTCATGAGCGCGCGAGCAATGGCCAGGCGCTGGCGCTGGCCGCCTGAAAAGTTCGTGCCACCCTGCGCCACCGGGGTATCGAGCCCCTGCGGCTGATCGAGTACAAAGGTGCTCTGGGCAACCTCAAGCGCGTGAAGCATGTCGGTCTCGGTCGCGTCCTCGTTGCCAAAGCGCAGATTACTTGCCACGGTGCCCGAGAACAGCCACGCCTTCTGCGGCACATAGGCGATGTGTCCACGGATCTCATCTTGCGAAAGCTCGCGCAGATCGACACCGTCCAGGCGAATGGCGCCCTTGGTGGCATCGTGGAAGCGCAGCAAGAGCTTGGCCACCGTCGACTTGCCCGAACCCGTCGAGCCGACGATTGCGGTCGTCTGACCGCGACGACAGGCAAAGCTCAGGTCGCACAGGGTGTCCTCGTCGGCATCGTCAAAGCGAAACGACATGTGGTCGAACATGGCCACCGCATCGGCTTCGTCTTGGGGCTCGCGCGCCCCGTCATCCAGCGTGCGCTCGCCATCGACGATGCTCGGCTCAATCTCCAACACCTGCTGCGCACGGTTCAGGCACGCGGCAGCACGCGGAAGCGTCAGCACCACCATCTGGGCCGTCATCACAAAGAACAGGATCAGAATTGCATACTCCAGCACCGCCGAGATACTCGCAATCTGCATGGCGTGGGCGCCTACGCGGTTGCCGCCCACCCACAGCACCGCCACCTCGGCGATGTTCATCAAAAAGAAGCTTGAGCTGTCGAGGCCCACAAACAGGTGGTTGACTTTGATGGCGTTGGCGGCGTATTCGCTAAACACCTCGTCCAGACGCCGTTCCTCGTGGCGCTCCTTGTTAAACGCACGGATGACGCGCACGCCCACAATATTCTCGCGCAGCACCACGTTCATGCGGTCGATAAAGCCCTGTAGGCGCATAAAGATCGGAGCCGCGTTGGCAACCGTAAAGACCGCCGCCACCAGCACAATCGCAACGACTACGCCCAGAAGCGTGCCCATGGCGGGATCGATAAACCAGGCGAATATGATGCCCGCCACAGCCAAAAACGGCACGGGCAGCACCAGCTGAATCGTCTGCAGAATCGCCTGCTGAATCACGTTGATGTCGTTGAGCGAGCGCGTGATCATCGATCCGGTGCCAAAGCGCTCAAAATCGCTGGCCGCGAGCTCGAGCGATTTGTCGTACACGGCATTGCGGATATCGCAGGCCACGTTGGCGGCCAGGCGCGCCGAAAGATAGCAGCCCAACACCGTGCCGCCGCTGGCCATGCCGGTCGCGATAAGCATGTACAGGCCGTTGCGTAAAATATAGTCGATGTCGCCCGTGGTAATACCGGTGTTGACCATGTTCGCCAGCATCGTGGGAACCAACAGCGTACCGACGTTATCTATCAGCACCGCAAACAGCGTCACCGCAATCAGACCGCGGTACGGCCTCATAAACCTCATTAAGAGTCGCATGTGTCCCCCTCGCCCTTATCGTCAGCCTCGTTCTCGGCGGCCACTTGCCGTTTAAATGCCTCGCACTCTTCGTTAAGAACATGGGAGAACTTACCGACCAAGCGCATGATCTCGCGCTGTTCCCACGGCTCGAGCGCCTCGAATGCCTGTTGCTCGGCTTTTTGCGCCGGCAACGCGTAGCGCTTGGCAAACTGCACGCCTTCTTCGGTCAGGCTCACAACCTTGTTCTTACGACTGCCTTCGGCAAACTCCAACGTTGCGAAGCCCCGCGCCGCCAAGGTTTTAATTGCCGAATTGATGGTCTGCTTGCTGTAGAACCATTCGCTTGTCAGACGGCTTACGGCAATACTGCCGCCCGCCGTGCTGGTATCGACGAGCATCCAGTAAGCGCAGTCCGAAAGGCCGCAGGCACGCGAGAACTCCGAATAGATATGGTCGAGTCCATTGAGCAACCGGTCGAAGTCGACCAGTTTAACCGCATCATTCATCTATCCCACCATTCGATTGTCCGATTTTTGACCAATTTTATGTCTCTAGATTAGTCCGAGTTTTGACTATCGTCAACAGCCTCTCCGCAAATGCGTGCACTTTTATGGCCTATCGGCAGAAAAAGACCGCCGGCGCGGGGGCGGCGCCAGCGGTCACGTGAAAATCGGGTTTTATTGCCTGTTAAGCGGCGACGGCCTCATAGACCGTAGCGCCCGAGAAGCTGTCATGCAGGCTCTTGCCGGCAATCCACGGCAGCTCGACGACCTCGCAGACCGTGTTGACCAACTCAGAACAGTCAGTAAAGTGGCCCTTGTCGTTGAGGGCCTCGCAATCCTGAACACGCCAATAGCCATCGGTGTGCGTGATGTAGTACTCGTGATCGTTGATCGACACGAAAGCGCGCGTCTTGGAACGCAGCAGCTTCAGAAATCCTTCGAAATCGGTCTCGACGACATCTCCAGCCTGGAACATGATGTTACCTCCTGGCCCGGCGCCACCACGGCGCATTGATAAACGTTGGCACTCCTTTAGTAAAACCTTTATCAGAGGTTATGCGTTCGTCATTTAGGCAAGTGGTAAAAAACCGCAGGGTAGACGGGATAAAACGTTTAACCATCCCATTTGTTTGTCACATTCTGAAGGTACTTTTATGCAAACCTACTTTCCCAATTGGAATCTATCCTTTTGGCCGGGCAATTGACCGTCTATCGTTTGAGCCCGACGGGTATGAACGGGGCATCTGCAACGCCACCGCAAGGAGACACCATGGAGACTATCGAAGCACTCATTCACCGCCGCAGCTGCCGCAACTACAGCGATCGTCCCGTCGAGGCCGAAAAGCTTGCACGTATTATCGAAGCCGGCCAATATGCACCGAGCGGCATGGGCCGCCAGCCGGTGACGTTTGTCGCCGTCACCGACCCCGCGACCGTCGAGCGTCTCTCGCAGCTCAACGCGCAAGTCATGGGCAGCAACAGCGACCCCTTCTATGGCGCCAAGACCGTTGTGGTGGTGCTGGTTGACCGCAGCGTGCCCACACATCTGGAAGATGGCTCGCTCGCCATGGGCAACTTGCTCAACGCCGCTTATGCGCTGGGTGTCGATTCGTGCTGGATTCACCGCGCGCATGAGGTCTTTGACTCGCCCGAGGGCCTGGAGCTGCTGGCCAGCTGGGGCCTGCCCGCCGACGGCAGTCTGCGCGGTGTCGGTAACTGCATTCTTGGCTACGCCGAGGACACGCTACCCGAGGCAAAGCCGCGCCGCGACAACATCATCTACGTAAGGTAATTAGTTCCGCCGTTCTACCGAACGGCGGGCTCGTTGACGCTGCGCGGGCCGCATTCACGCCAATCTGACGTTCAATTTCGAGGGCACGACCAGAAGGTCAGCGCCCTCTCATTTCACGTCACCTTGGCGCAAATGCGGCTCGCTCGCTTTTGGCGACTGACATCGAATGAGCCACTGTCTTGGGCAGCTAAAAAAGCCCCGTCCCAAATTTGCTGCCCCACTCGCAACTTATCCCGCCGATGGAGTTGTTGCCGTTTCATTTGCCTGGGCCGTTTCGACGTCGTCGCCTTGCTTGTCTTCGTCCTTTTGCGCATCGGCGATGGTGGAGGCCGCCGCGACGATACCGCGCTGGGGCGCAACGCCCGTCTGGGTCTGTGCGCCCTCGACAACTTCTGTGCCTGCATGCGCGAGCTCGGGCGATTTAAACATTGCGTCCAAGTTGGCGCCACCGCCGGCATATCCGAGCGCAGCGAGCGCGATGACGATCACCGCAACGACGGCCACGATCGGCACATAACGATGCCAACCAGCAGGATTGAGCCCGCTGCGGCGAGCCGCCCCGCGGCTGATGTAGCCGAGCGTTCCGTCGTGCTTGAGCTTTGAGCCCACCACGCGTTTGCGGCCCCACAGCGAGGACTCTGCCTGCATTGCCAAGCGGGCGCTTGCCGAAGGATAGCCGTATTTAGTGCGCTTGAACGAGCCATCAAACCCCGAGGCGTGTTTGCCCCACGTCACCGATGTCGTGCGTCGGTTAACCGGCGCGGCGCTCCGCCTTCTGCGGCTCGGTTTTGAAGTCTCAGCCATATGCCCTCGCACGCCGTAACCAAATCGAAACAATAACGCTTTGGACTGTAGCACACGCGTCGCGCGCGGTCACGGGCGCCTCGCTCAACGGTCATCGTCCTTCAGCAAGCGCCACAGCGTTGTACGGCTTATGCCCAGCACCTCCGCCGCACGGGTTCGGTTGCCGTGGAGATGGTCTACAACCAGATGCGCGATATCTCGCTCGGTATCGGCCAGCGGTCGCAGGATATACAGGTCACTTTCGAGCGTCGGGGCGCCAAAGGTTGCGGTCTTAATCACGTCCTCTTGGGCGAGCACTTCCTCCGCCACAGCTCGGTCCACCGTGCCCGTCCCCGCCAATATATACAGTCGTTCCGAGACCTCGCGGAGCTGCAGATAATTGCGCGGCCAGCGGTAAGCATCGAGCGTCTTCGTCGCCGCGGCAGACAGCGTGGGTGCTGCCGTCTCAAATGCATCAGCGAGATATTCCAAATAGCGCGCAACCTTCGTCGACGCGGCTCCCTGCTCGGCGATTGCCGGCGCCACGCTCACCGCGCAGGCGAAGCGCTCGGTCACAAACGCGGCTTGATCACTTTCGCCGCCGCCCGGCATGTCATTCGCTGTCAGCACCACATGGCAGCGCGTCGCCAACGCGGTGTCGGTCATCGTGGAGACCAGCTCGCGGAGGCGCTGGGGGCCAACCGCGTTCCAGCCCTCAATGCAAAGGGTCAGCCCCGTTTGGAACAACGGCGATTCGGCGCTTTTGAGCACATGGCGCCAACCGCGCTCGGTGAGCTCATCGAGCGCAACGGAAACAAAGGGCTGACCGGCAAAAGGACCGTCCAGATAGAGGCGCCTGGCGATCTCGACCTGACCCGCTCCCAGCTCGCCCTCGAGCATAAGGGGCACACCGCGCGCGTAACTCTCTGCAACCGGCGCAGCCACCGAGGCCGCCCCCTCAACGATGCCGTACGCGCTCGATTCGTAGCGGGCCTCAACTTCGTCGGCGTTGAGCCACTCGATACCCGCATGCGTCGCGGCACCGCGCACCTCGCGGACCACGACGACCCAAAGGCCCCCGCCCTCTTTGTCGGTGGGGCGAACGGTCAGGCTCAGGCGCGTACCCTCACGCCCCATAACCAGACGCGCGCCGTCTCCTATACGGTCGAGGCGCTCAGCGACAAAAGTCGCCACACCCCGCTCAAGCGCCGCGTCATTCATGGTCGAGATCGCGACGTCCCCACGCGCATCGATCGCCAATGTCGATGCCCCGGCAGCAGCCAGGGCATCGGTCAAGATGTTCAGCTTGGCATCGCTATCCATGATTTGCCCCTGTCTGCAGCGACGTGCAACCGCCGGCGGTCGCACGACCGAGTGTTTCAAAATTGAACGATATTGCTCACCAAACACTATAGGGCAGAAAGCGCCGTCCTGCGAGTATAGGTATTGCCCCGCATCGCCATCCTGGCGGGGCGATAAGAGCTCTTCGGGACTTATAAACCTGCGGACAAGCCATACCCGCAAGAGCTCCTATCGCTCCACCGTGAGAATGCGCTCGCCAGCACGCAGCACGCAGCACGCAAATAAGCTACTTCTCTACCAGATTCCCAGCACGTGTTGCATTCCCAAACTCATGCACGCAATGCCAATCCAGCAGCAAAAGCCCAATGCGATGGGCTTGCCGCCCTTTTTGACCAGCTCGACGATATCGGTATTAAAACCAATAGCCGCCATGGCCATCACGATAAAGAACTTTGACAGCTCCTTGATGGGCGCCGTGATGGACACAGGAAGCTGAAACACCGTGGTGATCACGCTCGCCAGCACAAAGAACAGCACGAACATGGGAAACGCGCGTTTAAGCGAGAACGTGCTTTTGGCGTCGCCGCCGGCCTTGCGCGCCAGATGCATCTGCCAGCATGCGAGAACCAACGTGATGGGAATAATGGCCAGCGTCCTGGTGAGCTTGACCACCGTGGCGCTCTCGAGCACATTGGCGCCGGGATGCATGCTGTCCCAAGCGCTCGCCGCAGCCGTTACGGACGAGGTGTCGTTGATGGCGGTACCGGCAAACAGGCCAAAGCCCTCGTTGGTCAGCCCGAGCATGCCGCCGAGCGTTGGAAACACGAGCGCCGCGATAACATTAAACAGGAAGATGACCGAAATGGCCTGGGCAATCTCGCGATCGTCGGCATCGATGACGGGCGCTGTCGCAGCGATGGCCGAACCGCCGCAAATCGACGAACCCACACCTACAAGCGTCGCGATCTTACCCGGCACGTTCATAACGCGGCAGAGCACAAAGGCGATGACAAGCGAGGTCGAGATTGTCGCCACGATAATCGGCAGCGACTGGGCGCCCTTGGACAGGATCTGGGAGAGGTTCATGCCAAAGCCAAGCAGGATAACCGCGTACTGCAAGACTTTTTTGGACGTATAGGTGACGCCGGCAGCGAGCGGTTCGCGACGATTCTTGGGAAAGACGAGCGCCAGGACCATGCCAAAGAGGATGGCAAACACCGGACCGCCGACCACTTCAATTTGTTTGCCGAGCAACGTCGCGGGAATGGCGATGATCAGGCAGAACAAGACGCCTTTCCAGCGCTCGCGTACGAAATTTGCCAGTTGCATATGGGATTCCTTCTTTCTATTTCACGTTTGCGACGGCTTATGATACGGCAACATTGAGCGCAGCCTTGCGCAAACACAGACTAAGATGCCGCAATAGTTCTCAGGCAACAGCCGAATTGCCCACCGCGGAGAGCTGATTCGCGGCATAATTAACAACTGACATATGAGTTTGATAGAACAGTTGCGAGGCGCTATGGAAGAATCGATGCACGTCGGCGAGCAGGAAACGAGCCTACAGGACCAGTCCTACCACACCATTCGACGCAAAATCGTCTACCTGGACTACAAGCCGGGCGAAAAGCTGGGCGTCAAGCAACTTTGCGACGACCTAGATATGGGGCGCACCCCTGTGCGCGAGGCTTTGGTTCGTTTGGCGCAGGAAGGCCTGGTGCGCACCGTGCCCCAGAGCGGTACCTACGTCTCGCCCATCAACCTCACCCTTGCCGAGAGTGCCTGTTACATCCGCGAGCATCTGGAAAAGCAGGTGATCGTGGAGTGCTGTGCGCGCGCCACGTCGGCCGGCATCGAGCAGCTCGACCGCGCCATCGCGCTGCAGGAAAAGGCCATGGCCGAAGAGGATCGCATCGGCTTCTTTTTGAGCGACAACCTTATGCATCACATGATTTTTAGCATCGCATGTCGCAGCACCGTGTGGTCGTGGCTCGAAGAGACCAATGCCGACCTGGAGCGCTTCCGCTGGCTGCGCGCTGCCACGCAGGTTCTCGACAATCAGGACATCGTGAACGAACACAAGCAGATTCGCCGCGCTATCGCCGGTCGCGACCCCATCGAAGCGAGCTTTTTGGTCAGCAAGCACCTGCATATGATGTTCCGCAACCAGACCGAGGTTCTGGACCAGTTCCCCGAGTACTTCGAGACCAGCAAGCTCCGCTAACCTGCCAAAAAGGGACAGGTTCATTTTGGCAGGTTTTATCTGGTCAAATGCAAAAAAGGCCCGGCTCCGTCTTGATGCGGAGCCGGGCCTTAGTCGCTAGGACGGCGGAATATTAGTTATTCCACGGTCACGCTCTTGGCGAGGTTTCGGGGCTGGTCGACGTCGCAGCCGCGCAGGATGGCGACCTCGCGGGCGAGCAGCTGCAGTGGAACGCTCGCCGTAATGGGGCTGAACACGTCGCGGACTGCCGGCACGCGGATGATGCAGTCGGCGATCTTGTTGATCTCCTCGTCGCCCTCGGTGGCAACGACGATGACCTTGGCGCCGCGCGCCTTGCACTCCATAAGGTTCGACACGGTCTTGTCGTAGGTGGCACTCTTGGTGGCCACGGCGATGACAGGGAAGCCCGGGTCGATCAGGGCAATGGGGCCATGCTTCATCTCACCGGCGGCATATGCCTCGGCGTGCAGGTAGCTGACCTCCTTGAGCTTGAGCGCGCCCTCGTAGGAAATAGCGGCACCCATGCCACGGCCCACGAACAGCGCCGACTGCGCGTCCTTGCACAGCAGGGCAGCCTCATGAACGGCCTCGGTTTGGGTATCCAAAATCCACTGGATCTGCTCGGCCGTATCGGAAAGCTCGCGGAACAGCATGCGCGCCTGCTTGGTGGTCAAGCGGTACTTGACCTGCGCCAGCAGCAGGGCCAAAAGTGTAAGGCTCACGACCTGGCCGATGAAGCTCTTGGTCGAGGCGACCGCGATCTCCTTGTTGGCCTTGGTGTAGATGACGCCGTCGCTCTCACGCGCCACGGGGCTGCCCACCACGTTGGTGATGCCGAAGACCTTGGCACCCTTGATGCGCGCGTCGCGAATGGCGGCAAGGGTATCGGCCGTCTCGCCCGACTGGGACACGGCAACGACAAGCGTCGTCGGCGTGATGATGGGATTGCGATAACGGAACTCGCTGGCCGCCTCCACCTCGGTGGGGATGCGAGCCCAGCCCTCAATGAGATTCTTGGCAATGAGGCCAGCGTGATAGCTGGTGCCGCAAGCGATCACGTAGACGCGGTCGATGTCGTTGAGCTCCTCGAGCGAAAGGCCCAGCTCGTCGATGTCGAGCTCGCCGGCCGGCGTCATACGACCAACCAGCGTGTCGCGCACGACGCGCGGCTGCTCGTGAATCTCCTTGAGCATAAAGTCGGGATAACCGCCCTTTTCTGCCATGTCCAGGTCCCAATCGATGTGGGTGACCTTGGGCTCGATAACGTTGCCGGCCTCGTCGGTGTACTCGACGCCTGCGGGCGTGAGCTTGGCAAACTGACCGTCCTCGAGCACCACGACATCGCGGGTGGCGTCGATGAGCGCTATGACATCGGAAGCAACATAGGAGCCGGTTTCGCCCACACCGACTACGATCGGGGAATCCTTGCGGGCCACGGCGATCACGCCGGGCTCGTCAGCGCACACGGCGGCCAGACCATAGGCACCGACCACGTGGGTGCAAGCCTCGCGCACGGAGGCCATCAGGTCGTGCGTCTCGGCATAGGCCTCTTCGATCAGATGCGCGAAGACCTCGGTATCGGTCTCGCTCTTAAAGTGGTGGCCGCGACCCTCCAACTCTTCGCGCAGCTCGGCGAAGTTCTCGATGATGCCGTTGTGGACGATGGCGATACGACCGTCGCAGCTGGTGTGGGGGTGAGCGTTAACGACGGAGGGCTTGCCGTGGGTGGCCCAACGGGTGTGGCCGATACCGCAGGTAGCGTCGCTGTCGATATTGGAAAGCTCGCTCTCCAAGCCCGCGACCTTACCCACGCGGCGGATGACATCGAGGTGCGCCGCGGCGCCCTCGCCCACCTCGAGCGCGACGCCCGAGGAGTCATAGCCGCGATACTCCATACGCTTGAGGCCCGTGACCAGGATGTTCTTTGCAATATCAGAGCCGGTGTAGCCGACAATTCCGCACATAGGATAAATCCCTTCGTCCGCTTGACTGCAAAACGTCCACGCACAGGGGGCGCTGAGACGCATAACGTTCGAGTATTGTACTCACGCAAACGCAAGCTGATATACCAGAAGTGGTACCTCAACTTAGATACCACTCGATGCACACACGTCCAGCCGGTCCAAACCACCACAAAGGTACCTGCCCCCTTCGTGGTGGTCGCGCTGGCAACGGCGTTTCCCCAGATAAAACCTGCCAAAATAAACCTGTCCCTTTTTGGTAGGTTTGGGATGCTACAATCTGGCTTGTACTTGAAACGCATCAAAGGGGCCGCTATGGCAAAGGTAAAAATCAGCGACGTCGCGCGCGAGGCCGGGGTTTCGTTGGGCACGGTTTCCAACGCGCTCAACCACCCCGAAAAGCTGCGACCCGAGACCCTCAAGCTCATCAACGAGACCATCAATCGCCTTGGCTACCTGCCCAACCAAAGCGCCCGACAGCTCGCGGGCGGCGCCACCAAGTCCTTTGGCCTGGTGCTCCCCCGTCTCGATCACGGCTTTTCGCTCCAAATCGCCAGCGGCGCCCACAACGAGGCCCGCAAGCACGGCTACGACTTGCTCATCGCCAACGCCGATAACGACGATATTCTCGAGGATCATTACCTGCGCTACTTTATGGGCACCCAGATGTCCGGCGTCATGGTTCAGCCCATGGCATCCCCCGACTGGCACCCCGCCATGACCAAGATGCCCGTGCCGATCGTCCATCTGGACATCCATTGCTCCGAGCCCGGCTACTACGTAGCGGCCGACAATGAGGCCCAGGGTCGCATCATTGCCGAGCTCGCCATCGCCCGCGGCGCGCACCATATTGTCGTCGTCGGCCGAGCAGCATTTATGCAACTCACCCTGCGCGTCCTTGGCATTCATAAGGCGCTCGCCCTGCACCCCGATATCAAGATCGAAGTCATCGACGCCGGCGAATGGAATACCGCTGCCGACGGCTACGGCATCGGTGCCCAAATCGCCGAGCGCCCCGCGGACGAACGTCCCGATTTTGTCGTCGGCCTGACCGATGTGTTGGCCTCGGGCGTCGTTTCGGCACTGGTCGACAAGGGCATCTCTGTCCCCGGGCAAGTACGCGTGGCCGGATGCGACGGCAACCCGCTCGCTTGGAGCGGATCGGTCCCGCTCACTACGGTAGCGCCCCCGGGCTACGAGATTGGCCGCAAGGGTGTCCAACTGCTGATGGAGCAAATCGAGAACAAGGCCCAGGCAAAGATCAAGCATATCCGTGTCGGCTCCGCAGTGCGTACCGTCACCGCAGTCGCCGCCGAGGATATCAACCGCCAAGAACTGGTACGTCCGTTCCTACTGGAACGCGCCAGCACCCAGGCAAGCAGCCAGACCGACGCCACGGCCATCAACCTCGGTGCGTATCTATAGCACGCCCGCGAGTATGCTAAGTCGTCGCTTAAGCAAAAGGGGCCCGACCATTGCCGGACCCCTTTTGCTTAAGCGCAAACGTGAGCAATCGCTCGTTTCAACGCCGCAATTTTCTAGCGCACAGTCTTGATTGCCGCCGCCAGGTCGAACAACGTATCGAGCACGGCCTCGCAGCCATCCACCACGTCCTGCGGCAGCGGCACAATATCGGGGACGGCAAAGACGTGGCAGCCGGCCGTGATGCCCGAGACGCAACCATTGCGCGAATCCTCGACCACGGCGCACTCCTCGGGGGCAAAGCCCGCACGCTCGCAGGCGAGCAGATACATCTCGGGGTCGGGCTTGCCGTGCACGACGTCCTCGCCACACGTTACCGTTTCAAACTTGTCAAAAAGACCGACCATCTTAAGGTTGCGCTCGGCCGTAACGAGGCGCGACGACGTCGCTAGGCCCACGTGATAGCCCGCAGCTAGCAGCTCGTCTAGGCACTCGGCGGCGCCGGCCTTAAGTTCCAGTTCGGTCTTGACCATCTCGTCGCGAATCTCCTTGTGGCGACGATAGATCGCCTCGGTGGTTTCGTGGCTGCCGTAATGCTTATCGAGGATGTCCATAACATCGGGCAGCGTGCGACCGATAAACTGATGGATCAGCGCTTCATCAATCGCGACCCCCAGCTCGGCAGCGCCCGCCTTCCATGCCTTAATGCCCAAACGCTCGGTATCGACCAGCGTTCCGTCCATGTCAAAAATTACAGCCTTGATCATATCGGTCCCCCATCGACTCTCGCTGTCGCGTTGCTGCAACTCTACCGCATTTGGCAACTTGTATATAACGTATATGCCATATTGCACTTTCGTTACACAGATAGAAGTCTTATGGCAAGTAACGCATTAGGATTATAGTTTTCGATCGAGCACTCAACGATAAGGATCGTTTCATGATTTTAGACACCACGGCACCCGCAGAGGAGCTTCAAGACAAGCTATCGGCGCTCGAACAGCTGCTTTTGGCATACGGGCGCGTGGCTATCGGGTTTTCCGGCGGCGTTGACAGCAGCTTTTTGGCCGCCGTATGCGCCCGCATCATGCCTACCAATACCCTCCTCGTCCATCTCACCACGCCGCTCATCGGCACGCCCGAGCAGGCTTCGTTTGAGCGGTCCGTTGATGGACAAGCCAATGAAGGGGCACATTTTAAGCTCCCCGTGCTCAATCTTTCGGTGGATCAGCTGCAGCTCCCCCAAGTAGCCTGCAACGATGCTAATCGCTGCTACCACTGCAAGCACGCCGGCTTTACCGCCATCGTCAACCACGCCAAGTCGCTCGGCTTTCCCACCGTCATCGATGGCAGCAATGCAAGCGATCGCGGTGACTACCGCCCCGGCATGCGCGCGGCAGAAGAGCTCGGCGTACGCTCACCCCTTATGGAGGTCGGCTTTACCAAGGACGAAGAGCGCGAGCTGCTGCGCGCATGGGGCTATCCCGTTTGGAACCTACCGGCGGGAGCATGTCTTGCCACCCGCGTCCCCACGGGCGAGGAGCTTACGCGCGAGAAAGTCGATTTAATCCGCGCCTGCGAGGATTACCTGCACGATCTTGATCTGGCACAGGTACGCGCGCGCTTGGTCGGCGGCTGCATGCATATCGAGGCCGCACCCGCAGATGTCGCCAAGATTGCCACCCTCGGCGGTGCCGCCGTCGACGACAAGGGCAAGACCCTGCTGCCCGCCGCCATCGAGTCCGCGCTGCGCGAGCTGGGCTGCGACCATATCTCCCCCGAGGTCACCCCCTACATCCACGGTGCCATGAATCAGTAACCTGCCAAAAAGGGACAGGTTTATTTTGGCGGGTTTTATCTTGGGAAACGCCGAATAGCCCCACATCCACAACCGCCGCAGCTCCATATGAGGCAAATGAATCAGTAGCGTCTATCCCAAATCTTGAGTATTTGTTCGACAGAACGGCCCCTGCCGGCTCCTGCTAGACTGGTAGATTCCCAACCGTCCATCCAGGAGCCGCAATGTCGCGCAAGTCCGCCTACAAGCAAGTACTTTCCATCGGCGCCGCCGTGGTGCTGGGGTTTGCGCTGTTCACAGGGTCGCTCGACGGAGCGCCCAAGTTGTTGTCGCCGCAAAGTGATGAACAGGCGGCAGCTCTGGCCGAAAAACAAAACGAGAGTCCCAGCCGCACCGACGACGAGGCAGACCTGGTCGCTCGGCTCGAATCGGGAACGGCGAGCGCGGCGGACCCTCAAAACAGCCAGGACTCTGGCGATGGCTCCGATTCCGCCGCGACCGACACCGATGACGACGTTTCCGAGGACAGTGCCGCCACCCCCATCGACGAGGTCGAAAACCCCGACCTCAACCGCGCCCGCGGTGTTTATCTCAGCAGCATTCCCGACTACGCCGGCAACCCCTACGTTGCCCTTCGCGCCGACAGCACGCACCCGCTCGGCACACCATCATTCACGCTCGATGAATACGAGCGCGCTACAGAAGAGGGCTGCTTTAAGAAGTTCTCCAAGCTCGACAGCCTGGGCCGCACCCGCAAAGCACTCGCCTGCGTGGGCCCCGAATCACTCGGTCAAGGCGAGCGCGGCGATATCTCGCGTATCCATCCTGCCGGTTGGCACCAGCAGCGCTACGACTTTATTCCGGGCCAGAGCCTCTACAACCGCTGCCACCTTATCGCCTGGTCGCTCTGCGGCGAAAACGCCAACCGCAAAAATCTCCTCACCGGCACGCGCTATCTCAACGAGACGGGCATGCTGCCGTTTGAAGAGCAGATTCTCGGCTACATCCACGACACGGGCAACCACGTGCTCTACCGTGTCACGCCCATGTACAACGAAGAAGAACTTGTCTGCCGCGGCGTGCGCCTTGAGGCGCAATCGGTCGAGGACCACGGAAAGACCCTGTGCTTCCACGTGTACTGCTACAACCTGCAGCCGCATGTGCAGATCGACTACGCTACCGGCCGCAATCAAGCCTCGGGAGACTAGGGCCGACCAAGCTGCCCCAAACCTAACATGATCCGTTTTCCTCTGTCCCCTAGGGATCAAAAAGGGCCGCCTTGGATTGCCCAGAGCGGCCCTTGCATCGGCATGTATGTTGCAGGCAAAACCACACGCTACTTGGCGCGGCCCTCCTCATAGCGCTCGACCAGCTTGGCCTGAACGTCATAAGGCACCTGCTCGTAGCCGGCGGGCTTCATGGTAAAGTCGCCCGTGCCGCGCGTGATAGAGCGCAGACGCGTTGAATAATCCGTCAGCTCTGCCAGCGGCGCCTGGGCAATGACCACGGTGTCGCCGCACTCATCGGTCTCCATGCCCGTCACGCGACCGCGCGATGCCGAGATGTCGCCCATCACAGCGCCGGCGTAGCTTTCGGGAATAGTCACCGTGATTTCCTCGATGGGCTCCAGCACCACCGGGTCGGCATCGGCGCACGCCTTGCGCAGGCCGATGCGAGCCGCCGCGCGGAACGCCATCTCGTTGGAGTCGACGCTGTGATACGAGCCGTCGTACACAGCCACGCGAATGCCCGTGAGCGGATAGCCGGCAATGATGCCGTCCTTCATGGTCTCCTGGACGCCCTTGTCCACGGCGGGGATCAGCGAGCGCGGAATGCGGCCGCCCACGACCTCATCCACAAACTCGTAGCCGTCGCTCGTGCCGTCGGGCCCAATGAGCGGCTCCACGCGTAGCCAGCAGTCGCCATACTGACCGGCACCACCGGTCTGCTTCTTGTGGCGGCCCTGGGCGCTCGCCGTGCGGCGGATGGTCTCGCGATACGGAATGCGGATCGGCACGCTCTTGGCCACGACCTTGGTGCGATCCTCCAGACGGTTGAGCAGCACCGAAACCTGCGCCTCACCCACGGCGGAGATGATAGTCTGGCCCGTCTCCTCGTCGCGGTCGATACTCATGGTCGGATCGGCCTTGCATGCTTTCTCGATAAACGTATAGAGCTTTTCCTCATCGCCGCGGTTCTCGGCCTCGATGGCAATGCGGTACTGCGAGTTGGGGAACTTAAACGCCGCAGCCTCGACCTTGCCGGTAATCGAGAGCGTATCGCCCGTCTCGGCCGCCAGCTTGGGTGCCACGATAATGTCGCCGGCATAGGCGTGACCGACCTCGGTCATGTCGCGGCCGCACATCACATACAGGTGAGCCAGACGGTCGCCCTTGCGCGTGCGCGCGTTGACCAGCTCAAGGCCCGGCTCAAGCGTACCCGTCAGCACCTTGATAAAGCTGATGCGGCCCTGCTGCAGATCGGCCAGGGTCTTAAACACAAACGCCACCGGACGATCATCGTCACTCGAAATCTTGAGCGAATCGCCGTCGATAAGCGGCATCTCGCCGTAGTCGGTCGGCGCCGGGAAGTACGTCGCGATGTCGTCCATCAGCGAGTTGACGCCCTGCTCCTTAATGCAATCGCCCGCAAAGACCGGCACAAAGATGCGCTCGGCAATCGCCTTCGACAGCAGGCCCTCAAGCTCCTCCTGCGTCAGCGTCTCCTCGCCTTCCAAGTACTTCATCATCAGTTCGTCGTCGGCCTCGGCCACCAGCTCGCACAGATGGTCATGGGCTTCCTCGGCCTGGGCACGATACTCCTCGGGAATCTCCGACTCAACGGCTTCGGTGCCGTTGCAATGGCGCGCCTTCATGCGCACCAGGTCGATGATGCCGTCAAAGTCCTCGCCCTCGCCCCAGGGAAGGGTCACGGCGCCCAGGCGCGTGCCAAAGCGCTCCTGCAGCAGGTCCATCGTGGTCGCAAAGCTGGCCTCGGAGCGCGACAGGCGGTTTACGAACACCGCACGCGCCAGGCGCAGGTCCTCGGCGGCATACCAGAGCTTAACCGTCGTAGGCTGCGGGCCGGCCTCGGCGTCGACCACAAACAGAGCCGTCTCGCAGACGCTCATCGCGGCAAAGGCGTCGCCGATAAAATCGGGGTAGCACGGGGCATCGAGCACATTGATGCGCGCGCCCTTCCAGTCGATCGGCGCGATGGTCGTCGAGATGGAGAATGAACGCTTGACCTCTTCAGGGTCATAGTCGAGCGTGGGCTTGGTGCCGTCGTGGCCGCCCAGGCGGGCGGTCTTGCCGGAAAGGTGGAGCATGGCCTCGGCGAGTGAAGTCTTGCCCACCCCGCCTTGGCCTACGAGCACCACGTTCCTTACATTGCCGGTCTTGGGAGCACCCATGATGACCTCCTTGCAGGGCCGCGCGCAATGCGCGACGCCAACGGGGAGAGTTCGCGGTCGGTGCCATCCCGGGAGCAGCATGGTCGGCAACCGAGCCGACTCACCCTCCAAATGTCCTATGCCACCACCCTACCCTCACGGGCGGCCGTCCATGCATACCTTTCGGCGCACGTATGAATACAGGCGGCGAGAGGAAGAGACAAGCTTGTGAGGCGATTATTGAACCCCGTCGATGCAAACAAAAAGCCGCCACAGACCGTAAGACCTGCGACGGCTTCGCCTCAATTAATAGTTGAGTAAATACCTGAGCCTATCCCTCGATACGGCTCAAGAACTCACGGGTGCGCTGCTCACGCGGATGGTCGATGACCTGCTCGGCAGGACCCTCCTCGACAATGCGGCCGCCATCCATAAAGACCACGCGGTCGGCAACATCGCGCGCAAACTGCATCGCGTGGGTCACGATTACCATCGTCATATTCTGCGCGGCAAGGTCTTTAATGACATGCAGCACCTCGGCCGTCAGCTCGGGATCGAGTGCCGAGGTTGGCTCGTCAAAGAATAAGATTTCCGGATCGAGCGCCAGGGCGCGGGCAATACTCACGCGCTGTTGCTGACCGCCCGAAAGCTCACACGGAACCTTGTTCTCGTTGCCCGTAAGCCCCATCTGCGCGATCAACTCGCGCGCACGAGCTTCCGCCTGCTCGCGCGGGCGCTTAAGCACGCGGATCGGCGCATCGATGATGTTTTTCATCACGGTATAGTGCGGGAACAGGTTGTAATTTTGGAACACCAAGCCGAATCGCGAGCGTGCCCGCTTGGGCACATCGCCCTTCGCATAGACCGCGCCCGAACCCGCATCCGTCGCAACGGCAAGGTCACCAAACGAGAGCGAGCCTCCGTCGAGTGTCTCGAGCAGCGTGGCACACCGCAGCAGCGTGGACTTGCCGCCACCCGAAGGCCCGATAATCGCCACGACCTCGCCACGCTTTACCTCGAGCGAGATATCCTTGAGCACCTCATTGCCGCCAAACGCCTTACGCGCGTTCGATATATTCATTACCGAATTAATCATGGTAGTAATCCAATTTTTTCTCGGCGGCGCCCAGCAGCATCTCGACCACAAAGTTAAAGACCCAGTAGATCAACGCCGCAATCGCAAACGGCACCATGCTCACTTGCGAGGCGACCAGCGCCTTGGCCGTCGAGAACATCTCCCCCACGCCGATGGCAAACGCCAGCGACGTGTCCTTGACCAGCGTGATGATCTCGTTGCCCATCGCCGGCAGAATACGCTTGGCAACCTGCGGCATCACAATGTACAAAAACGTCTGCAGGCGCGAGTAGCCCAGCACCTCGGCGGCCTCGTATTGACCGCGCGGAATGGACTGCAGGCCCGAGCGATAGATCTCGGCAAAGTAACCGGCGTAGTTGATGATGAACGCTACGACGCACGCCGTCCACTTGGAATCGGGCGTGAGCGAAATGCCAAACACGTAATACGGGGCAAAGTAGATGGCAAACATCTGCAGCATGAGCGGCGTACCGCGCATGATCGAAATGTAGATGCGCGCAATCCAGCGAAGCGGCGCGATTTTGCTCATGCGCATAAACGCCACGGGGATTCCCAGCGGAATCGACCCCAACAGCGTCAGCACAAACAACTGCAAACTGACCAAGAAACCCTGGCCAAGCATTTGCATCATGACCTGAATAGACATTACTTGAGCACCCAATTATCGAAAGACAAACCATAGCTTGAATATTTATCGCAGAGGTCCTTGACCGTGCCGTCCTCGTAGAGCGCCTTGAGCGACTCGGTCACGGCATCGGCCGACTTGGTGTCGCCCTCCTTAAAACCGACAGCGTAGTGCTCGCTGGACAGCGGCTCATCAAGCTGCGTATAAGCATCGGGCTTGGCGGCAAGCTGATACTGGGCAATCGAAAGGTCGCAAGCCACGGCATCGACCGCGCCGCTCTCGAGCTGCATAAACGCCGTGTTGTACTCACCGATGGTGTCGAGCGTGGCAAACGTCGCCGCCAGATCCTTCTGGTCACCCTCAAGCACATCCTGCGCAGCGGAATCGGCCTGGGTAATCACGGTCTTGCCGGCAAGATCGTCCCAGCTCTTGATGCCTGCATCCTTCTTTACCACCAGCACCTGCTCGTTGAGCATGTACGGCTCGGAGAACGTGTAGTCGTCCTCGCGGCCCTCCATGGTAAAGCCGTTCCAGATGCAGTTGATGGCGCCGGAGTTGAGCAGCGTGTCCTTGGCATCCCAATCGATGGCCTCGTAATCGACTTCCCAGCCCTGCTTATCGGCAACGGCCTTGGCAAGGTCGAGGTCAAAGCCCGTGTACTCACCGTCATCGCCCACAAAGCCGTACGGAGGATAGGACTTATCAAAGCCCACCACGAGCTTCTTGGACTCCGCAGCGCCCTTCACATCCTTGGCCGCGGCAGAGCCAGCAGCGGAGCCCTTGCCGGCACCACCGCCGCAACCGACAAGACCAAGGCCAAGCACCGTGGCGAGCGAGCCGGCTAGACCAACAAACTGACGACGAGACATATCGGTATTCATGGTATTCCCCCTTGATGGCACTTTAGTTAAGTAAAGTGAGTCGTGTAACGTCCAGAATCATACACTTTAGTGAGATGGAGTACAAGGCGAGTTTGCCCGCCGCGTGAGGGGTGTGGGGGTTAAGTTTCCTGCTCTACAGTCCTGCTCACGACGGAGGCCACATTAAGTGGCCTCCTGTTCGTGCGGAACTCGCGATAAACTTAACCCCCACACCCCTCACGCGGCGGGCAACCGTCGTTGGGCTTATCGCTGACACGATTAAACCGCTTGCATATCGTCTGCTGGCTTGGCACGGTACAATACTTGCAGCTTTAATTCATGAATTAGTGGAGTTATTGATGGCAGAATCTCGTGCGGAGCGTAGGGCTCGTCGTGCTTTGGTGGAGACGGTTGAGGGGTCGAAGGAGGAGGAATCTTCTACGAAATCCAAGTCTTCTAAAGCTGCAAAAAGCAAATCGGCTAAGGGCAAGGCTAAGGCCAAGCGTCCCGGCTCTCGTCGGAACGAGGATAAGGCATCTCAGAATCGCTCCAAGCGCCCGTATAAGAATCCGGTTCCGTCTGCGCGTAAGGCCGTTGATTCCAAGTCTCCTTGTTCCATCATGAAAGCTTGCGGTGGGTGTACGGCGCTCAATCGTCCTTATAAGAAGCAGCTCGCCGCCAAGCAGGCTGCTATGGAGGAGCTTTTTGCTTCGCTTTGTGAGCGTGAGGGCATTGCTGTAGATCCTATTCGTGGCATGGGTGTCACCCTGGGCGACCCGGGCAAATATCCTGCGCCGCGCGGTTTTCGCCATAAGGCCGCCACTCCCTTTGCCCCCGGCAAAGAGGGCGCTGTCCGCTGCGGCTTTTTTGAGCGCGGCACGCACAGAATCGTTGCTGTTCCCGAATGCCCCGTCGAGGCACCGGGCGCCCGACAAATTCTTAACAGCATCGCGCGTGAAGCTGAGCGCCTGCACATTCCCGCCTTTAACGAGGACAAGCATCTGGGCTTGCTCCGCTATGCCGTCGTCCGCTGCGGTTGGCGTACCGACCAGGTCATGGTTACGCTCGTGACCGCCCAGCGTGACTTACCGCATGCGCAGGAGTTCTTTGAAGCCGTGGCGGCACTCGATCCGCATATCGTCACCGTTGCCCAAAATATCAATGGCCGTCCCGGTAACGCCATCTTGGGCGAGGAGACTCGTATCGTCTATGGCGCCGAGTGCATGCGCGACCAGCTGCTCGGTTGCGAATTCGATATCTCCCCCACCGCGTTCTATCAGACCAATCCGCAGCAGACCGAGCAGCTCTATCAGCTCGCGATTGACGGCATGGACCTGCAACAGGGCGACGTACTCATGGATGCCTACTGTGGCAGCGGTACCATCGGTCTTTGCGCAGCTAAAGATGCCCAGAACAAGGGGATCGGCATCATGCTGCTCGGTGTGGAGCGCAACCCGGCGGGCATTGCCGACGCACGCCGCAATGCCGAGCTCAACGGCCTCACCCGCAGCGCTTGGTTTATGGCCGACGATGCCACCGACTACGTCCTAGATGCCGCCGACAACAACGAGCGGGTCGATGTCCTTTCCATCGATCCGCCGCGCGCCGGCTCTACCCCCGAGTTCCTCGAAGCTGCCTGCGCGCTTAAGCCGCGCTGCATCACCTATATCAGCTGCAACCCCGTGACTCAAGAGCGCGACCTGCATCAGCTTCTCGACGGAGGCTATCGCCTGCTCAAGATCACGCCCGTCGACATGTTTCCTCACACCGACCACACCGAAACCGTAGCGGTCCTCGAACGCCGCTAACCAACCTCAGTAGATTTTTGGGACAAGAAAGGGGGCGACCCGTCTGGGCCGCCCCCTTCGCTTGGTTTATAAATTCCGCTACATCCCCTTGCACAGGTCGCACACGCCGGCTGCCGCCATCTCGCGCAGCAGCGTCTCGCGATCGCGCGTCACGATCAGATCCAACGGGAAGTGAATCTCGTCGAGCATCTTGCGAGCGTAATCGAGCTTACCAATTGCCATGCCAATGTGCGCATCGGTCGAAACGCCAATGCCCACGCCCAGCTCGGCGCAGCGCTCGGCGATCTTGCGGCATACGGCCCAATGCTCAGTGTCGACACCGTGTTCAAGACTATGGTTGTTGATCTCAATAATCTTGTGCTTGGCCTTAGCTGCCAACAGCACCTCGTCGATATCGAACGGCACGCCCGAACGCCCCGTGTGACCCAGCATGAACACCTTGGGGTGCTCCAGGGCATTGATATACATCTCGGTCGTCTGGGCCAGCGTCGCGCCCTCGGCAATCTGCGGATTATGCACGCTTGCAACCAAATAATCCAAATTACGCGTAACCAAATCGAACAGCGAATGCTGACGGCTGTACGAATCGCCGGCAATATCGAGCGTGACAAGAGTGTCCTCGCCAAACAGGCTTCCGTCCAGCGAAACGATATCGGCCTCGGCACCACGCAGCACCAGCACGCCGCTCCAAATGCGCGGCCAGATATCCTGGTTGATAAAGAACTGGTAACTGCGCAGGTCATTGGGGCAAGCCGTAACCATAGAGCTCAAATGGTCGGCAGATCCGAGCACCTGCAGACCACGCTCTGCCGCCCAGTACACATTCTCCTCAATGGTCGAATATGCATGCGCAGAGAACATCGTATGGGTATGAATGTCACAAGAAAGCAGGTAGGGCATCAGGTCTCCTTATCTGGCACGGCCGTCGCTTATATTCATTGTACGCATAGCCTTCGATAGTCGTAAAACCACTCCATCCCAAAGACACAACGTCCATGACAACGGGGTCCGGCTTAACACCAAACCCCGTTTCACGTAAAACATTGTAGGCAGAGCGCTTTACTTTTAACGATACTCGTCCGCCAACTGTTTCCAAGCGGGTAGCGAATTGACAATCGTTTCGTAGCTCACGCAATAGCCCAGGCGGAACCAACCCGGCATACCAAAGCTGTCCGAGGGAACCGCAAGCAACTCATACTTCTTTGCGCGCTCACAGAACGCATTCGCATCGGGCTCCAACGCTTTCACCCATAGGTAGAACGCGCCATCCGGCTCAACATAGGTGTAGCCATACTCCGCTAGTGCGTCGGTAAGCGCGGTGCGGTTGCGCGCATAGGCCTCGACATCGCTCGGCTCATCGATGCAATCGATGATTACGCGCTGGAAGAGTGCCGGTGCGCATACAAAACCCAGCGTACGGGCAGCGCCCGCAACAGCCGGCATCAGACGGGCAGCCTGCGGATTGGTGTTGGGAACCAAGATCCACCCCACGCGCTCACCCGGCAGCGACAGCGACTTGGAATACGAGTAGCACACGATGGTGTGCTCGTAGATCGAGGGCACCCAAGGCACCTCGGCACCGTACACGATCTCGCGGTACGGCTCATCCGAGATGAGCATAATCGGATTCTCGGGATCGCGCTGAGCGTTGGCCTCGCGCAGAACATTGGCCAGTCGCGTCAGCGTGTCGCGCGTATACACGGCGCCGGTCGGGTTATTCGGCGAGTCGATGATGACGGCAGTCGTCTTATCGGTAATCGCCTTGAGCACGTTGTCCACACTCAGCTGGAACGTATCTTCATTGGCGAGCGCCTCAACACACGTACAGCCGGCTTTCTCAATCCACACGCGATACTCCGGGAAGTACGGTGCAATGACGATAACCTCATCGCCCGGGTTCGTAACGGCGTTGAGCGTGCAGGTGAGCGAAGCCGCGGCGCCCACGGTCATAAAGACATCCTTGCCCTCATAACTCGTACCAAAGCGGCGGTTGAGCGACTCAGCCACGGCGGTACGGCACTGCGGCAGGCCCGGTGCGGGCGTGTATCCGTGCAGCTGGTCACTCGGCAGCTCCAAGGCCTTCTTAATGGACTCCGCCACGGCAGCGGGCGCCGGAACGCTCGGGTTACCCAGCGAAAAATCGAATACATTTTCCGCACCAATCTGCGCCTTGCGCTCAAGGCCATAGCTAAAAATCTCGCGGATGATGGAGCTTTCCGCACCGCGAGCATACATAGTTTCGTTGATCATCTGTTCCCCTTTCACATAGGCGCTATTGTACGCTTTAGCCGAGCAAAGCGCCGCAGCAATGTTGATTGGGGACAGACTTAAATGCGTGAAAACGCTCATTTAAGTCTGTTCCCAATCAACAAAAAGAAAAAGCCTCCGCAGGTTTCCCCGCAGAGGCTTTCGCCACAAAGGCTATTTGTCGGCGTCGGTGTCGGCACCGGCATTGACGGCACAGTCATCGCCGGCATCATCGGATGCGGCTTCGGCATCCTCCTGCATGGCCGCCTGCGCAAATGCCGCGGCATCGGCCGCCAGCTCCTCCTCGCTCATACGAGGCGCACGCTTCTTGGTCGGCATGCCGGCCGCCTTGGCATTGCGCTCCTCCTTGGCCGCCAGGATATCGCCCTCGCGCTCAAGGTAGGCGTCCCACTCGTTGTCGAGCAGGGCATTCACGGCGTCGCCTTCGACGGTCTCGCGCTCAAGCAGCACCTTGGCCATCAAATCGAGCTGGTCGCGACGGGCATCCAAAATCTCGACCGCACGACGATGGGCCTCACGCATAATGCGCTGGACCTCGATGTCGATGCGGCGCGCCGTCTCCTCGGAGTAATCCTGGTGATCGGCGTAGTCGCGGCCCAGGAATACCTGATGCTGCGCCTCACCAAACACCTGCGTTCCAAGCTCCTCGCTCATGCCCAGGCGCGTGACCATCTCGCGCGCCATCTTGGTCGCGCGCTCCAGATCGTTGCTCGCGCCCGACGTGATGTCGTCGCACATGAGTTCCTCGGCAACGCGACCGCCCAAGAACACGGCAAGCTCGTCGAGCATCTCGTTCTTGGTCTTGAGGAAGTGGTCCTCCTGCGGAAGCTGCAGCGTGTAGCCCAGCGCCTGGCCGCGGCTGACGATCGAGATCTTGTGAACCGGATCGGAGTGCTCCAGGATGTGACCCACCAGGGCATGGCCGCTCTCGTGGTAGGCGATCGTGGTGCGCTCGGCCTCGGTCATCACGCGACCCTTGCGCTGCGGACCGGCAATCACGCGCTCCATCGATTCCTCGACCTCGTCCATCGAGATCACGGAACGATGGCGGCGGGCAGCCAGCAGCGCAGACTCGTTGAGCAGATTTGCCAGATCGGCGCCGGTGAAGCCAACGGTCATCTGGGCGAGCTTCTCAAACTTCACGTCCTCGTCCATCGGCTTGTTCTCGGCATGCACGCGCAAGATCTGCTCGCGGCCCTTCACATCCGGACGGTCAACCGTAACCTGACGGTCAAAACGACCGGGGCGCAGCAACGCCGGATCCAGGATGTCAGGACGGTTGGTTGCAGCGATCAGGATGACCGACTCGCTCTCCTCAAAACCGTCCATCTCGACCAGCAGCTGGTTGAGCGTCTGCTCGCGCTCGTCGTGACCGCCGCCCAAGCCAGCTCCGCGCTGACGTCCCACAGCATCGATCTCATCGATGAAGATGATCGACGGAGCCTGGGACTTGGCCTCCTTAAAGAGGTCACGCACGCGGCTGGCGCCGACACCCACGAACATCTCGACAAAGTCGGAACCCGAGATGCTAAAGAACGGCACGCCCGCCTCGCCGGCTACAGCCTTGGCCAGCAGCGTTTTACCGGTGCCCGGAGGGCCCACCAGCAACACGCCGCGCGGAATCTTGGCGCCCAGCTTGCGATAGCGGTCCGGATCGCTCAAAAAGTCACGGATCTCCTCGAGTTCCTCGACTGCCTCGTCCACGCCGGCAACGTCTTCAAACTTGACCTTGGGGCGCGTGGCCTCGTTGGTCTTGGCGTTGGTCTTGCCAAACTGCATGTTCCTGTTGTTGGCGCCCATCATCTGGCGCATAAAGTAGAACATGATGGCGATAAGGGCGATCGTCGGAAGCACACTCCTCGCCAAGTCGCCCCAAAAATCGGGATCGTTGGTGTTGACGATGTACTTGGTATCGGGGTGCTCCGCCATGAGCTCGGCAAGCGAATCGGAGCCGACATAGGTCGAGGAGAAGCTCTTGAGCTCGCTCGTATCGCCCTTGTCCTTCTTCGTCTTCCAGTAATGACCCGTCACGCTTCCGTCTTGAACCGTATAGGTCAGATCTTCGACGCGATCCTGCTTGATGGCGCTCACCATCTCGCTCGTCGCGAGCTTAACGGTATTGCTGGAATTGGCAAAGCCGGAGCCCATGTTAAAGAAGGCGTAGCCCAGAAGCGCGCAAGCCAAAATAAAATACAGCCAGCCCGTACGCGTGGGCTTCTTGCCTCCGGGCATCCCCGGGATCTTAGGCTCCCGGGGAGTCTGGGAATTGTTATCGTTATGGTCGTCGGGCATCTTACGAATAAACCTCCGGTTTCAAAATGCCCAGATACGGAAGGTTACGATAGCGCTCGGCATAGTCGAGGCCGTAGCCCACCACAAAGGCATCGGGGCAATGGGTTCCAACATACTTGGGCGTGATGGCCGAGGTGCGGTCCTCAACGTCCTTCCACAGGAAGGCAGCGACCTCCAGCGAAGCGGGCTTGCGGCTCTCGAGGTTCTTCATCAGGTACTTGAGGGTCAGGCCCGAGTCCAGAATGTCCTCGACGATCAGCACGTCGCGACCACGGATGTCGATATCCAGATCCTTAATGATACGCACGATGCCCGAAGACTTCACACCGTCGCCATAGCTCGAAACAGCCATGAAATCGATGTTGGTCGGTAGCTCAATCTTGCGCATCAGGTCGCCCATAAAGACAACGGCACCGCGCAGAACCGCGATCAGCACCAGATCCTTACCCGCGTAGTCGCGAGTGATCTCCTCGCCCAGGCGAGAAACGATGCCGTCGATATCCTCCTGCGTAAACAGAACCTTCTCGATATCCGGATGTTGAGAAGCCATGACAACCCTTTCTTGTGCTTAATCGCCCACACACCGCCGTATGGACGCGAACTACACATTCTAGCAGCGCACGGGGTATATTTTCCAGCCCGCGCACCATCAGCGCGGGAATACCGTCAACGCCGCACAGAACAGCTGGTGCGAGGGGCTAATCCGCGTCAACCACGCGAAGCAGATAAGCCACACGCGTCGCCGCCGTGCATTTAAAACGTTCGTCCGCGCGAACTCCGGCGACCCACACCACGGCACCTCCCGGCGCCGTCCTCACCACGGGCACGCCGGCGCGCTCGGAAACGGGAATGCGAGCCTCGCCTAGCAAGTCGGATACCTTCTTGCTTCGGCCACTCATTCCTAACGGGCACATCACGTCTCCCGGTGCGGGACCGTCCACCCACAGGCGCGCCAATCGCGCCTCTGCAGGGATCTCGCCACGTGAGCCCGCCAGGATCCGCTCACTATCGCTGTCGGCAAAACCCAGGGCAGCCGCGTCTACCAAAGCTGTCACTTCCCCGGCAGCCGCGAGCTCACGGGCGCGGCGCACGATATCGCATCCCGGCTCAACGGCCATCGGTTCTGTGACCAGCATACGTCCCCCGCCCAACGGCAAACGACCGGGTACGGTAACCCAGTCCGCGACCAGGCCCTCGCGAGCCGCCGGCGCCTTAAACGCCAGCATGCCAAACTCAATGCGTGCGTCAATCCCCGCCGGAAGCGTGACCGAGCCGGCACCCTCGGCAACGCAGGAAAGGACTCGCTCCACATGTCGCATCTCGGGGCGAGCATCCGGATCGATGCGTTTGATCGCCAGTCGCACGATGCGCCGCGCGATTACCACCTCGGCCGCAGCAAGGCGCCTGGCATCGAGCACCAGCGCGCCCGCTGCCTCTTTGCGCAAACAGCTTCGAAACGCCTGTGCCGAAAGCTGAGACAAAAACGCGTCCTCATCGCCTAAGATCTCGCAGGCGGCGCCAATCGTCTTGCAGACGCTCGCGTTGCGCTGCGCCACCACCGGCATCACTCGATGGCGCACGTAGTTTCGCAGATACGAGATATCCTCATTGCTCTCGTCTTCACGCCATGGCTGACCATGTACCTGCAGATAGCCCACCAGCTCGCCGTGAGTCAGGTCGAGCAAGGGACGCACCACGATATTCCTCCGGCGAGGAATGCTCGATAGGCCAGCGGGCCCCGAACCCTTAATCGCGTTCATCAAAAACGTTTCCGCGCGATCCGAAGACGTGTGCGCAGTGCAGATACGAGCCGCCGTTCGCGGTGCCCCCGTCTGGGCGCAGAGCTCGCGAACATACCTTCGCGCCGCGGCATAGCGTACCTCGCGGGCAGCCGCCTCGATATTGCCCGATTCATCATCAAAATATGCATGCTCGACACACAGCGGTAAACCATATTGTGCGCAGAGCTCACGCACAAAGGCCTCGTCGCCATCGGACGCCTTGCCGCGCAGATGATGGTTCACATGCAGCACGTGCAGTCGCTCGCGCGCGATGGGGGCAACACCGCGTCCGTCTTGGATATCCAGCTTTGATGTGCACGCCATAAGAAGCAGTGCCGTCGAGTCCGCGCCGCCTGATACCATGAGCACGACAGGAGCAGCCTGCTGTCTCGTCCGGGTCTCATCGACTGCCCCAGGCGCGGCATGGTGTCCGTAATGCTGTGATACCGTTGGCATTCGCTTCCTCCTCTATTCATCCGCACCCATTGTATCCTTTGGAATCTTATGTCTCGCCTGCACCTTCATATCCTCGGCAGTGGCTCTAAAGGCAACTGCGCACTCATCGAGGGCCCGCAGGGGCTCATTATGGTCGATGACGGACTGTCTCGCCGCGAGACATTAAAGCGCATGGCAGAACTGGGGCTCTCGGCAGACAACGTCTCGGCTCTTCTCATTACTCATGAGCACAGCGATCACATCAAGGGTCTCGATGTCTGGTGCAAGCACTGGCACGGCCCCCTCTTTGCCAGCAGGGGCACACTTTCGAGCAAAGAAATTCTTTCGCATCTGCCTGTCGAGGAATTCGATCCCGGTGACACCCTATCCATTGCCGGCATCCACGTGCAAACCTACTCAACGTCACACGATGTCATCAATCCAGTCGGCTATCGATTCGACACCCTCGATGATTCCATCGGCTTTGCCACCGACACCGGAGAGCTATCGAGCCAAGCCATGAACACCCTCAAAGATTGTCGAGTCCTCGCGCTCGAAAGCAACCATGATGTGACCATGCTGCGCGAGGGAGAATATCCCCGCTTTCTTCAGGAGCGCATCCTGTCTGCAAGGGGACACCTCTCCAATGGCCAAGCCGCCGAAGCCGCGCGCGAACTTGTTACCGATCGCACCGAACAGCTCATTGCCATGCATATCAGCCAAGATAACAATCGTCCGAGCCTTACCGTCAAAAGCTATGCCAAAGCTCTGGCCGCAGCCCTGGATGACGAGGTCGGCAGCTCCGCAACCCTTCTCCAAGGATCGCGAAAACTCTCGATACGCCCTGCGAGTCAGTATCAACCGGCAACCATTCAATAGACTGTCCTAGACAGCAAAAGGGCCGAGAATCGCTTCCCAGCCCCTTTTGCTGTCTTTTAATAGCGCAGAACACCAACGAAATTAGTCGATGGAGATCTTCGTAACGTTCTTCTTCTCGACGATCTTGGGAACCGTAACGGTCAGGATGCCGTCAGCGTACTTAGCCGAGAGGCCCTCGCTCGAAGCGTCCTTTAGATACACGCCACGCGTCGCGCTGTACGAGCTGAACTCCTTCTGCAGGAAGTTCTTGCCCTCGTTCTCCTCGTCTTCCTCGACATTCACGCTAATGGACAGACGGCCCTCGTTAAGCTCGACATCGATATCGTCCTTGGCGACGCCGGTCAGATAAGCCTTGACCTCATAGCCGTCGCCCTTATCCTCAACGTCAACGGGAAACGCCTTGGAAGCAATCGAGTTGTTTGCAAGGTCGGTCATATCATCAAACAGATCGAACAGCGAGCTAGCAGAAGGACGAACGCCAAAAACCGAACGATAAGGAACCATGCTTGCCATGTTTACCACTCCTTTTAGGACTGCCGAGCCATCTTCTAGGTGACTGGGACTTCTTTTGACGCTCATATATATGCCCACACAGTGCTTATATATACATTGACTATAAAGTTTTTTGAGTCAAGTACTATAAGCATATCTAAGTGTAATTGACTCATGTTTTATTAAGGTTAAGGTTCTTTGAACCAGAGCTTAAATAACGAGTATGTTCGCAGCTACAAATAACAAGGGGCTTACAATGAGCGCGTACACGTTGTTGGTAACGAGCTAAAGGGCATCATGGACGACCATAATCAGAACAAAATGTTTATGCCGACGCAGGGGGAAGATACTTCCACGCAGCCGCCGCGGTTCCATCGCCCCCACATCTCGCAAGAGCCCATTAATGATCCGGAGCCCGAGTATGTGACGAGAAATCGATATCAAACGCTCGAGGATGCCCAAACGGGACGTAAACATCTGGGCGTCGCCTCGGGAGACCCTGTATATCTGAAAGACGCACCATTATCTAAAAACAGCGCAGCTAGTGATGAGCCGATGAAAGCATCCGCCACTCATCGACAAAAAGGTCCTCGACCAAAGCAAACCTTGACGCATTCGGCTCGCTATCTCGAAACGCCAAAACAGGGAAAATCAATCTTCGTTTCGACAAGTAAACGACGCAAGCAGCATCGACTGACAATCCTGCTTTTGATCATTGCGGTCATAGCAGTTGCCCTTGTTATTCGATTTATTTTCTTTAAATAAAAGCTCAATACCAAAAACGATAAGATCGTCTGGTGTAAATGAGTCATTTACGCCCGGTAAACGCAAAAAAGGGGGAGGCCGCGAGGCCTCCCCCTTCTAAGTTCAAGCGTACGGCTCGGTGCCGTCCACCGGTCAGCGGCGCCCTGGCCTCCCA
>UQIG01000005.1 GCA_900541135.1 uncultured Collinsella sp.
TCAGGAAGTCGTAGGTCCAGTACTTCCTCGGGTTGCCGGCGGGCGTGGTGCCGCCGTAGACGAACCCCCGCTTTGCGAGGAAGGCGAGCAGCCGCTGCTTGGCGGTCGCCAGGCGCGCGGTCGCCCCGTCGTAGGCGCCGGCGAGGTCCCTGATGCCTTCGATCTCGGGGGAGGGGACCCATACGGGGGAGATGTCGTGGGCGAGTATCGCCTTGGCCATCCTGGCGGCGTCGTTCCTGTCGTTCTTCGAGGCCGAGTCGGCGGCCGACCTGGGGATCTTCGAGACCGCGGCGACGACGCACTCGACGCCGAGGCCGGCGAGCTCCCGCTGCGGGGCGAAGCCGAGGTAGCCGCTCTCGTAGGCCGCGAGCGAAGGTCCCGGGAACCCATCCATCCACCCGGCGATCTCGCCCCAGGGGTTGCCGGGGAACCTCCTCGTCACGGCCTCGCCGGTGTCCGCGTCGAGGGCGCAGACGGTGGTCGACCTCAGGTGGACGTCCATCCCGAACGCGGTAGAATACTTTGGCATGGGAGCCTCCCAAACTCGTTGCGGCGCGGCTGCGCCTATGGCACTTCGACATCATTGTCGCAGCCCCGACCCGCGGTCACGAGCGGGGGCTCCTGTCGTTTCCGTGCCCTTGGATTGGGTCATAGTGTCTGTCGTTGCCAAGGCATCGGCGTTGCCTTGGCTGTCAATAGTCATTGTGGACGTTCTTAAACGACTACCCAACGGCTATTGTGCACATGGCTCGCATGACAGCCGTCTCTTTTATGTTTCCTTTAGCCGTTGCTGCCTAGGATGGGGGTTAGTCGGTAGGAAGGGAGCGTCTATATGGACGACGCGAGCGAGCGTTCAATCGAAGAGGACATGCTCGATCAGTTCAATTACTTTGATGATGAGGACGAGGAGCTGATCGACCGTCGCGAGCCAGCGCCGCTTGATTCCTTTGATCTGGTCGATGAAGAGACTGATGAGGTTGAGGACGAATCAACGGAGCCCCCACAGCCTTCGCGCCTTGACTCGCTGCTTTCGAGAGCCCCCATGCACCACGGCGTTCGTGCCGGCGCGCTCCATATGAAAACTGATTGGCACCAGATCGTGACGGCAGGCGATGAGCTTGCCGTCGATGCGCCGCTCACCGATAAATCATCCATCATCTGCCGCACCGGCATGCTTATGCTGGCAAGCGGAACAGGTGCCTGGCGCGTGCGCGATACCATGAATCGTGTTGCTGCCGTACTCGGCGTCACGATTCACGTTGACTTAAGTCTTCTGTCGTTTGAGTGCACTTGCATCGAAGATGGCCACTGCTTTAACGAGGTTGTCAGCCTGCCCACAACGGGAGTCAATACCCATCGCATTTGGATGATGGAGAGTTTCCTCAAGGAAATCGAGACCTATGGTCGTCGCTTCACGGTACACGAGTATCACGAGATGCTCAGGACCGTTGAGAGCTCAAAGCCCGATTACTCTCCCTGGCAACAGGGCCTTGCGGCAGCCTGTGCTTGCGGCGCCTTCGTCTTTTTGCTCGGCGGCGGCCCTATCGAGATGGCCTGCGCGTTTGTGGGCGCGGGTGTCGGCAACTTTGCCCGCTCCCATATTCTCAAGCAAGGCCTTGGTCAGTTCAGCGCGCTGACGACCGGCGTTGCGCTCGCTTGCGTTTCGTATCTGCTGGCATTGCTCGGCCTTGGCCAGGTCATACCGGGGGCAATGTCGCACCAAGAAGGCTATATCGGCGCCATGCTCTTTGTGATTCCCGGCTTTCCGCTCATTACGGCAGGCCTCGACATCGCCAAGCTCGACATGCGAAGCGGTATCGAGCGCCTTTCATATGCCGTATCGATTATTGTGATGGCGACGCTCGTAGGTTGGATGGTTGCCGAGTGTGTTGGCCTGGCGCCGGACGACTTTGCCCCACTGGGCCTTTCGCCGCTTGCCCTTACGCTCCTGCGCGTGGTGATGAGCTTCGTTGGCGTATTCGGCTTCTCGGTGATGTTCAACAGCCCGGTAAAGATGGCCGCGGCAGCTGGGTTGATCGGCGCCGTGTCCAATACCCTGCGTCTGACCCTTGTCGATGCGCCGACGATGATTCCCTTCCTGGGCCTCAGCACGGGAATGCCTCCCGAGGCAGCAGCGTTTATCGGCGCGCTGGTATCGGGGCTGCTCGCAAGCTTGGCTGAAGTCAAGCTCACCTACCCGCGCATCGCCCTCACGGTGCCTTCGATTGTCATTATGGTGCCGGGCTTGTATCTGTATCGCTCGATGTATTACATGTGCACCTTCGACACGGTCAATATGCTCGGCTGGTTTGTGCGCGCAGTGCTCATCGTAGCGTTTCTGCCCGTTGGACTGGGTGTGGCGCGTACGCTCACCGACCCTCGCTGGCGCCACACCAGCTAATTGGTACAAGGGGGACAGGTTACTTTGCACCAAATGAGTTGCGGTGAAATAGGGACTGAATTGCTGCTTAAAGGGTCAAAACAGTCCGTATTCCACCGCAACTTATGGGGTCGGGGGATTATCGGTGCCCTGCATCTTCATAAACTCAACGCTTACGAAGCGCATGCGTTTCGTGCTAGGCTGGTTCCACCACATAAGTAGTCGCAGACGCGCGTACCACGGGCGGGCGAGATGAAGTTCCAACAGCTCCATCTTGCCCGCCCGTTTTTGTTGCGTGGCGCCGCGGTACAACACAGAGAGGAATCTGCCCTTTATGCCTATCAACAAACGAGAGAGCCTGCTGTTCACCTTTATCATGTGCTTTTGCATGGTGCTCTGGATGAGCATCTACAACGTTGCCCTGCAGCACGGGGCCATCAACGGCGAGGTCGTTGCCACTGCGTGGCTCGGCTTCCCCGTTGCCTACATTTTTGCCATGTGCTGCGACTGGTTCGTCGCCAGCCCGCTCGCCAAGGGTTTCGCCTTTAAGTACTTGGTCACGCCGGGCAAGAGCTCGCCACTTGCCATGACGCTCGCCGTCAGCTCCTGCATGGTCGTTCCCATGGTCATCATCATGTCGCTGTACGGTGCCTGTGAGGGTCTGACGCACATGCCCGGCGGCATCCTTGCGAACCTGTATTCCGTGCCCGCGATCTGGATGATCAACATCCCGCATAATTTTGTGATGGCGCTGCCGTGGAACCTTTTGGTAGCCGGTCCGATTTCCCGCTTCGTCTTCCGTCGCGCCTTCCCTGTGGGGACGGTTTTCGAGGAGGAGCATGCCGAGCTCTTGGAGCAGGCTATGGCTCCTGAGTGCGAGTAGCTCGCTTAGGGATCTGCTGAGCGCGGGCGACTTGCTTGGTTGGAGCCCTAAGCGTGGATAGCTCTCTCGGCGACATCGCGGGCGTGAGCGGTGCGCATGACCGGAGGGCCCGTGCTGCTCCGTTGCCCGACGTGCTAGCGCGCAGAACAATCTGTTGGTGCATTCGGCGGCTGCTGAAGCGTTTCGGCAGCCGCTTTTTATACGGAGTTTAAATACAACAGTCTGTTGTATTACGTAGAGTGGTATATCTCTAGCGGGAAAAATGCGAGAGACGGAGCATTATGGCGTTGCTAGTAGGACTGGACGTAGGGTCGACGACGACCAAAGTTTACGCGATGCACGAGGATATGACCGAGGCGTGGTGGGGATATCGCCGCCACGGGGCGTGTCAGACAGCGAGCGTGCGCGCCATGCTCGGCGAGCTCGCCGAGCGCTTTCCCCATGAGTCACTGCGCGTTGCGGTGACCGGCTCGGGTGCGCGCGATATCGCGACCGCGCTGGGCGCCTCGTACGTTCAGGAGGTGGTCGCCAACGCGCTCGCGATCAGCAGGTTCTATCCGCAGACGCGCTGCGCCATCGAGCTGGGCGGCCAAGACGCCAAGATGATCTTCTTCCGCACCAACGATAAGGGAGACATCGAGGTTGCCGACATGCGCATGAACGGCTCGTGCGCAGGCGGTACCGGTGCATTTATCGACGAGATGGCAAAGCTCATGGGGGTCGGCACCGAATCGGGCGAGTTCGAGCAGCTCGCAAGCCGGGGAACGACCGTCCACGAGGTCTCGGGCCGCTGCGGCGTGTACGCAAAGACCGATATCCAGCCGCTGCTCAACGAGGGCATTCCTACCACCGACCTGGCGCTTTCGGCGCTTCACGCGGTCGCCCGCCAAACGATCGGCGGTCTGGCCCAGGGTATCGACATCGAGCCGCCGGTAATCTTCGAGGGCGGTACGCTCGCCTACAACCCCACACTGGTCCGCGTGTTCCGGGAGCAACTGAATCTATCGGACGATCAGGTTATCGTCCCGCGCGATCCGCAGATCATGGTCGCGCGCGGTGCCGCCCTGTCGCTGACCGACATGTTCGCATCGTCCCAACCGATCGACCTTCCCGACGCTTTTGTCCGGCTGGATAAGCTCGAGACGGTCGCGCCCGCAAGCGGGGAGGGACGTCTTGCCCAGCCCTTTTTTGCCACACCTGCCGAGCAGGCGGATTTTACGGCACGCCATGGCAAAGAGACGCCGGCAAAGGGTCCGGATGCGTATGCGCCCGGAGAGACGGTGCGTGTGGCGCTCGGTATCGATTCGGGGAGCACGACGACCAAGTTCGCCCTGGTCGATGAGGCGGGTGAGCTTGTCGATTCGTTCTACGCGTCTAATAACGGCAGACCGCTCGACGTCGCCCAACAGGGTCTTGTCAGCTTGAAGAACCGCTGGGAGACAGCGGGAGTCACGCTTGCGATCGATGCCGTGGGCACCACGGGATACGGCGAGGAGCTTTTCGCGCGCGCGTTCCACGCCGACTACCATACGGTCGAGACGGTCGCGCACGCCCGCGCCGCGTGCGCATGCGTTCCCGATGCGACCTTCGTGCTCGACATCGGCGGACAGGATATGAAGGCCATCTGGCTCAACCACGGCGTGCTGACCGATATCGTCGTCAACGAGGCGTGCTCTGCGGGCTGCGGCTCGTTCCTCGAGGGTTTTGCCAAAAACCTCGGAATAGCCGTTGAGGATATCGCGACCGAGGCATTTTCGTCCAAAGCCCCCGCCGTTCTCGGCAGCCGCTGCACGGTGTTCATGAACAGCAGCGTCGTTTCCGAGCAGCGGCGCGGTAAGGGTCCGGGCGACATCATGGCCGGTCTCTGCCGTTCGATTATCGAGAACGTGTTCACCAAGGTCATTCGCGTTTCAAATCTCAACCGTCTGGGCGACAAAGTCGTCGTCCAGGGCGGCACGTTCCGAAACGACGCGGTGCTGCGCGCATTCGAGCAGTATCTGGGCAAACCCGTCACGCGTGCGCCCCACCCGGGGCTGATGGGCGCTATCGGTATCGCCCTGCTCGCGCGCGAGGAATGCCGCAAGGGCGACGCCGGCACGTCGTTTATCGGGCTCGATGCCGTGGAGCGCTTCGAGCATCGCGAGTTCGGCGGCGTTACCTGCCGTCGGTGCAACAACCGCTGCCAGCGCGCGGTCGTGGCATTTGGCGACGGCTCGCTTTACGTCACGGGCAATCGCTGCCCGCGCGGCGGCGCCATCTCATGGGATGAGCTCGTGCGCGAGGTTCCCGCGGCGGAGGAGCTGCGTCCGCAGGGTGCTTGCGAGGCACAGGCACCCGGCACGGGGCGCGACCGGACCGCGGCTGCCCCCAATCTCTTTGTCGACCGCGAGAAGCTGCTGTTCGAGTCGTACCCCACGGTTCCCGTCAGCGGGGGGCGCGATGTCACGATCGGCATTCCCCGTGTGCTCGAGTTCTGGGACACCATGCCGTTCTGGTCGACGTTCTTCAGCACGCTCGGCTTTAAGGTGCGCGTCTCGGGACGCAGCACCAAGGCGATGTACGAGCGCGGTCTGGCGCACGTCACATCCGACACCGTGTGCTTCCCGGCCAAGCTCGTCCACGGGCACATCCGCAATCTCGTCGACGCCGGCGTCGACCGCATCTTCATGCCCATCATCACGACGGTGCCCACCGAAAACGCCGCCTCTACCAGCGAGTGGATGTGCGCCGTCGTAAAGGGATACCCCTACGTGATGCGCAATTCCGATAACCCGGAGGAGCGTTTCGGCGTTCCGTTCGATACGCCGCTGTTCCACTGGTACGACGAGGGCGACCGAAACCGCCAGCTCAAGGCGTGGTGCAAGGAGACCTTCGATATCGATGCCGACCTGGTTGCCAAGGCGACCGAGCAGGCGGACCGCGCGCAGGAGACGTTTGAGAACCAGCTGCAGCTGCGCGGCAGGCAGGTGCTCGAGAACGTGCGCGAGGACGGCGGCTACGCGGTGGTGATCGCTTCGCGCCCGTACCACAACGACCCGCTGGTCAACCACGGGCTGCCCAAGCTCTTCTCTGAGCGCGGCATCCCCGTGCTGACGCCCGATGCGGTGCCGGGGGTCTGCAACGTCGATCTTTCCAACAGCCGCATCGACATCGTGAACAACTACCATGCGCGCATGCTGTCGTGCGCGGTCATCGTCGCATCGACGCCCGAGCTCGAGCTCGTGCAGATGGGCAGCTTCGGCTGCGGCCACGATGCGTATCTCACCGACGAGATCGCGCGCATGATGGGCGAGATGGGCTCCAAGGTTCCGATGATGATCAAGCTCGATGAGAGCGACGTCGCCGGTCCCATGGGCATTCGTGTGCGTTCGTTTATCGAGTCGGTCAACCGTCGTCGCGCGGAGGAGCGTGCCGAGGGCGCCCGGGTGCACGCGGTCCATCCGCTCGACGACCCGTATAAGGTCAAGTACACCAAGCGCGACCGGCACGACAAGATCGCGCTGGTCCCCAACACCTCCCATGCGTTCTGCAGGCTCATGACCGCGGCGATGCGCAATCAGGGCGTGCGCGCCGAGGCCCTTGATATCGGGCGCGAGGATGCCATCCGCCTGGGCAAACGCTATGTGCACAACGACATCTGCTTCCCCGCGCAAATCGTGATCGGCGAGGCGCTCGCGGCACTCGAGAGCGGTAAGTACGACCCGCACGACGTCGCCGTGGTGACTGGCAAGTATATCGGCGACTGCCGCCTGACGCACTACATGCCCCTGCTGCGCCGCGCGCTCGACGACGCGGGATACGACTATGTCCCGGTGCTCACCAACGACGACGTCGATGCCCACAATGCGCATCCGGGCTTCAAGCTCGGCCTTGGCCCGAGCATCCAGATCGCCTACGGTCTTCCCATGATCGATGCCCTCGAGGCCATGCTTAGGCGCATCCGTCCCTACGAGCTCGAGAAGGGCGCGGCGGACGCTGCGTTCGACCGCGCGCTCGATGAGGTTATCGAGGGCATGGAGCGCTCCGGGCTGAGAGGCCAGGCGACGGGCTTCAAACGCGCGCTTGCGATCATGGACGCCGTTCCGTACGACCGCTCGAACCCGCATCCGACCGTTCTCATCGTGGGCGAGTACCTGCTCAATTTCCATCTCGGCGCCAACCACGAGATTGAGCGCTACCTCGAGGACAACGGGCTCGAGGTCATCGAGGCGCGCATGACCGACGTGATCCGCAAGACCTATTTCTACAAGCATGCGCAGTCGCGCGAGTTCCACGTCGACCTGTCGCTGCCCGAAAAGGCCTGGTACGCCACGGCGGACAACCTGTTCGAGCTCGCGCACGACCGTTGCGACCGCCTGGGCGCGGCGAGCCCGCTCTACGAGCCGCCGACGCGCATGCCCGAGCTCGTGCGCGCGAGCGATAAGATCCTGCACCATACGTTCGATGCGGGCGAGGGCGTGCTGATTCCGGCGGAGATCCTCGAGCACGCCAAGCGCGGCTGCCGCAACTTCGTGATCCTGCAGCCGTTCGGGTGTCTGCCCAACCATGTCGTGGGGCGCGGGCTCATCCATGCGCTCAAGGAGCAGTATCCCACGGCGCAGTTCCTGCCGCTCGACTACGATCCCGACGTGAGCTTCGCCAACGTGGAGAACCGTCTTCAGATGCTCATCATGAACGCCAAGGCGCAGGGGTGCGGTGAGGCGCATGGCGAGACCGCGTAAGGACGCCGATGCGCCCGATGCACGCACCCGTATCATCGAGGCGTTTTGGGAGCTCATCGAGAACAACAGCATCTTCGAGCTGTCGGTTGGCGAGGTGACCCGCGCCGCCCAGTGCAATCGCGGAACGTTTTACTACTATTTTCACGATTTCGATGAACTCGTCGCCATCGCCATAGCCCAGCTGCTGCAGGATAACGAGCTCATCACCGATGCCCTCTGGCATTTTTCGAGCGAGGGCGACCTTTCGGCGTTCGACCGGCGCGACGTCCGCTGCCTGCTGCGGCGCATCGTCATCACCATGAGGGCGGGTGCCGCCGAGCAGGTCGTGCAGGGCATCCATACGATCATCATCGACCGCGTGAGAGAGATCGTCCACCCCGACGGAGAAGAGCTCAAGGCAGATTCGAGCTTTGCGGTGGGCTTTCTGGTCTCGGGCATCATGGGCTTTGTGATGGCGGTCGGCTTTGCCCGGGAGGGCGGCGAGGAGATAGACCTCGAGCAGCCGGGGGACAGCGCGTGCGCGTACCTGAGGGCGGTCGCCATGCAGACGGTGGAAACGGTCGCGCAAGTCGAGGGCGTCGATACATCCGAGCTGCTCGAACGCGTCTCCAAGGAGGCCGATGCCTATCGCGCATCGCGTGCGACGAGTCCCGACGTGGTGAAAGACGCCTAGGGTTTCTCTTGCGGGGCGCCTGTCGCGCATCGCGCGGTGAGTCCCGCGATGCGGTCATAACCTGCATTCATGTGAGCCGGGTTTATAGATATTCCTCCAGCTGTTAACATAGACAACCTGTGGGTAAAGAGACAAAAGCGCCGCCGACGGGCGGGCGTTTTGATTTCGATGAACTCATGTAAGGAAACGAGCATGTTAGATAGATTTACCGATCGAGCGCGCAAGGTCATGTCGATGGCCAAACAGGAGGCGCTCGATCTGCACTCAAATAAGGTGGGCACCGAGCACCTGCTGCTCGCACTCGCCAAGGAGGACGAGGGCATCGCTGCCGAGGCGCTGCGCTCGCTTGATATCTCCTACGACGACATCATGGACACCCTCAAGGAGGTCCAGACCACGGTTCCCGAGCCCAGTGAGGAGACCGAGGCGGCCAAGCTCGCCTTTACGCCGCTCGTCATTAGTGTGATGGAGCGTTCATTCCGCGTGGCGCGTGAGAACAACCAGACCTACGTGTCGACCGAGCACTTGCTGATCGGAATCGTCGAAGAGGGAAACGGCATGGCCATGGACATCCTCATGCGCCTGGGTGTGTCGTCCGCCTCCATCAAAAAGGCTATCGAGAAACTCACTGCCAAGGACCAGGACAAGAAGCGTCCGCTCGCCGGCGCCGGTGCTGGTCGTCCCGGTGCGGGCCTGCCGTTCTTTAGCGGCTCGGATGCCTCTCAGCAAAAGGGGAGTGGCACCGATACGCTTAAGCAGTTCGCGACCAACCTCACGCAGAAGGCGCGCGATGGCGAGCTCGACCCCGTGATCGGTCGCGAAAAGGAAGTCCAGCGTATGATGGAAATTCTTTCGCGCCGCACCAAGAACAACCCGCTTATTCTGGGCGACCCCGGCGTGGGCAAGACGGCCATCGTCGAGGGCCTGGCTCAGCAGATTGCAGCCGGCAACGTGCCCGAGAACCTCATGAACCAGAATATCTGGACGCTCGACCTGCCGGGCCTCGTGGCGGGCGCCAAGTATCGTGGCGAGTTTGAGGAGCGCCTCAAGAACGTGATCCAGGAGGCCACCGAGGCCGACGACGTCATCCTGTTTATCGATGAGATGCACACCATCATCGGTGCCGGTTCTGCCGAGGGCTCCATCGACGCGAGCTCCATGCTCAAGCCCGTGCTCGCGCGCGGCGCCTTCCAGATTATCGGCGCCACCACGGCCGAGGAATTCCGCAAGTACCTCACCAAGGATCCGGCCTTCGAGCGTCGCTTCCAGACCATCGATGTCGAGGAGCCGAGCGTCGAGGACACGGTCAAGATCCTGACCGCGCTCAAGCCGCGCTACGAGGAGCACCACCATGTGCGCTATACGCAGGGTGCTATCGAGGCCGCCGCGAACCTTTCCAACCGCTACATCCAGGATCGCTTCCTGCCCGATAAGGCCATCGACCTCATTGACGAGGCCGGCGCACGCGCTCGCATCGCCGCGAATCGCGCGCCCGAGCCGGTGCGCGAGGCCGAGCATCGCATAGAGGAGCTCAAGGCCGCCGCGCAGGAGGCCACCGAGAGCGACGACATGAACAAGGCCGCCGAGATCACCGAGCAGCAGAAGGCCGCCGAGATTGAACTCGCCGAGGCCAAGGCCGCCTGGACCGCCGAGCTCGATGCCAGCCCGCTCACCATCGATGTCTCTCAGATCGCCGACATCGTGTCCGTGACTTCGGGCGTGCCGGTGTCCTCGCTTACCGAGAGCGAGAGCCGTCGCCTGCTGCAAGCCGAAAGCGTGCTCAAGACGCGCATCATCGGTCAGGATGAGGCTGTCGAGGCAGTTGCCAAGGCCGTGCGCCGCAGCCGTTCGCCGCTCAAGGACCCGCGTCGCCCCGGCGGCAGCTTTATCTTCCTGGGTCCCACCGGCACGGGCAAGACCGAGCTCGCCAAGACGCTCGCCGAGTACCTCTTTGGCAGCAAGGATGCACTCATCAGCTTCGACATGTCCGAGTTCGGTAGCGAGTTCGAGGTCTCCAAGCTCATCGGTAGCCCTCCGGGTTACGTCGGTCACGACGAGGGCGGCCAGCTCACCAAGGCCGTTCGTCGCCACCCGTACTCGGTCGTGCTGTTCGACGAGATCGAGAAGGCGCATCCCGACATCTTCAACATCCTGCTGCAGGTGCTGGAGGAGGGTCGTCTGACCGATAGCCAGGGCAAGACGGTTGACTTCCGCAACACCGTGATCATCATGACGTCCAACGTGGGCGCCCGCGAGATTGCGCAGGATGCGAGCGTTGGCTTTGGCACCACCGGCGAGCAGGGTCTTACCTCGAGCGAGATTAAGGGTCGTGCGATGGGCGAACTTAAGCGCCTGTTCCGCCCCGAGCTGCTCAACCGTATCGACGACATCGTGGTGTTCCAGAAGCTTTCGGGCGAGAATCTGACCAAGATCGCGCACCTGCTGGTGGACGACCTGCGTCAACGCCTGATTGCCAACGGCATGAACATCAAGCTCACCGATGCGGCCTACGACAAGATTGTGGCCGAGGGCACCGACCTCACCAATGGCGCGCGTCCGCTGCGCCGTGCCATCCAAAAGCTCATTGAGGACCCGCTGTCCGAGGAACTGCTGGCCGGTGAGTGGGGCGAGGGCGATACCGTTCAGTGCGATGTGGCCGACGGCAAGTTTGTCTTTAGTCACGGCACGGGCGAGATTCCGGCACCGCGTCCGGCGGGCACGCTCGGTGGCGATACCGCCCCGGCGGCTCCGCACACCGGCAACGTCGCGCCCGTGAGCGGCGGCGTGACCTCGGGCCCCGGCGGCATGATGCAAGCCGGTTCCGGCGCGCTGTAGGGCGTGGCGACAATTTGATACGCGCAATCGAGGCGCTCCGGAAAGGGCGCCTCGATTTGTAGAGCTGCGGAAGTTGTGACCGTTACGCTATACGGTCCACCGTTAGCCGATGATGCGAGGGCGCTCGGCGTTTTCGACTGGTTTATGCACGCAAAGTCTGGGAATATACAAGTCGCATGTCTTACTGTCTAACCAGTTGCGCCAAGGAGGCACCATGGACTACAAGATTACCGGCTACGAGCCCGCCCAGCTGTTCCATTTCTTTGAGGAGGTCAGCGCGATCCCCCGTGGGTCTGGCAACGAGAAGGGCATCAGCGATTTCCTGGTCGCGTTTGCCAAGGAGCGCGGTCTCGATGTGTATCAGGACGAGGTCTACAACGTCATCATTCGCAAGCCCGCATCTGCCGGCGCCGAGAATGCCCCGACCGTGATGCTGCAGGGCCACATCGATATGGTGTGCGACAAGTTGGGCTCCGTTGAGCACGACTTTACGACCGATGGTATCGACCTGGTCGTCAAGGACGGCGTCCTTACCGCCAACGGCACCACCCTGGGCGCCGACAATGGTATCGCCGTCGCGCTTATGCTTACTGTGCTCAACGACGATTCGATTGCCCATCCGGCCCTCGAGTGCGTGTTCACCACCGACGAGGAGACCGGCCTGGTTGGCGCCGAGACGCTCGACAAGTCCCAGATCAGCGCCCGCACCATGATCAACCTCGACTCCGAGGAGGAGGGCGTTGCCACCGTCAGCTGCGCCGGCGGCGTCGTCGTTACCTACACCTGCCCCATCGTGCGCGAGCACAAGACCGGTAGCACCCTCACGCTCGACATTTCCGGTCTGTTGGGCGGCCACTCCGGCAGTGATATCAACCTGGAGCGCGGCAACGGAAACCTCATCATGGCCCGCATCATCGACCGCCTGATGGTCGCCGGCGAGCCCGCCATCGTCAGCTTCAACGGCGGCACCAAGGACAACGCCATCAACCGTGAGTGCAAGGCCGTTCTGGTCTATGCCGATCACGCTGCCGCCGAGGCCGCGGCCCAGATCGCAAAGGGCATCATCGCCGACGTCACTGCCGAGCTCGAGGTCTTCGACCCCGGCTTTACCTGCACCGTCGAGATTGCCGACGACGCCGAGGTCGAGGCCATGGACGAGAAGTCCGCGCTTGCCCTCATCCGCGCCCTGCGTCTTGCCCCTAACGGCGTGATTCGCCGCAACGTCGCCACCGACGGCTCCGTCGAGGTTTCCTCCAACATCGGCGTGGTCGCCACCTCCGATGGCGAGGTCAAGATTATGCTGTCCCCGCGCTCCTCGATCACCTCGCTGCAGAACGAGTTCAAGGACCGCCTGCAGACGCTTGCCGATGTCCTGGGCTTCGACGCCAAGTTTGAGTTCGAGTATCCCGGCTGGAGCTATGCCGAGCATTCGCCGGTCCGCGAAGTCTTTGTCGAGAGCTATCGAGAGCTCTTTGGCTCCGAGCTGCGCATCGAGTCCATTCACGCCGGCCTTGAGTGCGGCCTGTTTGCCGAGGCTCTGCACGGCCTGGACGCCATCGCCGTGGGCCCGACGCTCTCCGATGTCCATACCCCGGACGAGAGCATGGAGCTCGCTTCTGCCGAGCGCTTCTACGAGCTGCTCATCGACGTCCTCAAGCGCCTCGCTGCGTAAAGGTTGCGCTAGCAGCAGTCCGAGCCACGTGCTAGCGGATTGCAAATGACATTATGAGAGGGGGCATCCGGTCTTTTGCGACGGGTGTCCCCTCTCTTTTGTTTGATAATTGCGAAATTAAGGCCACCTAGTCCATTTCTGCCTTGATGAGGTCGAGGGTGCGCTGGCAGTTTTCGCGGACGGGGCCGAGCATATGCTCGCGCAGGTCCGCCATGCCGGGCAGGTCGGCGTATTCGTCCATGACCTCTTCCATGCAAATGGGCACCTCGTAGGCGAGGTCCATCATGGTCGCAAAGCAAAACTTCTCGGATAGCCCGGCATCGGTGAGTGCCGCCTCCAGCGCGGGGTCGCCCATACCGTGGTATCGGCGGATAGCGCCTGGACCGATGCGCCCCACACGATTTTCGCCGCCAACGCTCATGGCAAGGCGCGCCCGGCGGCGCATGCGCTCGTATGCCAGCCCCGATGCGACATCGTACATGGGTGCGAGCGCCGCGTTTGTGCCTTTGCCAAGGATGAGCGAGTAGTTTTTAGCGTGTGCGTCAGGCGCTCCGATAATGGCGTTATAGAACAACATATAGGTAAAAAGCACAAGATTCATGTGGTGGGGGACTGTGTTAATCAGTCGTTCTTGGATGTCTCGTGTAGTTGGTCCTCCGTCGGCGGTGTATTTCTGGATTGGCAATACACCGAGCGCCTGGCAAAAGTCCTCCTGATGCAGCCTTTCGATATTTCCGCTGCTATTGACCATTCTGTCGTACCGTTCAACGACGAGCGCGGCTTCGTCTTCAAATGTGTAATAGGAGACGTTGGCAGTTGGAATGCCAACACGCCGAGCCGTTTTCATGCAGACGAATTCGTTTAAGGCCTGATGTTTGAACCCAACGACACCATTTTTGAAGATATGGGTAGTGGGGGATGACCCTAGACATTCGCACCATTGGCCATCATGCCAAGCTAGTGCAAATTTGCCTTGATTGCCGCCCAGGGACCAGCTTTCGTTGGAGCCCATCCATGTCTCTCTTTCGTCATCGCGAATTGCTTTGAGCTTGTGAGCGATTTGAGAATTGGTAAGCGGGCGGTATGCCGAGACCCTGCCGCGGGCGGCGTCTAATTGATCGGCTCGACAAAACTGAACGGCCCCCGCGCAGTCTAGACCGATATGGCACAAGAGGGCGACGGGGTTGTTGGATGCAACATCATGCTCGGTGGCAATAGCGCGACGCTGCTCTTGACTGTCGGGCAAAAGGCCAAATAGGAACGGGCGGACGATGCTATGGCCATACGTGCGATTGGAAAGCGGCATTGTTAGCGATAACGGTGCTCCGCGATAGGTTGGGGCGTATGCAAAGCTGCAGAGTCCATGCTCGTCTTGGCGGAGAGTGCCGGCGATTTCGCCACAAATGAGGGTCGCGAGCTCCATCTCTGCCATTTATTTCACAACCTTGCAGCCAAAGGAGAGGTTTGAAGTGCCGGAAAGGCCTTGCTCGGCTGCGATTTGGGCCAGCAAGGCACCATAGGAAGATGGCGTTCCTTGTCGAGTGGGTCGTCTGCCTGCGCTTGGCTTTGGCAGGGTATTCGAGTTCGCGATAGGGAGGTTCACTATCGTCGTCGGATGTTCGGAGGGCGATGCGATGGAGTCGTTATCGCTTTGCGCGAAGAGACCAATGCCGAGTGCGTTAAAGACGGTCAGCAACTTGTCGAGTCGAATGCCCGTGGCGTCTCCTAGCTCGAGCGATGCGAGCAGGCGTTCCGAAACACCGGCTTTTTTAGCGAGGGCGGCACGGGTGATCCCCTGCGCCTCGCGCGCCTGACGCACGTAGATGCCGGCTTGGCGCGGCGTGGTGATGGGAAGGGTATCCATGGCAATCTCCTAACGTGCAGACTTTTGCATCCTAGTATGACATGCAAAAGTCTGCATGAAAAGGCCTCATGCAAAACTCTGCATGAGGCCTCATACGGACGTTTAGTTTTGAAGGGTGTTTTACAGCACCAAAATCCCCAGGTGCTCCAGCAAAATCTTGAGGCCGATGAGGATGAGCACGACGCCGCCCACGATGGTGGCGGGTTTTCGTAGCGCTCGCCAAAGGTGTGGCCGATCGCTACGCCGGCGACGGAGAAGATAAACGTTGTGACTCCGATAAGCGATACAGCGGGAACGATGTCAACCGAGAGCGCAGCAAATGAGATGCCCACGGCCAGGGCGTCGATTGAGGTGGCGATAGCCAGAATCAGGTACTCACCCAGGTCAATCTTTTCGGCATCCTTGCCGTCGCTCTCGTCCTCATCCTCGTCTTCGGTAAAGGCCTCCCACAGCATTTTGCCGCCGATAAAGGCCAAAAGGATAAAGGCGATCCAATGGTCGATGGGTCCGATGATGCTCATGAATTGACTGCCGAGCGCCCATCCGATTACGGGCATGCCGGCCTGGAAGCCGCCAAAGAACAGGCCGAGCACTACGGCGACCTTAAGGTTGATCTTCTTCATGCCAAGGCCCTTGCAGATGGATACGGCAAAGGCGTCCATCGAAAGGCCGATAGCGAGCAATACGAGCTCTGCGAGTCCCATAGTCTGGCTCCCTTTCTGCGGGCGGGCCCGCGTGTACCTCTTGGGGGAGTAACAAAAAAGACCCGTGGCGTACGCGTTGTGCGCACAGCCACGAGTCTCGTTCATTAAGGCAAGCCAGACCGCATCGGCCAGTATGTTGACTTGCCGCGCCACCGGAGGCGAACCCGGTCACGCGACTACTCCCTCATTTATGCGAATCCCGATGCTACCACATAAGCAGCTCATTTGGATTGGGGCTCTCAGCTGTGTTCGCTCATTCTGTAAGCATCGGATTTTGCGGGCGTCACAGGGGCAAACCGTGAGAAACTTATTGACGTTTATGGAGCGTATACGATGGGAGCGATGCCTTGGATAAGAACGAGCTGCAAAAGCGTATGGAACAGGCCATTCGCCTGACGGCACCTGGCCAGCCGATCCGCACCGCCCTCGACATGATCATTGCCGGTCACCTGGGTGCCCTTATCTGCGTCGGCGACACCGAAAACGTGCTCGCTGCCGGTAACGACGGCTTCCCGCTCAACATTTCGTTTACCTCGAACCGCCTGTTCGAGCTTTCCAAGATGGACGGTGCCATCGTTATCGATGGCGACCTCACCCAGATCATGCGCGCCAACTTCCACCTCAATCCCGATCCCTCGCTTGCCACGAGTGAGACGGGCATGCGTCACCGCACCGCCGCTCGCATGTCGGTGCTCACCGACGCCATCGTGATCTCGGTTTCGGCTCGTCGTGCCGTCGTCAACGTGTACGTCCACGGTAAGAGCTACGAGATTCAGCCTGTCACCACCATCATGAGCTCGGTCAACCAGCTCGTTGCCACGCTCCAGACCACCCGTCAGTCGCTCGATCGCTCCCTGCTGCGCCTGACGGCCCTCGAGCTCGACGACTACGTTACGCTCGCCGACATTACCGGTATTTTCTCGAGCTTCGAGATCATGCAACAGGCAAAGACCGAGCTTAAGGATTGCATCGTCAAGCTGGGTAACCAGGGCAAGCTCGTGCAGATGCAGCTCGAGCAGCTCGCGGGCTCCAGCATGGATACCGAATACGACTTGATGATCCGCGACTACGCAAGCGATTCCTCCGAGGCAAACGCCGAGAAGATTCGCGCCGAGCTGAGCCGCATGACGCCTAAGGACCTGTCCGACCCGCAGCACGTGGCGGCAGTTCTGGGCTATGACGACCTGGACGAGGACTCCGTCATGACGCCGCTGGGCCTGCGCACGCTTTCGCGCGTGTCCGTCGTGCGCGACGGCGTGGCCGAGAAGATCGTCGACGAGTACGGCTCGCTGCAGGAGCTCATGGATGACATCAGCGAGGATCCGGAGCGCCTGGGCGACTTTGGCGTCAACAACCCTGCCATTCTTGCGGACTCCCTGTACCGCATGAAGGGCACCAAACAAGGGAACGCATAATGGCGCCCGTATGCGCCGTGGTCGTTGCCGGTGGCAGCGGCCAGCGCTTTGGTAACCCCGGTGGCAAGCAGCTCGTCAATGTAGCGGGCCGTCCGCTTATGAGCTGGTCCATCCGCGCGTTTGACCGTAGCGATAAGGTCGGCCACATCGTGGTGGTTTGCCCTGCCGAGCGCCGTGCCGAGATGCGCCGCCTGGCCATCGACCCGTTTGACTATGACACGCCCATCAGCTTTGCCGATGCCGGCGATACCCGTCAGGATTCCACCCGTGCCGGCGTGCATGCGGTTCCGGCGGGCTTTGAATACGTCGCCATTCACGACGGCGCTCGTCCGCTCATTACCACCGAGGCCATCGATCACGCTATCGACGTGCTGGTGAGTGACCGCGCCCTTGATGGTGTCGTGTGCGGTCAGCCCGCGATCGACACGCTCAAGATCGTTGACGGCGACAATATCGTCGAGACTCCGCCGCGTGAGCTCTACTGGGCCGCGCAGACGCCGCAGATCTTTAGCGTCGATGCTATGAAGCGCGCCCATGCCGCGGCGATTGCCGAGGGCTTTATCGGTACCGACGATTCATCGCTGGTCGAGCGCATGGGCGGGCGCGTCCGCTGTGTCCAGAGCCCGCGCGACAACCTTAAGGTGACGGTGCCCGAGGACCTGCGTCCCGTAACTGCGATTCTGCTTGGCCGCATGGCCGAGGGAGAGGACCTTCCCCATGTTCAGTAACCTGCGCATTGGCCACGGCTACGACGTCCACCGTTTGGTGGAGGGGCGTCGATGTATCATCGGCGGGGTCGACATTCCCTACGAGCGCGGCCTGCTGGGCCACTCGGATGCCGATGTGCTCGCGCACGCCTTGGCCGACGCCATTCTGGGCGCCTGCCGCGGGGGAGACATTGGCAAGCTGTTCCCCGACACCGATCCCACCTATGAGGGCGCTGATTCGATGGTACTGCTTGCTCGCGTGATGGACTATGCGCGCGAGCTGGGCTTTGAGTTTGTCGATGCCGATTGCACTATTGCCTGCCAGCAGCCCAAGATCACCCCGCACCGCGATGCCATGCGCGCCAATCTTGCCCATGCCCTGGGCGTCGATGTCGAAAACGTGGGCGTCGCCGCCACTACGACCGAAAAGCTCGGTTGGGAAGGTCAGGGCGAGGGAATCGGCGCCTGGGCCGTCTGCCTGCTACAGAAAACCGTTAAGGAGTAACGAATGCGTATCTACAACAGCGCTACCCATAAAAAGGAAGAGTTCCAGCCCATCGAGTCCGGCAAGGTCCGCATGTACGTGTGCGGCCCCACGGTCTACGACAACATCCACATCGGCAACGCCCGCACGTTCATCAGCTTTGACGTAATCCGCCGCTGGCTCATCGCGAGCGGCTACGAGGTCACGTTCGCCCAGAACCTCACCGATGTCGATGACAAGATCATCAAGCGCGCCAACGAGCAGGGCCGCACTGCCGCCGAGGTCGCGACGGAGTTCTCCGACAGGTTCATCGGCGTCATGCGCGCTGCCAACGTGCTCGATCCCGATGTGCGCCCCCGCGCCACCAAGGAGATCGGCCCCATGATCGCCATGATCAAGACGCTTATCGAGCAGGGCCACGCTTACGCAGCCGATAACGGCGATGTGTACTTTGCCGTGCGCAGCGATCCCAACTATGGCCAGGTCTCGGGCCGCAACATCGACGACCTTATGGTCGGCGCGCGCATCGAGGAGAACGAGGACAAGAACGACCCGCTCGACTTTGCCCTGTGGAAGGCCGCCAAGCCCGGCGAGCCCAGCTGGCCGAGCCCCTGGGGCGAGGGCCGTCCCGGTTGGCACACCGAGTGTGCCGCCATGGTGCATCGCTACCTGGGTACCCCGATCGACATCCACGGCGGCGGCTCCGACCTTTCCTTCCCGCATCACGAGAACGAGTGCGCCCAGGCCACCTGCGCCTGGCACCAGGGCTTCTCCAACACCTGGATGCACACGGGCATGCTGCTGGTAGACGGCGAGAAGATGTCCAAGTCGCTCGGCAACTTCTTTACGCTGGCCGAGGTCCTGGAGCAGCACTCCGCTGCCGCCCTGCGCCTGCTGATGCTGCAGACGAGCTATCGCTCGCCGCTCGACTTTTCTTGGGAGCGCCTGGAGGGTGCCGAGAACTCGCTCACGCGTATCGCCGGTACGGTCGAGAACCTGCGCTGGGCCGCGAACCATGCGACGGCCGACGCCGATGCGGCAGCATCCGAGGCGTTTGCCGCCAAGGCCGCCGAGACCCGTGCCACCTTTAAGGAGTGCATGGACGACGACTTTAACACCGCTGGTGCCATGGGCGCCGTCTTTGGCTTTGTAACCGAGTGCAACCAGTATCTGGAGCAGGCGGGCGACGCTGCCGACAAGGCCGCAGTCCTGGCTGCCGCCGATACGCTGGCCGAGCTGCTCGATACGTTTGGCGTCGAGCTTCCCGAGCCCAAGGTCGAGCTGCCGCTGGGCCTGCTGGGCGTTGCCGCCGGCCTGGTCGCCTACACGGGCGACGACGTGGACGAGGCAGCTTCCAAGATTCTCGAGGCCCGCGCCGAGGCCCGGGCCGCCAAGAACTGGGATCTGGCCGACGCCATCCGCGACCAGCTCAAGGACCTCGGGCTGACGATTGAAGATACCGCCGCCGGCACTCGTATCAAATCTCTCTAATCCCCGCGGGTTTCCCAAGCACCCGACCTTGCCGTTCAAACCGTCGCTCGCGTACTCAAGTACGCGTCGCTCCTCTTTCACGGCAATCTCGGGCACTTGGAAAACCCGTACCGACCGCCCGAATTAATATTCATGGGCGGTCGTTTATTTTGTTTCGTTTGATAGTTGTATTTAGGAGGTCACTTTATGGCCGACAATCGCAAGCGTGCACCGCGTGGAGGCAAGCAGGCTGCTTCTGGCTCGCGTCCGATTCGCCGCAACGACCGCGCTGCCGCTCCCAAGGGCCAGCGCGAGCGCTCCCAAGCCCAGGCTGCACGTCCGCAGCGAGATCGCAACCGCGACAACGTTCAGGCTCCCAAGGGCGAGTTTATCGAAGGTCGCCGTGCTGCCGCCGAGGCGCTACGCACTGGTTTTCCCATCAAGTGTGCGCTCATTGCCGAGGGCGGGGAGCGCGATGCCGCCTTGTCGCGCCTGATCGATGACCTCAATGCCGCGGGCGTCCGCATTAAGTATGTGCCGCGCGCGCAGCTCGATGCGCTGTCGAGCCATGGCGCTCACCAGGGCATTGCGCTCGAGGTGGGCAATTTCCCCTATGCCGATGTTGCCGATATCCTCGACCGTGCGGGCGACGGTCCGGCGCTCGTCGTCGTGCTCGACCATGTGACCGACGACGGTAACTTTGGTGCCATTGTGCGCTCTGCCGAGGTCGTGGGCGCGGCGGGCGTCATCATTGCCAACAAGCGCGCCGCCGGCGTGACCGTTGGCAGCTACAAGACTTCTGCCGGTGCTGTCATGCACCTGCCTATCGCACAGGTTCCCAATATCGCCCGTGCGCTCGATGACCTCAAGGCCGCTGGCTTTTGGGTGGGCGGTGCCTCCGAGCACGCCGAGGGCAGCTGCTGGGATGCTCCCTTCGAGGGCCGCGTGGCGCTCGTCATGGGCTCCGAGGGCGACGGCATCTCGCGCCTGGTGCTTGAGAAATGCGACTTTTTGACCAAGCTTCCCCAGCGCGGCATGACCGAGAGCCTCAATGTTGCCCAGGCGACAACGGCGCTGTGCTTTGAGTGGCTGCGCCGCAATGCCGGCGAGCTCATGGGGGAGGAGTAGCGCATGTCCAAGAAGAACCGCGCCAAGTCCAAGGCCAAGCGCTTTGGCGAGGGCTCGGCCAAGCCGATTGTTTCGGCTGCGACCTATGGCGTGGGCGGCAATGCGTTTGCGCAGGCTATCGCCGACCCAGTCTCGACGGTGCACTCCAACAAGCCCGAGCTGCTGGTGGTCGACGGTTACAACGTGATCCACTGCACGCCGCGCTACGAAAAGCTCGTGTACGACCATTCCGACGATCCGTATTCCAGCGACGTTCACGATATGGCGCGCACTGCCCTCATCAACGACGTTGCCGCGTTTGCCCAAGGCCGCTACGAGGCCGTAATCGTGTTTGACGGCGCGGGCAATATCTCCAGCGAGCGCCCCAATCTGCCGGCCCGTGGCGTGCGCATCGAGTTTTCGCCGACGGGCGTCTCTGCCGATACCGTGGTGCAGAAGCTCTGTATCGAGGCACGCGAGGAAGGCCGCGCGTGCTCCGTGGTATCGAGTGACGGCACGATCCAGGCCGTCGTCATGGGCAAGGGCGTTACGCGCATCTCGAGCCGTATGCTGGTGGACGAGATCAAACAGATCGATAACGACGTTCACGAGGCAGAGGAAGCTCCGCAGATCAAGATGACCCTGGGCAGCCGCCTGAGCCCCGATGCCCTGGCCAAGCTCAAGGCCCTGCGCGGACGGTAGGGGAGCTGACGGCGCGACGCTGTCTCGCTAACTCCATTCAGCGATGTCGATCATTCTACGGAGGCGCCATGTAAGCGCCTCTTTTAGATATGGCAGCCTTGCCGTGAGCGCGTCGTTTCTGGACAGAATCTCGATTGCCTCGTCAACGAAGCCTTCGAGTTTGTCGCCGTCAAACCAGCCCATGTCCTCGACGAGCAACATTTGTTTGGCGGGGCTTGAATGAAATTGTGCGCTGGTAAAACTGTGCTCTCCCGCCCTAAGCTCTTCTAGTGATATGTTGCACCAGAGTGATGAGCCCGAATCGAAGATGGGGGCTGGTCTGCAGGCTAGCGTGTTTACGTTTCGCACAAGGCCAAAGTTACGCCAATGGCGGTCATAGTTGGCGATGATGTCGTCGCACACGATCATGCGGTCAAGGGCGTCTTTTATATCTGTCGCTCCAAGCTCTTCGCAGTTTGCTACATACCGTTCGTAATCGGTTAGTCGCTCGTCTGCATTTGCATGCTGGTTTACATAGAACGCAGGGACATATTCTTCTTCGTCAGTTAAGAAGACATTGCATGTGCTCAAGGCGGAAGTACCCGCGCCTTCGAGCGAGTAAGGCACATAATCGCAGGCGTTTAGGATGCGACGGTGGAGTGCGGTCGCCACCATCTCGTTATAGGGTTCCTGGTTTAGATGCGCACCTGCCTTGTGGAGGATTCGACGGTCACCCTCGCATGTCCAGTACTTTTGAAGATTGCCGTCCGAGGTGTTGTCGGGCTTGGCAGCAGCTGCCTTGCCCTCTGGGGCGAAGGGTGCAATGGTTAGCGAGACGTCATCAAAAGCATTATTGAAGAAATTGATATCTTTCCACGCGAGACCGGAGTCTTGGGGCCTAATCCAATACTGGTCGGATAAGGAGAGGCCAAGATTTCGCTGTACGAGTTCATCGGGAACATCAACTGCGGCTTCTGCAAGCAGGGAGGCTAGCCCAATGCGTGCGAGCGGGATACCGCGGCCACGCCACCAAGTGCGGAAAGAGTCGAGCGATATGGGGCTATTAGGGCCAAATACTCCAATAGGGGCGTGGGCGTAATCGATGTCGGCGCCGATATGGGTAAAGTCTTTTCGCGATGTGCTGTAGACCAGCTGAGCGACTTCGTGCGTGCGATTCATGAGGGTGAACGCGATCTCGCTCTTACCGTGGCCGCGGCGGGGACGTCCCCCCGTTTTGGTCACGGAACGGAGTCGCGTGTCGACGCTGTCTTTGTCGATGAGCCATACACCAGAAGCCTTGCGGGCATCAAGTGCTCCGTTTTTTATGAGCTCCTGCACCCTGCGCGGAGTGATGCCGAGCAGCTCGGCGGCTTCCTTGGTAGTAAGCATCACGAAACCCTTCGTCAAAACGAATAGTTTTATATATAGCAATTGTAATTAAAACTATTCGTTCTGACGAATGGTTTTGAGATTGAGGGCGAACCGACAGAAATGAACGGGCCTGGTACCTGTTGTTGCTGGATTTTGCATATTTGTATAACGCCGTGTGGCCTGTTGCGCCCCGTCCGTAATTCCTTTATTCTTAACAGGCTTCGCGCGAAAGCGCCAAGTGTGCCAGTGTGGCGCAACGGTAGCGCAACTGATTTGTAATCAGTGGGTTGCAGGTTCGATTCCTGTCACTGGCTCCATGAGAGTTTCGGGCTCTGTTCCCTTGTGGGACAGGGCCCGTTTCTATTTAGGTGGTGCGCCATCTGGTTAGCGCCCATCCCGTTTTTGGTTTGTCTCGTCCTCCAGTTTGTCTAAATCTGTAACACCAAGACCGATATTTGGCATCTAACTGTTACAGATTGAGATGAAACTTAGGGTGTTTTAGGAATATCTTGATCTGTAACATGTAGAAGCGGAATAGGCCTCTTGCCGTTACAGATCGAGACAAGGGCGGGTACGGACCTGGATGTCCTGCTCGAGCGTGGATTTCTGGACGCGCGAGAGAAAAAATCTCCCGACCGGAGAACGAGCGTGGATAATTAACTTGGATAGGGAGCTAAGGTAAACACCGATTGTCTATCGACGGCTTTAGAAACGACGACTCCGATTCCATTGTGGAATCGGAGTCGTTTGTGCCTCAGGAATCCGAATGGATTAATCGAGCTCCTAAGGACCTTCTTGGGTTCTTGCTAATGGTCTGCCGAGGATGTCTCCAATGCAAACAGCGGGCATCTACTCAATATAGCTGGGGTTCTTCTTGATGATCACGCGTGCAGCGATGAAGGAGACGACGATGGCGATGATGGCGACAACGCATGCCAGCACGAAGTTGCCCATGGACCCATCGGGAGCGATAAAGATGAGTGCCGAAAGAAGGCCGGGGCATGCTCCCGCAACATACTCTTTCAGAACAAAGATGCCTGCAGGGAGTCCAGCGCAGAGCGCGCCGATTGCCGTGCCGACAAGCAGGCGGGGACGCTCGATGAGGCAACCGTAGAACGCGGGCTCGGTTACGCCACAGAGTGCGGTGACGGCAACCGTGGTGACCATACCCCTCTTCTCTTTGTTTCCCTTCATGGCAGTTGCCAGGGCGAGGCTCGTGCCACCAATGCAGAGGTTCGAGATGAATCCAAAGATAATGGGTGCCCAACCGAGCTGCGCCAAGCTCGTAACTTCGATTGCGATGTAGGCCTTATCAAGACCGAGCATGACAAAATAGGGGTTAAGGGCTGCAAGGATTGGAGTAGCGATAACTGCCACGTTATCCATGAGCCACGTGACGGCATCACTCAGCGCGTAGCCCATCATGCTGCCGGCGGGGCCGAGGATAATCAGCTCAACAGGCACGACGATGAACATGGTGAGTAGCGGCTTCAAGAACAGTTCGGTAACGTCCGGGATGATTTTCTGAAGACCGCGATCAACAAAGTACATGAACACAACGCCCAGTACGATTGGCACCACCGTGCTCGAGTAGTCATTCGTCGGGATGGGGATGCCAAGAAAGTCGAGACCCTCAGCACCGCTAATAGACGAGCTAATCATGATTGCGCCCAGCAGCGCGCCCATGATAGGCTGCATCTTCATGACGGCGGCGAGCTGGTAGCCTAGGTAAACGGGCAGGAAGCTAAATGAGGCACTGAAGATCGCCAGCAGAACCTGGGCAGTTCCGCTATCGGTGCTCAATCCACAATAATTGACCAGGAGATTCTTAATCGAAAGAATGAGTCCGCCTACGATGAGCGCCGGGACGATGGGCATGAATACCTGTGCGGAGACATTTCCGAATTTCTCAACCAGACTCATGGCAGTGTTGCCGCTTTTGATACCCTCTGCAAGATCCTTGGCGGTTTGGGCATCGTCGGCAACCGCGCCGCCGCCGACTTCGATTCCCGCGAAGTCGAGGAAGTCGTTGTAAGCCTCGGTGACGTTGGGGCCGATGATCACCTGAAGCTGGCCACCGCTGACTACTGCCCCGAGCGCCTGATCGGCCGATTTGGCGAGCTGGAGATCGATGATCGAGGTGTCTCGTGCGTCGATGCGAAGGCGCGTCGCACAATGAGTTACCGATGTAATGTTCTCTTTGCCGCCAACAGCCTTTAGGACTGTTTCGGACATTGCCTGATATTTCATCTCTTTCTCCTAACCTTCCTGCTCCTGATGCTTCGAGATAAGGTCTCGGTACCAATACCAGCTCTTTTTGGGGGTGCGCTCCAGATTGTTCTCGAAGTCGATATGGACAAGTCCGTATCGTTTTTCGTAGCCGTTGATCCAGCTATACAGATCCATCGTCGACCAGAGGTAGTAGCCCTCAACGCGCGCGCCGTCGCGCTTAGCCCTCATCATGTGCTCGATGAACTGGCCCAGAAGCTCGATGCGGTCATCATCGTGGATCATTCCGTCTGCGTCTGGTTGCTCATAGGCGCCATGTCCGTTTTCCGTAATAAAGATGCGGGGCGCGTCATAGCGCTCGTGGACATCCATGATGGTTGAATACATGCAACTTGGGAGTATTTCGCGGCCCCATTTATTGCGGGGAACATTGCTGTCGCGGGCGCTTTCAAACAAGGGCGCAATGCATTTTCCTTCGACTTTTTTGCTCGAACCGCCCTTATTGTTCGCCGAAACGGCAAGCTCTCCACCGTGCCAGTCGGTTACATACTCTCGGCAATACACGTTGAGTCCAATAAAATCGACTTTACCGTCTCTGAATTCTTCTACGTCATTTGGGGATCGATAGAGCGAGACGCCAAGTTTTTCAAGGATTTCGTCCATTTCTGGCGGCAGTTGACCCTGAAGCGCTGGTGCCAGAATCATGCGATTGGCGAAAAAGTCTGCGTATCGAAATACGTCATCAGGGTGCTCGGTTGCCGGGTCGAGTTCGACAACGCCGCCATCGTGGACGGCGCCGATGATGCCGTCGTAGTCCATTTGACGATATGCTCGGACTGCGAGTGCGCTTGCGCGCATCAGGTTGTATTGAAACTGCATGTACGACTGAACGTCGAGCGATCGATTGGGGGGATAGTTGCCCAACATGTTTACGCAGTAGCTGTAGAAATGCGGCTCGTTAACGGTAGCCCAGATTTTGACGCGGTCTCCAAAGCGCTCAAAGCAAATCTTGGCGTATTTGCAGAACCACTCTGCCATGTCGTTGTTCAGCCATCCGCCTTTGCAAGCAAGCGTGAATGGCAGATCGTAATGGAACAGCGTAACGTTGGGCTCTATGCCATTTTCGAGGCAGCAATCAATGACTCGATTATAAAAATCGATACCCTCTTCATTCACTTCGCCGATACCCGTGGGGATGATTCGACTCCATGAAAGAGAGAAGCGATAGGTGTTTTGTCCGCCTTCTTTCATCATGCGGATATCTTCTTCATAGCGATGGTAGAAGTCGCAAGATACATCACCGTCAACATGGTTGATGTTCTTATTGCTTGTGTGGTTAAAGAAATCCCACTCGCCGAGGCCTTTGCCGTCTTCGTTCCAGGCACCCTCGCACTGATAAGACGCCGTGGCGGAACCCCAGAGAAACGGCATGTTGTTCACGTTGCCCATGAATCCCCTTTCCATCATTCAACACGGTGGATACGTGTGACGGAATTACGATTAAGATGACGTCAACTGATTTGAATCATAGGAGAACGACCAAAGCTGTTTGATTCAATAAATGAACCATAATATCGAGGAGAGCGGAAAGAGGGATCACGTGAATATCAATGACTTCGATGTGCTCAATCGCATTAGCTCCATCATCAACAGCGAGTTTGGGTCAAACGATGCCGCCATCGCTCGATATCTCATCGCTCACATTAGGCGTTCGAGCGAAATCAATGTTGCCGCAATAACCCGCGATGCATTCGTGACCCGTTCCGCTGTTCGTCGTTTCTGCAATCGATTGGGCTACCAGTCTCTTAGCGATTTGAAAGAATCATTTACTCAATCAGTCTTTCCAAGCGACTTAAGCCATCGAGAGGAGGAATTTGGCTACGAGGAGTACAGGGCAGAGCTCGACGTTCGCATGATCGAGATGTTCGCTGAGGTCGAAAGCGGCGTGTCCGATATCGCTATTAAGCACCTTGCCGACGAAATTGATGGCCATAAAAACGTTGAAATCTGGTGCACCAATAATGTGAGCGCCAATCTCGTACGATTTCAGCAGGAAATGTTTTATGCGGGCAAGATAGTTCGCATAGTTGCTGGGGCTAACATCGCGGAATTGAAAAACATGGGAGACGCTTCGCAGTCATTGATAATTCTCGTATCGGTCTCCGGGCTATTTGTGTCACAGGCGCGTGAGTATCTTGAGTGCCGTTCGGGCAGGAAGATTCTAATTACTGCGTTTAGCAACGATGACAAATCGAGGTCTTTTGACCGTGTATATCGTCTTGGTAATGCAGGAAACGGAATTGACCGACTCGGCGTTTATTCGAAATACGCCATGACTTATTTCTTCGACTTGCTATCGTCGTGTTACTTGAGTCGCTACCCCTGCACCAAGGGGGAGCCGCTCTATGGGTCTACTTTGGCCTGGCCCGAGTAGTTGCGGCTCTTTAGTTCTCCCGCCTGGAGAATGAGCGTGGATAATCTGCCGCTTTGGCCTTAGGGCCGCGCTAAAAGTGGGAGATTATCCACGCTCGATCGTGTCGTGGAAGCCCGATCGTGACCTATGTAATAGTGCGAGAGGGTCGTTATCGAAGGTCGATGCTGCAGATGTACTCCACCGTGACAAAGTGTTCCCTCGGGAAATGTTGCCAGCGCAGCCAAATCCACCGTCCTTCATATCCAAACTCAACAAAATCGCAGGTCAAAGGTATATAGATACGCCCGGCACCGTGTATCTAGAGGTTTTCGTTGACAGCCCCCAAGGTTGCATCGTATTATCTTTTTCGTTCGCGGGTGCGGCGGTCCAAAAGACCAAAGAACCTGCGGATACTTGAACGATTGGGAGTTTGCCCGAGTGGTTAATGGGGACGGGCTGTAAACCCGTTGGCTCTGCCTACATAGGTTCGAATCCTATAGCTCCCACCCGTCAAGTGCCTGTATAGCTCAGTCGGTAGAGCACTTCGTTGGTAACGAAGAGGTCACCAGTTCAAGTCTGGTTGCAGGCTCCATCCGGCGGTGTAGCTCAGTTGGTTAGAGCACACGGTTCATACCCGTGGCGTCACTGGTTCGAATCCAGTCACCGCTACCATAGGTAACACGGTGGCTTCTCAATAGTATGTTGAGAGGCCACTATGGTATAAAGGCAAAGTCCCGTCCGGGGACGACCTGTTTAGAGGAGGGCTTTATGGCCAAAGAGAAGTTTGAGCGCACTAAGCCGCATGTTAACATCGGCACCATTGGTCACGTCGACCACGGCAAGACCACGCTGACCGCCGCCATCACCAAGGTTCTCTCTGAGACCGAGGGCTGCAAGGCTGACTTCACTGCGTTCGAGAACATCGACAAGGCTCCCGAGGAGCGCGAGCGCGGCATTACGATCTCCGTCTCCCATGTCGAGTACGAGACTGCTGCCCGTCACTACGCTCACGTTGACTGCCCGGGCCACGCTGACTACGTCAAGAACATGATCTCCGGTGCTGCTCAGATGGACGGCGCTATCCTGGTCATCGCCGCTACCGACGGCCCCATGGCTCAGACTCGCGAGCACATCCTGCTCGCCCGTCAGGTCGGCGTTCCCTACATCGTCGTCTTCCTGAACAAGTGCGACATGGTCGACGATGACGAGCTCATCGACCTCGTCGAGATGGAGACCCGTGAGCTCCTCTCCGAGTACGATTTCCCCGGCGACGACATCCCCGTCATCCGCGGTTCCGCTCTGGGCGCTCTCGAGGGCGACGCCAAGTGGATGGACGCCATTCGCGAGCTCATGAAGGCCGTCGACGAGTACATCCCGACGCCTGCTCGTAACAACGACCTCCCGTTCCTGATGGCCGTTGAGGACGTTATGACCATCTCCGGCCGTGGTACCGTTGCTACCGGCCGTGTCGAGCGCGGTGAGCTCAAGCTCAACGAGCCCGTCGAGATCGTCGGCATCAAGGATACCCAGAACACCGTCGTTACCGGTATCGAGATGTTCCGTAAGTCCATGGACTTCTGCGAGGCCGGCGACAACGTCGGTCTGCTGCTCCGCGGCATCAAGCGCGAGGACATCGAGCGCGGCCAGGTTCTCTGCAAGCCCGGTTCGGTTACCCCGCACACCAAGTTCACCGGCGAGATCTACGTTCTGACCAAGGAGGAGGGCGGCCGTCACACCCCGTTCTTCGATGGTTATCGTCCTCAGTTCTACTTCCGTACCACCGACGTTACCGGTACGGTCAAGCTCCCCGAGGGCACCGAGATGGCTATGCCTGGTGACCACATCACCATCGAGGGCGACCTCATCCACCCGATCGCCATGGAGGAGGGCCTGCGCTTCGCTATCCGCGAGGGTGGCCACACCGTCGGTTCGGGCATCGTCTCCACGATCATTGAGTAAATTAGCTCTTTGATATAGCTGACTTAGAGAACCCGGCACTTATAGGGGTGCCGGGTTCTTTTCTGCAATGGATATTGAGCCGTTGCTGGTGTCGAGAGGATCGATAATGGTCCTGGATGCACCGTCGATTAGATCTCGATGGCTTCATTGATGTGTTCCAAATATGAATGGATCCACCGAGAACCAATTGACTCGAGGTTTTCATTGACAGCACTTACGTGGAGCTGATAAAGTAACAACTCGTGCCCGTACGGGGCGGAAATGAAAGGTTCAGGATACATGCGTACTCTAGTTACTCTTGCGTGCACTGAGTGCAAGCGCCGCAACTATACGACCACCAAGAACAAGTCGACCATGCCTGATCGTATGGAGATCAAGAAGTATTGCCCCTGGTGCCGTCACCACACGCTGCACAAAGAGACTCGCTAGTCTCTAGTCACATACGCCAGTAGTTCAATTGGTAGAGCATCGGTCTCCAAAACCGAGTGTTGAGGGTTCGAGTCCTTCCTGGCGTGCCAGTCATTATTCCGTAAGCTCCCACTTGGGGGCTTACGGTTTACTCATGTATAAGCGCATTGCGCGGAGGTAACCCAAATGGCCAACAAGAAGAACAAGAAGAAGGCTCAGCAGCCGGCACCTGCCAACAGCGCTGCCGCCAACTCCAAGGTTGAGGCCAAGAAGGCCGTTGCCAAGAAGAACGAGAAGGCTGCGAAGTCCAAGAAGAACGAGAAGCCTGGTTTCTTCGCCCGCACCAAGAAGTATTTCGCTTCGGTCAAGTCCGAGATGAAGCGTGTCACGTGGCCCGATAAGAAGGAGCTCGTGAACTACTCGGTCGTCGTTTGCGCTTCTCTGATCGTCGTCGGCGTCGTCATCGCTCTGCTCGATGCTGGCTTTGGCGAGGCTCTTGCTCTGTTCTCTGGATTGAGGGGCTAAACCATGTCTAAGCGTTGGTACGTCGTTCACACTTACTCTGGATACGAGAACCGCGTTAAGTCCGATCTCGAGCATCGCATCGAGACTATGGGCATGCAGGACCGTATCTTTGATATCGAGATTCCTATGGAGCGCGTCACCGAGATTAAAGAGGGTGGCAAGCGTGAGACCAAGGATTTCAAGATCTTCCCGGGTTATGTCCTGGTCCGCATGGAGATGGATGACGATGCTTGGACGTGTGTTCGTAACACGCCCGGCGTCACCGGTTTCCTAGGCGGCAACGGCAAGCCCGCTCCGCTTTCCCGCGACGAGTACAACAAGATGACTCGTCGTCCCGGTAAGGGCGATTCGCCCAAGCGCACCTCGGTTGATATTGAGGTCGGTACGTCCGTCCGCGTCACCGATGGCCCGCTTACCGACTTTGATGGCAAGGTCTCCGAGGTTAACACCGAGGCTGGCAAGCTCAAGGTCACGCTGATGATCTTTGGCCGCGAGACGCCGGTCGAGCTCGACTTTAACCAGGTCGCTGTCATCGCTTAAGTTTTCGTCCGTTCGCGCGAGCGTGCTTCTTCTGTGACTGCTCATCTCAGGAGTGCTTCTAACACGTGCGTGCTTACGATATAGCAAGTACTTCACACTCGTGATTCGAAAGGAATGACCATGGCTGAGAAGAAGGTTGCCAACGTCATTAAGCTCCAGATTCCTGCTGGTGCAGCTAACCCCGCTCCTCCCGTCGGCCCCGCCCTGGGCGCTGCTGGCGTGAACATCATGCAGTTCTGCCAGGCCTTTAACGCCGAGACGCAGGACAAGAAGGGCGACATCATCCCCGTTGAGATCTCTGTCTACGAGGATAAGTCCTTCTCCTTCATCACCAAGACCCCGCCGGCGGCTCACCTCATCAAGAAGGAGCTGAACCTCAAGTCTGGTTCCGCTAAGCCCCAGGCCGACAAGGTTGGTCAGCTCTCCCAGGAGCAGCTCACCAAGATCGCCGAGATCAAGATGCCGGACCTCAATGCCAACGACATTGACGCCGCCAAGAAGATCATCGCCGGTACCGCCCGTTCCATGGGCGTCACCATCGCTGAGTAGCGATTTCTTATGGTAACGACGGGTGCTCCGAGCGGGGCGCCCGTTAAATGTGTGCAATAGGGCACACGATACGATGTGGGAGGGCTCACGCCCGTTTAACCACAGGAGGTAATGCACATGGCTAAGCATGGTAAGAGCTATAACGCCGCTGCCGAGAAGATCGACCGCGCCACGCTCTACACCCCCCTTCAGGCTGCCAAGCTCATCAAGGAGCTCGACACCGCCAAGTTCGACGAGACCGTCGAGGCTCACTTCCGTCTGGGCATCGATACTCGTAAGGCTGACCAGAACATCCGTGGTTCCATCTCCCTGCCCCACGGCACCGGCAAGACCGTTCGTGTTGCCGTCTTCGCCGAGGGCGAGAAGGCCCGTGAGGCTGAGGCTGCCGGCGCCGACATCATCGGTTCCGACGAGCTCGTCGCCCAGATTCAGAAGGGCGAGATCAACTTCGACGCCGCTATCGCTACGCCGAACATGATGGCCAAGGTTGGCCGCATCGGTAAGATCCTTGGTCCCCGTGGCCTCATGCCGAACCCCAAGCTCGGCACCGTGACCATGGACGTCGCCAAGATGGTCTCCGAGCTCAAGGCTGGCCGCGTTGAGTACCGCGCCGACCGCTACGGCATCTGCCACGTGCCCCTGGGCAAGAAGTCCTTCTCTGAGCAGCAGCTCGTCGAGAACTACGCTGCCCTGTACACCGAGATCCTGCGCGTCAAGCCCTCTTCTGCTAAGGGCAAGTACGTCAAGTCCATCTCCGTGTCTTCCACCATGGGCCCTGGCGTCAAGGTCGATCCCGCTGTCCAGCGTGACTTCCTGGCTGAGTAACTGCTAGTTACTGCTTGAGCAAAGCAAGCATTGCTAAAGAAACCCGGTTCTGCCTTGCGCAGGACCGGGTTTCTTGCTATCGCGTCAAAACCACCTCAAAGGGGACAGTGTCCTCTTTGTGGTGGTTACCAGAGTGTTCTGGCCGTTGAGGGCTCGATGGCTTCGTGGCGTTTGAGCTCGCGGCGTATGGTTTGTGAGTTGAGCCAAGCTGCTTGCCAGCCGCGGATGGGGTAGTGCGTCTGGTCGAGCTCAAACTGCGTATAGCCGCAGGCGTTGATGATCGTCGTTCCACACACATGCTGACGCTCGCGCTGAAAATCGCAACCGTAGCTTTGGTGCACATGCCCGTGCACCATGTAGTCGGGATTCCAGGATTCGAGTGCTGTGTTAAAGCACTCGAATCCTCGATGCGGCAGATCGTCCAGATCACCCATACCGGCGGCGGGTGCATGGGTAAGCAGAATGTCGCACCCGCCGACCATCCTAACCTTACGCGACAGCTTACGCATGCGCTTGGACATCTCGCGTTCGGTGTACATGTTGGCGCCGTCGCGATAACGCATGGACCCGCCAAGGCCCGCAATGCGGACGCCGCGATACACGTAAACGGAGTCTTCGATACAGATACAGCCGCCTGGTGCATGACGCGCGTAGCGGTCATCGTGATTGCCGCGAACGTAGATGAGCGGTTTGTTGATGACGGTGACCAAAAACTCAAGATAATCCGGGTCCAGATCGCCAGCGGACAAAATCAGGTCGACACCCTCAAAGCGTTCCTTGCGAAAGCACTCCCATAGGCATCGTTCTTCGGTATCGGCTATGGCAAGGATTTTCATAGGGCGTGGACCTTCGGCTCATCGTTGGGCTGCGGAATGGTGCCCACCACGTTGTCGGCCAACCAGTCCATCTCGACGATTTGAGTGCTCGGCAGTGGGGGAAAGCCCTCGATCTGCACCACGCCGTCTTGGCTATGGAGCTCGCCGCCAAATGGATTGATGGAGCCCTCGACGATGCCATTGCGGAGTAGCTGAACAAGCTTGCGCGTCTGATAGGGCAGGCCCGGAGCGTAGCGAATATCGATAACGCCCGAGCTCATGCCATACCAGTAGTTGACGGCGCGGACCCGGCTGTCGTCACTGGTCTCGTCCCAGGTGCCATGCAGCAGACTTCGCACGATAAGCTCGTAATATCGGCCCCAGTTCCACACCGGCATGGCAATGCCGGCAACCTTGCCATCGATCAGGCGGTGAAGTCCGTAGGCCGTGGGATCTTCGAGCGACTTTGACATGTCGGCGCCGGTCATGACGCTCACGCCTTCGCGGCACATGGCCTCGGCAAGGCCACCGGCAGGCACATCGCCCCAGGTCAGGATAATTTGCGCACGGGGGTCGAGCAGCGAGGCGCCAATCGCAAAGGCATTGATTTCGCTGAGTGCGCCCGAGGCAAAGACCGACGCGTGGTAACCGATGCGGTGGTTGTCCGCCATGCTGGCGGCAAGGGCGCCCAGGAGGAACTTGGCCTCGTACATCTTGCCAAAGTACGAACGGACGCTTTGATGGGGAAGACCGATAGAGCAGTTGAGGAACCGAACCCGGGGATACTCAACGGCAGCCCTGAGCGTGTATTCCATCAGGCGGTGCGAGGTCGAGAAGATGACGTTTGCTCCATGTTTGACAGCCGTTTCCACGGCGGCGTAGAACGCGTCCGGATCATGGCAGTCCTCGAACGCCTCGGTGCGCACGATACCGCCAAAGTGCTCATCGAGATACTGACGCCCTTGGTCGTGCAGGCTGTCCCAGCTCGACGTCGCACAGGGGAACTCATGGATAAAGGCGATGCGCAGGGGGTTGGCCGCCGAATAGACGGTCTTGCCCATAAAGAAGCTGAGCACGCCGGAGGTGGACTTGGCGGGCGACTCCTCCTCATCGACGCTCGGTGCTTCGACAAGATCTACCTTGTCCTCGTTATTTTTGCCGGCAATGACCAGCTCGCGCCAGATCTTGCACAGGCGGTTTACGATGATATCCGTCGGTGTATCCAGCAGGCGGTCCTGGTTGTACACATTGAGGTAGACGAGCATGGCGTCGGCGGGCGTAATGTCCAGGTGGTCGCCGCCCGCGCGAAGGTAGGCGCGCTTAAAGAGTAAGAAGGTGTGGCGCAGGTAGTCGACCTTTTTCTGCGGCCATTTTTCGATAAGGTCCTGACCGAGCATCTTGGCGAGCGTCTCGTAGCTTCCCTCGCGTGAGAACTCGATCTCGTATAGGGGGCAGACGCGCCAAAACGCGCAGAACTCACCGTACAGGCGGCTTTCGACGGAATCCCATGTGCCGGGGTAGAGACGGGTGACCTTGGCCGAAACCGTCGGGGCGTCCAGGAATTTGAGGACACTGACGCGCTTGTTGCCCTCTTGGACGTAAAACCGATGCATGAACTCGGTGACGATGACGGGATCGCGATAGCCCTCGGTCACCTGGATGTCGTAGAGGTTGGACCACTTGCGGGCGAACTCGGTGCTAAACGGCAGCAAGGGCATAAAGTTGCATGAAAAGGCGGACTGACGGCCTTTAGTAACCGTACCGACGACCATTTCGAGCGGAATGTCCCTTAGGCCGACGCTCTCTCGCTGACCTAAGGGGAGCTGGGCGACCAAGCTATCGAGGTCCGTGAGGTACGGATGCTCGCTTTGACTAATGGCGCGTCGACGTCCTTGCTCGCCGCGCTTGCGTGCTTGACGATAGGCCTCTTCCATGGTGTCTACTCCCTTAGTCGTTTAAACAACGATATGAACCATGGTACCACGATGCGAAACCACCACAAAGGTGCCCGTCCCCTTTGTGGTGGTTTAGGCGATGATGGGGGCGATGGCGCGGATGCAGGCGTCGGCTGCCGTGAAAGTAGTGCTGTCGTCGCTGACGATAAAGATGATCTTGCCCTTAATGCCAAAGTCGCCGATCTCGCTAAAGAGCACATACGGCTCCTTGTCAAAACCCGAGATGGGCGAGACGGCCGTTTTAGTGGCGCTGGTCAGCTCGTCTGCCAGTGCGTCGAGCGAAGCCCATTTTGAGGGGTCTTTCACCGCGACGGGGACGGCTACGCGCCCAAAGGGCATCAAATGCACGAGCGTGTTCTTGGAGATGTTGGAGTTGGGGACGATGATAGTCTGCCCGCAGGCATCTTCGATGGTCGTGTGGCGCCAGGTGATGTCCTGGACCACGCCTGATACACCACCGACCTCGATGTTGTCGCCAGGCTTGATGATGCCCATAAAGGTCACCTGCATGCCGCCGATAAGGTTTGAGAGCGTGTCCTGAAAGCCCAGGGAGATGGCGATGCCGCCGACGCCAAGAGCGGCGACGAGCGCGTTTGCGTTAATGCCAAAGCAGTTGTCGAGGATAAAGCTGCCGCCGATCATCCAGATGACGGCGCGAGCGATGTTGATGAAGATGCTCGATGCTGGAAGCGGGTTATCGTCGCGGTTGAGTAGGTGGCGCAGCGTCTTGGAAACGACTTTGGTGGCGATTGCCGTGCCTATTGCCAAGATGCCGGCCCAGATGATGTTGTGGACCCACCGTTGCTCAAAGAAATGAAGAATCGGCTCAAACAATTCCATGTAGGGAAAACCTCCTAATGATCATTCAACCATGATACCCACCAAGAAGCCCGTCCGATCAAATTCGGACGGGCTTCTGTGCTCGATATAAGGTTTACGCGGTGGGGCTGCAAGGCCCGGCGGTGTAGCTTAGCGTCGACGCTTCCAGATAATGCCGAGAATGATGACGATGATGCCGCCGATAAGGCACGCGCCAACTACTGCCAGCGTGCGGTCTCCCGTTGCGGCGAGCTTACCGGTCGTCTTCTTGGTGATGACCTTCGTGGTCGTCGTGTCCGTCTTAGGCGAGGGCTTAGGCGTCGGGGCCGGTGTGGGCGTGGGGTCCACGGCAGCGGAGCCAAAGCTGATGGTGCCCGCGAGCGAGGCCATCTTGCTCTCCCAGCTGTTCTGCCCGATCAGCGCCCTTAGCGCTGACTCGCAGGTACCCCACTCGGTGTGCTTGGTGGCGTTTGCGAAGGTGGGGAAGTCGGTCGTGTTGGTGATGATGTAGTTGTTGGTGGCGACGGTATAGGTCTTGGCGGGGTCGAGCGTGCTGCCGTCTTTGGTGAGTGTGGCACTCACAATGCGCTTGCCCTCGGGCTGCGTCCAATCGATTGTCACGTTGATGCCGCCGAAGGAAAGGACACTGCCGGAGTCGTCGCGCCACTTGTACGTGTCTTGTGCCTCCTGCTCGGTGTGACCGGCCGCCACATAAGCCTGCTGAAGCTCGTAGCTGTCGTTGCAATCGTCGCTGATTTGTAGCGAGTGCTCGAGCGCTGCGAGGAAGTCCGCGCCGGTCATGGTCCAGGTCTCCACGGTGTTGCCGTAGGGCGAGATGGCGATGACGTTGCCGGCGGTCACGTTGCCCGCCGCGATGCCGCCGCGGATGCCGCCAGCGTTTTCGATAGCGAGGTCCGCGCCCGTCAGGTCAAGATAGGAGCTGCAAATCACGTGGCCGATGGTCTGGGCCTTGGTGGTGTCGCCCTCCTTGCTGGGACGGAAATCGGTGGTGCGCACCATTTCCCAACCATGCGTGCCTGCGGCGTCCTCGCCGTAGAAATAGTTGGTGGTGGATGTGCCGAGCACCTTGTTCGATTCGTTTTCAAAGTCCTCGTCGAGCGGCTTGATCTTGTTGCGGACGGCTTCAAGGCGGCTTTGGTAGTCGGAGCCCTTGTCGGGGTCTGCCAAAAGGTCGTTGACGTTCTTGGCGGTGTAGAGCTTCTCGTCGCTGCCGTCTGCAGGGACCGTGACCGTGTCATCGTCGGTCGTCTCGGTGCCATTTGTGTCGTATTTGTACGGAATGGAAAGCAGTCCCACCTCGGCAAAGGCACTGCCCGCCTCGACAACGTGGATTGTCTTGCCGTCGGCTCCCGTCACCTTCTCGTTAAGGTTGATGTGCTCGTGGCCTGCGATAAGGGCATCGACGCCACGGAGTCGCGTGGCAAAGGTCTTGGCGTCGAGCGTGTGCGCGATACACACAACAACATCGCAGCCCTCCTTGCGCAGCTGCTCTGCCTCGGCATTGATGGCGTTCGCGGCACTCGAGAACGACGTACCCGCGACCAGGTCCGCGCGCAGCGAGGATTCCAGCGACTCATCCATGGCACCCACGACGCCGACCTTGATTTTGTAGTCGAATGTGGAGTGATCCTCGCTATCCTCCCAGGTGCGATCGAGCGTCTTCGTGATGCTCGAGCTCCATACGCCGCTCGTAGACTTTGCGTTCGCGCAGAGCATGGCGAAGGGCGTGCCGGTGGTGCTGTAGCCGGTCATGGTGCGGAGTTTGTCCGCGCCGTAGCTCCAGTCGTGGTTGCCTGGCGTGGTCGCGTCGTAGCCGTCGGCGTAGAAGGTGTCCATGAGCTCGGCGATGCTCTTGCCCTCGCTCATGGTGGCAAAGGACTGCCCGTGGAAGGTATCGCCCGCATCGAGCAAAAGATCGGGGGCGCTGCTTTGGGCGCTATAGAGAACCGCCAGTCCGTCAAAGCCCACAGTGCCGGTGCCCTTGCTTGCGTTGTAGCTGTACTTGTAGCTGCCGTGGATATCGTTGGTGTGCATGACGGTCACAGAGCCGTCAATAGCGGCGGGCAGGTTCCCCGCGAAAGCGAGGCTTGGGATGCCTGCGAGCGCGCCGGCAAACAACGCGGCGGCTAACGCAAGGCGGGGGAGTCTTCTCATGGCAGTTTCCTTAGTCCTTAGCCAGAATGTCTGGTTGAATATCGGATTATCGACATAATATGCGAAAACCGCCGCAAGGGCGTCTGTCCCTTAGCGGCGGTTTTGACGTTTGCGCAGATAAAACCTGCCAAAATAAACCTGTCCCTTTTTGGCAGGTTTTAGCTCAGCAGCATGCGGTCGTTGGCGAGCTCGCCGCCCGAGACCTCCTCGAACTTCTGCAGCAGGTCGGCTACGGTGAGCGACTTCTTCTCATCGCCCGCCACGTCGTAGATCACGTGGCCTTCGTGCATCATGATCAGACGGTTGCCCAGACGGATGGCGTCATTCATGTTATGCGTGACCATGAGCGTGGTCAGGTGGTTCTCGTCGACGATCTCCTCGGTCAGGTTAAGCACCTTAGAGGCCGTCTTGGGGTCGAGGGCCGCGGTGTGCTCGTCGAGCAGCAGCAGGCGCGGCCTGGTGAGCGTGGCCATCAGCAGGGTGAGTGCCTGGCGCTGGCCACCCGAGAGCAGGCCGACCTTGGCGTTGAGACGCGTGTCCAGACCAAGGTCCAGGCGCTTGAGCAGCTCGACGTACTCATCTTTCTCGGCCTTGGTGACGCCCCACGAAAGGCCGCGACGCTGGCCGCGACGCTTGGCGAGGGCCAAGTTCTCGGCAATCTGCATGTCGGCAGCGGTACCGCGCATGGGGTCCTGAAACACGCGGCCCAGGTACTTGGCGCGCTGCGACTCGCTCAGGCGCGAGATGTCGGTGCCGTCGAGCTCAATAACGCCCGAATCGAGCGGGTACACGCCGGCGATCATGTTGAGCAGCGTGGACTTGCCGGCGCCGTTGCCGCCGATCACGGTTACAAAGTCGCCGTCATTCAGGGTGAGGTCGACGCCGGTGAGCGCGCGCTTCTCGGTGACGGTGCCCTTGTTAAAGGTCTTCTTGACGTGCGAGAGCTTAAGCATCTGCCTCATCCCCCTTCGTGTAGGAGCTGCGGAGCTTATAGCGCTCCCAAACCACGGGCACGCACAGGGCCACAGCGACAATCACGGCGGAGAGCAGCTTCATGTCGTTGGCGTCCATGCCCAACTGCAGCACGATGGCGCGGATAAGGAAGTACACCACGGAGCCAAAGACGGCGGAGGCAAGACGGACGCTAAACTGCGTGAGGCCGCCGGGCAGCAGACGGCCGAGCACCTCGCCGATAACAATGGCGGCAAGACCGATAACGATGGCACCGGTGCCCATACCAATGTCGGCATACTTTTGGCTCTGGCAGATGAGCGCGCCCGAAAGGCCGATGAGGGCGTTGGAGAGCACGAGGGCGATCATCTTGGTGGAGTTGGTGTTGACGCCCAGAGCGCGGATCATGTACTCGTTGTTGCCGGTGGCTCGCAGCGCCGAGCCGATCTCGGTGCCAAAGAACCAATACAGGATGGCAACGATAGCCACGGCGAGCAGGATGCCCAAGATGATGGCAACGGTGGACTGCGGCAGACCGGTCATATTGCTGACGGCGGAGAACACGGTGCCCTTGGCAAGAATGGGCGTATTGGACTTGCCCATGATGCGCAGGTTGATGGACCACAGGCTGATCTGGGTGAGGATTCCGGCGAGGATCGCAGGAATCTCAAAGACGGTGGTCAAAATGCCCGTGACGGCGCCCGCGATGGCGCCGGCGCACATACCGGCCAGCACGGCGAGCAGCGGGTCGACGTTGTTATTGACGATGAGCACAGCGCAGACGCAGCCGCCGAGGGCAAAGCTGCCGTCGCAGGTCATATCGGGAATGTCGAGCAGGCGGAACGTGATAAACACGCCAAGCACCATAATGCCCCAGAGGACGCCCTGCGAAACGGCGCCCTGCAATGCAATGAGCATGCTTCATACCTCCTAGGATAGGGTGGACACGTGATTCACCATAATAGCGGTAACAATGCATAGAAGAGCTGCGGACAGACGTTTTGTTTTACCTGAAACAAGCAGGGCGGACGCCGGTCTACAGCGCCCGCCCCTGTGGCTCAGATATTGAATAACGCGGCTAAAGCGCGAGCACGGGCTCTAGACGCATGCCGCGTATGGCATTACGCGTCCAGAGCGGAAAGGTCGATGCCCAGGGCCTCGGCCATTTCGTCGTTCTTGACGACGACCAGGTCCTTGCTCGAGAGGTGCTTGATCGGCATGTCTTCGGGCTTGGCCTCGCCCTTCAGGATCTTAACGGCCATCTCGCCCGCGGCGTAGCCCAGGTCCTCGTAATTGATGGAGAGGGTGAACAGGCCGCCGGCCATGCACATACCCTCCTCGCCAGTCACGAAGGGAAGCTTGTTTTCCTTGCAGATCTGGCCGACCTGCGAGGCACCCGCGGCGATGGTGTTGTCGGTGGGGGAGTACAGTGCGTCGACCTTGCCCACGGCAGACTCGACGACGGACTGAATCTCGTTGGAGCTCGAGACGGTGAAGTCAGTGTACTCGAGGCCAAGCTTGTCGAGCTCCTTCTTGGCGGCCTTGATTTGGACATCGGAGTTGGACTCGGCGGTGCAGTAGAGCAGGCCGACCTTCTTTACGTCGGGCAGGACCTTCTGCATCATCTCGAGCTGCTCGGCGACCGGGGTGAGGTCGGAAGCGCCCGTGACGTTGGTGCCGGGCTTGTCGTTGTCCTGGACCAGGCCGGAGGCGGCGTAGTCGGTGATGGCGCAGCCCACGATGGGGATATCGGCCGTGGCGCCGGCGGCAGCCTGCGCGGCGGGCGTGGCGATGGCATAAATCAGGTTGACGTTGTCGCCCACAAACTTGTCGGCAATGGACTTACACGTGGACTGGTCGTTCTGGGCGTTCTTCTGGTCGATCTTGACCTTAAGGCCGCTCTTCTTGATGGCCTTGACGAAGCCGTCGTTGGCGGCATCGAGCGCGGAGTGCTCGGTGAGCTGCAGAACGCCGATGGTGTAGTCGGAACCGGCGGCAGCGGAGCCGGAACCAGAGCTGCCGCCGCATCCGGCGAGCGGGGCGAGCGCGAGCAGGCCGGCGGAGACCAGAAGGCTCCTGCGGCTGATGGTGATGTCCTTCATATCATTACCCCCAGTATAAAAATGGCTGGAAACACTGCACTGGGACAAAGTGCAAGTGGGACTATAGTAGCGCTGATGTCCATTTTTACAACAGCCTGGCGGGTTTTTTAATACAGAATCGGATGGGCGGTACGGGTAGTCGAATGGGCGGCGGAGGGTCTTATGCGGCGGAGGAGGCGTCGTCCTCGTCCAGGGCGGCGAAGAGCTTCTTGCCGTCGAGCAGGCGCGTGCTGACGTTTCTCATACGGGCGATCTCGACGGTGCGCAGCGTATCGTCGGTGCCTCGGGCGTCGTAGACCGTTCCCAGCAGATACGAGATGCCATCGCGCTGCCTGATGGCAAAGGGACGGAGTGTCATCCGTGCTGCTTCGGTTTCGCCGCGTGTCGTGACGCTCGAAATATCAAAACTCACCGTGGTTCCGTGGTCGATGGCCTGCTCGACGAGCTCGCACGTGTCGATGCGCTTGATGGGCGTGCGTGTTGCCTTGGTAGCCTTGCTGCCTGCGCTTGGAGCGGGTTCGGGTGTATCGAGGTAGCCGCGAACGTCGGCGCTCGCCATGGCAACTAAGTGCTGCGCCATGCTCTTGCGGATAGCGATAGGCGTGGAGCGGTTGCGCATGACCATACCGTGGAGCCGGATGATCTCTTCATCGGTGAGCGGGCGGGTAAGAAGTTTGTAGCCCACGCCGCGTTTGTATTCAATTTCGTATCCGGCATGGCGAAGCGCGGAGATGGCGGTGTAGATGCTGCGCCGCGCCGCCGAGATGGGCATGCGGGCGGGGTCGTCGGGATGGGCGAGGCGCCGGATCAGCTCATCGGAAAGCATGGCCTTGTCTTCGCCGGTGTTTTCGCTCAAGAGCTGCAGGATACGAACGGCGCGATAGGCTGCCATCGAGGCGGCGCCCCTCGTCGTGGTGTCGTAGGTTTCAACAGCGGCTTCGGTCATGGTGCCCACGTCCTTTCCGTTTTGGGTGGCGACGGTATGGAGCCTAGGACGCGGGGCTTTCCCAGGGGCGCAGGGCGCTCTGGGCGGTCGGTAGTCGTCGGCAAACGGCGGGTCGAGTTTTCAACAGCCCTGCTCAACTGACCAAAAACTTGCCAAAAGCTTGACGGATGCTGTTGAAAAAAGCGTCTCTCGACCGATGTCGAGAGACGCTTGTGCGATGAGCGTTGGCGTGTGGCGACGCGAGCTAGCGTTCGACGATTAGAAGTCGGCGTTGCCCACGGTGCGCGGGTGCGGCAGGACGTCGCGGATGTTGCCCACGCCGGTCAGATACATGACCAAGCGCTCGAAGCCCAGACCGTAGCCGGCGTGCTTGCAGGAACCGTAGCGGCGCAGGTCAAGGTAGTACTTGTACTGCTCGGGATTCATACCCAGGTCCTTGATGCGGGCCTCGAGCAGATCCAGGCGCTCCTCGCGCTGGGAGCCACCGATGATCTCGCCGATGCCCGGCACCAGGCAGTCGGCGGCGGCGACGGTCTTGCCGTCCTCGTTCATGCGCATGTAGAACGCCTTGATCTCGGCCGGGTAGTCGGTCACGAAGGTCGGGCGCTTAAAGTGCTCCTCGGTCAGGAAACGCTCGTGCTCGGTTTGCAGGTCGATGCCCCAGCTCACGGGATAGTCAAACTTGTGACCGGCGGCGACGGCCTGCTCCAGGATCTCGACGGCCTCGGTGTAGGTAACGCGGGCAAAGTCGGAGTTGGCGACATGGTCCAGGCGCTCGAGCAGACCCTTGTCCACAAACTTGTTGAGCATATTGAGCTCGTCGGGGCAGGTTGCCATGACGTCCTTAAGGACGTACTTGAGCATGGCCTCGGCGTTATCCATGTAGTCGTTAAGGTCGGCAAAGGCCATCTCGGGCTCGATCATCCAAAACTCGGCGGCGTGGCGCGTGGTGTTGGAGTTCTCGGCACGGAAGGTGGGGCCAAAGGTGTACACGTCGCCAAAGGCCATGGCAAAGTTCTCGGCATTGAGCTGGCCGGACACGGTGAGGCTTGCATGCTTGCCAAAGAAGTCCTGGCTCCAGTCGACCTCGCCGGACTCGGTGAGGGGCGGATTTTTGGGGTCGAGCGTGGTCACGCGGAACATCTCGCCGGCGCCCTCGCAGTCACTCGTGGTGATGATGGGGGTGTTGACGTAGACAAAGCCCTGCTCCTGGAAGAAGCGGTGGATGGCGGCAGCCGCGACAGAGCGGATGCGGAACACGGCGCGGAACAGGTTGGTGCGCGGACGCAGGTGCTGCTGGGTGCGCAGGAACTCGACGGTTGCGCGCTTCTTCTGCAGCGGGTAATCCGGGGCGCTCGTGCCCTCGACCTCGATGGAGGTGGCAGAAAGCTCGAAAGGCTGGGGCGCATCGGGGGTCAGCTTGACGGTGCCGGTGCAAATGAGTGCGGCCGAGACGTTTTGATGGGCGATCTCGTCGTAGTTGTCGAGTGCCTCGCGGTTCATGACGACCTGCAGGTCGCGGAAGCAGCTGCCGTCGTTGAGCGTAACAAAGCCAAAGTTCTTCATGTCGCGGACGGACTTGACCCAGCCGGCGACGGTGACGGTCTGGCCGCCGAGCGACTCGGCATCGGCATAGAGCTGCGCGATTTTGGTGCGGTTCACGTATCCTCCCATAACGGTTGAATGATAGTTATCCATACAGTTCGATATTTTAGCAGCTCGGCTCATTTGGGCTATACAGATAAGGCATTGGCGGGATGGTTTTTCAAACGAAAAGCGCCCGCGGCCTAATGGTCGTGGGCGCTTGACGAGGTGCCTTTTGGCTGTGTGGCGCGGGGCCTGGCTACTTGGTCTTGGCAACCAGCAGCGGGTCGCCAAGCTTGACGAGCGGGTTGCCGCCGATAAGCGTTCCAGACTCGCCGACATGGTCGATGCTCTTAAGACGATCGAGCTCGGAGACGATGACGGTCACGATGTCCTCGTGACCAGCGGCCTTAATGGCCTCGCGGTCGAAGCTGATGAGCGGCTGGCCTGCCTTGACCACATCGCCCATCTCGACAAAGCGGGCAAAACCCTTGCCGTTCATTTCCACGGTGCCCAGGCCAACATGGATGAACACGCGCAGGCCGTCCTCGGTAATCATGCCGATGGAGTGGTTGGTGACAGTGGTGGCACCGATGCGGCCGTTGGCGGGCGCATAGATGGTGCCGGTAATGGGCTCGATGCCATAGCCCTGGCCAAGCATGCCCGAGGCGATCGTCTCGTCGGGAACCTCGTTCAGGTTGACGAGCACGCCGTTGACGGGGGCATAGATGACGCCTTCGCGGGTAGCGAAGCTTGCTGCGGGCGGAACGGACGCCTCGCCGGTCGAGGTGAAGGTGGACTTAAGCGAATCGAGCAGACCCATAGTTGCCTCCAACTTAAATAGGCGCATATCGCGCGTTTGGTTTGCCGGAAACGTTTCATATGTGTTTCGCGGCTTGGTCAAGCCCCTATTCTACGCTGCTCAAAGATACCTCTGAGCTGGGATTATGTGATATATCAGTTGAAGGGAAACTTATTGCCGGAGTGTTTCTGCGCCACGGGTTCAAGTGGGGTACGCTTGAAGGCAAAAAACAAGGGCGCTTAATTTGCGCGAAGGGAGCACATATGATTGTCGAGAACCATGCGCTGTGGGGCGAGGAGCCGACCGAGGAATATCCGGCGACCTTTACGTATTTGGGTGCCGAGCCGCTGCCCGATAAACCGAATGGCCGCCGCCCTGCCGTGATTATCTGCGGCGGAGGTGCGTTTACGCATATCGCTCCGCATGAGCAGGATCCCGTGGCGTTTGCGTTTTTGGATCACGGCTACCAGGCCTTTGTGCTCAACTATGTCACGAGTTCTACGGGTGACGTGAGCTTTCCGCACCCCCAGGCAGATCTTGCCAAGATGGTCGCCACGGTGCGCGCCAACGCTGACGAGTGGCATGTCGATCCCAAGCGCGTGTGCGTCGTGGGCTTTTCTGCTGGCGGCATGATTTGCGCTTCGCTGGCAACACAGTGGAAGACCGGCCCCTTCGCGGCACTTGCCGGGGCGCGTCCGGACGACATTCGTCCCGATGCCGTGGTGCTGGGCTATCCATTGCTCGACTTTGCCTATGTGCGCGACATGCAGACGCGCGATCCGCGCATTGACTTGCGTGTGCCCAAGACGGGCGGCAAGACGGGACGCGATTTGCTCAACGACTACCTGTCGATGGTGACGGGCGGCGAGGCAACTGACGAGCATCTGGCCGACATCTGCCCCACCACGCATGTTTCGCGCCAGATGCCACCGACCTTTGTGTGGGGCGTGTCCGACGACAAGACGGCGCCGATCGCGCAGGTCTACCCGTTTGCGCAGCGCATGGCCGAGGAGGGCGTTGCATGCGAGATGCACGTCTTCGACCAGGGTGGTCACGGCCTTTCGCTCGGCAACGCCAACACCGCGGTCGACAACGAGGACAAGCAGGTGGCGGTCCGTCCCTGGATTCGCCTAGCCTTCCGCTTCCTGGAGCGCCATCTGTAAGAGTAAGAGGGCCAGCCCCATCCCGTCCCTCATAACTTGCGGTGAAATAGTTCCAATTAAAGTCACGGGGCTTTAAACAGGAACTATTCCACCGCAACTTCGTTTTGATCTGTTGGAGACGGAGGAAAATGGATCATTTTGTCGAGGGAGCGGGCGGCTGTTTCTGCTCCCGCGGGAAACCACGTCCCGTTTGGGAAATCGTGACCCGTTTTGGGCGCAGATTCCGGGTCGCAGTTTCCCCGAGGGGCTCGATCGGGAAATCGCATCCCAGTCTGAGCGCCGATTCCGGGCTGCAGTTTCCGCTAGATGCCTCAACCGGAAAGCCCGTCCCGTTTAGGTGTTCCGGAGTGGGATTCGGTTTCCGCAACAGGCCCGTCTGGGAAGCAATGGCCCAGAATTCCCCTTGCACCGATCTGTCGATTGAACGTCATTGTGTGTTCACGCTATCATGTAAGTTTAAAATTGGTTAGCCATGGCAAACGGTTAGCCATGGTGAACATAAATACAACGCCCTGCGGGCGCCGGGGGAGGAACACGGACGTGAAGCTCGATACACTCGAGATTGGAAAGGACGCCGTTGTCGCATCGGTGGCATCGGACGATCAGGCACTCCGACAGCATATTTTGGACATGGGTCTAACGCCGGGCACCGAAGTCACCATGATGAAGTATGCCCCCATGGGCGACCCGCTCGAGATTCGCCTGCGTGGCTACGAGTTGACACTGCGTAAGGACGATGCCGCTCGCATCGAGCTCGTGGGTATTCGCGACACCGATACGGGTCCGCGCGCTAACGCCGCAATCGGCACGACGGAGCATCCGGCCCTGGGCGAGGGGACGTATTCGCCCCGTGCGGCAAAGACGGCCGTGCCAGAGGGCGCGCCGCTGCACTTTGCCCTCGCCGGCAACCAAAACTGCGGCAAGACCACGTTATTCAACCAGCTGACGGGCTCCAACCAGCACGTCGGTAACTTTCCCGGCGTGACGGTCGACCGCAAAGATGGCACCATCCGTAACCATCCCGAGGCGAGCGTTACCGACCTGCCCGGCATTTACTCCCTGTCGCCGTACACAGGCGAGGAGGTCGTGAGCCGTCAGTTCATCCTCGACGAGCGTCCGGACGCCATCATCGACATCATTGACGCCACCAACATCGAGCGCAACCTGTACCTGACACTGCAGCTCATGGAGCTTGACCGTCCTATGGTCATCGCGCTCAACATGATGGACGAGGTGACCGCCAACGGCGGCGCCGTGGACGTCAACTTGCTCGAGAGCCTGTTGGGCGTGCCCGTTGTCCCCATTAGCGCTGCCCGCAACGAGGGCATCGGCGAGCTGGTGGACCACGCCCTGCACGTGGCGCGGTTCCGCGAGCGCCCTGGTCGCCTGGACTTTTGCGCGCCCGACGGTCCGGACGGCGGTGCGCTGCATCGCTGCATCCACGGTATTGCTAACCTGATCGAGGACCATGCCGTGACGGCGCACATCCCGGTGCGCTTTGCGGCGACCAAGCTGGTCGAGGGCGATGAGCTGGTAACCGAGGCGCTTCACCTGGATCGCAATGAGCTCGACGCTATCGAGCACATCATCACCCAGATGGAGGACGAGGCCGGCACCGACCGCCTATCTGCGCTGGCCGATATGCGTTTTAGCTTTATCGGCGACGTGTGCGGGCGTTGCGTCGTCAAGCCGCACGAGAGCCGCGAGCACGTGCGCTCCGTCAAGATTGACCGCATCCTGACAGGTCGTTACACAGCCATTCCGGCGTTTCTGGTGATCATGGGCCTCGTCTTTTGGCTGACGTTTGGCGTGATCGGCGCGGCGTTGCAGGGACTTATGGAGGACGGTATCGCTGCCATCATCGCCTCGGCCGATGCGGGCCTCAAGGCGTTCGGTACCAACGACGTGGTGCGCTCGCTGGCTGTCGACGGCGTGCTAACGGGCGTGGGCAGTGTGCTGACCTTCCTGCCGATTATCGTCGTGCTCTTTTTGTTCCTCTCCATTCTGGAAGACTCCGGATACATGGCGCGCGTGGCCTTTGTCATGGATAAGGTGTTGCGTCGCTTTGGCCTGTCGGGCCGCAGTTTCGTGCCCATGCTCGTCGGTTTTGGCTGCACCGTGCCGGCTATCATGTCGACCCGTACGCTCCCATCCGAGCACGACCGCAAGATGACGGTCATGCTCACGCCGTTTATGAGCTGCTCAGCCAAGCTGCCGGTTTACGGCTTGCTGTGCGGGGCGTTTTTCCCGCAGGCGACGGTTCCCGCCATGGTCTCGCTCTATCTGATCGGTATCGTGGTCGGCTGCGTCGCGGCTTTGGTGCTCAACCGCACGGCATTTAAGGGCGACCCGGTGCCGTTTATCATGGAGCTCCCCAATTACCGCCTGCCGAGCGTCAAGACGACGGTGATGCTGGCATGGGATAAGGCCAAAGACTTTATTACCAAGGCTTTTACCATTATCTTTGCCGCGACCGTGGTCATCTGGTTCCTTCAGACGTTCGATATCCGCTTTAATGTGGTCGCCGATCAGTCGCAGAGTCTGCTTGCGGGCCTCGGCAGCATCATCGCTCCGCTGCTGACGCCGCTTGGGTTTGGCGACTGGCGTGCATCCACGGCGCTCGTCACCGGACTTATCGCCAAGGAGAGTGTCATCTCGACCCTCACGGTACTTTTGGGCGCGACCTCGCCCGCGGCACTGTCGACCATGTTTTCGCCGTTTACTGCCTATGTGTTCCTGGTCTTTACGTTGCTGTACCCGCCGTGCGTGGCTGCGATCGGCGCCGTCAAGAGCGAGCTGGGCGCGCGCTACGCCGTTGCCGTATTCGCGTTTCAGGTGACGGTCGCCTGGATCGTAGCGTTTGTCGTGCATTCGGCGGGCATATTGCTGGGGTTGGCTTAGTTATTTATTGACGGTGCAACCTCTGTGTATCGAATTGTTTTCGGCCCCGCATCTGTTGCTGACGGATGCGGGGCCGTTGCTATATAATCGCCTCCGCTCAAAATGATTGGAGACGTTATATATGAGTCGGGCAAGGCAAGACGGCATCACGCTCAGGCAGTGGCTCCCGCTCGTCGGGCTCACCTGCTGTGCGTTCGTGTTCAACACGTCGGAGTTTATGCCCATCGGCCTTTTGACTGATATCGCCGCGTCGTTCTCGCTCACCGAGGCCCAGGCGGGCATCATGATCTCGGTCTACGCCTGGGGCGTCATGCTGCTGTCGTTGCCGCTCATGGTGTTCGCTTCGCGCTTTGAGTTCAAGCGGATGCTGCTGGGCGTGCTGGCCGTGTTCTCGCTCGGTCAGTTCCTGTCCGCTGTGGCGCCGACCTATCCCATCCTGGTCTGCGCGCGCCTGGTGGTTGCCTGCGCGCACGCCGTGTTCTGGTCGGTCGCTTCGATTATGGCGTCGCGCCTGGTTGACACGCGTCACGGGGCGCTCGCCATCAGCATGATCGCCACGGGCTCTTCCATCGCACAGATCTTCGGCCTGCCGCTCGGCCGCGCCATTGGCCTGGCCGTGGGCTGGCGTATGACGTTTGCCGTGGTCGGGGTGCTGTCTACTGTCGCGGTCGTCTACCAGGCCACGGTCTTTCCTGCCATGCCAGCGGGCGAGCGTTTTACGCTCAAGCAGCTGCCCGAGCTGCTCAAGAACCCGTTCCTCATCGCGCTCTATGTGGTCACGGTGTTCATGGCGACCGGCTATTACGCAAGCTACAGCTATATCGAGCCCTTCCTGGCGCAGGTCGCGCACGTCGATGCGGGCGCCATCACTATGACGCTGACGGCGTTCGGCTGCTCTGGTCTGCTCGGAAGCTGGCTGTTCGGCCGCCTGTTCGATGGGCACCGGTTCCCGTTTCTCGCGATTACGCTCTCCGGCGTGCCGGTGGCCCTGCTGCTCATGGGCCCGGCCGCATCGTCGCTCGCCGCGGTTCTCGCTGTTTGCGCACTGTGGGGTTGCTGCGCCACGGCCTTTAACGTGGCGTTTCAGGCCGAGCTCATCAAGCACACGCTGGCGGACTCGTCGGCCGTCGCCATGTCGATCTTCTCGGGCCTGTTTAACCTGGGAATCGGCACGGGTACCGCGATCGGCGGAGCCGTGGTTTCGGGCCCCGGTATCGCCTGGATCGGCTGCGCAGGTGGTGCGATCGCTGCCGTGGGCGTCATCCTCGCTATCACGGTGATGTTCCCGGTCATTCGTCGCGCAAAGCCTGTCGCCTAACCACGTCCCCTCATCAGTTGCGGTGGAATAGTTCCTGTTTAAGGCCTCTGAAGGCCCAAGCAGGAACTATTCCACCGCAACTTATTTTGGGGAAGAGGATACAAGCCGGGCATACAATGGATGTCGTTGTGTTGAGCTTACCGGGAGGTTGCTATGTGGGCATACGAGACGACGTTCTATCAGATTTATCCGCTGGGCTTTTGCGGAGCTCCGCGCGAAAACGCCGCCCTCGTTGCCGAGGATGAGCTCGCCCAGGCCGCCGATGCCACAGCTAGCCCCGATGCCCCCATCATGAAGATCGCCCAATGGGCCGACTACCTGCAGGAACTCGGCGTTGGCGCCGTGCTCATCAACCCGCCGCTCGAGTCCGATAGTCATGGCTACGACACGCGCAGCCTGCGCCATATAGACCGTCGCCTGGGTGGGGACGCCGACTTTGCCGCCGTGTGCGAGACGCTGCACGCCCATGGCATCCGCGTGGTGCTCGATGCCGTCTTCAACCACGTCGGTCGCGGCTTTTGGGCCTTCCGCGATGTGCAGGAGCGCAAGTGGGACTCGCCCTACAAGGACTGGTTCCACATTAGCTTTGATGGCGACTCCTGCTACGGCGACGGCTTTTGGTACGAGGGTTGGGAAGGCCATTTTGAGCTCGTGAAGCTCAACTTGCAAAACCCCGCCGTGGTCGATTACCTGCTTGAGTCCGTGCGCCGCTGGGCCGAGGTCTTTGGCGTCGACGGCCTGCGTCTGGACGTCGCCTATATGCTCGACCGCGACTTTATGCGCCGCCTACATACTTTTACCCGTGAGCTCAAGCCCGACTTTGTGCTGATTGGTGAGACGCTCCACGGCGACTACAACCAGATCGTCAACGACGAGATGCTCGACTCCTGCACCAACTACGAGTGCTACAAGGGCCTGTACTCCAGCTTTAACTCGGTCAACATGTTCGAGATTGCCCACTCGCTGCATCGCCAGTTTGGCGGTGACCCGTGGTGCATTTATCGCGGCAAGCATCTGCTGTCGTTTGTCGACAACCACGATGTGCCGCGCCTGGCGAGCATCCTGACGGACAAGTCCTGCCTACGCCCCGCCTACGGCATGCTCTTTGGTATGCCGGGTATCCCATGCGTCTACTATGGCAGCGAGTGGGGGATTGCCGGCGAAAAGGGCGGCCCCGATGGCGATTGGGCGCTGCGTCCTGCGCTCGATGAGCCTGCGCCCAACGAGCTGACGGCATTTGTCAAGCGGCTCGCGCACCTGCGCTCGGCAAACGACGCGGCAGCCCGTGCCCTCAACTACGGTGCCTATCGCAACGTGGTGATCCAGAACAAGCAGCTGCTGTTCGAGCGCGCCTGCGACGATGCGACGGTGCTCGTGGCGGTCAATGCCGTGAACGAGCCCTACACCTTTGGAGCTGGCGAGCTCAGCGGCTCCTTCGTCGACCTGCTTGCCGACGATGCGCCCACGGTCGAGCTGTCGGGTGCCCTTGAGCTTGCACCCTACGAGGTGCGCTATCTGTTGAGAGCCTAGCCCATGGCCGTATCTGACGAGGGCTATCAACATATTGAGCATGGGTTTGAGCCCGTGTTCGACCAGCACTCGCGCGTTTTGGTGCTCGGGTCGTTTCCCTCGGTGCTTTCGCGCGCCAATGCCTTTTATTACGGCAACCCTCAGAATCGCTTTTGGCGCGTGATGGCCGCGTGCCTCGGTGTGCCCGTGCCGCCCAACGAGGGCGATCCTTTGGCAAGCGGTGAGCCCGCGACGCTCGATGCCTCGATTGCCGCCAAGCGGGCCATGCTGCTCAACGGCGGTGTGGCCCTGTGGGACGTGATCGAGAGCTGCGATATTAAGGGTTCGAGTGACGCCAGCATCAAAAACGTTGTGCCGGCACATATCGAGCGCATTACCGACGCGGCTCCCATTGAGCAGGTGATATGCAACGGTGGTACAGCTGGCCGGCTCTACAAGCGCTATCTACAAGAACGCACCGCGCTGCCCGCCATCGTTCTGCCGTCGACAAGTCCCGCCAATGCGGCGTGGCGTCTGGAACGCCTTGTCGAGCGCTGGAGTGAAGCCGTTGATTGGCAGGCTTTTTCGATTTAGCAGTTTGAGTGCTCGGCAAGATGCCTCATAACGGCGTGCCAGATCGGTGTGGGCAGCGCAGACGTGGCGCGCACCATGCCGTCGGTGTCGACGCCACCCGTTGCGGCGCCACCGAGCTTCTGCGCGTGTTCGACGGAACACCCCATGCGAACGGCGCCCACGAGCTTGTCCATGGCCTCCGAAAACGGTCGCCGCAAGAGTCCCATGCGCGGGGAGCGACGAAGCGCTGCGATGCCGCTGCCGGCGCAGATGGCAACGCCGCCACACCACAATTGGTCATGGCGCTCACATGCCTTGTGCAGGCGAACGGCGGTCCCACGCGCCTGCTCAGTGCTCTCTTGTGCGGCTCGAATCGCGGCATAGACGCGCGTTCCCGTACCGCCAAAGCGCTCAAGCGCCTGCTCGATGGCTGTCAACGTCTCATCGTCAGCCACATCTTCAATGGCCAGCACGATGCCATCGGCAACGCTGCCGGCGTCATTTGCCTTCAAGTCGACCGGGCGGGGGAGTGCGGTGCCGGAAAGCTGTGCATAGGCGGCGATGGCATCCTGCAGGTCCCAGAGCAAAAACTCAAGATCGGCACTATTGGGAATGCTGATATACGCAATGGTTTGCAGCGTTTTTGGTACATCGCTGCGCGCGGTCGGCTCCATGCTGCCTCCTTTCCGGTTGGTTTCCGTTTAGGTTACACCGTCCGGCGGCGCCCCACCGCGCTATCCTAGTGCAACCCTTACGAAAGGAACGCCATGCGACTGCCCATGAATACCTCGCTTGCCACGCTCAAGCCCTCCGGTATCCGCCGAATCAACGCGCTCGCCGCCCAGCACCCGGGGTGCATCGCGCTTGCGCTTGGCGAGCCCGATTTTCCCACGCCCGATGTGATTAGCGCCGAGGTGACCGCCGCACTGGACCGCGGTGACACGCACTATCCGCCCAACAACGGGCGCCCCGCCCTGCGTGAGGCGTTATCTGCCTACATGGGGGACGCGGGCCTTACGTTTTCCGCCGATGAGGTCATCCTGACCGACGGTGCGACCGAGGCACTGTCGGCAACATTCATGGCTATGCTCAACCCCGGCGACGAGGTCATCATCCCCACGCCTGCCTTTGGCCTGTACGAGAGCATCGTCGTGGCCAACCACGCCAAGGCGGTCTTTTTGGATACGGAGCCTGCGCAATTCCAGATTGACGAGGACGCACTTCGTGCTTGCGTGACGCCGGCGACCAAGGCCATCGTCATCTGCACGCCCAACAATCCTACGGGTTGCATCCTCAACGCGGCTTCGCTCGACGCCGTGGCGCGCGTGGCAGAGCAGGCGGGCATCTACGTGATCTGCGACGACGTATACAACCGCCTGGTCTACGTGGACGGCTACGAGCGCTTTGCCCAGCGCCACCCGGAGCTTCGTGAGCAGACGGTAGTCATCGAGAGCTTCTCCAAGCCCTGGGCTATGACCGGCTGGCGCCTGGGCTGGCTCGCAGCGGCAACCCCCGTCATCGCCGAGATCGCAAAGGCCCACCAATACTTAGTATCGAGTGCTGTCTCCTTCGAAATGGACGCCGCAGCCCGAGCCCTGACCGTCGACCCAACCCCCATGCTCAAAGTCTACCGAGCCCGCCGCGAACGCGTACTCGCAGCCTTAGACGCCATGGGCCTCGACGTAGTAGAGCCCGCAGGAGCCTTCTACACTTTCCCGAGCATCAAAAAGTTCGGCCTAACCAGCGAAGACTTCTGCATCAAAGCCATCAAAGAAGCAAACGTAGCCCTAGTCCCGGGCGACTGTTTCGGCATCGAAGGCCACATCCGCCTCAGCTACTGCGTCTCCGACAAAGATTTGGACGAAGGTCTCCACCGCCTGTCCACCTTCGTTTCAACCTTATAGCCCAACGGGACGCAACACATCAGCCCACCGACCCAAGCATTATGAGTGGGGGCGTCAGCCAACGAAAACCCGGGCTGCCCAAAGTCAACGCAGGCACGCGCCGCCGAAGGCCAGGCGCAAGGTTTTCGTAGATTCCGCACGAGCCGAAGAGCACTTAATGTGCTCTTCGTGCGAGCCAGGACTTGACCGAGCGAAAACCTTGCGCCTGGCCTTCGGCGGAGCGTGCCGGATGGTGGAATTGTGTGCAGCCCGGTTTTCCGTTGACCGGCGCCGGGGTCCCCGCCATAATACTTTCGGTTCACGCACGAATCCGCTGCCAGAGACAGCCGGCGCAAACGGGTCTTACCCGCGAGCTTAATGGGACTTCCCGCCAGCCGAGGTGGTCGAGTAGATATGTCTTCTCGCCCCCGTCGCTCATGCAGCGCGGGGGCTTTCTTTTTGGACATGCCCCCGTCACGTCCTTGTGGCGGACCGTGCCCGGAAAGAATTCGAGGAGGTGTAATTCATGCCCCAGCAGTACAAAATCGACAAGGTTGCAGAGATCGAGTCTCGTATCGCCGAGAACGCCGGTCTGTTCGTCGTCAACTACAACGGTCTGACGGTTAAGCAGGCTCAGGAGCTGCGTCATCAGCTTCGCGAGTGCGGCGCCGAGATGAAGGTCTACAAGAACAACCTGGTCAAGATCGCTCTCAAGAACCAGGAGCAGCCCGAGCTCGACGAGATCCTCGCCGGCCCCGTCGCTTATGTGTTCTACGAGACCGAGCCGGTCGAGGCCGCTAAGACCCTTAAGGACTTCTCCGCTAAGTCCAAGGGTGTCCTTGAGATCAAGGGCGGTATCTCCGACGGCAAGGCCGTTTCCGCTGATGATGTTAAGGCTATCGCCGAGCTGCCCACCAAGGATCAGCTTCTCGGCCAGATCGCCGGTCTCATCTCCGGTTTCGCTCGCGACATCGCTGTCTGCGTCAACGGCGTTTCCTCTGGTCTCGCTCGTTCGATCCAGCAGGTCTCCGAGCAGAAGGCAGCCTAGTTGCTGTTTTCACCCGCGGCGGCAACGCCGCACCCCTGGCGCATTCGCGCCGTGTTTTAACTGATCTCCGTGCATCCGCACGGAAACCGAAAGGACTTAGAAATGGCTAAGCTTACCACCGATGAGATCATCGATGCTCTTAAGGAAATGACCCTTCTCGAGGCTTCCGAGCTCGTTAAGGCTATCGAGGACACCTTCGGCGTTTCCGCCGCTGCTCCTGCCGCTGTTGTCGCCGCTCCCGCTGCTGGCGCTGCTGAGGCCGAGGAGAAGACCGAGTTTGACGTCGTGCTCGAGGGCTTCGGCGACAACAAGATCCAGGTCATCAAGGCCGTCCGTGAGCTCACCAACCTTGGCCTGAAGGAGGCCAAGGAGGTCGTCGAGGGCGCTCCCAAGGCTGTTCTCGAGGGTGCCAAGAAGGAGGACGCCGAGGCTGCCAAGGAGAAGCTCGAGGCTGCTGGCGCTGCTGTCACCCTCAAGTAATCAGGCTTTCTCGCCAGATTTCTTTGCAGGCGGGGTTCGCATTGCGAGCCCCGTCTTTTTTGTTTTTCAGTCCCTCGACATCGGTAGCTCAAACTGCCGTATTCTGTGATTTGCGTCGTATCGGGTGCCCTGCCGTTGGGCAATAAAATTGCACCATTCGAGCAATAATTTTCGTTGACCTGCTGAAGAATTGTCTCTGCCTTGTAGCGACATATAGTTCCAGCGGTAAGATGCTTGGGTATCGCAATTTGGTCTGCGGCCGTGCGCCGCACGCATGGGGCGCTTTTGCGCCTGCGAAAGGATCTTTGAATAACATGAAGGCAATCATCCCCGCCGCCGGTCTTGGCACGCGTTTTCTGCCTGGCACCAAGTGCACGCCCAAAGAGATGCTGCCGGTGCTCGACAAGCCCGTCATTCAGTACGTCGTCGAGGAGGCGCTCGACCCCGAGGAAGTCGACGACGCCATCATCGTTACATCTCCCGGTAAGCCCGAGCTACTGAACTACTTCCAGCCCGATCGCTCGCTCGAGAACCTGCTGCGCGAGCGCGGCAAGAACGCCTATGCCGATGCCGTCGCCCACGCTGGCGGTATGCCGGTCGACTTCCGTTATCAGTACGAGCCCAAGGGCCTCGGCCATGCTATCCGCTCTGCTGCCGACGCCGTGGCAGGGGAGAACTTCCTGGTTCTTCTGGGCGACTACGTTGTGCCTAACCGCGACATCTGCGACAAGATGCTCGCCGTTTCCAAGGAGCACGGTGGCGCTTCGGTTATCGCCGTCGCTGCTTGCTCGCCCGAGGAAGTCAGCCGCTACGGCGTTATCGCCGGTGAGCGCGTCGGTTCGCTCGAGGGTGCCGAGGACGTTGCCGATGCAGAGCCGGGCGCTGTCTGGCGTATCGGCGGTCTGGTCGAGAAGCCCGCTCCCGAGGCTGCTCCGTCCAACCTATACATCGTCGGTCGTTACCTGCTGAGCCCGCTGGTCATGGACCTGCTGGCAGATCAGCAGGCCGGCAAGGGCGGCGAGATTCAACTCACCGACGCCATGGCCCGTTCGCTCGACCGCGAGGCCATGTACGCTGTCGTCATCGACCCGCTCTCGGGCTACGACACCGGCACTCCCTCTGGCTGGATGGCCACCAACGCCCTCATGGCCGCAAGCGATCCTCGCTTTGCCAGCGCCTTCTGGGACGCCATCGACGAGCGCGGCGGCTTGATGCGCAAATAAGCCTTCGGGCATCGACATTTACGGGCGCGGACCTCGGTTCGCGCCCGTTTTTTTATAAGAGCTTCGATTGCCGGCTCTCTGTTCACAGAAAATATATGAACAGATGTTCGATACACATACATCTACCTGCGTGTTTTCTGTCGAAAAACTTTGCTACTCCAAAAACTCAATCGCGTCAAGGCTTTTCTTGCCCAACGGTCGGTACCTGATAAACTATTAGGTTGCGATAACTGGCGAAGCTATGCCTCGCCAACCCACCGAGCATTTCCGTGAAGGAGGAAAAACCTGGTGACCTACGCATACACTGCCACTGAGCGCAAGCGCGTCAGCTTCGGGAAAATCCCGGAGGCCATGGAGCTCCCCAACCTTATCTCTGTTCAAAGGGAATCCTTTGAGCGTTTTAAGGACGAGGGCCTTCGTGAGGCGTTCAAGGAATCCAGCCCCATCCAGAGCCAGAACCATGTTCTCGAGGTTACCTTCGGCGAGCATCAGTTCGGCGACCCCGCGCACACCGTCGAGGAGTGCCGCGAGAAGGACATGACCTATCAGGCCCCGCTTCTGACCGACGTCCGTCTCACCAACAAGGAGACCGGCGAGATCAAGGAGCAGCTCGTCTTCATGGGCGACTTCCCCATGATGACCGATCAGGGCACCTTCATCATCAACGGTACCGAGCGTATCGTCGTCTCGCAGCTCGTCCGCTCCCCGGGCGTGTACTACAGCTCCGAGATGGATTCGGGCAAGCAGATTTACAAGGCCCAGATCATCCCGTCCCGCGGTGCCTGGCTTGAGTTTGAGGTCGACAAGCGCGACCAGCTCATGGTCTCCATCGACCGTAAGCGCAAGCAGAGCGCCACGATGTTCCTGCGCGCCCTTGGCATTGCCGTCACCAACGACGACATCATCGAGCTGCTCGGCAACTCCGATGTGATCAAGCGCACCCTGGAGCGCGACACCGCCCTCACCCGCGAGGATGCCCTTATCGAGATCTACCGTCGCCTGCGCCCGGGCGAGCCTCCCACCGTGGACGCTTCCCGCAGCCTGCTCGAGGGCCTGCTCTTCAACCCGCAGCGCTACGATCTGGCCCGCGTCGGTCGTTACAAGGTTAACAAGAAGCTCAACCTCACCACCGAGGAAGAGGTCACGGTGCTCACCGACGAGGATATCGTCGCGACGCTGCGCTACCTGCTGTCCCTCGCTGCCGGCGAGCAGGGCTTCAAGGTCGACGACATCGACCACTTTGGCAACCGCCGCATCCGCACCGTCGGCGAGCTCGTCGCCAACCAGTTCCGTATCGGCATGAGCCGTATGGAGCGCGTCGTCCGTGAGCGCATGAGCTCCCAGGACATCGACGAGATCACCCCGCAGTCGCTCATCAACATCCGCCCGATCGTGGCCTCCATCAAGGAGTTCTTCGGTTCCTCGCAGCTCTCGCAGTTCATGGACCAGGCGAACCCCCTGACCGGTCTGACCCACAAGCGCCGTCTGTCCGCACTCGGCCCTGGCGGTCTTGCCGGCCACAAGTCCGGCTCCAGCCGCCGCACCAACGTGCCGACGGCCGTCCGCGACGTCCACAACTCGCACTACAGCCGCATGTGCCCGATCGAGACCCCCGAAGGCCCCAACATCGGCCTGATCGGCTCGCTCGCCCTCTACGCCCGCGTCAACGAGTACGGCTTCATCGAGGCTCCGTTCCGTCGCGTCGAGAACGGCGTTGCCACCGACCAGATCGACTGGATGACCGCTGACGAGGAAGAGAAGCACGTCATCGCGCCGGCCAACACGCCGCTCGATCCCAAGACCAACGAGTTCATCACGACCGATGCCGAGGGCAAGCTTGTCCGCCCGCACACCGTGATCGCCCGTACCCGCGACTTCGACGGCTCCTTCGGCGCTCCCGCCGACGTGCCCGTCGAGGACGTCGACTACATGGACGTCTCGCCGCGTCAGATGCTCTCCGTCGCAGCCACGCTGATCCCGTTCCTCGAGCACGACGACGCCAAGCGTACGCTGATGGGCGCCAACATGCAGCGTCAGGCCGTGCCGCTGGTTCACCCTGCCGCTCCCTATGTCGGTACCGGCATGGAGCGTCGCGCCGCCCTGGACTCCGGCGAGGTCACCCTGGCCAAGAACGCCGGCGAGGTCATCTTTGCCGACGCCGCCAAGATCATCGTCAAGCATGCCGGCGGCATGGACGAGTATCACCTGGCCAAGTACCAGCGCTCCAACCAGTCCACCTGCATCAACCACCGTCCGCTCGTGCGCGTCGGTGACACCGTTGAGCAGGGCGAGCCCCTGGCTGACGGTCCTTCGACCGACCATGGCGAGCTCGCACTGGGTCAGAACCTCACCGTGGCATACATGCCGTGGGAAGGCTTTAACTACGAGGACGGTATCGTCGTGTCCGAGCGCCTGGTGGCCGAGGACCTGCTGACGACCATCAACATCACCCGTCACGAGATCGATGCTCGCGACACCAAGCTCGGCCCCGAGGAGATCACCCGCGAGATCCCGAACCTCTCCGAGGACATGCTTGCCAACCTCGACGAGGACGGCATCATCCGCATCGGCGCCGAGGTCGGCCCTGGCGATATCCTGGTCGGCAAGGTCACGCCTAAGGGCGAGAGCGCTCTGACCGCCGAGGAGCGCCTGCTGCGTGCCATCTTCGGTGCCAAGGCCCACGACGTCCGCGACACCTCCCTTAAGATGCCTCACGGCGCTTACGGCCGCGTCATCGACGTTGTCCGCTTTAGCCGCGAGAACGGCGACGACCTGGCCCCCGGCGTCAACGAGCAGGTGCGCGTCTACGTCGCCCAGCGTCGTAAGATCCAGCAGGGCGATAAGATTGCCGGTCGCCACGGCAACAAGGGTGTTATCTGCAACGTTCTGCCGGTCGAGGACATGCCCTACATGGCTGACGGTACCCCGATCGACGTTATCCTCAACCCGCTGGGCGTTCCTTCGCGTATGAACGTCGGCCAGCTGCTCGAGTGCCACCTTGGCTGGGCTGCCGCGTGCGGTTGGGATACCGAGCAGGCCGACTCCGACAAGTACGTCCCCGGTCCGTTCTTCACCGCGACGCCCGTCTTCGACGGCGCCAAGGAGGACGAAATCGCCGAGGTCATCCGTCGTGCCAACAAGAACATGCTCAACAAGGCCACCGCTGCCTTTGGCGATCACATGCGCCCCGAGTTCGTCACCCAGCTTGACGAGCGCGGCAAGACCCGCCTGTTCGACGGCCGCACCGGCGAGGAGTTCCGCGAGCCCATTACCGTGGGTACGTCCTACATCCTCAAGCTCGGCCACATGGTCGACGACAAGATCCACGCCCGTTCGACCGGCCCTTACAGCCTGGTTACCCAGCAGCCTCTGGGCGGCAAGGCTCAGTTCGGCGGCCAGCGCTTCGGCGAGATGGAAGTTTGGGCACTGTACGCGTACGGTGCGTCCAACGTCCTGCAGGAGATCCTGACCGTCAAGTCCGACGATACCGTGGGCCGCGTCAAGACCTACGAGTCCATCGTCAAGGGCGAGAACGTCCCGGTTCCGGGTATCCCCGAGTCCTTCAAGGTTCTCGTCAAGGAGATTCGCTCCCTCGCACTGGACATCGAGCCCATGCACGATGCCGACGAGGACGCCTCCGCCCCTGTGACCGCCGAGGAGACCTCTGCTCTCGACGACCTGGCTGCGCTCGCCGGCGTTGACGCCGACGTCGAGGCCGAGGATGCCGAGACCGCCGAGGCACCCGAGGCTGTCGCCGCCACGACCACTGATAAGGAGTAGTTGACTGTGGCAGATTTCGAAGCTACTGATTTTGACTCGGTAAAGATCTCCCTTGCCTCCGCCGACCAGATCCGTTCCTGGTCGCACGGTGAGGTCAAGAAGCCGGAGACCATCAATTACCGTACCCTCAAGCCCGAGAAGGACGGCCTGTTCTGCGAGAAGATCTTCGGTCCCGCCAAGGACTGGGAGTGCTCCTGCGGCAAGTACAAGGGCATCCGCTTTAAGGGCATCGTCTGCGAGCGCTGCGGCGTCGAGGTCACCTCGGCCAAGGTGCGTCGCGACCGCATGGGCCACATCGAGCTCGCCGCTCCCGTGTCCCACATCTGGTACTTCAAGAGCCCCACGAGCTTCCCGATGAGCCGTATGCTCGACATCAAGTCCAAGGACCTCGAGAAGGTTCTGTACTTTGCCAGCTACATCATCACCGAGGTTGACTACGAGGCTCGCGAGGCCGACGCCGACGACCTGCGCGAGGAGCTCGCCGCCGATCTGGAAGAGATCGATGCCGAGTGCGCCCGCCAGATCGAGTCCCTCAAGGAGCAGGGCAACCCCGAGAACTTTGACGAGTTCTCCGACGAGGAGCCGCTGACCCCCGAGGAGATCGCCTCTGGCATCGTCGACATCGAGGAAGAGTGCAAGGACGAGAAGCAGCTCCGCACGGACGCCTTCAACGCCTTCATGAAGCTCAGCGAGCGCGACCTCATCTCAGATGAGCCGCTGTTCCGTGAGATGACCCGCTACTACTCCATGTACTTCAAGGGTGGTATGGGTGCCGAGGCTGTCCGCGACCTGCTCGCTGCCATCGACCTTCCTTCCGAGGCCGAGAAGCTCAAGGCCATCATCGCCGACGAGGACTCCCAGAAGCAGAAGCGCGAGAAGGCCGTTAAGCGCCTCGAGGTCGTTGACGCCTTCCTGAAGGGCGGCAACAGCCCCGCGAACATGATCCTGGATGTCATCCCGGTCATTCCGCCCGATCTGCGCCCGATGGTCCAGCTCGACGGCGGCCGCTTCGCCGCGTCCGACCTCAACGACCTGTATCGTCGCGTGATCAACCGTAACAACCGACTCAAGCGCCTGCTCGACCTGGACGCCCCTGCGATCATCGTGAACAACGAGAAGCGCATGCTCCAGGAGTCCGTGGACGCCCTGTTCGACAACGGCCGTCGTGGTCGCCCGGTCTCTGGCCGTGGCGGTCGCCCGCTCAAGTCGCTCGCCGAGGCCCTCAAGGGCAAGCAGGGTCGTTTCCGTCAGAACCTGCTGGGCAAGCGTGTCGACTACTCCGGCCGTTCGGTAATTGTTACCGACCCCAAGCTGCTGCTGCACCAGTGCGGTTTGCCCAAGACCATGGCGCTGGAGCTCTTCAAGCCCTTCGTCATGAAGCGCCTGGTCGAGCTTGGCAAGGTCGAGAACATCAAGGGCGCCAAGCGCGCTATCGACCGTGGTGCCACCTTTGTGTGGGACATCCTCGAAGAGGTCATCGACGGCCGCGTCGTGCTGCTCAACCGTGCACCGACCCTGCACCGTCTGTCCATCCAGGCCTTTGAGCCGGTGCTGGTCGAGGGCAAGGCTATCCACCTGCATCCGCTGGTCTGCTCGCCCTTCAACGCCGACTTCGACGGCGACCAGATGTCTGTCCACGTGCCGCTGTCCAGCCAGGCTCAGGCCGAGGCCCGCGTGCTCATGCTCTCTGCGAACAACCTGCGCTCGCCGGCATCCGGCAAGCCGGTCAACATCCCCTCGCAGGACATGATCATCGGTGTGTACTACCTCACCCAGGTCCGCGAGGGCCTGCCGGGCGAGAACCACGTGTTCTCGAGCTTCGATGACGCGCTGCACGCCTATGACTGCCGCTCCGAGGTCGACATGCAGGCCAAGATCCAGGTCCGCGTGTCCGCTGCCGACGCCAATGTCATCAACGAGGACGGCACCCGTATCTTCCGCGTCAAGAACGGCAAGAACGAGTTTGTCGACTACGACGTCACCGGCAACAAGACCGCGCGCTTCGAGACCTCTATCGGACGCATCATCTTCAATCGCCAGTGCCTGCCCGAAGACTATGAGTTCATGAACTACAAGATGGTCAAGGGCGATGTGGCCAAGCTGGTTGCCGACTGCTGTGATCGTTACCCCGAGGCCAAGGTCGGCCCGATCCTCGACGCCATCAAGTACTCCGGCTTCCACTACGCTACCCGCGCCGGCCTCACCATCTCGGTGTGGGACGCTCTCATTCCTGCCGAGAAGCAGGAGCTGCTCGACCGCGCCCAGGCCAACGTCGACCAGATCAACGAGTACTTCGAGGAGGGCTTCATCAACGAGACGGAGCGCCACATCGAAGTCGTTAACGAGTGGACCGCTTGTACCGATAAGGTTGCAGCGCTCATGCTCGACATGTTCGACGAGGAGAACCCGCTCTACATGATGGCCGACTCCGGCGCCCGTGGTTCTAAGACCCAGCTGCGTCAGCTCGGCGGCATGCGTGGCCTGATGGCAGACATGTCCGGTGAGACGATCGACCTTCCCATTAAGGCGAACTTCCGCGAGGGCCTGCTGCCGCTCGAGTACTTCATTTCGACCTACGGCGCCCGTAAGGGCCTGGTCGATACCGCATCCCACACCTCGGACTCTGGTTACCTGACCCGTCGTCTGGTCGACGTGGCCCAGGACGTCATCGTCCGCGAGGAGGACTGCGGTACGCACGAGGGCGTCACCTACAACCTCATCATCCCCGGCACCACCGACCTCAACACCGACCTCGTCGGCCGTTGCTTCATTGAGGACGTCGTGGCTCCCGATGGCACCGTGCTCTTTGAGCAGGACGGCTACATCGAGAAGGTCGCCGACATCCAGAAGATGGTCGATGCGGGCCTCAAGAAGGTCAAGCTTCGCGCGCTGCTCACCTGCCGCTCCAAGTACGGCGTGTGCCAGAAGTGCTACGGCTGGGATCTTTCCACCCGTCGTCCGGTCGCCATCGGTACTGCCGTCGGCATTATTGCCGCCCAGTCCATCGGCGAGCCCGGTACGCAGCTTACGATGCGTACCATTCACTCCGGCGGCGTCGCTGGCGTCGACGATATTACGCAGGGTCTGCCTACGGTCAGCCGTATGTTCGATATCGTCGGCAACGTCAACGAGAAGATCCTGGGTCGCGAGGCCGAGCTGGCTCCGTACTCTGGCCACCTCTCGATTAAGCCCGAGAAGTCCGAGTACGTGCTGACGCTCACCGACTCCGAGGATCACACCCGTGTCCTCGACGAGCGTCGCGTCCCCGCTTCGGTGCGCTTTATGCCCGAGATCGAGGACGGCTGCGAGGTTCGCGCCGGCGACCAGATCACCAAGGGCTTCGTCAACTTCCGCAACCTGCGCAAGCTGACCGACATCGAGTCGACGATGCACACCTTCGTCGAGAGCGTCAAGGACGTCTACACCAGCCAGGGCGTCGACCTGAACGACAAGCACATCGAGGTGCTCGCACGTCAGATGCTGCGTCGCGTTCAGATCACCAACCCCGGTGACTCCAAGTACCTGCTTGGTCAGTACGTCGACCGCTACGAGTTCGCCGACGAGGTCGAGCGCGTTGCCCGTCTGGGCGGTCAGGCTCCTGTGGCCGAGCCCGTCATCCTGGGTACGCTCAAGGTCGCGTCCAACATCGACTCCTGGCTGTCGAGCGCTTCGTTCATCCGTACCGCCGGCGTCCTTACCGAGGCTGCCATCGAGGGCAAGGTCGATCACCTGCTCGACCTTAAGTCCAACGTCATCGTCGGTAAGAAGATCCCTGCTGGTACCGGCCTCAAGCCGTACGCCAACGCCAAGCTGACGTATCGCACGGCCGACGGCTACGTGGACATCGACGGCCCGGCTTCGCCCAACGCCAAGTCGCTGCCCGAGTGGGCTCCTGTGGAGCTCAAGGACCTGGACGAGCAACTCCCGCAGCAGCTCGACTGGGCCGGCTACGACGAGTTCGGCGGTGCTGACGGTTCGTTCACCCGCAATGGTCACACCATCTCCGCCGAGAAGGCTCGTCTGTACCTGTTCGACGACCTGGGCGTGTCGCAGCGCTGGACCAACAAGTTCAGCGAGGTCGGCATCGAGACGGTCGGCGACCTGGTCGGCAAGTCCGAGGAGGATCTGCTGCGCATCGATGGCATCGGTGCCAAGGCGATCGAGGAGCTCCGTGACGGCCTGGAGGCCCACGACCTGCTCTACATCCTCGAGAACAACGACGACGTTGCCGACGAGGAAGACCTCTCGCAGCTGTTGCAGATGGTCTTTAGCCCCGACGGTCCGGACGATATCCTGCTGGGTACCTCCGCTCCGACGCATCACGCCGACGCCGACGAGGAGCTCCTGGGCGCCCCGATCGACGACAAGAAGGCTCCCGCCAACGGCGCGATCAACGAGGACATGGCTTCCCTCGACGAGCTGCTCAACCAGCTCGTGGACACCGACGACGCCGAAGAGGCCAAGGACAACGACGAGGAGTAATTTTCTAGTACGTTAACCGTCCTTCCAAAGACCCGCTTCCCAACAGGGGAGCGGGTCTTTTTTGTTGAAGAAAACCTGCCAATAAGGGACAGGTTTATTTTGGTAGGTTATTCCTGCTTGAATTTGAAACATTTCGTTCGGTCAAAGCGTATCTATGGTGAGGACCTCATCAAGAATCATTACCGTCACCGGGAGGTGATTATGGAAGAACAGGCATTTAGACAGGCGGTCGAAGATCACCGGGATGTCGTGTTTCGAATCGCATTGACGTACCTGCGCGATCGTGCCGATGCCGACGATATTGCCCAAGATGTCTTTCTTAAGTTGCTTAAAAGCGATGGAAACTTTGAAAGTTGGGAACATCTTCGTCGATGGCTTATCCGGGTCACGATCAATGAATGCAAATCGCTCTTTCGAAAGCCATGGAGGCGTGTGGAGGATATTGAGAACCTGGCCGATTCGCTTTCGGCGGTGCAGGATGAGACCAAAGCGGTCCTGTCAGACGTCATGCGACTTCCGGAACGATTCCGTGTTCCCATCATGCTCTATTACTATCTGGGCTTTTCGACCTCAGAGATTGGCGAGTTATTGCATGTGCCAGCCGCGACTGTTCGAACGCGTTTGGCTCGCGGCAGATCGAAGCTCAAGTTCATCCTAGAGGAGGGCGACCGTGAAATCCAATCAAATCAAGCAGGCCTTCGAGTCCATCCAAGCCGATAGCGATCTTGCAGATCGTGTCCTAAATACCGCTGCGGGTGAGCCGCTTCATCGAAAGGGCCACGCGAAGCCTCTCTATGTTGCCGTAATCGGATGTCTTGCCGGAGTACTGGCGACCGGAGGGGTCGCCTACGCCGTTGTCAATTCCGGCTATTTTGCCTCAGCCTGGGGAAACCACGGCAATGGGGATTCCATTACCTGGACCAACGGTGGCTCATCGGGGACTAAATACACCTACACCAGAGAGTTTGGTGATGGTATCGCGCCCCAAAGCCTGGAGGGTGCAGTCCAGAAGGTTAATCTGTCCGTCGAGGGTAACGGCTATACGCTCGATATCCATGAGATGGCTATCGATCAAAACGGCTGCGGCGCCGTGACGTTTACGTTGTCCAATCCAAATGGAGTTAACTACTACAAGCCAGCAGCAGAGACAGGCGAACTTGTTCTCTATGGTGAAGAAGAACAAGGCATCGGCACGCCAAGCATGAACTTCGGCGAGGAATGGGCTGACACACGCTGCACAATTGATAAGGACACATCAAGCGACACAGTCATTAATGGCACGATGTACTTTGCCTCGTGGGATCGCGAGCGAGATTTGGGACATGCGGTCACCTGGAATATCAGCTGGACGGAGGGCAAAGGTGAGGATGCGAAGGTGATCGAGGTATCGACGCCAGAGTTTAACGTCGGAGCGCACGTCGATACAAAGGAACTCCGCTCCGATGACTCGCCTCTCGAGATCAGTCCGTTTTCCATCCAGACGCATATCGATGATCTGGGCTATGAAGCAGTTGATGATAAACTGACCGTCACCTACAAGGATGGATCGGAGCAGATTATCGAAGATGACGACGCAGGGGCGTACAACTTCTATGTTTCGATGGCACGCAATAGCGGAGAGAACATTTGGGTGCCAACGAAGTTGATTGATGTCGACCAAGTGGTTTCAGTAACGCTCGAAGGCACGAGGTACACGTCAACAGGAGAGACCGAAACAGAAGTACCCTTTACCATCGTCTATTCGTAAGGTCTGAGGCCGCTTCCTACTAGGGGAAGCGGCCTCTTTTGCGGTAAATGGGTGGTTAGACTGAGCGATATACTTCCGAAAACGCCGCCGATTTCCATGCGACAGATGAGAGCAGATCACCGCTGGAGCGCGACGTTTCCCCAGATAAAACCGACCAAAATAAACCTGTCTCTTTTTGGCAGGTAGCGTTGCCCCAACGAGCACGTCGGATTCCCGGGCCGGGCGGCCCAGGGGTTAAGTTTGTCGCGAGTTCCGCACGAGCCGGAGGCCACTTAATGTGGCCTCCGTGCGAGCCAGGACTGTAGAGCAGCAAACTTAACCCCTGGGCCGCCCGGCCCGGGAATCCGCCCCCGCGCACAGAAGGGGATTCCTTTTGTGTAGGCTTTGCGGAAATGTGGCTATTTTAGGATACGCCCGGTGGCGTGGTCTGTTGACGGCACAGCTAACGCCACGTATCCTATCGAACTGCGTGTTTCGTAGGGGGATGCTGACCCCTCGATTCAAGCCGTTGCACTTTACAGAAAGCTGGAATCATTCGAGAAGGAGTACGCTTTGCCTACTATTAACCAGCTGGTTCGCCAGGGCCGTCGTTCCGTGCCCAAGAAGTCCAAGAACGCTGCTCTGCAGCACAACTCCCAGAAGCGCGGCGTGTGCACCCGCGTCTTCACCACGAGCCCCAAGAAGCCGAACTCGGCTCTTCGTAAGGTTGCCCGTGTTCGCCTTGTCAACGGCATCGAAGTTACTGCTTACATCCCGGGTGAGGGCCACAACCTGCAGGAGCACTCCATCGTGCTCGTCCGCGGCGGTCGTGTCCGTGACCTCCCTGGTGTCCGTTATCACGTCATCCGTGGCGCCTACGACGCTGCTCCGGTCCAGAACCGTATGCAGGCCCGTTCCAAGTACGGTGCTAAGCGCCCCAAGGCTAAATAAGTCAGATAACGTTTTGATACTTTCGCCGTGTGCCGCCTAAGCGCCGCACGGTAGACACTTAAGGAGATTTCACATGCCGCGTCGTGCAGCAGCTAATCGTCGTGAGGTTCAGCCTGACGCCGTTTACAACAACCGCCTGGTGACTCAGCTCATCAACAAGGTCCTTCTTGACGGCAAGAAGGCCACCGCTGAGCGCATCGTTTACACCGCTTTCGAGATCGTTGCCGAGAAGTCCGAGGGTGGCGACGCTCTCGCTACCTTCAAGAAGGCTATGGACAACGTCAAGCCCACGCTCGAGGTTAAGCCCAAGCGTGTCGGTGGCGCTACCTATCAGGTCCCGATGGAGGTCAACTCCCGTCGTTCCACCGCTCTGGGTATCCGCTGGATCGTCAACTTCTCCCGCGCTCGCAAGGAGAAGACCATGGCCGAGCGTCTCGCCAACGAGATCCTCGACGCTTCCAACGGCCTGGGCGCTTCCGTCAAGAAGCGTGAGGACGTCTTTAAGATGGCCGAGGCCAACCGCGCGTTCTCTCACTATCGTTGGTAAGTTAAGGTAAGGAACTAACATGGCTAAGCCTAAGTACAAGCTTTCCGATACCCGTAACATCGGCATCATGGCCCACATCGATGCCGGTAAGACCACCACGACCGAGCGTATTCTTTACTACACCGGTAAGACCCACAAGATCGGTGAGGTCCATGAGGGCGCTGCCACCATGGACTGGATGGTTCAGGAGCAGGAGCGCGGCGTAACCATTACCTCCGCTGCTACCACGTGCTTCTGGAACAAGGACGGTAAGGACTACCGCATCCAGATCATCGACACCCCGGGCCACGTTGACTTCACCGCCGAGGTCGAGCGCTGCCTGCGCGTCCTCGATGGCGCTGTCGCCGTCTTCGACGCCGTTGCCGGCGTTCAGCCCCAGTCTGAGACCGTTTGGCGTCAGGCTTCTACCTTCAACGTTCCCCGCATCGCCTTCATCAACAAGTATGACCGCGTGGGCGCTGACTTCTTCAACGCTATCGAGACCATGAAGGATCGTCTCGACGCTAACGCCGTGGCCGCTCAGGTCCCGATGGGCGCCGAGGACAACTTCTGGGGCGTCATCGACCTGGTCACCATGACTGCATGGGACTTCAAGGCCGACGAGAAGGGTATGACCTACCCCGAGCCGATGGACGAGATCCCGGCTGAGTTCGCCGACATCGCTGCCACCAAGCGCGAGGAGCTCCTCGATGCTGCTGCCAGCTTTGACGATGAGCTCATGGAGAAGATCCTCATGGAGGAGGACTTCACCGTCGAGGAGCTCAAGGCTGCTCTGCGCAAGGGCGTTCTGGCCAACGAGCTCAACCTCGTCTTCGTGGGCTCCGCCTACAAGAACAAGGGCGTCCAGGAGCTGCTCGACGCTGTCGTCGACTACCTGCCCAGCCCGCTCGACGTCGAGGCCGTTACCGGTACCGATCCGGACACCGGCGAGGAGATCGAGCGTCATCCTTCCTTCGACGAGCCCTTCTCCGGCCTGGTCTTCAAGATCATGACCGACCCGTTCGTCGGTAAGCTCACCTACGTCCGCGTTTACTCCGGCCGCGCCGAGTCCGGCTCCTACGTTGTCAATGCTTCCAACGGTCAGCGCGAGCGCCTCGGCCGCATCCTCGAGATGAACGCCGCCGAGCGTATCGACCGTGACGACGCTGCCGCTGGCGACATCGTCGCTTGCGTCGGCTTCAAGAACTCCACCACCGGTGACACCCTGTGCGCCGAGGGCAAGGAGATCGTCCTCGAGAAGATCGAGTTCGCTAAGCCCGTTATCGACGTTGCCATCGAGCCCAAGACCAAGGCCGAGCAGGACAAGATGTCCCTGGCTCTGACCAAGCTCGCCGAGGAGGACCCGACCTTCCAGGTGTCCACCAACCACGAGACCGGCCAGACCATCATCGCCGGCATGGGCGAGCTGCACCTCGAGATCATCGTCGACCGTCTGCTCCGCGAGTTCAAGGTTGACGCTAACGTTGGTAAGCCCCAGGTTGCCTACCGCGAGACCGCTGGTCACGACGTCGAGAAGGCTGAGGGCAAGTTCGTCCGTCAGTCCGGCGGTCGCGGTCAGTACGGCCACGCCGTCATCAAGCTCGAGAAGATGGAGGAGGGCTTCGGCTACGAGTTCGTCAACGCTATCGTCGGCGGCGTCGTGCCCAAGGAGTACATCCCGTCCATCGACAAGGGCATCCAGGAGGCCCTGAACACCGGTGTTATCGCCGGCTTCCCGGTCCTCGACGTTAAGGTCACCCTGTTCGACGGTTCTTACCACGAGGTCGACTCCTCCGAGGCCGCCTTCAAGATCGCCGGTTCCATGGCTATCAAGGACGCCCTCAAGAAGTCCGATCCGCAGCTGCTCGAGCCGATCATGGCTGTCGAGGTCGAGACCCCTGAGCAGTACATGGGCGACGTTATGGGCAACCTCTCCGGTCGCCGCGGCAAGATCGAGGGCATGGAGGATCGCAAGAACAGCAAGCTCATCCGTGCCAAGGTGCCGCTGGGCGAGATGTTCGGTTACGCTACCGACCTTCGCTCCCAGACCCAGGGCCGTGCATCCTACACGATGCAGTTCGACTCTTATGAGCCCGCGCCCAAGTCCATCGTGGACGAGGTCATGAGCAAGAACGCCTAAGTTCGAGCTCCCTGTTACGTAATCCGCGAGAACATCTCTCGCACTCTTTGGAGGTTTAAGTTGGCTACCCAGAAGATCCGCATTCGCCTCAAGGGCTATGATCACGAGGTCGTCGATCAGTCCGCGAAGCTCATCGTCGAGACCGCTCAGAAGACCGGCGCTCGCGTTTCCGGTCCTGTCCCCCTGCCCACCGAGCGCAACCTGTACACGGTTATCCGCTCGCCGCACGTGAACAAGGACTCCCGTGAGCAGTTCGAGATGCGCACCCACAAGCGCCTCATCGACATCCTCGACCCCACCTCGGGCACCGTTGATTCGCTCATGCGTCTCGACCTCCCCGCTGGCGTCGACATCGACATCAAGCTCTAAGCGATATCGCTCATAGCTTATAGAGCCCCGCTGCCATCTTGGTAGCGGGGCTCTTTTGTTTTGAGTTTAGATTTTGGGATAGCGAATTCGTCTGCCGAGCTGATGGCTGCGGCGCCCTATTCGCTCAGGGGGCGCAAGGACGCTTCTTCGAAGTGGAAGACGCACAAGCCGCTCTCGGTCTCAATGCTTGCGCGGCCGCAATCGTCGACCGTTCTAAATATGCCGCGTGCCAGCTCGTCTCCAGCGGGGGAGCGGGCGATAACGTGCTCCCCAATCCAATTGAGGTGTGCGACATATTCGTCGTGGACGGGCGCGAGCGGTCCGGCGTTTTCTTCCATGGCGTTGAGGCGCTCTGCCCAGGTATCTACAGCGTCTATAACTGCGTGATAGACCTCATCGAGGAGCATGTCGACGGCGGGAACGCTCTCGTTGAGGTCCGAGAGGCTAATTGCCGCCAGGCCGCCATCGGGCACCTCTTGGGGCGTGTAATTTACGTTGACACCAATGCCGCAGACGGCGAAAGGTTTGCCTTCGTTATCGCGTGCGGCCTCGACCAGAATGCCGCCGAGCTTGCGTCCTCGCGCGACCAGGTCGTTGGGCCACTTGAGGGCTATTTCGCTTGCAAGGCCTTGCTTTTCGAGTGCTTCGAGCACCGCTAGGCCGCTGACGGCGGCAAGACCAGAGTACTTTGCGGGATTAACGCATGGACGCAGGACAATCGAAAGCAATAGGTTGCCGGCGGTTGAATCCCACTTGTGGCCGCGCCGGCCGCGTCCTGCCGTTTGCGCGCGGGCGGCAAGTCCTGTGCCGTGCGGCGCACCCTGTTTTCCTGCCTCGAGCAGGTCATCGTTGGTCGATCCGGTTACATCGACAATCGTTAATTGGGCATCCATAGCGGCTGCTACCTCCTTATTGAATAAGTGAATGACGCAATGGTGTCGAGAGATAGACACAATGTGAAGCCTTTGTCGCATTTGGACAATTTAATGTTAACACGTCAACAAAGACTGAAATGCGTTATCCTCTCTTGGTCGATGTAAACACGTCAACAACTCAAAGGAGGTTAGTGATGGGTTTCACGATTCTTGGAACAGGTTCGGCACTTCCTGAGCGCAGTGTTTCCAATGACGAGCTGTCTGAGTTCCTCGATACCTCGGATGAGTGGATTTTTACTCGCACAGGTATCAAGAGCCGCCACGTCTGCACCACCGAGTCACTTGACGACCTTGCCGTAGCAGCGAGCGAGCGGGCACTCCAGGTGTCCGGAATCGACGCGAGCCAGCTGGATCTGATCGTCTGCTCGACGACGACGGGTGACCACCTTGTTCCCGCCGAGGCGTGTGCCGTTGCTGAGCGACTAGGCGCGACGTGCCCTGCCTTCGATGTCTCGGCGGCTTGTGCCGGCTTCGTATTTGCGCTCGATGTCGCCGAGGGCTATATCGCCCGCAGCCGTGCCGAGCGCGTGCTTGTTGTTGCTGCCGAGCAGATGACGCGCGCGCTCGAGTGGACCGACCGTGCCACCTGCGTGCTATTTGGCGATGGGGCAGGCGCCGCAGTGATTGAAGCTGGGGGAGACAACCCCCTTGCCGTTGAGCTTTCGACGGCGCCCGACGTCGAGACGTTGCGCGTTCCCGGTCTGGTCGGTACCTCGCCGTTTAAGGCTTCCGCAGATAGCGCGAGCGTGCTGTCCATGAATGGCCGCCGCGTGTTCAAGTTCGGCGTCAACGCCATCTGTGACACGGTCCATAAGCTTGCGATCGATGCGAGCATTTTGGTCGAAGACATCGATCATTTTGTATTCCATCAGGCTAACGAACGAATCCTGAGCCAGGCGGTCAAGCGTCTGGGCGTGCCGGACGAGCGTGTGGTTCGCACGTTGCGCGAGACCGGCAACATTTCGAGCGCATGCATTCCGCTTGCCCTCGATCGGCTGGCAAACGCCGGTGCACTTCACACGGGCGACACCATCGCCTTGGTTGGATTTGGCGCTGGCCTGGATATAGGTGGCTATCTGCTTCGTTGGAAGTAGTCGCACATAGGAAATAAAACCGCCCCTAGGGCACAAACAAAGGAGAACTACCATGGCAGATCAGAAGACCTTCGAGCGCGTTTGCGACGTTATCCGCGAGACCGCTGGCCTTGACGACGTCGAGATGAAGCCCGAGTCCACGCTCGAGGAGATTGGTCTCGACAGTCTGGGCACCGTCGAAATCCTCGTCGCCGTCGAGGACGAGTTTGGCATCCAGCTCGATACCGAGGAGAACCCCAAGACGGTCGGCGAGTTCGCCGACACGGTCGAGGCGGCATTGGAGAAGTAGAGATGCTCAAGACTCCTCTCTGCGATCTGCTCGGCATCGAAAAGCCCGTGTTCCAGGGCGGTATGGCCTGGATTGCTGACGCCTCGCTGGCGTCCGCGGTGTCCGAGGCGGGCGGCTTAGGGATTATCGCGGCTATGAACGCCGATGCCAACTGGTTGCGCGACCAGATTCACGAGCTGCGCACCAGGACGGATAAGCCCTTTGGCGTCAATGTTATGCTCATGAGCCCGTTTGCCGACGAGGTTGCGCAGGTTGTGATTGACGAGCGGGTGCCGGTCGTCGTGACGGGTGCCGGCAATCCCACCAAGTACATGAAGGTGTGGAACGAGGCGGGCATCAAGGTCATCCCGGTCGTCGCCTCGGTGGCGCTGGCGCGCCTCGTGGCGCGTCGTGGGGCCACGGCGGTTGTTGCCGAGGGCACCGAATCGGGCGGCCATATTGGCGAGACCTCGACGATGGCACTGGTGCCGCAGGTCGTCGATGCGGTCGACATTCCCGTTGTGGCCGCCGGCGGTATTGCCGACGGCCGCGGCGTGGCGGCCGCCTTTATGCTGGGCGCCGAAGGCGTGCAAGTGGGTACGCGCTTTCTGGTCGCAGACGAGTGCACCGTCTCGGAGCAGTACAAAAAGATGGTCCTGAAGGCCAACGACACTTCGACGCGTGCGACCGGTCGCTCGACGGGACATCCGGTGCGCGCCCTCAAGAGCCCCTTCACCAACGCCTATGCCAAGAGCGAGGGTTCCGGTGCGAGTGCCGAGGAGCTCGGTGCTATGGGAACCGGTGCGCTGCGTAAGGCCGCCAAGGACGGCAACTACGAAGAGGGTTCGTTTTTGTGTGGACAGATTGCCGGCATGGTCAACGAGCGCCAGAGCGCACGCGAAATCGTTGACGACCTGGTCGATGGCGCCGAGCACGTCCTGAAGGGTGCGTGCGCATGGGTGGCGTAGCGTTTTTGTTTGCCGGCCAGGGTGCCCAGCACCCCGCGATGGGCGTCGACTTGATCGAGACATCGCCGGCGGCCGCCGAGGTGTTCGCCATTGCCGATGAGGTGCGCCCGGGGACGAGCGAGCAGTGCCGGAGCGCCTCCAAGGAGGAGCTCTCGCAGACCGAGAACACGCAGCCTTGTGTGTTCGTGTACGACTTGGCTGTCGCCGTCGCCCTGCGCGAGCGCGGCGTGGTGCCTGCCGCCTGTGCGGGATTCTCGCTGGGCGAGGTCGCTGCACTTACCTTTGCGGGGGCATTCGATACGCGAGCGGGTTTTGAGCTCGTGTGTGAGCGCGCGGCATTGATGGCCACGGCGGCCGAGCGTCACCCCGGCGGCATGCGCGCCGTCATCAAACTTGATGCTGCGCAAGTCGAGAACCTGGCTGCGCAGGCCGGCGAGGACTGCTGGCCGGTCAACTACAACAGTCCCCAGCAGACGGTTGTGGCCGGAGCGCCCGATGCGCTGCAGACCCTCGACGTCCTAGTAAAAGAGGCTGGCGGCCGCGCCATGAAGGTCGCGGTGTCGGGTGCATTTCATAGCCCCTATATGGCCGAGGCAACCTGTGGCCTTGCCGCATATATTGAGGCCGGTCACGCGCCGTCCCCGTTGCTCATTCCTGTTTTGGCAAATATGACGGCGGCGCCCTATCCGGCCGATCCGCAGGCGACATCGGAGGTGCTGGCCAACCAGGTGAGCCATGCCGTTCGCTGGGTCGACACGCTGCATACTCTGCAGGATCAGGGCATCGACACGTTTATTGAGGTCGGCCCCGGCAAAACGCTGTCCGGCCTGATCAAGCGTACGTTGAGCGACGTTCGTGTGTATTCGTGCGAGACGGCCGAGCAGGTCGCAGCTATTGCCGACGAGCTCGCATAGTCCACAGGGCTGTAACCCGAAAGGAATGACATGGGCAACTTGAACAATGGCGCGCTCGAGCGCAACGACTCACGTCGCGTGGCACTGGTCACGGGCGGCTCGCGGGGTATCGGCCGCGCTTGCGCTATCGGTCTGGCGGAGGATGGCTACGATATCGCCGTCGTCTATGCCGGCAGTGCCGATGCGGCGCGCGAGACGTGCGACGCCTGCGAGGCGGCTGGCGCCACGGCGCGCTCATATCAATGTGACGTGGCCGACCCCGCTGCCGTCAACGCGTGCGCGGAAGCGGTCCTCAACGACTTTGGCTCCATTTGGGCGCTCGTCAACAACGCCGGCATCACCCGCGATGGCCTGCTCATGCGCATGGGCGATGACGCCTTCGATTGCGTGCTCGATGTCAATCTTAAAGGGACGTTTAACACGACGCGCGCGCTCACCAAGACCTTTATGCGCCAGCGCGGCGGTTGCGTCGTCAACATGAGCTCGGTTGTGGGCCTGATGGGCAATGCCGGGCAGGCCAACTACGCTGCCTCCAAGGCGGGCGTAATCGGCCTGACCAAGGCGGTGGCGCGCGAGCTTGCGCCCCGCGGTATACGAGTGAACGCGGTCGCCCCCGGGTTTGTCGAGACAGATATGACGGCAAAGCTCTCGGAGAAGGTGCGTACGGTAACCGAGGGGCAGATTCCCCTTAAGCGTATGGCGCAGCCCGAAGAGGTGGCCGGCGTGGTGCGCTTTTTGGCGAGCGATGCGGCTGCCTACATTACGGGCGAAGTCGTACGCGTCGACGGCGGAATGGCGATGTAGAAACCAGGGCCGAAGAACGGCTTGGATGAGGAGACCATGATGGAACAGAGAGTTGCAATCACCGGTATCGGTGCCGTGTCGCCGCTCGGCAACACCGCGCTTGCCACCTGGGCGGCCATGTGCGCCGGCACGTGCGGCATCGGCCCGATCACGCACTTCGATACCGATGCGTTTGCCGTCAAGGTGGCAGCCGAGGTCAAGGGCTTTGACGGCAACGAGTACTTTGGCAAGCGTGATGCCAAGCATCTCGACCCCTGCGTTCAGTTTGCGATGGCGGCTTCGGACGAAGCCATGCACGATGCGGGCTTTGATGTCGAAGGCGCCATCGATCGCGAGCGCCTGGGCGTCTACGTGGGCTCGGGCGTGGGCGGCATGACGACGCTCGTCGACAACGTCCATACGATTGCCGAACGCGGGCCCCGCCGCGCATCGCCCTATATGATCGCGATGATGATCCCCAACATGGCATCGGGCAATATCGCAATCCGCCACAAGGCAAAGGGCCCGACCCTGCCCGTGGTGACTGCGTGCGCGACCTCGGCCCATGCCGTGGGCGAGGCGTTCCGCGCCATCAAGCACGGCTATGCCGACGCGATCCTCGCGGGCGGCGCCGAGGCCGCAATTATCCCCGATGCCGTTGCGGGCTTTACGTCCTGCCGCGCATTGACCACCAACCCCGATCCCGCGACGGCCTGCCGTCCGTTCGATGCAGACCGCGACGGCTTTGTGATGGGCGAGGGCGCCTGCGTGCTCGTGCTCGAGAGCATGGAGCATGCGCAGGCGCGCGGTGCGCACATTTATGCCGAGGTCGTGGGCTACGGCAACACCGATGATGCCTATCACATCACGAGCCCTGATCCCGAGGCTGCCGGCATTGCCCGCGCGACATCGCTGGCGGTGACCGAGGGCGACGTCAAGCCTTCCGAGGGTCTCTACATCAATGCCCACGGCACATCGACCAAGCTCAACGATTCGTCCGAGACGGCGGGCATTAAGCGTGCGCTCGGCGAGGACGCGGCACGCGCCGCGCACGTCTCGTCGACTAAGTCGATGACCGGCCACATGATCGGTGCCACGGGCGCCATCGAGGTCATGGCCTGCGCCATGGCGCTCGAGCAGGGCGTGGTGCCGCCGACCATTAACTACCACACGCCCGATCCCGCCTGCGATCTTGACTACACACCCAATCGCGCGGTTCGCGCCGACCTTACCTGGGCGCTTTCGACCAACCTGGGCTTTGGCGGACACAACGCCGCCATCGCGCTGCGTAGATATACGAGGAGCTAGAGCATGGATTCCAAAAGACTTGCCGAGATAGCCGATGTTATGGAGGACCGCGGCCTCACGCGCGTACGCGTTGAGGAGCCCGATGGCACCGCGGTCGAACTCGAGCGCGCGAGCGCCGCACAGCCGGTTGCCGTGCCCATGCCCATGCCGAGCGCTATGGCCGCTCCAGTTGCAGCTCCCACAGTCGCGCCTGCCGCACCGGAACCCGCCGCGCAGGCGCCTGTCGCCGCACCGGAGCCCAAGGGCACCGAGGTGACCGCTCCCATGGTCGGCGTTTTCTATGCTGCCCCGGCGCCGGGCGACGAGCCGTTTGTGCACGTGGGCTCCAAGGTCAAGGCCGGTGAGACCCTCTGCATCATCGAGGCCATGAAGGTTCTCAACGAGGTGACGGCAGAGGTGGATGGCGAGGTGCTCGAGATCTGCGTGGCCGACGGCGACCTCGTGGAGTTTGGCAGCTGCCTCATGAGGATCGGATAGGTGATATCCATGAACAAAGAAGAGCTCAAGAAGCTGTTGCCGCATCGCGAGCCGATGCTTTTGCTCGACGAAGCCGAGCTAGTGGGCGACGAGGCCCACGGCAAGATCGCGATTACGGGCGACGAGTACTTTTTGCAGGGGCATTTTCCGGGAAACCCGGTCGTCCCCGGCGTGATTCAGTGCGAGATGCTCGCCCAGAACTGCTGCGTGCTGCTGATGGGCGATGAGGAAGCTCGCGGTGCGACACCGTTCTACACGAGTCTGGACAAGGTGCGCTTTAAGCGTCCGGTGCGCCCGGGCGACACGGTGGATCTGGTGTGCTCCATCACGCGTGCGCGCGGGCCGTTCCGCTTTGCGACGGGTACTGCGAGCGTCAACGGTGAGGTTTGCTGTCGCGCCGATATGTCTTTTGCACTCATGCACGAAAGTTAAGGAAGGCTTCATGTTCGACAAAGTGCTCATCGCCAACCGCGGCGAAGTTGCGGTCCGTGTTATCCGCGCGTGCCGCGATATGGGCATCAAGACCGTCGCCGTTTATTCCACGGCCGATGCGGACGCGCTGCACGTGCAGCTTGCCGACGAGGCATATTGCATCGGCGGCCCGCGTCTTGCCGAGAGCTACCTCAACGACGATGCCGTGCTCACCTGTGCCGTAAAGTCGGGAGCTAAGGCAATTCATCCCGGTTATGGCTTCTTTTCCGAGAAGGCGAGCTTCGTGCGCGACTGCGACAAGTATGGCCTGGCGTTTGTCGGTCCTTCGGCCGAGGTAATCGACAGCATGGGCGACAAGGACGCCGCACGTCGAACGGCTGCCGCGGCGGGCGTGCCCATCGTTCCGGGCTGCGATTTGCTCAAAAGCCCCGAGGAGGCAACGGCCGAGGCCGAGCGCATTGGCTGCCCCGTGCTTATTAAGGCGCGTGCCGGTGGTGGCGGTCGCGGCATTCGCAAGGTCGAGCGCGTGGAAGATGCGGCAAAGGCGTTTATCGAGGCGCGTGCCGAGGGCGAGGCCGTCTTTGGCGACGGCGAGTGCTACATGGAGAAGTTCGTCGCGCCGGCGCACCACGTCGAGGTACAGATTATGGCCGATAAGCAGGGCCATGTGTTTTCGCTCGGCGAGCGCGAGTGCTCGGTGCAGCGCCGCAACCAAAAGCTGATCGAGGAGAGCCCCGCGCCGTGCCTCGACGGACACGACGACATTCGTGCTCGCATGCACAAGGCAGCGCGTGACCTGGCTCGTGCCGTCGGCTACGAAGGAGCCGGTACCATCGAGTTTCTGTATTCGGACGACGGCAATTTCTACTTTATGGAAATGAACACGCGCTTGCAGGTGGAGCACCCGGTTACGGAGTTTGTGACCGATACCGACTTGGTCAAGTGGCAGCTGCGCGTGGCAGCCGGCCAGCCTCTGCCCTTTGAGCAGGAGGACATGCCGGTCCGCAACCACGCCATGGAGTGCCGCATCAATGCCGAAACGCCGGACTTTCTGCCGTCATGCGGAACGGTCACCGCGTTGCGTGTGCCGGGTGGTCCGCGCGTGCGCTGGGATTCCGCCATGTTTACCGGTGCGAAAGTTCCGCCGTACTACGACTCCATGCTCGGCAAGCTCATCGTGTGTGCGCCCACGCGTGACGGCGCCATTCGCAAGATGCGCTCGGCCCTGGGCGAGCTCGTGATTGAGGGCGTGAGCGAAAACAGCGAGCTGCAGCTCGACGTGCTGGCAAACGACGAGTTCTTGTCGGGCATGTACCACACCGATCTGATGGGGCATCTCTATGCTGATGAATAGAAAAGCGAAGACGGTCAATGTACTTGAGGGGCCGATAACCGAGTCGTGCGCCGAGTTTCCCGCGCGCCACGTGTTTATCAAGTGCCCGGAGTGCCGCCGCGTGATCGATGAGGCACGCCTACACGACAACCTCGAGGTCTGCCCTCGTTGCGGCAAACACTTTCGCGTGAGCGGTCGCGCGCGCATGCGCATGACGGTCGACGAGGGCACGTTTGAGGAATGGGATGCCAATCTGGCGTCGGAGGACTTCCTCTCGTTTCCCGGCTATGCCGATAAGCTCAAGAGCGTGAGCGAGCGTTCGGGCGAGCGCGATGCCGTTGTGTGCGGCAAGGGCAAAATCTGCGGTTGCGACACGGCGCTCTTCTTTATGGATGCCAACTTTATGATGGGCTCGATGGGTTCCGTGGTGGGCGAGAAGATCTGTCGCACATTTGAGCATGCGACCGAGCTGGGATTGCCAGTTGTCGGCTTTACCGTTTCGGGCGGCGCGCGCATGCAAGAGGGCGTGACCTCGCTTATGCAGATGGCCAAAATCTCTGCGGCGGTTAGGCGCCACAGCGAGGCGGGCGGCCTGTATATCACGGTGCTCACCGACCCCACGACCGGAGGCGTAACCGCGAGCTTTGCCATGGAAGGCGACATCATCTTGGCCGAGCCCGATGCCCTGACGGCATTTGCCGGCCCGCGCGTGATCGAGCAGAACATGCACAAGCGCCTGCCCAAGGGATTCCAGCGCTCCGAGTTTTTGCTGGAGCACGGCTTTTGCGATGCCGTTGTTCCGCGTGGCGAGATTGCGCTCACGGTAGGCGAGCTGCTGGCACTGCACGAAGGGCACGCGCCCGGCCTGGGGGCACCGCATGAGATCGTGCATACGGGTCGTCGCGGCAAAAAGCTGGGACACTTGTTCAAGCGCTCGACCGCACCAAAAACCGCGCTCGAGATTGTCAAGCAGACCCGCTCGGCAGATCGCGCCACGGCGGGCGAGATGATCTCGCTGGGCCTGGATGGATTTGTGGAGCTGCATGGCGACCGTTACTTTGGCGACGACGCCGCCGTGGTGGCTGGCATTGGCTGGAAAGACGGGCGACCCGTGACGGTTATCGCCGTCGAGCGCGGTACCACGACCAAAGAGCGCATGCGTCGCAACTTTGGTATGGCACATCCCGAGGGCTACCGCAAAGCGCGTCGCCTTATGCGCCAGGCCGAAAAGTTTGGTCGACCGGTTCTGTGCCTGGTCGATACTTCGGGCGCGTTTTGCGGCATCGGTGCCGAGGAGCGCGGCCAGGGCGAGGCGATTGCCCGGAATCTCATGGAGATGAGCGGCCTTAAGACGCCGATTGTCTCGGTGGTAACAGGCGAGGGCGGCTCTGGTGGCGCGCTGGCGCTGTCCGTGGCCGACCGCATCCTGATGCTCTCGAGCTCGGCCTATTCGGTCGTGAGCCCCGAGGCCTGTGCGTCGATTCTGTGGAAGGATACCGAGCGCGCGGATGAGGCCGCCGAGGCGCTTAAGCTCACGGCCCCCGATCTGTTGGCGCTCGGCATCATCGACGGCATTGTCGACGATAGGGGCCTGTCGCATGAGGAGATCGCCGGCGCCGTCATGTCCTCGGCATTTGATGCCTTCGATACGCTTGGGCGGCTCGACGACGCGACCCTCACAAACCTCCGCTACGAAAAGTACCGCGCAATCGGTCAGTACCGCACGATGTGATAAAGGGACAGCCTACATGTCACATTGGGAAAGGCGTTCCATGCCACAAGTTTCTAACACCTCGTTTACAACGACGGTTTCATCAAACGCCATGGCCGTGGTGGACTATCTGTCCAAAAGCATGATGTCGGCGCTGCCGTTTATTGTCTGCGCGGCGTTGTTCCGCACCGTCGCCGTCATTATGGGCGAAGGCATGCTGGGCCTGTGGTCTGCCGATTCCGAAATCTATCGCCTGTTCTACAGTTGGCTCTATAACGCCGGCTACTACTTTTTGCCCGTTTATCTTGGTTGGGCGGCCGCCCGCCAGCTCGGTTGCTCGGAGCAGCTGGGCATGATGCTGGGCGGCGTATTGATTGCGCCCGATCTGCTTAAGCTCGTCGATGCCGCATCGACGACGGGGGCATCGATGACTTCCGTGTATGGTCTGCTTCCCGCGCCGGTCAACGATTACACGACGACTGTTATCCCGGTTCTCATCTCGGTGCCCGTGCTATGGCGAGTGGAGTGTTTCTTTCAGCGCGTTATCCCTAAGGCCGTGGCGTTTTCGTTCGTTCCGTTTGCAACCATGCTCGTCATGGTTCCGGTTTCGCTGTGTATTACGGCGCCGGCGGGCAGCTATTTGGGCATGCTGTTGGGCCAGCTTATGTTTATGCTTGGCAATTCCGGTGGCATCGTGTCGCTGCTCACGCTCATGGGGCTTGCCGCGGGCTGGGAGTTCCTAAAGATCGCGGGCGTCAGCAACGTTGTCCTATCGCTCGCCTATGCGCAGTTTATGAGTGTGGGAACGGATTCGTGCATCCTGATCGCCGCGACGATGGCAACGTTTGCCGTTTGGGGCATGCCCTTTGGTGCGTCGCTTCGCGTTGCGGATAAGGACGAGAAGGCCCTCATGCTGGGCTATTCGATCTCGGGCGTGCTTGGTGGCGTAAGTGAGCCGGCGCTGTACGGTTGCGGCTTTAAATATGGCAGGTGCCTGACGTGCATGGCCATTGGCGGCGCCGTCGGAGGCCTTGTTGCGGCCGTGGGCCACGTTACGGCCTATACCATCGGTATGACGAATGTCCTCATGGTCATTGGCTTTGCCACGGGCGGCATCTCGAACCTGCTGTGGTGCTGCGCTGCCGGCGGTGTGGCATTTGCGGTGTCTGCGGCGCTGAGCTACTGCTTTGGCGTGGTGCCGACGAAGGGACAGGCGGCAGAAGACGGAGCCAATTCGCCCGAAACAGTGGCGAGCGCTGCTGAAGTAAGCGCATAAACCTGTGCGACAAAAGAACGATTCCTTTGTCATGCTCCAAGGCCGCGGCTCGTGTGGGTCGCGGCCTTTTTGTATCTGGAGGACAAAGTGGCTACACTACAATCCGTTTGAGCAATAGATATATAGGTAGTACCGTGGGGGCGGATGTAGATGGTCGAGTGGATTGTTCGTCGTGCGCAGGGCGACCGTGCGCGCGTGGGCACGTTGACGGGCGTGGTGTGTATTCTCGCCAATGTTGCGCTTTGTGCTGCGAAGGGCGCAATTGGTGTGGTTTCGGGATCGGTTTCGATCGTGGCGGATGCCATGAACAACCTGTCCGATGCCAGCTCGAATATCGTGAGCGTGCTGGGCTTTAAGCTGGCGAGCAAGCCGGCCGATCCCGAGCATCCTTACGGCCACGGTCGCTACGAGTATCTCTCGGGTCTGGTCGTGGCGGCACTCGTGCTGCTGATTGGCGTTGAGCTGGTGAAGTCCTCGGTTGAGCGCGTCATCCACCCTGAACCTGTCGAGTTCTCGCTTGCCCTGGTGGCAGTTCTAGTGCTTTCGATGGCCGTAAAGCTCTGGATGGCGGCCCTCAACCAAAAGCTCGGTGACCGTATTGAGTCCGATACGCTGCATGCGACCGCGCAGGATTCCAAGAACGATGTTCTTGCTACGGGCGCCGTGTTAGCATGCGCAATTGTTTCGCAGGTGACGCACATCAATCTTGACGCATGGGTCGGCCTTGCCGTTGGCGCCTATATTGGCTGGAGCGGCTTTGAACTTATTCAAGATACGGTGAGCCCGCTTTTGGGTCAGTCGCCCGATCCTAAGCTGGTCAAGCACATTCGAGACAAGATCATGAGCTATCCCGGCGTTTTGGGAGTTCACGATTTGATGGTTCACGACTACGGCCCGGGCAGGAAGTTCGCAAGCGCTCACGCCGAGATGGCAGCCGAGGCCAGCCCGCTGGAAAGTCACGACACGCTCGATAACATCGAGCAGTCGTTTAGGAACGAAGACGGCATGATTGTCACACTTCACTACGACCCCATCGTGACCGACGATCCAAAGGTGGCGAGCATGCGCTTGCGCATCAACGCTATGGCTCAAGAGATCGATAGCCGCCTTTCGATTCATGATTTGCGCTGTGTGCCGGGCCCCACGCACACCAACGTGATCTTTGACTGCGTGCGTCCCTCGGATCTGCAGATGAGTGCCGAAGACTTAAAGCACGCGCTGGCACAACGGGTCGAATCGGAATATCCCAAGTCGATTGCCAAGATTACGATCGACGAAGACTACGTAGGGCATACCCACGAGTAGGGCTGTGCCGGCAAAGCAAGTTATACAGAAGAGGAGAGCATGAAGCGCCTATACCTACTCCGCCACGGCCAGACGGAATTCAACGTCAAAAAGCTCGTCCAGGGTCGCTGTGATTCACCGCTCACCGATCTGGGCTGTCAGCAGGCACGGGCAGCGGCCGCATGGCTAAAGGCCCACGGCGTTGTCCCCGACAAAGTAGTCTCGTCGCCTTTGGGTCGAGCCATGGACACAGCTCAGCTCGTCGCAACCGAACTCCTCGGCGCAGACGCAGCAGCCGAGCCCTGCAAAGGCATCATCGAGCGCTGCTACGGCACCTTCGAGGAAGGCCCGCACGACGCGCTGCCCACCGACGTCTGGGATCCGGGCGAGGACCTGGTCCCCTTCGGAGGAGAAGGAAGCCGCGCGCTGCAAGAGCGCATGGTAGACACCCTCACCAATCTCATGGGCGCCGAGGGCATAGAAACCCTCCTAGCAGTAAGCCACGGCAGCGCCAGTCGCCAATTCATCAAGGCTGCAGCCCCAGAGGGCTTCGAGCTCCCAGCAAAACTCCCCAACTGCGCCATCATGGTCTTCGATTTCGAAGAGGCAAAGCCACAAGCAGAAGGCGAGTCTCATCAATGCAAGTTCACCCTCCAGCAAATTGTGGATCCCCAGCAAAGTAATTAGCTGAGCGAGCAGAGTTAAGCAGACATCAACGTGTCGTCTCCCGAGCTTGGCAGAGGGGCGGCGAAATATATTAAGTTTGTCGCGAGTTCCGCACGCAAAGGAAAGCACTTAATGTGCTTTCCGTCTTGCGCAGGACTGTAGAGCAGCAAACTTAATATATTTCGCCGCCCCTCTGCCAAGCCCAGGCGACTCCACGCACTTTACCTGCGTAAACAATGTGAGTGAAATATGAATCTCGATGGATACGCCCGCAGCCGTGTATACTAAACAGCTGTGTGAATCCAGGGGAGTATTCTGGCTGGACAAAATGCCTGCTTAATAGGGTTGTCAGGTAGTCCGGACGCAATACAAGGCTGGGGAGCACGTCGTGTAAGTAGTGGTCCTCTAGGGGCGTACGCTCGGTGGTGTACGCATTGTCCCAAGACCACGCGAGAGTTGGGATCATATCTTGATCAGCATGATTCTCGGCCGCAAGATTGGCATGACCCAGGTTTGGGACGAGGACGACAACGTCGTTCCCGTCACGGTCATCCAGGCTGGCCCCTGCGCTGTCTCGCAGGTTAAAACTCAGGCAACCGACGGCTATGACGCCGTCCAGATCGGTTTCGGCGACATCAAGGCCAAGAACGTGAACAAGCCCATGGCTGGTCACTTCGCCAAGGCTGGCGTCGAGCCTGTCCGTTTCCTTCGTGAGGTCCGCGTCGAGAACGGCGAGGAGCACAAGGTCGGCGAGGTCGTCACCGTCGCTGATTTCGCTGATGTCGAGAAGGTCGACGTCATCGGTACCTCCAAGGGTAAGGGCTTCCAGGGTCGCATCAAGCGCTGGGGTCAGCGCCGCGGTCCTATGACGCATGGTTCTCACTTCCAGCGTCACCCCGGTTCTATCGGTCAGTGCGCCTATCCTGCGCGCGTCCTCAAGGGCGTCAAGATGGCCGGTCACATGGGTAACGAGCGCGTTACCGTCAAGAACCTTTCCGTTGTCCGCATCGATGCCGAGCAGAACCTCATCTTGGTCAAGGGCGCTGTCCCGGGTGCCAAGAATGGTCTCGTCGCCATCCGTATGGCCTAAGGGCCCAGCCCATTTAGCCCAGCGTCATACCAAGGAGAACACTTAAATGGCAAAGTTTGAAGTAAAGAACAGCGAGGGCAAGAAGGTCGCCGAGGCCGAGCTCGCCGCTGAGGTGTACGGCATCGAGCCGAACATCCACGTTATGCACCACATCGTCAAGTGCCAGATGGCCTCTTGGCGTCAGGGCACCCAGTCTGCTAAGGGTCGCTCTGAGGTTTCCGGTGGCGGCAAGAAGCCTTGGCGTCAGAAGGGCACCGGCCGTGCCCGCCAGGGTTCCATCCGTGCTGCCCAGTGGCGTCACGGTGGCGTTGTCTTCGCCCCCAAGCCCCGTTCCTACGCTAAGCGTATGAACAACAAGGAGGTCAAGCTGGCTATGCGCTCCGCGCTGTCCGCCAAGCTGGCCGATGGCGAGCTCGTGCTCGTCGACGACTACGGCTTCGAGAAGCCTTCCACCAAGGCTGCCGTCGCCATGCTCAAGGCTCTCGGTCTTGAGGGCAAGCGTCTGACCATCATCGTTCGCGATGAGGACGTCAACGCCTACCTGTCGTTCCGCAACATTCCCAAGACGTTCATCATCACCGCTGACGAGGCCAACACCTACGATCTCGTCAACAACAACGCTGTGCTGATGCCCGCCGACATCGCCGCTCACTTCGGGGAGGTGCTTGCATAAATGACCGCCCACGAGATCATCATCCGTCCGATCGTGTCCGAGCGTTCCTTCTCCGGCATGGAGCTGAACAAGTACACGTTCGAGGTCGCCAAGGATGCTAACAAGTATCAGATCAAGGACGCTGTCGAGGAGATCTTCGGCGTCAAGGTCGTTCGCGTGAACACCCTGACGGTCAAGCCCAAGACCAAGCGCGTGCGCTATGTCGCCGGCAAGACCCGTTCTTGGAAGAAGGCCATCGTCACGCTGGCCGAGGGCGACACCATCGAGGTCTTTGGCAACCAGGCCTAAGACTCGCTGCTGTTGAGTGAGCTCATGCCTCCCAAATAGGGGAGGCGAGAGCTCAAGGTTTTGGGCGTATAAAATGGACACGCCCGGAACCGTGTATACGTCCGGTGTCATCGCACCCGAGGCAGAACCTCGAATCCCTGTCTGCGATGGCTAACGGATTCCTATTGAAAGGGATTGTAATGGCTGTAAAGCACCTTAAGCCGACCTCCGCTGGTAGGCGTTGGCAGACGATCTCCGATTTCTCCGAGATCACCTGCACCAAGCCCGAGAAGTCTCTTCTCGAGCCCCTGCCCAAGAAGGCCGGTCGTAACAACAACGGCCGCATCACCACCCGCCACCAGGGCGGCGGCGTGAAGCGTCGTTACCGCGTGATCGACTTCAAGCGCAACAAGGACGGCGTGCCCGCCAAGGTTGCCACGATCGAGTACGATCCGAACCGTTCCGCTCGCATCGCTCTGCTGCACTACGCTGACGGTGAGAAGCGCTACATCCTGGCCCCCAAGGGCCTCGAGGTCGGTCAGACCATCATGTCCGGTTCTGACGCCGACATCAAGCCGGGCAACGCTCTGCCCCTCGCCGACATTCCCGTCGGTACGCTCATCCACGCCGTCGAGTTCCAGCCGGGCAAGGGCGCTGCTATCGCCCGTTCCGCCGGTAACTCCTGCCAGCTGATGGGTAAGGAGGGCAAGTACGCTATCGTCCGTATGCCTTCCTCCGAGATGCGCCGCATCCTCGTTACCTGCCGCGCCACCGTCGGTGAGGTCGGCAACGCCGATCACTCCAACATCGTCATCGGCAAGGCCGGCCGTAAGCGTCACATGAACGTGCGCCCGACCGTCCGCGGTACCGTCATGAACCCTGTCGACCACCCGCACGGCGGTGGCGAGGGCAAGAACCACACCTCTGGTCGTCCCTCCGTTACCCCCTGGGGTAAGCCGACGAAGGGCCTTCGTACGCGCAAGAAGAAGAAGGTCTCGAACCAGCACATCATTCGTCGCCGTAAGAAGTAATTTCGGATACCGAGTTTTAGGAGAAAGCACTTATGAGCAGAAGTCTCAAAAAGGGCCCGTTCGTGGAGACTCGCCTTCTCTCGCGTATCACCGCGATGAACGAGGCTGGCAAGAAGGACGTCGTGAAGACCTGGTCCCGCGCGTCCACCATCTTCCCCGAGATGGTTGGTCACACCATCGCCGTCCACGACGGCCGCAAGCATGTGCCCGTGTATGTTACCGAGTCCATGGTTGGTCACAAGCTCGGCGAGTTCGCGCCGACTCGTACGTTCCGTGGCCACAAGGCCAAATAGGGGGTTAACCGTAAATGGCAACTAAGTCTATTGAAACTGAGGCCACCGAGGTTCGCGCCGTCGCTAAGTACGTGCGTGTTTCCCCCAGCAAGGCCCGCCTGGTGGTCGATCTGATCCGCCGCAAGCCTGTCGCTCAGGCCTTCGACATCCTCCACTTCTGCGACCGCGCCGTCGCCGTGGATGTCGAGAAGGTTCTCCGTTCCGCCGTTGCGAACGCCGAGAACAACAACGGTCTGCGTGCCGACAACCTGGTTGTCGCCGCTGCCTATGTTGACGAGGGTCCGACGCTTAAGCGCATCCGTCCCCGCGCCAAGGGTTCCGCTTCTCGCATTCTGAAGCGTACTTCCCACATCACCGTCGTCGTTGCTCCTCGAAAGGAGGCGTAAAGCTGTATGGGTCAGAAAGTCTACCCCACCGGCTTCCGTCTTGGCATCACCGAGAACTGGCGCTCCCGCTGGTTCGCAGAGAAGGATTACGCTAAGACCCTCGGTAACGATCTCGAGATTCGTAAGTACCTCGAGAAGCGTCTTTCCCGCGCAGCTGTCTCCCGCGTCGAGATCGAGCGCGCTGGCGACAAGGTGAAGGTCATCATCCTCACTGCTCGCCCCGGCGTTGTCATCGGTAAGAAGGGTGCCGAGATCGATACCCTCCGTACCGAGCTCGAGAAGGTCGCTGGCGTCTCCAAGGGCCAGCTCTCCGTCGACGTTGTCGAGATCAAGCGCCCCGAGCTCGACGCCAACCTCGTTGCTCAGTCTATCGCCGAGCAGCTCGAGGGCCGCGTTGCCTTCCGTCGCGCTATGCGCAAGGCTGTCCAGTCCGCCCGCAAGGCCGGCGCTAAGGGCATCCGTATCCAGTGCTCCGGTCGTCTCGGCGGTGCCGAGATGGGCCGTCGTGAGTGGTACCGCGAGGGTCGCGTGCCTCTGCACACCCTCCGTGCCAAGATCGACTACGGCACGGCTGTCGCCAGCACCACCATGGGCGCTTGCGGCGTGAAGGTCTGGATTTACCTGGGCGAGAAGCTCCCGGGCCAGCCTGTTCCCAACCCTGCACTCGAGGGCTCTTCCCGTCCTCGTCGTCGTAACTCCGAGAGGAGGGGTCAGTAGTGCTTGCCCCTAAGCGTATTCTTCACCGCAAGGTGCAGCGTGGCTCCATGAAGGGCCAGGCCAAGGGTAATACCGAGCTGCATTTCGGCGAGTTTGGTATCCAGGCTCTCGAGGCCCATTGGATCACCAACCGTCAGATCGAGGCCGCTCGTATTGCCATGACCCGCTACATGAAGCGTGGCGGTCGTGTCTACATCACGATCTTCCCCGATAAGCCCATCACCAAGAAGCCTGCCGAGACTCGCATGGGTTCTGGTAAGGGTAACCCCGAGGAGTGGGTGGCCGTCGTCAAGCCCGGCCGCATCATGTTCGAGGTCAAGGGTGTTCCCGAGGAGGTCGCTCGCGAGGCTCTGCGTCTTGCGCAGCACAAGCTCCCCATCAAGACCAAGATTGTTGCTGCTAAGAACGCTGAGCAGCGCATCGAGAAGGAGATGGCTGAGGAGGCCGCTCTCGAGGCCAAGTGGGCTGCTGAGGACGCCGCCGCCGCCAAGGAGGAGAACTAATGAAGCCCGCAGAGATTCGTGAGCTCTCGGACGCTCAGCTCGTTGAGAAGCTGAAGGAAATGCGCGCCGAGCTCTTTAACCTTCGTTTCCAGATGGCCACCAGCCAGCTGGACAACACCGCTCGCGTCAACACCGTGAAGAAGGACATCGCTCGCGTCCTCACGGAGCAGCGCGCCCGCGAGATCGCAGCGGAGAAGTCCGCTGTCGCCGAGTAGGACCTAAGGAGAGAACATGACTGATTCGCGTAACTCGCGTAAGGTCCGTACGGGTGTCGTTACCTCCGTCTCCGGTGCCAAGACCATTGTTGTCACCATCACCGAGCGCAAGCGTCACCCCAAGTACGGCAAGATGATGACCAGCTCCAAGAAGCTGCACGCTCACGACGAGGAGTGCACGGCTGGCGTGGGCGACACCGTCCGCGTTATGGAGACCCGTCCTATGTCCAAGATGAAGCGTTGGCGCCTCATCGAGGTCGTCGAGCGCGCTAAATAAGCAGTCGCTCTTACGACTTGTACGTTTCCGAAGATGTGCGTATGCCTGGCTTGCATACCACGGGCCGCATAAAGGCTGCGCACCTCTCTTCGGTTCTTAGTTCGGAGGAACATCTACCATGATTCAGATGCAAACCATGCTGAACGTCGCCGACAACTCCGGCGCTCGCAAGATTCGCTGCATCAAGGTGCTTGGCGGTTCCAAGCGTCGTTATGCAGGCATCGGCGATGTGTTCATCGGTGCTGTCCAGGAGGCTACCCCTGGTGCCAACGTCAAGAAGAAGGACGTTGTCCGTTGCGTCGTCGTTCGCACCGTTAAGGAGATCCGCCGCAAGGATGGCTCCTACATTCGCTTTGATGAGAACGCCTGCGTTGTCATCAATAACGATGGTTCGCCCGTCGGCACCCGTATCTTCGGGCCCGTCGCTCGCGAGCTTCGTGACAAGAAGTACATGAAGATCGTCTCGCTCGCTCCCGAGACCCTGTAGTTAGGGGAGATATATGTATATCAAGAAGGGCGATAAGGTCCAGGTTCTCTCTGGTAAGGATCGCGGCAAGCAGGGCGTTGTCCTGCGTGCTCTCCCCGCCGAGAACAAGGTCGTTGTCGAGGGCGTTTCGGTCGTCAAGAAGGCCGTCAAGCCCAACGCTGCCAACCAGCAGGGCGGCATCGTTTCGCAGGAGGCCCCCATCGACGCCTCCAACGTCAATCTCGTTTGCCCCGAGTGCGGTAAGGTTACCCGCGTCGGTCACGAGAAGGACGGCAAGAACAAGCTGCGCGTCTGCAAGAAGTGCGGCCACAAGTTCTAAGCTGCCCGCAACATCAAGTTGCTAGCAAAGGCCCGGATGCCCCACGGCACCCGGGCCTTTTTCTATCCCTACTCATTGGGGACATACTCATTGGGGACAGACTTAAATGAGTGGCCGTTGAAATGCCGGCACCTGGGAGCGTTCATTTTCTGTCGGCAGCTGGGGACGACCATTCATTGGGGACAGACTTAAATGACCAGTCGTTGGGGGGGGGCAGTCTCTATGCTGTCT
>UQIG01000006.1 GCA_900541135.1 uncultured Collinsella sp.
ACGAGATTCGCCTTAGTCTCGTGGGCTCGGAGATGTGTATAAGAGACAGGGGGTGGGGAAAGGTGTTGAAAAATGGGGCGGTTCCCCATATTATTGATGACGTCGACAGACGGGGTGGTTCCCCGCGTACGTGCCATCTGAGTAACCGAGGGGAGGGCGCACATGGGAATGACGGGTGCATACGAGCGCAATCTCGATGCAAAAGGTCGTCTATCCCTGCCTGCACCCCTTCGCGAGGAGCTTGGAGAGCACGTTCGCGTGTTCAAAGCCCTGGATGTCAATGCTCTGTACGTGTTCTCTGCCGAGGCCTTCGATAAGTGGGTCGAAGGACTCTTCGCGGGTCGTGAGGGCCACGAGGGTTTTAACCCGCGTGACATCAACGACCAGAAGCTCATGAGGGCGATCAACAAGCGCACCACGTCGATGGACGTGGACAGCGCCGGTCGTATCGGTCTTTCCGAGTCTCTCCGCAAGCAGGCGAACCTCGACCGCGAGGTCACGGTTGTGGGCAACTACGACCACCTTGAGGTTTGGGATCGCGCCGCGGCCGATGAGGACGATGACGATGAGGCCCTGCTGGACCTCTTCTTCTCGTAAGGGCAAGGCACGGGTAACGGATGGAGCGTGGGATCTTGACACAAGAATATCGGCATGAACCTGTCATGCTCGGCGAAGTGCTTGAGTCGCTGCGGCTAAAGAGCGGCTCCGTTGTCTGCGATTGCACCCTTGGCGGTGCCGGCCATTCGGTAAAGATGGCCGCGCAGGTGGGGGAGACGGGCCTTTTGCTCGGCGTCGATCAGGACGACATGGCCCTCGAGGCCGCTGGTGCCCGTCTGGACCGCGAGGTTCCCGGCGTTCCGCACCAGCTGCTGAAGGGCAACTTCGGCGACTTGGACGAGCTGCTTTGCTCGGCCGAGGTGCCCGGGGTCGATGGCTTCCTGTTCGATTTGGGCGTTTCGTCACCGCAACTCGATATCCCTGGCAGGGGCTTTTCGTATAACGAGGACGCCCCATTGGACATGCGGATGGATCCGGGTAATAACACCTTAAACGCAGCTGAGGTCATCAACATCTATAACGAACACGACCTCGCCCGGATTCTACGCGTCTACGGAGAAGAGAAGTTCGCCTCGCAGATTGCGCGCGAGATCGTGCGCCGCCGCGAGCAAGAACCGATCGAAACCACCGGCCAATTTGTCGAGATCATCAAGGCGGGTATCCCGGCTGCCGCTCGTCGGCATGGCGGACACCCGGCCAAGAAAAGTTTCCAGGCCATTCGCATCGAGGTCAATCACGAGCTCGATGTGCTCGAACGAGGGCTTGATGCCGCCACCAGGTGGCTCAACCCGGGCGGACGTATCTGCGTCATCTCGTATCACTCGCTCGAGGACCGTATCGTAAAGAACCACTTTAAGGAGATGAGCCAGGGGTGCACGTGTCCGCCGGAGATTCCGGTGTGCGTGTGCGGCAACGTGCCGATACTCAAGGTCATCACCCGCAAACCCTTGGTTGCCCAGCCTGATGAGGTTGAGCGCAACCCTCGGGCGAGATCAGCCAAAATCCGCGTGGCGCAGCGTCTGTAGGCGCGACCGCGCGATATTGGACCTCCCGCTCGCACCATAAACGAAGCTTAAACACACTACCAACGTACTCGGGATGGGAGGCGGCATATCATGGGCTACAACACTTCAAGCGCAGCACTCGCCTATGATATGAACGCCATGCCCGCCTATCGTGAGACGCCGCAGGCCCCCGTTGCTCCCCGTGAGCAGCGCGCGCCGCGCTTTGATGTCTACACGGGCGCGGGCCGTCAGGCAAACCAGGCGGTAAGCCCGGTTTTCATGAGCGTTCTTAAAACGTTTTGCATCATTGCGGCTATCTTCATGACGATCGGCGTCGCCCGCGTGGCGCTCGCCGGCGTTACGGCCCAGGTGCTCAACAGCAACGCCGAGCTTACCAGCACGCTCGAAAAGGCGACCGATGAGAGCTCCGACCTGGAGGTCATGCATTCGGTCTATGGCGCCGACACGCGCATTCGCGACCTTGCGGGCGCTTATGGCATGGTGGAGCCCAGCGAGAGCGTTACACTTGACTTTTCGCAGGATGCAGCCGCGGGCGCCAACGCGACCGCGACCGCTCAGTAGCAAGACGGTAGCTGAGTATGACAAATGACTATCGCCGCGGTTCCGATGGGGGCCGCGGTTCTGGACGTCCCTCGTCGCGGGGACGTTCTGGTTATCAAGGAACGGGTCGGCAATCTTACAACGCCGGGCAGTCCCGTGGCAACGACCCGGCGTCGCGACTTCGCGGCTCGGGCGGCCCTCAAGTGCATAACACCAGGTCGCGCAAGAGTTCGTCGACCGAATGGCTCACAGGCGCGCCTCTGCCTCGCCGCAAAGCCGTCATGGGCTTCATCGGGCTTGGCTTGGGCTTGGGCGTCTTTCGCCTTGCCGACTATCAAATTGCCGAAGCCGATAAACTGCGGGAGCGTGCCGATGCGCGCCGCCTGCTTGCGCAGACCCTCTATGCCAAACGCGGCACCATCTACGACCGCAACGGCAACGTGTTGGCATCGTCGGTCGAATGTCGCAACATCGCCGTGAACCCGCAGCTTGTCGAGGATGTTGACAAGACGGTGTCAGCGCTGGTCAAGGCAACTGGAATCGATAAAAAGACCTGCCGCAAGCTCGTTGAGTCCGATGGAACCTGGGTGTATATCAAGCGCCAGGTGGACGAAGACGATGTTGCGGCGCTGGAGAAGAAGAACCTGCCCGGCGTGCTTTTTGAGCAGGCCATGAAGCGCGTATATCCATACGGCAACCTGGCATCGCAGGTGCTGGGTGTAGTGAATGTGGACAACGACGGCTTGACGGGTCTCGAAAAGCAATACAACAAGCTTCTGACTGGCACGAACGGTTCTCTCGTACGCGAGCGCGCGAGGGACGGCAGCTATATCGCGGGCGGTGCCTATAAAAAGGTGGCCGCGGTCGACGGCGTTGATATCGTGACGACGCTCGACGTCAATATCCAGCGTGCGGCCGAGGATGCCCTGGCAGAGGCTGTCGAGAAGACAAAGGCCAAGAACGGCTCGGCGCTGGTCACCGATCCTACGACAGGCGAGATCTTGGCAGCCTGCTCGTATCCGACTTACGACCAGACCGATCTGGAAAACGCCAAAACCGAGGATATGAACTTGCGCCTGGTCACCGACGCCTACGAGCCCGGCTCGGTCTTTAAGACGCTCGTGGCGGGCGCCGGCTTCGACTTGGGTGTCGTGCGATCGAGTACGTCGTTTGAGGTGCCGGCGAGCATCAAGGTGGGCGACGATACCGTCACCGATGCCGACAAGCGCGACTACGCCATGACCATGGATGTGCGCGAGATGATGCGCCGTTCGTCCAACGTGGGCTTTGTCCTGGTGGGGCGCAAGATCGGTGCCGACGACTTTGCCGCCTATGTGGACAAGTGGGGCATCGGTCACAGCTCTGGTGTAGATTTTCCGGGCGAGAGCCTGGGTATCGTCAAGGAGCGTGACCAGTATGACGGCGCCACGCTGGGCTCGATGAGCTTTGGACAGGCACTGTCCGTCTCGCCGATTGAGATCGCACGTGCCGTGGGCGGCATCGCCAACGGCGGCGTGATGATGACACCGCACTTCTATAAGTCCAGCAAAGGCGACGAGAAGGACTGGGGCGAAGGCGAGCGCGCGATTTCTGAGGATGCTGCATCCCAGGTGACATCGTGCATGCAGACGGTCGTGTCCGAGGGAACGGGCGTTGGCGGCGCGGTTGACGGCTATGACGTGGCGGGTAAGACCGGTACGGCCGAACGTGCCGACGAGAACGGCGGCTACCTCAAGGAGAACTACATGTCGTCCTTTATGGGCTTTGCACCGGCACAATCGCCCAAGGTGCTGTGCTATATCACGCTCGACGGAACGCCGAGCGGCTCAGATGCCGCTGCGGTGCCGTTCCAGTCCATTATGGCCAACGCGCTCGACGTGCTGGGTATCCCGCGCACGAGGTAGGGGGTTACAATCTTTGGGGCGTGGTTTGTTGTCCCATATGAGGGGTGTTCACATGCCCTGCACCACGCATGCGCGGCGCTGGGATACAATACGCCGATAGCATTATTAGGTTTACAGGGGAGCTGCAATGATAGAGATCGCCGTCAACAACCTCGCGGCCGCAACAGGGGCCCGAACCGTGACGGGAGAAGCCGATCGGGTATGCCGCGGGTGCGTTATCGACTCGCGCCAGGTCGAGGAAGGGACGATTTTCGTCGCCTTTCCCGGTGAAAACGTCGACGGCAATGATTTTGCTTCCCGTGCCGTCCAGTCGGGTGCCGGCGCCGTCGTGATGACGCGTGAGCCCGAGGCCGAGTTGGTCTCGCTGGCGCAGGACAAAGGATGCGCCATCCTGCTGACCGATGATCCCGAGGAGTTTCTGCTGCGTTTGGCGCACGCGTATCGCCTGGAGCTTGGCTGCCTGGTCGTTGGCATTACCGGTTCCATCGGCAAGACGACGACCAAGGACGTGCTCGCCGCTGTGCTCGCCAAGCGCTATCGTGTCTGGGCCACCAAGGGCAATTTCAATAACCTGATCGGCATGCCGCTCACGGTGCTTTCCGCTCCGGCCGATACCGAGGTCCTGGTGCTCGAGATGGGCATGAACCATTTCCACGAGATTGAGCGCCTGTCCCAGTCCGCCAATCCCAACCTTGCCATCGTGAGCAAGATTGGTACCTCTCACATCGGCATTTTGGGCAGCCGCGAGAACATCGCCCGCGCTAAGGCCGAGATTGTCCAGGGCATGTGCGCCGCCGGCGACTTCTTGCCGCTGCTGGTTTTGGGCGGCGAGGACGACTTTACGCCGTTCATTCGCGATACGTTCGCCCAGCCTGCTGGTATCGACGTGATGCTGGCCGGCGTCTCGGACGACGATGAGGTCCGTGCCCGCGACATTCGTGTTGATGACGAGGGCCGTCCGGTCTTTACGCTCGATTTTGGCCAGGGTGAGACGATCGATACCATGCTTGCCATCCCCGGCGTGCAGTCCGTTCCAAATGCCGTTAAGGCCGCCGCGGTTGCCTATCGCCTGGGCGTGACGCCCGAGCAGATCGATGCTGCCTTTAGGGGCCTCACGATCACCGGGCACCGCCAGGAGATCAAGCGCGCCAAGAGCGGTGCCCGCGTCATCGACGATTCCTATAACGCCAGCGCCGAATCCATGGCTGCTGGTCTCGATCTACTGTGCTCGCTTTCGTGCACGGGGTCTCGTATGGCGATCCTGGGCGAGATGGGCGAGATGGGCGATGAGGCTCCTCGCATGCATGAGCTCGTGGGCGCCTATGCCGCCGCCAAGAAGCTCGACATGCTGGCGTGCGTGGGTGGTGAGCTGGCCCAGCTTATGGCCGATGCCGCGCGCATGATGGGCATGGACGAGGACCGCATCCAGGTGTTCTCCGATTATCAGCAGGTGCTCGACCGCATGGGCGGCGCGCTTGAAAAACATGATGTTGTACTGGTCAAGGGTTCCCGCTTTGTTGAGCTCGACCGCTTTGTGGAAGGTGTGTGCTAGCCCATGTTCGGCAATCCCTCGTATCCAACGTATCAGGCTTTTTTGGGGCTTGGCATCGCCGCTGCCATTGCGCTGCTGCTCATGCCGTGGTGGATCAAGCTGCTCAAAGTCGAGGGTATCGGCCAGCAGGTTCGTGCCGACGGCCCCAAGCGTCATTTGGTTAAGCAGGGAACGCCCACCATGGGTGGCGTTGTCATCCTCGTCGCGATCTCGCTGACCTGCCTGCTGATGGGCAAGCTCACCACCGAGCTCGTGCTCGTGCTGCTCGCCACGCTGGCGACCGGCGTGCTGGGCCTGATCGACGACCTGACCTCCGTTACGCATGGGCGCTCGCTCGGTCTGACGCCCCATGCCAAGATGATCGGCCTAACCATTATCTGTGTCACCTTTACGGTACTTGCCGTCAACTGGTGCGGCGTCGCCCCCGAGATTCGTTTTCCCGGCGGCCTGACGATTGACCTCGGTGTTCTTTCGACCACCATCTGTGGCCTTTCGTTCCCGTGGCTTTACATTGTCTTTTGCTGGCTGATGATCGCCGGTCTTTCTAATGCCGTGAACCTGACCGATGGCCTTGACGGTCTTGCTGGCGGCACCTCCATGATTGCCATGCTCGCCATGGCTGCCATGGCGTTTTTGCACGGAGACGTGAACCTGTCCATCTTCTGCACCGCGTGTGCCGGTGCCTGCTTGGGCTTTCTGTGGTTCAACTGCTATCCGGCGAGCATCTTTATGGGCGATACCGGCTCGCTTGCCCTGGGCGCCGCGTTTGCCTGCACGTCCATCATGACCAACACCGAGGTCGTCTCCCTCATCATCGGCGGCCTGTTTATCGTTGAGACCCTGTCGGTCATGATTCAGGTTGTCTACTTCCACTTTACGCACAAGCGCGTCTTCCTTATGGCGCCCATCCATCATCATTTCGAAAAGAAGGGCTGGGCCGAGACCAAGGTCGTCATCCGTTTTTGGATTATCGCTGCGGCCTTCGGTGCCGTTGGCCTTGCTCTGTTCTTCCAGTTGGGATAGTGGTCTTTCATGCCTCTTGCTGATGTCTTTAGCCTGCTCGTTTTGGGTCAGGGCAAATCCGGTCTCGATGTTGCCCGCTGGGCGCTGGCACATCCCGAGCGCGTAAGCGCCGTTACCGTTTATGGCGGTGGCACCTCTGAGCCCAATGACGCCACGCGTGCGCTCGAGGCTGCTGGTGCGTCGTTTGTCTATGGGACCGAACAGGTCGAGGGCGCCTATGACGTATGCGTGACGTGCCCGGGCATCTCGGAGTTCTCGGGCTTCTTTAAGGCCGGGCGCGAGCATGCCGCCCAGATTATGGGTGAGCCCGAGTTTGCCTATCGCCTGTCGCCCGATAACTGGATTGCCATCACGGGCACCAACGGCAAGACGACCACCACGTCGCTGACTGATTATCTGCTTAAGGCTGCCGGCGAGGCCAGCGTTGCTGTCGGCAACATCGGCGAGCCGCCGGTCAACGAGATTGACGGCCGAGCCCACAACGAGTGGTTTGTGGCTGAGCTCTCGAGCTATCAGATTGCTACGACCACCGAGCTCCACCCTCGCGTGGCGGTGCTGCTCAACATCACTCCCGACCACTTGGGCTGGCATAAGAGCCATAAGAACTATGCGCTTGCCAAGATCAAACTGTTTGACAATATGGCCGATGACGATCTGGTGGTTGTCGACGTCGAAGACGCCGGCATTCACGAGTTCGATGAGTACATCTACACGCCGGGTCGTCGCATCTGCAAGGTTGCCTTTGACGAGCCTGAGGGCGAGGATGCCGCCTTTGTGCGCGATGGCAAGATGATCGTGCGTCTGAAGGGTGTCGAGACCCCGCTCATCGCTACATCCGCGCTCAAGATCTCGGGCCATCACAATGTTATCAATGCCCTGTGCGCTGCCACGGCTGCCTTGGCGGTCGGTGCCGATGTCGATGGTGTCTGCCGCGGTCTTGCCTCGTTCCAGCCGCTCGAGCATCGCGTGGAGCCGTGTGGCGAGATTGACGGCGTGCGCTACGTCAACGATTCCAAGGCGACCAACACCGATGCGGTCGAGAAGGCACTGACGGCATTTCCCGATGACGACGTGATCTTGCTGCTCGGCGGCCACGATAAGGGCACGCCGCTCACGGATTTCGCGCGCGTCGTTATGGACAACGTGCGCTCGGTCGTCTGCTTTGGCGATGCGCGCGAGCGCTTCACCGCCGCTATGGACGAGGCTGATGTCGATGGCGATGTGGATATCGCCCAGGCGGATGACCTGCGCGACGCCGTGGACGTTGCCCGTTCGCTTTCGAGCCGTGGCGATGTGATCTTACTTTCTCCTGCCTGCTCTTCGTTCGATGAGTTCTCGGGCTATGAGGAGCGCGGCCGCGTGTTTAAGGACTACGTGGCTCAGCTTGCCGCTACAGCGAAATCACAAATGGAATAGGGGTTGCGGTGAGAGAGGAGAGCCCCCGACAAGGTATGAGGAGGCCCGACTCGGACCGTGCTTCCTCACGTCGCACCACACCGCGTTCCAGCCACGGTGGGCAGTCGTTTAGCGAACGCTATATTGCCGGCGTTCCCGCCCGTATCATGCGCCCCCGTTTGATATTCATGGCCTGCTTGTTTACCTTGGTATGCTTTGGCCTGCTGATGGTGTACTCGGCGTCTTCGGTCGAGGCGCTGCACGAGAATGGCTCGGCGACGTTTTTTCTGGGCCGACAGGCCGCGTTTGCCGTGGTCGGTGTTCTGGCGCTGATTGCCATCGTGCGCGTTTTGCCGGACAGCTGGTTTGGGGAGGATGTGCTCAGGATCTTCCTCTTAGGCATGATAGGGCTACTGCTTCTGGTGTTCTTGGTGGGCAGCGGCAGCCGTGGCGCCACGCGCTGGCTCAACATCGCCGGTATTCAGTTCCAGCCTTCCGAGTTTTTAAAGCCATTTGCCATTGCGTATGCGGCCATCATGCTTGATCGCTTCTTTTCGCCCGGTGGCAACATCAACGAATTCCTTCGCAAGATGGGCATCTACCTGGGCATTTCGCTCTTTCTGATCTTTATCCAGCCCGATTTCGGTACTGTCCTGATCATCCTGTTGACCCTCATGTGCATGGCGTTGTTTGCGGGTCTCGACCCCAGATTTATCATCGGTGTGCTAATCTTCGGCATTCTCGTGATCGTGATTGCGCTTGTCGCAGAGCCGTACCGTATGGTGCGTATTCAGGTTGCCTTGAACCCTTGGGCCGACGAGTATGGTGACGGCTATCAGGCCACGCTTGCCATTATGGCCTTTGCCTCGGGCGGTCTGTTCGGCCGTGGCATCGGCAACTCAACCATGAAGTACTCGTATCTGCCCGAGGCGCACAATGACTACATCCTGGCCATCATTGGCGAGGAAGTCGGTTTTGTCGGAACCGTGCTGTTCTTCTTGGTGTTTGCGATGCTGATCTACTCGGCGTTTCGCATTGCCGAGCAGGCGACCGATCGCCGGGGCGCGCTTATGGCGTCTGGCTCCGCGGTCATTCTCGCGGTGCAGTTTTTGATTAACGCGCTGGGCATCCTCAACGTGTTTCCCATGACGGGCAAACCGTTGCCGTTTATTAGCTACGGCGGTTCGTCGATTATCGTGTCGCTTATGCTCGCCGGTCTGATCCTGCGCGTTTCGTATGAGAGCGCCCGTCGCGATGAGTACGACCGTCGCCGCGAGAGCTTTGCCGTTATGGACGAGAGCACTGCCGGCGTGGCCCATGTGCGCGGTGAACGACCTTCGCGTAGCGGCTTTACCGTTCTTGATGGTTCTCCATCCGAGCCGGCAGCTCGTCCACGCCCGCGAATGGCTCCGCAAGGTCGTCCTCAGCGCCCCAGCCCTCGCAACGCGGGCGGCGGATATAATCGAATCGATTTGAACTCGGACCCGTCGGCGCGTCTGCGCACCGACGACCAGGGACCGCGTGTACGAAGGGACTACCATGACCGATAAGATGACCGTTGCTATTGCAGCCGGCGGCACGGCAGGACACATCAACCCCGCGCTCGCCTTGGCCGAAGAACTGCGTGATCGTGGCCACCACGTTGTGTTCGTGGGCCAGTCGCGCAAGCTCGAGGGTCGTCTGGTCCCCGAGGCTGGGTTTGATTTTGTGCCCATTACGGTCACGGGCTTCGACCGCTCCCGTCCTTGGACGGCGCTGACCTCGCTGTGGCGTGTCAACAAAGCCAAGCGTGCGCTCGCCAGTCATTTCTCAAAGGTCGGCAAGCCCGACGCCGCCATCGGTTTTGGTGCCTATGTCGAGGTTCCGCTGCTGGGGTGGTGCAAGGGCGCGGGCGTTCCGTATCTGCTGCATGAGCAGAACTCTGTTCCGGGCCTGGCCAACAAGATGATGAACTCCCACGCCGCCCGCGTGTGCATCTCGGTGCCGGCAGCGCGTTCGGTTTTTGAGCGCGAAGGTGACCCTGACCACGTGCTCATGACCGGCAACCCCGTACGTCGCTCGGTGATCGAGGGCGATCGCGCTCGCGGCCGCAAGGCACTTGGCGTTCCCGAGGACGCTACGCTGCTGCTCGTCTTTGGCGGTTCACTTGGCGCCCAGCACCTCAACGAGCGCGTGGTCTCGCTCAAAAACGAGCTGCTTTCGCGCAAGAACCTCTATGTGTTGCATTCGACGGGTGCCGACGGCTTTGAGGAGACCGAGCGCGCTTTGGCGCTGACGCCCGAGGAGGCGAAGCGTTACCGCGTCCAGCCTTACATCGACAACATGGGCGATATGCTGGCTGCTGCCGATTTGGTGCTCTCGCGTTCGGGCGCATCGAGCGTGGCCGAGATCGCTGCGCTCGCTGTGCCCTCAGTGCTCGTGCCGTATCCGCATGCGACGGCCGACCACCAAACCACCAATGCCCGGTATCTGGTCGACGCCGGGGCCGGCGTGCTCTGCGCCGATGCCGATATCGACGGTTCTGCCTTTGCCGATGAGCTGCTGCATCTGGTCGATGACGCGGCGGCGCGCGACGCCATGCGTCAGGCGGCGCGTGGTCTGGCTCAGGATAGGGCCGCCGCTCTTCTGGCGGATGCGGTAGAGGGTTTGCGTTAGTTAGACGGGATATCGTCGGTCGCCCTCGCGCTGATGCGGTAGGTGCGGTACAGTTAATGGGTTACAGGCAGTGTTTACGCAAGGAGTACACGAGCACATGGCTGATTCCCAGACTGCAACCTCCGCGCCCGAGTTTAAGAGCGCCCACTTTATCGGTATCGGCGGCGCCGGCATGAGCGGCATCGCCCTCGTTCTGCACGAGCGCGGTTATGCCGTTACCGGCTCCGACCTTAAGACGTCACGTTATATCCGCCAGCTTACCCGCGCTGGCGTGAAGGTGCATGTGGGCCATGAGGCCGCCACGATCGACGAGGTCAAGCCCGACGTGGTTGTTGTCTCCACCGCTATTCCGGAGTCCAACCCCGAACTCGTGCGCGCTCGCGAGCTTGGTATTCCCGTGTGGCCCCGTGCCAAGATGCTCTCTGCTTTGGGCCACGGCTACACCACCGTCGCTGTTGCCGGCACGCATGGCAAGACTACCACGTCTTCGATGTGCGCCACCATGCTCGACCGCATGGGTCTGGATCCGAGCTTCTTGATCGGCGGCATCGTCGAGGGCTATGACACGAACGGCAAGAACGGCTCGGGCGACTACTTTGTCGCCGAGGCCGACGAGTCCGACAGCTCCTTCCTGTTCCTGAACCCCAACGTAGTCATTGTGACCAACGTCGAGGCCGACCACCTCGATCACTACTCGGGTATCGAGGAGATCGAGGCAACTTTCGCCAAATTCATGAGCCTGGTGGGCGAGGACGGCACCGTCATCGTCTGCGGTGAGGACCCGCATCTGGTCGAGCTCGCCAAGTCGACGGGCCGTCACGTGCTTTCCTACGGCTTTGCCGAGAGCAACGACATCGTCTGCATGCACCCGGATGTCAAGGGCATCCAGAGTGACTTTATCGTTCGCTTTGAGGATGGCACTGAACATGCCGTGGAGATCAAGAGCAATCCCGGTCGCCACAACATGCTCAACGCCACGGCGGTGCTCACCGTCGCCCATGTCCTGGGCCTTGACATCGACGCCGCCGCCAAGGCGCTCTCGAGCTTTGAGGGCGTTCGCCGCCGCTTTACCCACGTGGGCGATATCGATGGCATCACCGTGATCGATGATTACGGCCATCACCCCACCGAGATCAAGGCGACGCTTGCTGCCGCTTCGTCGCTGGGCTACAAGCACGTCGACGTCGTGTTCCAGCCGCACCGCTATTCGCGCCTGCAGGCCCTGTGCGACGACTTTGCCGATGCATTTGCCAATGCCGATAAACTGCTGCTGATTGATGTGTTCTCGGCTGGCGAGATGCCCATTCCGGGTGTTACCTCTAAGATGCTCGCCGATACCGTGCGCGCCAAGCATCCTGGCAAGGAGGTCGTGTACTGCTCCAGCCGTCTTGAGCTCAATCAGGAGCTCGAGCAGATGGTGGGCGAGGGCGACCTGCTGCTCACCATGGGTGCCGGTGACGTTACGACCGTCGGTCCCGAGTTTATCGAGTATCTGACTGCCAAGAAAGACGCTTAAGTCTAATGGGTCTGTTTAACGCCGTCATGGCGCTCTCGGGCATGATCGACACGGATGTGATCGAGGACGAGCGCCTTGCGCGTCATACGAGTTATCGTATCGGCGGCAAGGCCGACCTCTTTGTGACGTGCCATAGCTATCATGCCCTTCGCCGCGCCGTGGCGGTGCTCGATCGCGAGCAGGTGCCGTGGGTCATCATCGGCAAGGGCTCCAATCTGCTGGTTGCCGATGGCGGTTATCGCGGCGCCGTCATTTCGCTCGGACGTGAGTTTCAGCGCACGGTTGTTGCCGATGACGGTTGTACGCTGACGGTCGGTGCGGGCGTGATGTTTGCGCGCCTGGTCAACGATGCCCTGTCGCGTAGCCTCTCGGGCCTTGAGTTTGCCGTTGGCATCCCTGGCTCGGTCGGCGGTGCGATATCTATGAATGCCGGCACACGGACCGAGTGGATTGGCTCGCTGGTTGAGGATGTCGTAACGTTTGACCCGGTATCCGGTATCAAACATTATGCGGGGTCCGAGATCACTTGGGGCTACCGCGAATGTAGCCTTCCCCGCAATGAGATCATCCTCGAGTGCGTGCTCAAGCTTAAACCGGCGCCCAAGGCCGACATTCGCGAGCGCATGGAGCGGTACCTGACGAGGCGCAAGCGTACGCAGCCCATGGGTCGCGCATCCTGCGGGTCGGTCTTTCGCAACCCGCCCGATGCGAGTGTGGGCAAGCTTATCGAGGATTGTGGATTAAAGGGTTTTTCGATTGGCGGCGCGGAAGTTTCGCCCGTTCACGCTAATTTTATCGTTAATAACGGAACTGCCTCGGCCGATGACGTTGCCGCGGTTATCAGACATGTGCACGGAAAGGTGAGGGAGGCGTATGGCATCGAGCTCAGACCGGAAGTTAAATTCCTCGGCTTCTAGAGCATCGAAACCCACCTTCCGCCGCGCCGGAGGGCGTTCCGGCGCGCCTGCCAAACCTCAACGCAATACCGTCGCGCACTCTAAGTCTGTCGGGCATGCTCGACAGACCAGTCGTCCGGTTGTCGGCTCGCAGCTCGGTAATCGTCCGGCCGCAAAAAAGTCCTCGCGTCCCTCGGTGACGTCAAAGCCTGTTATGGGCGCCAAACCTGCCCGTCCCATGGCAACTCCTAAGCCCTCGACGGGAACTAAAGCGCCGCGTCCAGGTCGCACGCTGGGCGCATCGAAACCGCGCTCGCTGACATCGGTGCCGGCTACCGTCAAGAAGCCTTCGGGTAAAAAAAGCGTCAACCCGTTGTCTTCACTTGGGGCGATGGTAAATAAAACATCAGACGCCGCTTCTGTCGTTGCAGGCAAAGGCAAAATCGTGGGCGGCGTTCTGGCCGCCTTGGCCGTGCTCGTCGTCGTTGCCATCGTGGTGATCAACTCTGGATTGTTTACCGCCACTGATATTCAGATTCAAGGCAGCGAGCATGTGACGAAGCACGATGCTATCCAGCTGATCGATTTGCCCGAGGGAACGTCGCTTTTTAACGTCGATCCCGACCAGATTACCGAGGACCTCAAGCAGAATCCGTGGGTCTCGGGCGTGGATGTCCAGCGTCAGTTCCCGCATACGCTCATCATTACGCCGATGGAGCGCAAGGTCATCGCAATTGCCTATATCAGTTCCGATGACCTTGCCTGGGCCATCGGGGATGATGACACCTGGATCGCCCCACTGTCGACGTCGGTCGAAGTGGACGACCAAGGCAACGTCATCACGACAGGGCAGGGCTCAAATACCTTGACCGGAATCGATGCCGCGCTGGCGCTCGCTAAGCACTATGGCGCGGTGTTGTTGACTGATGTCTCGGCGGATGTCGCTCCGGTTTCCGGCCAGGCGGTGAGCTCCAAGGCCGTTAAGGCTGGCTTGGATTATGTGCGTGGTTTTTCGAGCGAGTTCTTGGGACAAGTCAAGGATATTTCCACGCCTTCGGTCGAAGCCATCTCGGCAAACCTCAATAACGGCATTGAGGTGTCGCTGGGCGATTCGGACGATATCGTCAAGAAGGAACGCGTAGTCACCAAGTTGCTTTCGCAGGTAGAGGGCGTAACGTATATCAATGTGCGCTCTCCGGGTAACTACACATTTAGGAATGCTCCGACCTCGTAGCGCTGGTTGATGCTTTGTTGAGGGGCCATACCACGCCGTTTATCTGGTTTGTTTGGTTTTCACGGTCAATTATTTGACTGATACGTTCATAATGTGCAACCATAATACGGTTTACCTTTGCATTTACTTTCAACCTGAAGGTTAATGTGCGCAGGGGTCGACCCATGCTATGGCTATAACCTTTGTTCGGAGGACCGACATGCACGAGACAGAGATCAACAACTACCTTGCCGTCATTAAGGTGGTCGGCGTCGGCGGCGGCGGTACCAACGCGGTCAATCGAATGATCGAAGAGGGCATCCGCGGCGTCGAGTTTGTTGCCATCAACACCGATGCTCAGGCGCTCGCGATCTCTGATGCCGATATCAAGGTGCACATCGGCACCGACCTTACCCGCGGCCTGGGCGCCGGCGCCAACCCCGAGGTTGGCCGCAAGGCTGCCGATGAGTCCCGCGACGACATTGCCGAGGCGCTCGCTGGCGCCGACATGGTGTTCATCACCTGCGGCGAGGGCGGTGGCACCGGTACCGGCGCTGCTCCCATCGTTGCCGATATCGCGATGAACGAGGTCGGTGCGCTGACCGTCGCCGTCGTGACCAAGCCCTTCACCTTCGAGGGCCGCAAGCGCAAGAAGAGCGCCGAGGAGGGCATTAAGACCCTCTCCGATTGCGTTGACACCATGATTGTCATCCCTAACGATAAGCTGCTCGACATCGCCGAGAAGAAGACCACCATGCTCGAGGCCTTCGCGATTGCCGATGGCGTCCTTTCCCAGGGCACCCAGGGCATCACCGACCTCATCACCGTCCCCGGTATCATCAACCTGGACTTCGCCGATGTTAAGACCATCATGAAGCAGGCCGGTACCGCCATGATGGGTATCGGTACCTCTTCTGGGGATACCCGTGCCGTCGACGCTGCCCAGCAGGCCATCTCCAGCCCGCTGCTCGAGAGCTCCATCGATGGCGCCACGCGCGTGCTGCTCTCCATCGCCGGTTCCAAGGACCTGGGCATCCAGGAGATCAGCGACGCCGCCGACGTTGTTGCCAACGCCGTCGACCCCGAGGCCAACATCATCTTCGGTACCGTTGTCGACGAGTCCCTGGGCGATCAGGTGCGTATCACCGTCATCGCTACGGGCTTCTCCGACTCCAACGTCAACCGTCAGGACGAGCTCTTTGCTGCTCAGCAGTCTCAGAGCAAGGCCGCTGCCTCCGCTGAGCCGCAGCGCACCGCTCCTGCCACGAGCCCGGCTCAGGCCGCTCCGACCCGCAACGTCGGTGGCACCGAGCTTCCTAACTTCGGCAACGATCAGTTCGAGCTTCCCGACTTCCTGAAGCGCGGTAGCTTCTAAGTCGTTCTTTGCATTGTTGTGCACAGGGGCGTGTCCGTATGGACGCGCCCTTTTTATTTCGACTTTGTAAACTAGAACCTCCAATCTCTTTACGTTCCCTTTACGATTGCCTCCAGCGCAGCAGGTATCCTTTTAGAGAAGTATGACAGCCGTATAAACGCGGGCTGTAGCGGCGATGCCGCGGTACTTGTGTTATAAGGAGGCTTTAGTATGGCAGCACGTGCGGACAAAGTTTCGCGTGTCGACCATGATGGAGTTACGTTGGTGGAGGGCGCGACATCCGATGTTCGCTTTGCCTTCACCGAGCGCGCCGGTGGCGTTTCCGAAGATGCGTACTCCTCACTCAACTTGGGCTCGCATGTTGGCGATGATCCCTTTGCTGTTCAAGAAAATCGTCGCCGCGCACTCGAGGCTATGGGTGCCGCGGAGTGCGAGCACAACCTGCTCGTTCCCAATCAGGTCCATGGTGACCATATCGTTGCGGTGACCTCGAATGGCGCCGATGACCTTGAGGACGTCCGCGAGCAGATTGCCGCGGGCTGCGATGCCATCGTCTGTACGGCGCATAACGTGCCCGTGCTGCTCTGCTTTGCCGACTGCGTTCCCGTGGTGCTGGTGGCCCCTGGCGGATTTGCCGTGGTGCACTCCGGTTGGAAGGGCACGATTGCACGTATTTCTGCCAAGGCGTGCCAGGCGCTTTGCGATGCTGCCGGCTGCGATGCGGGCGACGTTTCCGCCTATATCGGCCCCCATATCTTGGGTGACGAATATGAGGTATCCCAGGAACTCATGGATCGCTTTGCCGCCGAGTTCTCGTGCATCGATGCGAGTACCTCTCGCATGCTCGATCTTTCCGCTGCCATTCGCGAGGCGCTGGTAGATGTCGGTGTCGACGCGGATGATATCGTGGATACCCAGCTTTCGACCGTGCGTCAGAACGACCGCTTTTATTCCTACCGTAACGAGGACGGCACCTGTGGGCGCCATGCTGCGATCGGCGTGATGCTATGAGAAAGATCGTATCGGTCCTGAGCGCCGCTGTGCTTACACTTACGCTGTGTGCCTGTTCTTCGGGATCTTCTACCTCTTCCATTACCGTCGCTGGCTCCACGACCTGCCTTCCTATCGCCGAGATTGCGGCCGAGGGCTTTAAGGAGGAGACCGGCATCGACGTGCTCGTTTCCGGTTTGGGTTCTTCCGCTGGCATCGAGGCCGTCAGCGCCGGAACGGCCGATATCGCCAGCTCCTCCCGTGGGCTCAATGCCGACGAACAGGATCTGGGCCTGACCCCCATCGTAATTGCCCACGACGGTATCGCGGTCATCGTGAACGACGATAACCCGGTCGATAACCTCTCGACCGAGCAGCTCCGCGATATCTACGCCGGCAAGATTACCAATTGGAAAGAGGTCGGTGGCGAGGACCTGAGGATTCAGGTCATCAACCGAGACGAGGCGTCCGGTACGCGCGAGGCCTTCCGTACCATCGTGATGGATGGCACGCCGTTCGATCGCCGCTCGGCTGTTCTTTCGGGTACGGGCCAGGTGCGCGACGTGGTATCTCGTTCGCGTGGGGCCATCGGCTACATTTCGCTGGGCTTCGTCGATAGCCTCAACGCCAAGACCTCGGTCAAGGCCGTCTCGGTCAATCATGTTGAGGCGTCCGAGAAGACGGTCGCGAGTGGCGGCTATCCCATCTCGCGCGACCTTTACTTCTTTGTGAAGGGTGCGCCTTCGCAGCAGGCGCAGGATTACATCGACTATGTGACGTCCGAAAAGATGGACAAGCAGATTCGCGAGGCGGGCTTTATTCCCGTCACCAACGACGAGAAGGGGAGTGAGTAGCATGGAAGCACAGGAAAACTCCCAGACTGAGCAGAATGTTCAGACGCCCAAGAAGCGCGAGCTGGCGCTCGTATCGCGCAGTACCTATATCAAGGAGAAGGCGCTGCAGTGGATCTTCTTTGCCTGCGCGTTCTTGGCGGTCGTTACCGTCATCCTGATTTTTGTCTTTACCACGTACTCGGCGCTGCCCGTCTTTACTGACATCGGTCTGGCGGACTTCTTTAGCTTTACGTGGGCGCCTTCCGAGGGCCACTACGGCATCTTGTCGCTGCTTGCCGGCTCGGGTCTGGTGACCGTCGGTGCGCTCGCCATGGGCGTGCCGCTGGGCGTGGGTACGGCCGTTTACCTGGTCGAGATTGCCAGCAAGCGCGTGCGCAAGCTCATCAGCCCCGCCGTTGACCTGCTGGCGGGCATACCCTCCATCATCTACGGCTTCTTTGGCATGATCATCATCCGCCCGTTTATCGCACAACTGACCGGTGGTCTTGGTTTTGGTGCGCTGACAGCGTGGTTCGTGCTCGCCATCATGATCGTCCCTACCATCACGACGCTTACCATCGATGCCCTCAATTCCATTCCCATGGGCATTCGCGAGGCATCGTATGCCATGGGTGCTACTAAGTGGCAGACCATCTATAAGGTCGTGCTACCTGCCGCCAAACTGGGTATCGTTGATGCCATCGTGCTGGGTATGGGCCGTGCCATCGGTGAGACCATGGCCGTGCTCATGGTCGTGGGTAACGCTCCGGTTATTCCCGACAGCATTGCGAGCCCCATCTCGACGCTCACGAGCCAGATCGCGCTCGACATGAGCTATTCCTCGGGCCTGCACCGCTCGGCTCTGTTCGGCATGGGCGTGGTCCTGTTTATCATCTCCGCCATGCTGGTGGGCATCGTCCGTCTGATTTCCAAGAAGAAGAGGGGGTAGGCTATGTCCGATTCCGTTGACACGACGGTCGATACGACCTCGTCGCGCGAGCGCATCAAGCGTGCCCTTTCCCACGGTAAGAAGGGCCGTATCAACAAGGACCTGTCAAACAAGATCATGCTCGGCGTGTTCCGCGCCGCGGCCTACATCACCACGCTTGTGCTGGTCGCTATCATCGCCTACGTGGTTGTTAATGGCTTACCGCATATTTCGCTCGACTTTATCTTCGGTTGGCCCCAGGGTGTCAACGCCGAGGGCGGCATTTGGCCTACGATTGTCTCGACCATCTACGTGACGGCGCTCGCCATGCTCATCTGTACGCCGGTCGCCGTGCTAGCGGCCGTCTATCTGGCCGAGTACGCCAAACAGGGCAAGGTCGTCGAGCTCATCCGTTATGCTGCCGATGCTTTGGCCTCGGTGCCCTCCATCGTTATGGGTCTCTTTGGCTACGCCTTGTTTGTCGAGGCCATGGGCCTGGGCCTTTCGATGGTCTCGGCTGCCCTGGCGCTGGCGCTTCTGATGCTGCCTATCGTCATGCGCACCACCGAGGAGGCTATTCGCGCCGTGCCGCGCTATATCCGTTGGGGCGCATATGGCTTGGGCGCCACTAAGTGGCAGGTCGTTTCCAAGATCGTGCTTCCTTCCGCCTTTGGCCGCATCGCCACCGGCATCGTCCTTGCCATCGGCCGTGCCATCGGCGAGACCGCGGTTGTACTTTACACCATGGGCCAGGCCATCAATCTACCTATTTCGCCGCTCGATTCCGGCCGCCCCATGACGGTTCACCTGTATCTGCTTGCCAACGACGGCATCAACATGAACGCAGCCTACGGCACCGCGCTCTTGCTGATGGTGATCATTCTGGCCTTCAACCTGTTTGCGCGCTTCCTGTCGCGCAAGCGTCGCTAGTTAAGGAGTCCCATGTCCGTTTATCAGTCCGCTCCCACGTTGGAGCAAGCGGCCATTACGGCCAAGGATTTCAACTTTTGGTACGGTGACTTTCATGCGCTGACGGGGCTTGACCTCAACATCGCCAAAAACGCCATCACCTCCTTCATTGGCCCTTCGGGCTGCGGCAAGTCGACGTTTTTGCGCTGCATCAACCGCATGAATGACCTGATCGAGGGCACGCGCGTCGAGGGCACCATGACGCTCGACGGCAACGATATCTATGCCGAGGGTGTCGACCCGGTCGATCTCCGTCGTCGCGTGGGCATGATCTTTCAGCAGCCCAACCCGTTTCCTAAATCCATCTACGAGAATGTCGCCTTTGGCCCTCGTCTGCAGGGCGTGACTAGCAAAAGTGACCTCGATGACATCGTGGAAGAATCGCTCAAGCGCGCCAACCTCTGGAAAGAGGTATCCAATCAGCTCAACAAGGATGGTTTGGCGCTCTCGGGCGGTCAGCAGCAGCGTCTGTGCATCGCGCGCGTGCTTGCGGTGCAACCCGATGTCCTTCTGATGGACGAGCCCTGCTCCGCCATCGACCCCACGTCCGTCTCTAAGGTCGAGGATCTGATGGCCGAGCTGGCGCCCGAGATGACGATCATCATCGTCACGCATTCAATGCAGCAGGCAGCTCGCATTAGCGACTACACCGCATTCTTCTTGCAGGAAGTTGCCGGCGAGCCCGCTACGCTCATCGAGTATGGTCAAACCGACGCGATCTTCACCAGCCCGGTGGACTCGCGGACGGAAGACTATATCACCGGCCGCTTTGGCTGATCGGTGCGACTAGTCCCAAGCCGATCGGATCTGGTCCGGTGCGTATTCACTGTGCGGGCGGCATGACCGCACCCAACTGATTGGAGTGAACCATGCGCAAACTGTTTTCCCGTCAGCTCATCGAGGCCCGTCACGAGATGCTGAGCATCTACGAGGCCGTCGATCTGGCCCTCCACGATGCCGTGAAGGCCTATGTGACCGACGACCGCAAGCTCGCCACCAAGACCAAGAAGCGCACGCTTTCGATTGACGCACGCTGCGCCAACCTGGAGGCCGTCTGCTACAACCTGATTGCCACGCAGTCACCGGTCGCCTCCGACTTCCGCTTGCTGCAGACGATCATCTACGTCGACTTTAACCTGCAGCGCATGACCGATAAGGTTCGCCAGATTTGCCGCGCCACGCGTCATATGATCAAGGCCGACATCTCGCTGCCCAAGGAGCTTGTCGGCACGGTCGAGGCCGAGGCTGAGGCCGTCTACCAGGTGCTGGGCTCTTCGCTTTCTGCGCTCGTCACCAATGACATGTCCATCATCTGCAACCTGGCCGTCGAGGACGAGCCGGTGCACGCCGCTTACGAGAAGTTCTTCCGCACCTTTAACCGTATGGATACGGGCGACTTTATGGACGACGACAGCAACTATGACGACCTGCGCCGCGCCATCATGGTTTCGCGCTACCTCGATCGCATCGCCTCGATTTCCATCGATGCCGCTTGCCGTCTGACTTTCCTGTTGACTGGTCAGCGTATGAATGCCGGCGATATCGCCCGCACTGATGAGGATGAGCTCGAGAGCATGCGCGTGCCTTCGGGCGAGGGCGTTATCATGAGGCCCGCCGTCGACGCTCGCTACGTTGCCAAGGTGCCCGTTAACGAGGTCGGCGAGGGTCTTCGCTATCTGCTCGATCATCTTGAGGATGAGGACGATGGCGAGGACGACGAGGAGTAAGTAATCCCGTTCGTCGAAAGATTGTAAATACCTAAGTGAGCGCGGCCTTGCACATGCGGGGCCGCGCTCTTGCGTTAGCATGGGACTACTTGTTTGGCTGTCAGCGGAGGCGATTGGCAATGGATAACTATTTGGACTTGATGCGCGCTCGCCGCGAGCAGATTCTGGAACGTTTTTATGCGGCGCTCGATCGCGCGGGCCGTCCCCATGACGCCGCGCGCCTCATTGCCGTGTCCAAGACCGTTGGTGTCGATGAGACCGTTGCCGCCATCCAGGCGGGGTATCGCCATTTTGCCGAGAACCGCCCGCAGGAGCTGGTTCGCAAGCTCACGGGTCTGGCGGAGCATCCGGAGCTGCCCGAGGTGCGCTTCGATATGATCGGCAACCTGCAGACCAATAAGATCAATGCGGTGCTGGGCTCAGCCGAGCTGATTCACTCGGTGGGTTCGATGCATCTGGCGCAGGCGATCTCGAGCCGTGCTGTCCGCAAGATTGAGGCAGGCGAGCTCGCCGGCCCCCAGCGTGTGCTCATTGAGGTCAATGTAAGTGGTGAGGAGTCGAAGGGAGGCTTTTCGCCCGATGAGATTCGCGCCGCCGCGGGTGAGCTTGCGGAACTTGAGGGAATTTGCGTACAGGGGCTTATGACTATGGCGCCCCGGGGGAATAAGGATGTGGCACGCCGCACCTTTGCGGGGCTTCGTGAGCTGAGGGATGAGCTGGAGGCGGCGCATCCCGATTTGAACCTGCCTGAGCTTTCCTGCGGCATGAGCGAAGACTTTGAGCCTGCCCTTGAGGAGGGCTCTACGCTCGTTCGCCTGGGCAGGGTAGTATTTAGCCCGGAGTTTGCAGTAAAATAAGGCTCTGAAGTGCGCACTGATTATCGGGGCGCCTGCACTAAACCGCGAGAGGACACAACCATGGGCTTCCTTGACGAGATTAAAAATAAGATGCACCTGGGCGGCCAGCAGGGTTACGACCAGGGTTATGGCCAGGACGACGACTACGGCTACGATGACGGCTATGACGATGGCTATCAGGGCAACGGCTACAGCGGAGCTTCGGGCGAGGGCTTCTACACCCAAGACGAGCCGAGCAACGGCCTGCTTGGTCAGACGCGCCGTGGTGAAGCTGAGTCGGTTGCCGTGTATACACGCTCCGGGCAGCTGGTCGGCGATGACTCTCGCCATGCCACGACGTATAACCCGCCTTCGCGCTCGCAGGACAGTGTTGCGAGCGGTTATCGTCCCGGTGCCTATGACACGCCGTCGAGCTACGCCGAGAACACCCGCGCCCGTGCCGCCGCTGCGCCCGCGCCTGCACCGAGCGATGCCTCGGCCTATGCGAGCAATATCATCAACGCCACACCGCAGCTGCCGGCCTATGTCCTGCGCCCCGAGAGCTATGACGACGTGGAGACCGTGGTGCGCCGCGTTCGCACCAAGCAGCCTGTCGCACTGATTTTTGTGGGCGTACGCACCGAAGTTGCCAAGCGCGTCTTGGACTTCTCTTACGGCTTTGCCTGCGGTCTGGGCGCCACGGTCAAGGAGGTGGGCGACCGCGTGTTCATGGTGCTGCCCGCCGGTTGCGAGGTCAAAGATTCCGATCTCAAGAAGCTTCGTGCCGACGGCTACCTTAAGTAAAGACAAGACGAGGAGATTCCCATCAACATCTACACTATCGTCCAGCTGGTCAACACGCTGTTCAACTTCTATTCCACGCTCATTGTCGTCTACTGCTTTATGACGTGGATTCCCATGAAGCAGGGTGGTTTGCTTCAGGATATTGCCGCGGTGCTTGATAGCGTGTGCGGTCCGTGGCTCAACCTGTTCCGTCGTTTCATCCCGCCGATGGGCGGTATCGATTTTTCGCCGGTCGTTGCGATTATTGCGTTGCAGTTGGTGCAGAGGCTGGTTCTGCAGCTTCTTATAGGTATACTCGTGTAGAACTGACTTAGTAACTTACGTCGGGCGTGTAGCGCCGAGGCGATGAAAAAGGAGACTTGTTATGGCTATTACCCCTGCAGACATCCAGGCTCAGACTTTCTCTGAGGCCAAGCGTGGCTACGATCCTGCTGAGGTCGACGTCTTCTTGGAGACGCTGTCCTCCGAGGTTGACGCTATGCTCGCTAAGATCGTTGACCTTAAGGGTCGTCTGACTGCTACCGAGCAGCAGCTTGCCGATGCACAGGCTCAGCTTGCCCAGGCTCGGGCTACCGCCGACCAGGCCGTTCCTGCCGCCCCCGTGGCTGCTCCCGCCCCTGACTTCTCCGCTCAGGAGCGCCAGATTTCCGCTGCCCTGATCGCTGCCCAGCAGACCGCTGAGACCATCGTTAACGATGCCAACGAGAACGCTGAGCGTATCCGCAACGAGGCTGACGCCAAGGCTCGCGAGGTTATCCGCCAGGCTCTGACTGAGAAGCAGGCCGAGCTCGAGGAGATCGATCGTCTCAAGGCTTCCCGTGAGGAGTTCAAGGCCGAGTATCTTAAGCTCATCCAGCACTTCATGGACGATGCCCAGAACTCCTTCCCGGCCGACCTCATGGCCTCCACGCCGGTCGGTTCTGCCGCTTCTCCTGCAGTGACTGTTCCCGCCGAGCCGCTGCCCGTCGCTGACCCGGTTGTCCCCGTGGCCGATCCCTTTGCCCCGATCGACAACTTTGCTGCCGACGACCTGGACTAACATTCGGCCTACAATTTAGTGCCTAGAAAGGACCCGCAGCTTGCGGGTCCTTTTTTATGACTGTGCCGGGGTGCGTAACATAAAAACCAAGCCCTGCACATAGTGGCGCAGAACTCGGCGAACGGATGAACGGTCAAGGGTAGGCTTTAAGGCATGTCCCAAAAATCTACTTGAGGAGGAAGTCGGGGAGGGGAATGGTGCGGGCCTCGCGATGCTCGGGATCGGCGATGTGGTCGGCAGGATAGCCACAGACGAGCATGTGATAGGGATAGACGCCCTTGGACAGATTGAACTGTTCTTGTGCCACCTCAGGCTTAAAATGGCATACCCAGCACGTTCCCAGGCCCTGCTCGGTGGCCTCCATCATCATCTGATCACACACGATGGACGTATCGATTTCGCTGGAATTCATCTGATCATACGGGCGCACCCAAGCGTCATCGGTAACGCTGCAAATAAGGAAGACAAGCGGAGCCCCAAAGATAGACCCATCACGAGCAAACCGAGGCTGACAAGCAGCAGCCTTCTCCAGAAGCTCAGGCGTATCCAACACCATCACACGGGTTGGATGGTTATTACAAGCAGAAGGAGCAATACGCCCAGCCTCAACAATGGCATCCACCACAGCCTGCTCAACAGAACGATCCTCAAACTCGCGACAAGAATAACGACCCCGAGCCAAATCCAAATACGACATACAAGCCCTCCAAAGCTAATAAAACAACCCAAAACTAAGCAAAAGGGTACCCAAAGCCCTATCCAGCCAATCGCTCCTCAAGGGCCAAAGTGTCCGAACGGGTACCAAAGGTCCCTTCAGCCAAATCCCCATTGCGCTAAAACTATCAGCCAAAGTTCCAATGGTGATACGTAAGGCGAAGGGCCGGCCACGGTTTACTTTCGAACGACTCTGCTACGCAGCCGGAGTGAGAAAGCAAACCGTGGCCGGCCCTTCGCCGCCGGGACACGTACCCCCAATTAACTGTTCTTCATGACAATCGAATCCACAACATCGGCCACATTCTCGCAGCAGTCGGCGCAGTACTCCAGGAAGGCGTACACGTCACGCCAAGCGATGACCTCGAGCGGGTCCTTGCCGTTAACGTGCAGGTTGCGCATGGCGTTGATGTAGAGCTCGTCGGCCTCGGACTCGATGGTGTTGATCTGGATGACCAGCTCGCGCAGGGTCTTGGACTTGCGGTAGTTGGGCAGCTCGACCATCAGGTCCTTCATGGCGCGGCAGGCGTCGGTCACCTTGTGGGCGATGACGATGGCATCGGGGTGGATGCTCTGGATGTTGGTGAAGTAGACGCGCTGCACGACGCCCTCGATACGATCGAGCACGGTGTCGAGCGAGCAGCTCATCAGGTCTAGATCCTCGCGCTCAAGCGGGGTGATAAAGGCGGTGAGCAGGGCGTCTTCGAGCTCGTGGTGCTTCTTGTCTGCCGCATGCTCAATCGCATGCATCTTATCGAGCATGTCGTGGATCTGCGCAGGGTCAAAGTTCTCAAAAATCTTGGTGAGCAGCTCTGCGGCCTGGACGGCTAGGTCGGCGCAGGCGACGTAGTTGTCAAAGTAGAACGAATCGGGTTTCTTTGCCATGGGTGGTCCTTTCGAGGTGAAGATGGGCGGGCGAGGTAATGCAGTCCGGATGGACGTTCGGTTTGACTAGAGGAACATCATGAACAGCTTGGCCATGACAAAGCTGATGAGTCCGCAGGCGGGGAAGGTGAAGAACCAGGTGAACATCATGTCCTTGACGACACCGAAGTTGATGGCCGAAAGGCGCTTGACGGCACCGACGCCCATGATGGCGCAGGTCTTGATGTGGGTGGAGGACACGGGGATGCCGGTAAGGGTGGCAAGCAGCAGGTTTGCGGCGCCCGCCAGGTCGGCGGAGAAGCCCTGGTACTTTTCGAGCTTGACCATGCTCTGGCCGACGGACTTGATGATACGCTCGCCGCCCACGCTGGTGCCGATACCCATAGTGGCCGAGCACAGCAGCATAATCCAGATGGGGATGCCTGCATCGCCGACGCTCGTCTGGCCGCTGGCAAAGGCCACGCCTAAAAAGAGCACGCCGATGAACTTCTGTCCATCCTGCGCGCCGTGCATAAAGCTCATGGCCGCAGCGCTCGCGATCTGAGCGTATTTAAAGAAGACATTGGCACGTCGCCTGTTGGCGGCGGCGAAAAGAATCGAGACGAGCTTGCACAGGACCCAGCCCATGACAAAGCCCAGGCCGATGGAGAGCGCCAGGCCGTAGATGACCTTCATCCACTCGTGGACGTTGACGCTGCTCGCGCCGCCGAGGGCGATAGCGGCACCGGTCAGGCCGGCGATAAGGCTGTGGCTTTGCGAGGTGGGGATACCAAAACGCGACGCTGTGGCGCCGTAGACGACGATGGAGAACAGCGCCGCGCAGAGGCACGCGAGCGCCATGGTGCTGTTTCCGCCAAAGTCGACGATATGCGAGATGGTATTGGCGACGCTCGCGTTAAAGTGCGTCATGATGAGCACACCGAGGAAGTTGAATGCGGCGCTCATGAGAATGGCGGCGCGGGCGGGCATGCAACGCGTAGTGACGCAGGTCGCGATGGCGTTGGGCGCGTCGGTCCATCCATTGACGAAGATGGCGCCCAACGCGAGGATCACGGTGACGGCAAGGACTGGGTTCGACACAATTTGGCCGAGGAAGGTTGAGAACGTTACGTCCATATATGGGCTTTCTCGAAGTTTGCAGACACGTTACAAAAACATGATAAATCGTATCACCTCCTGTGGGTTTCTTTACCGAGTTCTGATGGGAGAAGTGAATTTTTTGGCACTAAAATTGAATATTAGCCCTGTTGACCGCGGGTGTTCTTTTTGCTAACACGCCATGCGGACACGTGCGATTACTACGACACTCCAAAACCACAGTCTGTTCGCTTTACAACATGCAAACATGCGTTCGATAATAGGAGGCATGGAATATCGACAGACAGATGGCAAAACTCGGCGCGTGCACAAGCAGTATGTGGACGTCGTGGCTCGCATCCTCGCGGGCGGACAGGTCGTGCCGGTCACCGTCTGCTGGGTCGACGGTCGTTGCTTTACGATTGACGAGATTGTCTCGACCACTGGGTTTGGCCTGACGGTTCACGGCATCCGTACGGCAACCTATAAGGTGCGTTTTGGCGGGCACGCGACCGAGTTGTATCTGGAGGACCAGACGCGCGAACGACCAGATGGTTCGCAGGCCCATCTGATGCGTTGGTGGGTGTGGGCATTCGACCGTACGCTCGAGGGCGAGCGCCGTGGGTAAGGACGTACGGCATTCGGGTACAATGACAGGAATCTTGTCACCTGCTGCGCCGTCTTTCACGGCACTTTTTGAAAGGACGAACCTATGAACGATATCCAGGGCTATCAGAACGGCCCCGTCGAGAGCGGCGCAAGCCGCGCCAAGGAGATGTCGCCGCGCGCGTACAATCTCGCCATGTCTGCCCTGATCTTCTTGGGCTTTTGCGCCATGGGCGCCGGCGCCTACTTTACGAGCACCATGTCGTTTGCGCGCATGATGATGAGCGGCGCCGCCCTGCCGCTGGTCTTTGGCTCGTTTATTTTGACCATCGTCGGCATGGTCATGATGTCGGCCGCCGCCAGCAAGCAGTCCGTGGGCCTGTCCCTTGTGGGCTACGTAATCTTTGCGAGTACCTTTGGCCTGACCGCGTCGTTTGGCCTTGCCAACTACGACCTGCCCACCATCAACACTGCCTTTATCGCCACGGCCGCCATCACCTTTGTCTTTGGCGCCTTGGGCGTGACGTTCCCCAAGTTTTTCCAGCGCGTATATGGCATCGGTTTTGGCATTCTGCTCGCAACTATTCTGGTTGAGATCGTGCTGATGTTCATGGGCGTCTCGCAGACCATCACCGACCTGATCGTGATCGTGGTGTTCGCCGGGTTTATTGGCTATGACACCTATGTTGCCACGACGGTGCCGCCCACACTGCCCAATGCCGTGCTTATGGCCTCTAACCTGTTCGTGGATATTATCAACGTGTTTTTGCGCATTTTGAACATCCTCGGCCGTCGCGATTAAAGCGCGGCATTGCGACGCTTCCTGCCGGACACGGTAAAACGATGCGAAAGGCGGTCCTTCGGGGCCGTCTTTTTTGTGCGCGGCGGGGTATCATGGATGGGAAAAAGCCGATAGCGGCAGCGACAGGAAAGGTGGCCACGTATGGCAGACGTCGACAACAGGAACCGTAACCGCAGGTCCAACCGAGCGGGTCAGCCCAATCCCAAGCGCGAGGCCCGTGCCAAGGCCGCCGAGCGTCACGTGGCAACTGTGTCCGAAGCGTGCGCCAAGGATATCGAGCGTTCGCTTGCCGGTGTTCGCGAGTTTGACGGTATGCCTGCCGGCTTTGTCGCGGCGATGAAGGCCAAGGTTCAGAGTGCTGTGGCCACCGAAGAACAGGTTGCCGAGGACGTCGAGGGCGCGGAGGCTGCCGAGGTCGAGGCAGCTCCTGAGCCCGTCGAGGAGCCTGCCGAGGAAATCGCCGAAGCTGAGTCCGCGCCTGCTGAGGAGCCTGCTGCGTCCCTGCCTGAGGTCACCGTGCTCGATGCCTCCGCCACGCAGGCCATCTTGGACAACGGTCGTGGCTATGCGCAGTTCTGCGACATGGCCGTGCTCGCCTTTGCCTCGTTCACCAACCCGGGCGGTGGCTATATTCAGGGTTATCTGGGCCAAGAGGCCACACTGTGCGCCGATTCGTATCTGTACAACGTTCTCGATAAGCAGCGCAAATGGTACGGCGAGAACCGTCGCCGCAACATCAACTGCGAGCTCTATCGTAACCGCGCCCTAGTGGTGCCTGCGGTGCGCTTCGACCGCAACCACGTGCATGCATACGCCGACGTGATCGTGGCCGCCGCGCCCAACGTTAAGCGCGCCCGCCAGGAGTATCGCGTGAGCGACGATGCTCTGCTGGATGCCCTGCGCGACCGCATTCGCTTTGTGCTTGCCATCTGCGACGAGCTGGGTCGCGAGAAGCTCGTGCTGGGCGCTTGGGGCTGCGACAACAACGGCTTTGACGCCGAGGCCGTGGCCGAGCTCTTCCGCAAGGAGCTCGCGTCGGGCGACTTTAAGGTCAAGCAAGTCTTCTTTGCCGTGCCTTCTACGCGCTGGGATGAGGATTTTGCCAAGTTCGAGCACGTGCTGGCAAACTTCCCCGAGCGCAACGAGGAGTCCTATGCCCAGGTTGCCGCTCGCGCTGCGGCAGCTCGCGCCGCCGAGCAGACCCAGGCTGCTACCGAGGATGATGAGGACGAGGACGATTGGCGCAAGTACCTGTAATTGGTACGTGCTGACAGATAGGTCGAGCCGGCGGGAGAGGCTGCTTCCGTCGGCTTTTTACTGAGCGAGGGGCTTACGATGAAAAACGTTCTATGCTTTGGCGACAGCAACACCTATGGTTACGATCCGGCGGGCATGCGCGACGGCACCGCGGTGCGCTATGCGCAGGATGTGCGCTGGTGCGGCGTGGCCCAACGTGACTTAGGCGAGGGCTGGCATGTAATTGAAGAAGGCCTCAACGGCCGCACGACGGTACGCGACGACATGTGCCATCTGGACACCAATCTTAACGGCATCCGCGCGCTGCCGATGCTGCTCGAGGCCCATAAGCCGCTGGATGCGATCGTTATTATGCTGGGAACTAACGATTGCAAGACGGTCTTTGGTGTGACGGCCTCCGATATTGCCCGTGGCACCATGGCACTGATTCGCGCGGTGCGCGCATTTCCCTGGACCAATGCCGCATCCTGCCCGCGTATTCTGCTGATGGCACCTATCAAGATCAAGCCGCAAATCGCCGATGTATATATGACCGATTTTGACGAGCGTTCCGTCGAGGCCTCGGAGCATTTTGCTGAATACTACGCGCACGTAGCCGAGCAGTTTGGCTGCGACTTTTTGAATGCCGCCGACTTTGCCGAGCCGGGCGATATCGACTATCTGCATATGATGCCCGAAAGCCATGAGAGCCTGGGTCACGCCGTGGCAGCCAAGCTCCAAGAGATGCTCGGAGAGTAGCGCGACCCCAAGCCACCGCAAAGGGGACGGGCGCCTTTGCGGTGGTTTTGGGCTGCAAATCTTAATACTGCCACATGTGATTGACGGGGCCGGAGCCTTTGCCCATGTTCAGGCCGGCGGCCAGAGCGCCTGTCAGGTAGGCCTTGCCGGCGTTGACGGCATCGGCAAGATCCATGCCCTGGGCCAGCGCGCAGGCGATGGCGGACGAGAGCGTGCATCCGGTGCCGTGCGTGTTGTCGGTCTCGATGCGCTTGTGGCGGAACCACGTGGTGAGTGGATCTCCAAGATGGTTGCCCTCGTCATCGAGTGGCGCGGGTTCGGCCAGTACATCGTTGGCCTCGTTGACAAGATGCCCGCCCTTAACGAGGGATGCGCAACCAAAGCGGCGGGTGAGGAGCATGGCAGCATTTTGCTGCGTGCGCTCGGAGTCGACCTCGTAGTCGAGCAGGGCCATGGCCTCGGGAATATTGGGCGTGATAACCGTCGCTAGCGGGAACAGGCGGCGGGTGAGCGCCTCGGCGGCATCTTCGGCAATCAGCCGTGCGCCCGAGGTGGCTACCATGACGGGGTCGACTACCACGTTTGTCGCGTTCCAAGCGCTCAGGCGGTCGGCGATAACATCGATAATCTCGGCAGAGGAAACCATGCCAATCTTGACGGCGTTGGGGCGGATATCGTCAAAAACGGCATCGATCTGCGCCGCGACAATATCTGGGGAGATGTTCTGCACGGCGGTGACGCCTAGGGTGTTTTGTGCGGTTATGGCTGTGATGGCCGTCTCGGCATACAGGCGGTGCGCCGTGATGGTCTTGATGTCGGCCTGAATGCCGGCACCACCGCTGGAATCGGATCCTGCGATGGATAGAACGGCGGGTACCTTACTGCGATCCATGTTCGCTCCCTTGTTCGGTCGGATTCAAATGGGTCTTCTGCCTGCATTATAAAGTTGCCCGGGATGGCTGTATGGCAATCCCGGGCGGGCGATGCAATCTTTACGCAAATGCAAGCAAATGTTCACACGTCAACAATTGACAGGCACCAGCTCGCCGCCAGAAGCGGCCGCGGCGACAGGGCTAGTCCTCCATGCCGAGGTCGATCGTGGTGCCCTCGAAGATCTTGTTGACGGTGCGGACGGCGCACATCTTGCCACACATGGTGCAAGTGCCCTCGGTGGCGGCGGGGGACTCCTCGTAGCGCTTCTTGCCCGTAACCGGGTCGAGCGCGCACTTCCACATGGCGTCCCAGTCGAGCTTGCGGCGTGCCTGGCCCATCTTGTCGTCCATGTCGCGGGCGTGGGGCACCTTTTTGGCGATGTCGGCGGCGTGTGCGGCGATCTTGGTGGCCATGAGGCCGTCGAGCACATCCTGGGCGTTGGGCAGGCATAGGTGCTCTGCCGGTGTCACGTAGCACAGGAAGTCGGCACCGGAGCTGGCGGAGATGGCGCCGCCGATGGCAGCGGTGATGTGGTCGTAACCAACGCCGATATCGGTCACCAGCGGCCCGAGCACATAGAACGGAGCATTGTGGCACAGGCGCTTCTGCAGTTTCATGTTGGCGGCGATCTCGTCGAGCGCCATGTGACCCGGGCCCTCGACCATGACCTGGACGCCGGCGGCCCAAGCGCGCTTGCACAGCTTGCCCAGCTCGATCATCTCAGCGGTCTCGGTGGCGTCGTTGGAGTCGTAGAGGCAGCCCGGGCGGCAGGAGTCGCCGAGCGAGATCGTCACGTCGTATTCGTGACAGATCTCGAGCAACTCGTCGTAGAACTCATAGAACGGGTTCTCGTTACCGGTGACCTCCATCCAGCCAAACAGCAGTGAGCCGCCGCGGCTCACGATGTTCATCAGGCGGCCGGTCTCCTTAAAGGTTTTGGTGACCGACTTGTTGATGCCGCAGTGAATGGTCATAAAGTCCACGCCGTCCTCGGCATGCGCGCGCACGACTTCGAACAGGTCGTCCTTGGTGAGCTTGACCAGCGGCTTTTCCATGTAGCCGATGGCGTCGTACATGGGGACGGTGCCTACCATGAGCGGCGTCTCGTCGATGAGCTGCTGGCGGAACTGGCGCGTCTTGCCCGAGTTGGAGAGGTCCATGATGGCGTCGGCGCCAAAGTCCTCAGCGATCTTGACCTTCTTCCATTCCTCGGCGGCATCGGCCTTGTCGCCCGAGATGCCCAAGTTCACGTTGACCTTGGTGGACAGGCCCTCACCGACACCAAAGGCGCGCATGCCCTTTTTGATATGCACGATGTTGGCGGGAATGGCGATGCGGCCGTCTGCTACGCGCTCACGGATGTACTCGGGGTCACGATGCTCGCGCTCGGCGACCTCCTTCATCTGCGGTGTGATCTGCCCGGCGCGGGCAAAGTCGATTTGCGTGACGAGCTTGGGCTCGGTCTGTGTGCTCATTGGCATGGCTCCCTTCGTTGGCATTACCCATATCAGGTTTGCGGGTCAGGGCGGGCGCGCCCAATCTCAGCCTGCCGTCTTGTCCTGCAAGCCCCCCGTTTATGTAATGGGCTCAAGTATAGCTCGAATGGGTACGATTGGCTTAACGAGCGTGCCTGTGAGGAGGCGAACATGGAAGACAAGCATCTATATCGAGAGACGCAATGGGATGTATCGGCCGAGGAAAGCCGTGCGCACCATGGCCTTGTCGCGATCGGTTTTGCGGTGCTTGCCGTGCTGGTGATTGCCTTTTGTATCTGGACGTTTGGTGGTCGCGGCGGCGCTGCATGGGAGTTCGAGGCTGATGATAGCCTACCGATTATGACGGTGAGGAGTACTGGCGGTAATGCCAATACGCTCGCCGTTCCGGGCGATTATTGGTACCCGTGCGATGAGTTTGTGCAGTTGCAGCTGAGTGGTGGGTCTATTCCTGGTGAGGAAATCGAACGCGTGACGTATGATGCGACGTTCAAAACGTTGACGGTGAAGCTCAAAGATCAAGGGGATGTGCCCACGACGATGGATATCGCGCTGACGGAATGGCGCCTGGAGCCCCCGTCGGGTGTTGCGGTGTCCGAGGTCGAGCACGTCAAGATTGTCTATCAGGACGGTTCGACAAACGGGATTGCAAAGGCCGACGGTCTAGCTGAATAGGTGTCGAGCCTAGCAGCCAATTCATAAAAGTTGCGGTGGAATAGTTCCTGATTGTGCGAAAAAGGCTCAAATAGGAATTATTCCACCGCAAGTTATATAGAGAAGGCTGAGCGGGTCAGTGTTGGGTGCCGGCTCTAGAGCATCTGTTCGTTGATGAACACGAGGGTGCCTAGGTATGAGAGCTCGGGGACGTGGCGATAGCCGATGTTGAATGCGGTAAGTTCGCTTGCATCCTCGAGCTTGTTTTCTGCCATCCACCGCACCATGGAGCCGCGCGCCTTTTTGCTGGCGGTCGACCGTTGGATGGGCTTCCCGTTGCGGATACCCTCGCCAAAGAGGCACGTGACGGCTGTGGCGTCGCCCGCGAGGTGGGGCAGAACGGCTTTGGCATACTCTACGCTGGCGAGGTTGACGATCGTGGTGTTTGAACCTGCCGGGGCGATAACCCGCGCGAGCTTGTCGCTCCAAAACGCGTAGAGGTCTCGGGCATCGTCAACGGCGAGCTTCGCACCCATCTCCAGCCGATACGGTTCGACGGCATGAAAGGGGCGTACGCATCCGTAAAGGCCCGAGAGGATCCACAGATGGTCTTGCAGCCATGCGAGCTGCGCGGCATCCATCACCTCGGGTGCCATGCTCTGGTATTGAATGCCGTGATAGGACATGACGGCGGGGGAGGTATTGCGGGCGATATCGGGATTGTCGAGGTCGCCGTTTTCCAAGATGGGCTCGAACTCATGCAGGGTGTTGAGGCAAGGCCCCAGCAGTTTGTCACTCACGTTCCATAGCGCCTGCAGGCCGCCGCTGCCTTCATTTCGCTCAATATCTAGCAACGCGCGATGCAGTCGAGCCGTCTCGCGCGCAAAGGGCGGAATGCCCAGGACTTCAAAAGCATCTTGGGCCGAGCGCATCTGCTTGGCGGGCGAAATGATGACCTGCAGCATGGACTCTCCTCTGTCAAAAAGGAAGTTGCGGTGGAATACGGTCTGTTTTGGCCGTTTATAGGCCAGTTTAGTCCGTATTTCACCGCAACTGATGAAGGGTTGGTTAGGCTCGCTCGATGAAGGCCTTGTAGCCGCGATAGGCCTCGTAGATGTCGGCCTTGTTGGCGACCTCCCACAGGGCGTGCATGGACAGGACGGCAACGCCGGAATCGATGACGTTCATGCCGTACTTGGCCATGATGTAGGCGATGGTGCCGCCGCCGCCCGCGTTGACGCGGCCGAGCTCGCAGGTCTGGAAGTCCACTCCTGCCTTGTCCATGATGTCGCGAATGAGGGCCACATACTCGGCGTCGGCGTCGTTAGAGCCGCCCTTGCCGCGGCTGCCCGTGTACTTGTTAAAGCACAGGCCGCGACCCATAAAGGCGGCGTTTTTGGTCTCGAACTTGCCGGCATAGCCCGGGTCGAAGCCGGCGGACACGTCGGAGGAGAGCATGCGGCTGTGGGCGAGCGCGCGGCGCAGAGCCAGCGGGCTGTCCTCGCCGGCGAGCGTCATGATCTCGGCGACGGTGTTCTCGAAGAAGCGGCTCGTCATACCGGTGGCACCCACGGAGCCGATCTCCTCCTTGTCGACGATGAGCGTGATGCTCGTGCGCTCCACGTTGGCCACATTGATCTGGGCGAGCATGGAGGGGTAGGCGCAGACGCGGTCGTCGTGGCCATAGCCCAGAATCATGGAACGGTCGAGGCCCATGTCGCGGGCGGGGCCGGCGGGCACGACCTCGATCTCGGCGGAGAGGAAGTCCTCCTCCTCGACGTCGTACTGCTCCTTGAGGATGTCCAGGAACATCTGCTTGACGGGCTCCTTGGGGGCGTCCTTGTCGTCCTCGTCAAACTTGACGGGACGGCCGCCCACGATCACGTCGAGGATCTCGGCATCGACGGCGTCCTTGGTAGGCTTGGACATCTGCTCACTCGAGAGGTGGATCAGCAGGTCGGAGATGGTAAAGACCGGGTCGTCTGCCTTGTCGCCGATGTTGATGTCGACGGTGGTGCCGTCCTTTTTGCAGATGACGCCCACGAGTGCGAGCGGGGAGGCTACCCAGTGGTAGCTCTTGACGCCGCCGTAGTAGTGCGTGTCGAGGTAGGCCATGTCGCCGGCCTCGAAGGCGGGATTCTGCTTAAGGTCCAGGCGCGGCGAGTCCACGTGGGCGCCCAGGATGTTAAAGCCCTGCTCGAGCGGGGCGGTGCCCAGGTTGACGAGCATAAGGTCCTTGCCGTGGTTGGCGGCGTACACCTTGTCGCCTGCCTTGAGCTCGCGGCCTTCGGCGATCACGGTCTCCAGATTGACGTAACCCGCCTTCTCGGCCATCTTGATGCCGGTCTTGACGCACAGGCGCTCGGTCTTGTTCTCGCTCAAAAACTGCTTATAGCCGCGGCAAAGCTCCTCGAGCTCCTCGACTTGCTGTGGCGTGTACTTTTTCCATGCGCAGGGACGCTCCATGACGCAGGCTCCTTTCGGATCGATCGTGCTGGTTGATGTACCGTGAGCCATCGTATCACACGCGGGCTCGCGGCGGCAGGGGAGCTTGATGTGCGGTGGTCGCGGGGCGGGGAGCGTGTAAACTGGTGTGAGCAAACCGTGCCCAGCCCAAAGCGAGGTATTCAATATGTCTGACAAGCGCCGCACCTTTGCCGTTATCGACGGCAACTCGCTCATGCATCGCGCCTTCCACGCCGTGCCGCCGACCATGAACGCGCCGGATGGTCGCCCCACCAACGCGATCTTCGGCTTTCTGAACATGTTTCTTAAGATGATCGACGCCTTTAACCCCGACGGTGTGGTCGTGGCGTTTGACAAGGGCAAGCCGCGCGTGCGCATGGAGATGCTGCCGCAGTATAAGGCGCAGCGCCCGCCCATGGACCCCGCTCTGCACGCGCAGTTTCCGATGATCAAGGAGCTGCTCACCGCGCTCAACGTGCCGATTCTGCAGTCCGAGGGCTGGGAAGGCGACGATATCTTGGGTACCATGGCGCGCCTGGGCGAGGAGGCCGGCTGCGACATGCTGCTGGTGACCGGCGACCGCGACATGTATCAGCTCGTGACCGAGCACGTCAACGTAGTCTCGACCCGCAAGGGCCTGTCCGACGTAGCGATTATGACGCCCGAGAGCGTGGATGACCTGTATCATGGCATTACGCCGGCGCTCGTGCCCGATTTTTACGGACTAAAGGGCGATACGTCGGACAACATTCCCGGCGTACCGGGCATCGGCCCCAAAAAGGCGAGCGCGCTCATTGCGCAGTACGGTAGCCTGGACGAGGTTATCGCACACGCCGACGAGGTCAAGGGCAAGATGGGCGAGAACCTGCGTGCGCACATCGACGATGCGCTGCTGAGCCGCAAGGTCGCAACCATTCGCACCGATGCGCCTGTCGAGCTCGACTTTGACGAAACGTCCTTCCCGGCGTTTTCTGCCGACGAAGTGTCCGCGGCGCTGGGCACGCTCGGCATTACGGCCATGCAGAACCGTTTCTTGGCATTGATCGGTGCCGACGGTGGGGCTGCGGCCACTGCAAGCACGTTTGAGATTCCCCCCGTTATGCGCGCTGCCGCCGGCGATGCCGAGGCGCTCGCTGCCGCTGCCGCCGAGATCACTCGCGCGATCGAGGCAGGCGAGTGGATTGCCGCCGTGGTGAACGATGACAAGGAGGAGGGCGCGCTCTTTGGCCTGACGCGCACGCTGTGGCTGATGACGTCCAGGGGGCTGCTTGCGCTTGAGGAGGGCGACGGCGGTTCGCCTGCCGTGGTCGATGGCTTCAACTTCGCCCACGGCGTGATTGCCGGCGTGCTTGCGCGCCTGTTTATGGAGGGCCGCGTGGCGAGCCCGGATATGAAGGCTCTGCTGCACGAGCTTTCGCCCATCGATTCTTCTGAGCCCGAGCTCATGGATCCGCTGACAGTCGATTCTACGCGCATCTTCGATACCGTGGTTGCCGCCTACCTGCTGGATTCCGACCGCTCCGAGTTCGATGAGGCATATCTGGCCGATACCTATCTGCGGATGTCGCTACCTGCGGCGCGCGGTGCAGAGGGTGCCGGTGATGACGCTCCTGCGCCCGCCGCTCGCACGGCGGCCTTGACGCTGGCGCTGGTCGCACCGTTGCGCGACCGCATGGCCCGCGAGAACGCCGCCAACGTGTTCGATGGCATCGAGATGCCGCTTGTGCCGGTGCTTGCCAAGATGGAGCGCGCGGGCATGCTCGTGGACCCCGACCGTCTGCACAGTCTGTCCGAGGGTCTGGCGACCCAGATTACCGAGGTTGAGCGCAGTATTCGCGACCTGGCGGGTGACGAGACCTTTAACATCGGCAGCCCCATGCAGCTCTCGCATGTGCTGTTTGACGTCATGGGGCTTCCGACCAAGGGTCTCAAAAAGACCAAGCGCGGCTACTATTCGACCAACGCCAAGGTGCTGAGCGACCTTGCCCGCGACCACGAAATCGTGCGTCTGATTTTGGACTGGCGTGAGAAGTCCAAGATCAAGTCCACCTATCTGGACACACTGGGCCCGCTACGCCGTGGTGACGGTCGCGTACACACTACGTACAACCAGACCATCACCGCGACGGGGCGTCTGTCCTCGAGCGACCCGAACCTGCAGAACATCCCGACGCGCTCGGAGCTGGGTCGTACCGTCAAGACGGCGTTTTCGGCAGGCGAGGGAAGTGTCTTTTTGGCGGTGGACTACTCGCAGATCGAGCTACGTCTGCTGGCGCATCTCTCGGGCGACGAGCACCTGGTGCGCGCCTTTAACGAGGGCGAGGACTTCCACGCCGAGACCGCCGCGCGCGTGTTTGGTGTGCCGGTGTCCGAGGTGACGCCCGACTTGCGCAGTCGCGCCAAGGCCGTGAACTTTGGTATCGTGTACGGTCAGCAGGCCTATGGCCTGTCGCAGTCGCTGCATATCTCGATGGCCGAGGCGCGCGACATGATCGACCGCTACTACGAGGCCTACCCGGGCGTGCGCACGTTCCTCGACAACGTGGTGGCACGTGCCAAGCAGACGGGCTACGCCGAGACCATGTACGGCCGCCGTCGCCATATTCCGGAGCTCAAGGCCAAAAACCCGCAACTCCGCGGTTTTGGCGAACGCACGGCCATGAACCACCCCATGCAGGGCACCGCCGCCGACATCATCAAGATCGCGATGGCCCGCGTAAGCCGCCGTCTGGAAGAAGAAGGCTTTGCCGCCCACATGATCCTGCAGGTACACGACGAACTGGACTTTGAGTGCCCGGTCGACGAAGTCGAGCGCCTGACCGTCATGGTCCAAGACGCCATGGAACACGTCGTAGACCTACGCGTACCCCTAATCGCCGAAGCCAGTACCGGCATAACCTGGGCCGATGCCAAGTAAAGACGCACCAACAATCCCAAAGTAACCAAAACAGAAGGGGGCTCCTTGCCAACAAGGAGCCCCCTTCATTCCAAAAAATCAGCCAAGTATCTAGACGCCAAGACGCCATCCAGGCGGCAAGCAAGTCAACGTAGCCATGCCCGGGGCCGGCCGTTTGATTTTTGTAGATTCCGCACGAGCCGAAGAGCACTTAATGTGCTCTTCGAGCGAGCCCAGGACCTGACCGAACAAAAATCAAACGGCCGGCCCCGGGCATGGCGGCGAGTTTAACGAGCCGCCAGGATGGCGTCGATGAGCGTCAGTACGCCCCCGTCGTTGTTGCTCGGAATGCGCCACTTGGCGTGCGCGTTCATGTGCTCTTCGGCATTGTCCACGATAAAGCTGTGTCCGACGCGCTCTAGCATGGGGATGTCGTTGTAGGTGTCGCCCACGGCGGCGGCATCGGCGATATCAATGCCCAGCTGCTCGCACAGATGCGCGACGCCGGCGCCTTTGTCGACGCCCAGGTTCATAAAGTCGATCCACTCGCGGCCCGCATTGGTGACATAGAGTCGGTCCGAGAACGCCGGGTTGTAGTCCTCGCGAAACGCTGGCTCAGCATCGTAGGCGGGGAAGAAGATCGAAATCTTGTTGGACTCGATATCAATGCCCTCAAAGCTATCGACGTAGTTGATCGTGTTGTAGTACACGCTGATCTCGTCGTGGTACTGATGGTCGCGGGCGAGCACATAGAACTCGTCGTAGCAGCACAGGACGGGAACGGCGCGCGGGTCCTCCGAGGCACGAGCGAGCACCTGCTGATACAGCGCCACATCGATGTTGCTCTTATAGATATAGTTGCCGCGATAGATGACGCAGGCTCCGTTGTCGGGACAAAAAGCAAGGCGGTTTTTGATGCTCTCGAACATCTCCTCGAGCTTGGGGGCGGGACGTCCGCTGGCGGGGCAGAATACGATGCCGGCGTCGGCGAGCTTGTCCAGGCGCTCATCAAGACCCTGTGGTAACACGCGCTCGTCGGTTAGTAACGTCTTGTCCATATCGACGGCGAGAATCTTAATGTTTCCGATATTGGCGTCCGATTCGTAAGTTTGCATAAAAACGAGCCTTTCGTTTCGAGTTTGTTTCAGACGTTATAACCATCAACTCTTAGTCGGCCGTATTTTCGCAGGATTGGCGCGTATTTGCATCACTATTCACAAACTAATGAAAAAACTTTTCAGAAATTTGAATTTGTCGCTTGTGCTGCGGGCACTTTAGCGTAATATAGCGATCATCGAAAACGGAGACGGAAAAACAACCGCTTACCGAGGAAAAGGTACCGTTTGCGATATTAGAATTGCGCCCGGCGATAGGTGAAAGGAGAGGCAGATGCAGTTCGTAAAGATCATCACTACTGCAGACAATGCCATCCGACGCCAGCGCGCAATTTCCCGACGACGATAACAATCGTCTCTGTCCTTATGGGGCGTAACGCCTCAACAGAGTCATTTTGAGGTCGTTGGGTTTTATGCACGACATAGCCGCATGTTTCTAGGGCATGCCTGTGATGCATTCTGCTGAATAACCTGATATTGCACGGTTTTTGACCTCAAGGTGACTTGCAACTGACCGATGTTCTAACTAGCTACCAAGGGCGAAAGGAAACAGCCATGAGCAAGGAAAAAGTCGTTCTCGCATATTCCGGTGGTCTTGATACATCCGTATGTGTCAAGTGGCTCCAGGACGAGAAGAATCTCGATGTCGTTTGCGTCTGCGGCAACGTGGGCCAGGAGGAGACCGGCCTGGATGCCAAGAAGCAGAAAGCGCTCGACCTGGGCGTTCTCGATTGCCAGGTGCTCGACCTGCGCGACGAGTTCTCCGATGAGTTCCTGACTAAGGCCATCGCCGCAAACTCCATGTACGAGAACAAGTACCCGCTGCTCTCCGCCCTGTCACGCCCGCTGCTCGCCAAGAAGCTTGTCGAGGTCGCTCACGAGTTTGGCGCGACCTACGTCGCCCACGGCTGCACCGGCAAGGGTAACGACCAGGTTCGTTTTGAGGCTGCCGTCAAGGCCCTCGACCCCGAGCTCAAGGTTATCGCCCCGGTTCGCGAGTGGGATCTGAAGTGCCGTCCCGACGAGGTCGCCTATGCTCACGCCCACAACGTGCCGGTTCCCGAGGGTGCCAACGACAACCCCTATTCCATCGACGACAACCTGTGGGGTCGCGCCATCGAGTGCGGTCACCTGGAGGATCCCTGGAACGAGCCGCTCGACGACGCCTGGGTTATGACCAAGAATCCCGAGGACACGCCCGACACCCCGACGTATACCGAGATTGAGTTTGAGGCCGGCAAGCCCGTCGCCGTCGACGGAAAGAAGATGAAACTCTCCGAGATCGTCATCGCTCTCAACAAGATTTCGGGCGACAACGGCTTTGGCCGTCTCGACCTGGTTGAGGACCGTCTGGTGGGCCTCAAGAGCCGCGAGTGCTACGAGGTTCCCGGCGCACTGACGCTTATCACCGCCCACAAGGCACTCGAGGACATTTGCGTCGAGGGCGACCTGCTCAAGACTAAGATTAAGCTCGAGCAGGATTGGGCCACCGCCGTGTACAACGGCCAGTGGTACAGCCCGCTCAAGAACGCGCTCGACGCCTTTATGGCCGATACCCAGAAGTTCGTGACCGGCACCGTCCGTCTGAAGTTCTTTAAGGGCAACTGCCATGTCGTCGGCCGCAAGAGCCCCTTCAGCCTCTACGACTACGGTCTGGCTACCTACGACCGCGACACCACGTTTGACGAGAAGGCCAGCGCCGGCTTTATCGAGATCGATACGCTGTCGCTCAAGACGTGGGTCAAGGTCCAGGGTCCCAGCTCTGCCGCCGCTCAGGCCTAGCGCCTCCTTCCCTTGGTATCCGCGCGGCCCATCCGCGTGATACAAAACGGGCGCACGGGGTCCCTACCTTTCGTTATGCTTGCTGACACTTCTTAACATCGGTGGCCCCTACGTTCCGCCCGCATATATGATGCCGCGACTGCGGCTGAGTCCGAGCCCCGCCGGGGTTGTCCGGCGGGGCTCTTTCTATCAATTTGGCGGCTCTGCACCTATATATATGAGGAGTATCCATTATGTTCAATGCTATCGCACATGCATTGCTTGCCCTCGCGCCCGAGTTCGATGCTTCAAAGGTCGAGGACGTCCCTATGAGCCTGAAGACCTGGATCGATGGTTCGCAGGGCAACATCCGGAGGGAGACGTTGGGCGCCAAGTGCATGGTGCGTCACTTCTTTGCAAATTAGCGACATGGCCCCGAACGTGGTGGGGAATATGCAAAACTAGCGGTTGAAAAATTGCTTTAGCGACAGGGCGCATTGCTTTGGGCGCTTGGTTTGGTATTTGGAGAAAGGAGACGGTTCCATGGCTCTTTGGGGCGGTCGTTTTGAGGCGGGCGTGGCCGAGGTCACGCAGGAGTTTGGCGCGTCGCTGCCGGTCGACAAACATCTCTATAAGCAGGATATCGCCGGCTCTAAGGCGCATGCCAAGATGCTGGCGGCCCAGGGCATTATCAGTGTCGAGGACGAGCAAGCGATAGCCGAGGGTCTGACCGGAATCGAACAGGATATCGATGCCGGCAACTTCACCTTCGACATCAACGACGAGGACATTCATATGTCCATCGAGAGCGAGCTGACGCGTCGCATCGGCGAGGCTGGCAAGCGCTTGCATACCGGACGTTCGCGCAACGACCAGGTGGCGACCGACACGCGCCTGGGTGTCAAGGCGCTGGCCAAGGAGCTTATGGAGGCCAATCTTGAGCTGCGCCATGTGCTGGTGGATGCGGCCAAGAAGTACGACAAGGTGATTCTGCCGGGCTACACGCATATGCAGCACGCTCAGCCCGTGCTGCTCTCGCATCATCTGCTGGCGTATTCCTGGATGTTCGCGCGCGACTTTACGCGCCTGAAGGCCGCCTTTGATGCCGCCGACAACTGCCCGCTGGGTGCTGCCGCGCTTGCCGGTACGAGCTATCCGCTCGATCGCCAGATGACGGCTGCCGAACTTGGCTTTGCGGGCGTGATTCCCAACTCGCTCGATGCGGTTTCCGACCGTGATTTCCTGCTCGATCTGCATTACGCCGGCTCCGTCATGGCGATGCACCTGTCGCGTCTTTCCGAGGAGATCGTGCTGTGGTCGAGCTCCGAATTTGGCTTTATCTCGCTTTCAGACTCCTACTCCACCGGCTCGTCTATCATGCCGCAGAAGAAGAATCCCGACTTTGCCGAGCTTATCCGCGGCAAGAGCGGTCGCGTGTACGGCAACCTGGTGCAGCTGCTCGTGACCATGAAGGGCCTGCCGCTCGCTTATAACAAGGACTTGCAGGAGGACAAGGAGGGCGCGCTCGATACCGCTCACACGCTCATGCAGTGCCTGTCGGTTATGGCCGGAATGATTTCGACTTGGACCGTCAACGAGGATGTCATGGCGCGCGAGTGCGGCGTGGGACACCTTGCCGCCACCGATGTTGCCGATTACCTGGCTAAGCGTGGCCTGCCGTTCCGCGAGGCACACGCTGTGGTGGGGCATCTGGTCCTGATGTGCGAGAAGCGCGGCTGCAATCTTGAGGACCTGCCGTTTGAGGTGTTCCAGGAGGCAAGCCCGCTCTTTGAGCGCGACATTACCGAGGCGCTCGACATCCCATCGATTGTCGCCGCGCGCACGACCGAGGGCGGTACCGCCCCTGCCGCCGTTGCCGTGCAGCTGCAGCGTGCCGAGTCGCAGCTTGTGGCCGACGAGGGCGTGTTTGGATCGCTGACCAAGGTCGTCGAGATGGGCCACGGGGCAAAGTAAGGGTTTGGCTGAAGCGGCTTTGGCCATTTATTGAAAAATCGTTTTTGCTTTTACGGGCGTCTGCTGTTGCGGGCGCCCGTATTTTGTTGCTATGGGGGAGGGGCTTGTCGAGAACTTCTGTAGGACCTTTGGGCAGGTTGTGAAGGGGGCGCGTTCACGGGCGGCAACCGACCGTCCGCTCGGTTCGATGCGGTTGATGGGCGGTCGGATGGTACTCTAATCGGGCTTCGAAACAGAAGTGACACATATGGAGCGCTTTAATAAATTGCAGAGTTTCAATAAACAGCTTTTTGTTTAACTGCAGCTAAAACTCTGTTACGATGCAGTCCAGGCGGGTGCCGGAATGGGACTTGGGCACGCGCGAACCTACTTGAAAGGCTACCTTATGGCTATCGAGAAGACCTTCATCATGATTAAGCCCGACGCCGTGCGCGATCGCGAGATCGGCGAGATTGTTGCTCGCATTGAGCGCAGCGGCCTTGTCATCGAGCGCATGGAGATGACCACGCTCGAGCGCGCTACCGTCGAGGAGCACTACGCCCATCTGGCCGACAAGCCCTTCTTTGGCGGTCTCTGCGACTTTATGACGAGCGGTCCGGTCGTCAAGATGGTCGTTTCCGGTCTCTCCGCTGTTGCTAAGATGCGCACCCTTATGGGCGCTACCAACCCGCTTGATGCTGCCCCCGGCACCATTCGCGGCGACTTCGCTGTCGATGTCAACGCCAACGTGATCCACGGCTCCGACTGCCTGGAGAACGCCGAGATCGAGATCAAGCGCTTCTTTGGCTAAACCAGCTTTGACTCCTTAAAGCTGTTAGCGTGTGGCTTGGGCGCCGCGGAATTTCATCCGTGGCGCCCTTTGTATTCCAAAATCTATGAAGGGGCCCGCTCGGACATGAGTTCCGAGCGGGCCCCTGCTGTTAGCTTGTGGCACTGAGTAGTTTAGGCCTCGTCGACGACCTTGAGGCCGCGCGTGTGGTCGATCTCGTTAAGGAGGTTAACGCGACGCTCGTGGCGACCACCCTCAAACTCGGCGTCGAGCCACTCGTCGACGATCATCTTGGCGAGCTCGGAGCCCACGACACGGGCACCAAAGGCGAGCACGTTGGTATTGTTGTGCATGCGGGAGAGCTTGGCGCTGAAGGGCTCGGAGCACACGACGGCGCGTACGCCCTCGACCTTGTTGGCAGCCAGGCTAATCCCGACGCCGGTGCCGCAGATCAGGATGCCCAGGTCGACGTCGCCGTTGGCAACGGCCTTACCCACCTTGTAGCCGGCGATGGGGTAATCGAAGCTCTCGGAGGTGTCGGTGCCATAGTTCACGACCTCGCAGCCGCGCTCCTTCAGGTGCTCGGAGATGATGTTCTTGAGCTCGACGGCGGCATGGTCGTTGCCGATACCAATCTTCATGAGTGGTTCCTCTCTGGTCCGTGCGGCGGAATTGCTAAAGGTTTTACCGCGTTCGACTGCATGATAGCGCGACTTTTGTGTAAACGCTCGGGCGTTTTTTGGTCAAACGCTTTAGCATGCAACAAGACTTACTTCTCATGAATTAATGCCGTCAGTTTGCGCTTGAACGCCGTCCGCCGGAACTTGGGTTGCGGTTTTTGATGCATTGTTATCAAATAAAGGAGGTAACTTTTTTGAGAGCCCCGCCCGTTATGCAAGCAGGAGATACATATGCCTACCGATTCCATCCGTGATGCCGCGTTTTGCGATGTTTTGAACCGCGAACTTGTCTGTGCACTCGGCTGCACCGAGCCCATTGCCGTTGCCTATGCAGCGGCGCTGGCGAGCCAGACGCTCGGTTGCGAGCCCGATCATATGGATGTTGCCTGCTCGGGCAACATCATCAAGAACGTCAAGAGCGTGACCGTGCCCAACTCGGGCGGAATGCATGGTATTGAAGCCGCGGCCGTGCTGGGTGCCGTGGGCGGCGACGCCAAGAGCGCGCTCGAGGTGCTCGAGAGCGTCGATGACGCGGACCGCGCCCGCGTGGCCGAGCTGCTTGCCGATGCGGACTACTGCGATGTGTCGCTTGTCGAGGGTGTGCCCAACCTCTACATCAAGGTGACTGCGACGGCCGGGGGCCATACCGCGGTCGTCGAGATTACCGATCACCACACTAATGTCACGTGCCATACGCTCGACGGTATTCCGGTATGCGGTAAGTCGGCGGGGGAGTGCGCCGCCTGCGCCGAGCGCGTGGTGGCCGAGCGTGCGGCAGATAACGCCGACACGCCCATGTCGATCGAGACCATCATCGACTTTATCGAGGACGGTGACATTGAGGACGCCCGCGCTGCCGTTGAGCGTCAGATTGAGCTGAATGGCGCGATCAGTGCTGAGGGCCTCGCGCACGCTTGGGGCGCCGAGGTGGGCCGTACGCTGCTGGGTGCTCGTGCCGATGACGTCGCCTGCCGCGCCCGTGCCCGTGCGGCCGCCGGGTCCGACGCCCGCATGAACGGTTGCGCGCTGCCGGTCGCCATTGTGTGCGGCTCGGGCAATCAGGGCATTACCTGCGCATTGCCCGTCATGGAGTATGCCGAGTACCTGCGTTGCGACCACGAGCGCCTGGTGCGCGCCGTGATGCTGTCCGATCTTATCGCCGTGCATATCAAGAGCTATATTGGTGCGCTCTCGGCGTTTTGCGGTGCTATTTGCGCTGCGTGCGGCGCCGGCGCTGCGATTACCTGGCTGTGCGGTGGCACGCGTGAACAGATTGGCGCGACGGTCTCGAATACGCTTGGCAACGTGGGCGGCATCGTGTGCGACGGCGCCAAGGCGAGCTGTGCCGCCAAGATCTCGGCTGCCGTCGATGCGGCGATTCTGGGCCACGATATGGCCATGCAAGGCCGCGGCTTCCGCGCCGGCGAGGGCCTGATCCAAGATACCGTTGAGCAGACGATCGCCAGTATGGGCTACGTAGGCCGCGTGGGCATGAAGGACACCGACGTCGAGATCCTCAACATCATGATCGGCAAAACCCAGGTGTGCTAGTTACGCGGTTTTACCAAACCGCGTAACCAGTCGACGCTGCAAACGCCCCTAAGCGGCAATCTGCCTTTCAATCGTCGGGCATGGCCAGAAGGCCTATGCCCTCCTCTTTCAAGGCACATTGCTCGCTTAGGGGCATTTTCGCTGACTTGTGCTCAACCTGCGGCGATATTTGGTTTGGAGCGAGGGGTCCTACGACAGTTCGTGGGCTACTTGGTGCTCGTAGAAGGCTTCGATTACGGCGCTGAAGTCGTGGGCGAAGTCTTCCATGGTTCCGCGCCAGGTGGCTCGGCTGGGCTTGCCTTGGCCCACAAAGGCGGTTTGGATGCCGCAATCGGGGGACGGGAAGTCGCGTTTGGGATCGTTGCCCACCATAAGGACCTCGTGTGGCTCGAGCCCCATCACCTGAAGCTGCTCTAGATAGTAGGTGGCATCGGGCTTGCAGCGGGTGGTGTTTCCCATGTGCGTGACGAGCTCAAAGGGAGCGTCGGCCAGGTCGCCCCAACCCATGCGGCACTCGATCGCTCCCTGGGGAAAGCTGGGGTTGGTAAAGAGCGCACAACGCAGTCCAGCGTCCTGTACGGCCTGGAGCGCGGCGTGCGCGCCCGGCATAGCGTGGGCGTTAATGAGTTCGTCATTCTTGTATGGAAGAACTTCGCGGTCGTAGTAGGTAAACGCCTCGTAGATGAGGGGGTCGGAGAGGCAGATGCCGCATCGGCGCTCGACCTCGGTGCGGTAAAACTCAAGATTGGTGCGGTTGTCCGTGCCGCTGCGGCGATTGGCATTGAGGTCGACCAGGATGGTGCCGAGGCGTGCCATCGTGCCACCGCGGCTGCGGCGCCCGATATCCGCGAGCATCGAAGAGACATCCTTAAAATAGCGAAGGATGAACGCGTTGAGGTTGATGCTAAGAAGCGTTTCGTCCATATCGAAAACGACTGCTTTGAGCACGCGGGCACCTTTCTCGAAAAATCGATCTAGAATCGTTGGCTCCGGATACTTTACCCCAAAGCCGAATGCCTGGCTGGTTATCGTCAAGTTGCGGAGACGTGTGTTCATAAGATTACGAAAAAGTCTCCACACGAGTAAAAAATCGCAGTTCACGCTTGAAATCGGACTCATTTCCCCGTAACCTATACGAACGTGATTGCATAAGCGTCACATTAGTATCTGTCGGCTCCCGAGTGTTCCTAAACGTTGTGTGCTTGTCGCACCCTTCTGTAGGTCCTAGCAATCGGGGCCCCGTAGTTCGAAAGGGGTCCACCTTTGAGTGAGATTCAGAACTCGTCCATTTTCTCTCTTGACGATGTCAATGAGGAGGAGATGAACAACCTCATCGACGGTACGATTACCGACTTTGATGAGGGCGATCTCGTTAACGGCACTGTCGTTAAGATCGAGCATGACGAGGTGCTCGTTGACATCGGATTCAAGTCCGAGGGCGTTATCCCGGTCCGCGAGCTGTCCATCCGCAAGGACGCTAACCCTGCAGACATCGTTGCACTCGGTGATCCCATCGAGGCTCTGGTTCTCCAGAAGGAGGACAAGGACGGTCGTCTGGTCCTGTCCAAGAAGCGTGCCGAGTACGAGCGTGCTTGGAACCGCATCGAGGAGAAGTTCAACTCCGGCGAGAACGTCGAGGGCGAGGTTATCGAGGTTGTCAAGGGCGGCCTGATCCTCGACATCGGCCTGCGTGGCTTCCTGCCCGCTTCCCTCGTCGACCTCCGTCGTGTCAAGGACCTCACCTCCTACATGGGCACCCGCATCGAGGCTCGCGTCATCGAGATGGACCGCAACCGCAACAACGTCGTCCTCTCCCGTCGCGTCGTGCTCGAGGAGTCCCGTAAGGCCGAGCGCTCCGAGATCCTGTCCAAGCTCAAGTCTGGCATGCGTCTCCAGGGCACCGTTTCCTCCATCGTCGACTTCGGCGCCTTCGTCGACCTCGGCGGTATCGACGGCCTCATCCACATCTCCGAGCTCTCCTGGAACCACGTCAACCATCCTTCCGAGGTTGTCAAGGTCGGCCAGGAGGTCGAGGTCGAGGTTCTCGACGTCGATCTCAACCGCGAGCGCATCTCCCTGGGTCTCAAGCAGACCACCGAGGATCCGTGGCGCGCACTGGTCAAGAAGTACCCCGTCGGCGCTATCGTCGAGGGCACTGTGACCAAGCTTGTCCCGTTCGGCGCTTTCGTCGACCTAGGCGAGGGCATCGAGGGCTTGGTGCACATCTCCGAGATGGCCAACAAGCACGTCGATCAGCCTTCTCAGGTCACCCACGTGGGCGACAAGGTTCAGGTCAAGGTCATGGAGATCGACCTCGACCGTCGTCGTATCTCCCTGTCCATGAAGTCCGCTGCTGAGACTCTGGGCGTCGAGATCGAGGTTACCCCGCTTCCTTCCGAGAAGAAGGACGAGGAGACCGACGCCGAGTAAATCGGTTTGACGATCACTTGTTTTAAGGGATCCGTCCGCAATGGACGGGTCCCTTTTTGCATTTGGTGCCGAGATGCACGATGCTGCCCATGCTGTCCACAGGCTATTTGGTTGTCGCTGCATGAAAAAACGCCGACATCCCGCCTCGGGGAGGAGGCGGGAACGCACCGAGTAGACGGAGGGGTGCGGAGCGCGGTCGCGTCTCGACTGACGACGTTGCCCATCGACAGGACCATTGTAGCGCATGGCGGTTCTTGGTTTATCGTGTCGAGCGTTTGCGTTGTGCCATTGCCTGCGGCAACGGTGTGTTACACTCTTGCACTGCTGAGTGGGCCAGACGGTCGCGCGATGTGCTGCTTGCAGTACGCGTGAGGAAAGTCCGGGCTCCAGAGGGCGGGATGCCGGCTAACGGCCGGGCGGAGTGATCCGACGGAAAGCGCCGCAGAAAAGAAGACTCCCACCTGCGCCGCAAGGCGTAAAGGGAAAAGCTGAAACGGTGGTGTAAGAGACCACCAGCGTCGTGGCAACACGGCGGCTTGGCAAGCCCCATCCGGAGCAAGCGCGAATAGGAACGCTATGGGCCGGCCCGGTCCGCGTTCGGGTAGCGTGCGTGGAGCTGCACGGTAACGTGCAGACAAGATAAATGACCGTTCACGACAGAACCCGGCTTACAAGCCCACTCGGCACTTTGTTGACGCTGCGAACCCGTCAGCGCGGCAATCTGCCTTTCAAGCCTTCGGGCATGACCATAAGGTCAATGCCCTCGTCTTTCAAGGCACCTTGCTCGCGCTGACGGGTTCTCGCTGTTGGTGACGGCATTATTGGCGTTTCCGTTCTTGTCGGCAAGGGCAACGGTTCTGTCTTTGCCGTATTATTGAGGCTGTTTGTTGCTGCGCTTAATTTTGTTGAGGGGCTTTGTTGGACAGCTATTTTACTCTGCAATCGAATATTGAGGCTACGGGCGAGTTCGTTGACCGCAAGAGCCGGTTTATTGCCCAGCTGGTCCATATTGAGTCCGAGGATGAGGCGAATGCCTTTATCGAGATGGTTCGCAAGCGTCATTACGACGCTCGACACAATGTTCCCGCGTGGATTTTAGTCGATGGACGCGAGCGCCAGAGCGATGATGGTGAGCCGAGCCGCACGAGCGGTATGCCGACGCTCGAGGTGTTGCGCGGCGCAGAGCTCAAAAATGTTTGCTGCGTGGTGACGCGCTATTTTGGTGGCACGCTGTTGGGACCTGGTGGCTTGGTGCGCGCCTATACTGCGGCGACGCAGGCGGCGGTGGCAGCTGCTCGGGAGGCCGGGCAGATTGTCGAGATGACGAGTGTCGTGCCTGTTGACGTGCATGTGGCCTATCCGCAGTATGAGCAGGTGCTTCGTTTGGCGCAGGATTCGGGTGCCAAGGTTTCGGATACCGATTACGCGGATGCCGTGACACTTCACCTGGTATTCAAAGCGGGGGAGCAGGAGCAATTTTGCGCCAAGATGCGCGAGCTTATGGCGGGGCGCGAAGAGATCGAGGTCGGCGCTCCCAAATTTGCCGAGTTCTAACGGCGACGGCCGGCGTTTTTTTGGATGGATCCCAAACGCGCCGGCCGTCGTTTTATGTTGCTGCCGTTTACTCGGCGAGCTGCTTTAGCACATCGCAGGCGATCTCGATGGCATCGTCGATGCAGCCGGGGCAGCTGCGGAGCGGACCCTTATCCGATCCGATGCCCTTGAGCGTGCCGCAGACGGTCGTCGTGTTCTTCTCGCCAAATCGCTTGGCAATCTCGCGCGACAGCTTGTAGGTCTGGCCTTTGGTCTTGGGGTTCTCCATGCCGTCGCTCATTACAAAGCCCATTATGGCAACAGCGCCCGAGATGGCGCCGCAGGTCTCGGTCATGCCACCCATGCCGGCGCCAAAGCCCTCGGTGAGGGTAAAGGCAGTCTGGGGGTCGAGCCCGACGGCAGGTGCGAGCGTGCAGGCGACGGCCTGGGCGCAGTTAAAGCCACGGGCGTGGTATTCGGCAGCTTGAGCCTGACAGGCGGTGATGTCGAGCTGGGCCGTATCGATTTGCTTCATCGTTGTCTCCTTGGTTACGGTGTACCCGCCTATGGTACCCGTGACGGGGTATGTAATCATCGAGAGCTTCATGTATGCCTCATTTTTATCTATCGAGCAAATGCCCAAGGCTTGAGATAAATACCCCTGATCAATTTGTCCTATAACCTACCTTGGGGATGGGTTGAGAGGGGTGCAGGGTAGCGGTATCGTGAACCGAACGAAACGTAACCCAGGCTAGGGAGCTAGATATGAGCGAGCAGACCATCGGTACCACATGTGTTCAGGGCGGCTATCACCCGGGAGATGCCGAGCCGCGCCAGGTGCCCATCTACCAGTCCACCACGTGGAAGTACGACACGTCCGAGCACATGGGCAAGCTGTTTGACCTAGAGGAGTCGGGCTACTTCTACAGCCGTCTGCAGAACCCCACGTGCGATCTCGTTGCCGCCAAGATCTGCGAGATGGAGGGCGGCACCGCTGCGATGCTCACGAGCTCGGGCATGGCTGCGAATTTCCTCGCGATTTTTAACGTGGCCGGTGCCGGCGATCATGTGGTCGCGAGCTCTGCTATCTACGGCGGTACCTACAACCTGCTCGCCCATACTATGGAGCGCATGGGTTTGACCTGTACCTTCGTTGCCCCCGACTGCACCGACGAGGAGCTCGAGGCAGCCTTTGAGCCCAATACCAAGCTCGTCTTTGGCGAGACCATCGCCAACCCCGCCCTTGCCGTGCTCGATATTGAGCGCTTTGCCAAGGCCGCGCACGACCACGGCGTGCCGCTGATGGTCGACAACACCTTCCCGACGCCCGTGATGTGCCGTCCCTTTGAGTGGGGCGCCGACATCGTCACGCACTCCACCACTAAGTACATGGATGGCCATGCGGCCTACCTGGGCGGCGTGATCGTCGATCACGGCCAGTTTGACTGGATGGCCCATGCAGATAAGTTCCCGGGTCTCACCACGCCTGACGAGAGCTATCACGGCGTGACCTATGCCGAGAAGTTCGGTCGCGAGGGCGCCTTCATTACCAAGGCCACCGCGCAGCTCATGCGCGACCTCGGCCCCATGCAGAACCCGCAGGCGGCCTTCTTCCTGAACAGCTCGCTCGAGAGCCTGCATGTACGCATGCCGCGTCATTGTGAGAACGGCCTGGCCGTTGCCAAGTTCCTGCAGAGCCATCCCAAGGTGCGCTTCGTGAGCTATCCGGGCCTGGAGGGCGATAAGTACTATGACCTGGCTCAGAAGTACATGCCCAACGGTACCTGCGGCGTTGTGAGCTTTGGCTTTAACGGTGGTCGCGCGGCGGCCGAGACCTTTATGAAGAGCCTCAAGCTCGCCCAGATCGCCACGCACGTGGCCGATGCCCGCACTTGCTGCCTGCATCCCGCTAATGCCACGCATCGCCAGATGAACGATGAGGAGCTCATCGCCTGTGGCATCTCCGCCGACATGGTGCGCCTGTCGTGCGGCCTCGAGGACACGGCCGATCTGATTGCCGACCTTGAGCAGGCACTCGAGCAGTGCTAGGCTAGCTCCGTACAAGGTGCCGATGCTGGCAGAAAGCTTCGGTGACCTTTCGTTCCGATTCCGTAGGCGGGATCCCAATCGCGGCTGTTTGCAGGCGATCGGGGCCCCGTTTTTTGCGTTAGGCCACTCGAAAGGATGGATATGGAGAAAACTGCAGAGCAGTTGCGCCGCGAGCACATTGCTCTAGAGGGCGACACCCATGGCAAGAACAAATGGGCGATTCTGTTTACCGTGCTCATCATGACGTTTATGTCGTGTCTGGATTCGACCGTCGTGACCGTGGCGTTGCCCGTGATGCAAAAGGAGCTGGGCGTGGGCCTCGACCGCATCCAGCTGGTGAGCTCGGTGTACCTGCTTGCGACATGCGTGGCTATGCTGCCGTTTGGCCGCTTGGGCGACGTGCGCGGCAAGGTGGGCGTATTCCAGCTGGGCGTAATCGTTTTTACGGCCGGCTCGCTGCTTTGCGGCCTTTCGGGTTCGCTCGAGGTTCTTATCCTGGCACGCATTGTTCAGGGCGTCGGTTGCGCGGCGGCCATGGCTAACAACATGGGTATCATCACCGAGTCGTTTCCGGCGCGCGAACGTGGCCGTGCCATGGGTATTCTCGCGACCTTTGTGGCCCTCGGCATGATGTGTGGCCCCGTGCTTGGCGGCATGCTGGTGGCAAGCTTTCCCTGGGAGAGTATCTTCCTCATCAACCTGCCTATTGGCGTGATCTCGTTTATCGTGGGGCTCTACACGCTGCCGCATGTTAAGCCGGAGGCCGGCGAGCGCCCCATGTCCCTGATCGAGGCCGCTCGTCGCTGCTTTGCAAATTCGGCCTTCACCATCAACCTTGTCTGCATGCTCATCGTGTTCGTTGGCATTGGCGCATCCGAGTTTATTCTGCCGTTCTATTTTCAGGACGCCCACGGCTTTGGTTCCGACATTTCCGGATTGCTCTTTTTGGCGCTGCCGATGGTGAATGCCTTTATCGGGCCGCTTTCGGGTACGGTTTCGGACCGTGTTGGCTGCGAGGGCCCTACGGCGGTCGGCCTGGGCGTGTATGTGTGCGGTCTCTTTGCGGTAAGCACGCTCGACGAGCGCTCTTCTATCCCTGTGATCGTGTGCTGTGTCGCGTTTATGTCGTGCGGTACGTCGGTTTTCCAGAGTCCTAACAACTCGTTGTACATGGGCTCGGCTCCGCGCGAAGCACTCGGCTTTGCGGGTAGTCTGGGTAGCCTGGCGCGTTATGCGGGTATGGCACTCGGCATTACGGTGGCGTCGAATATCCTGTATGGACAGATGAGCGTGGCGATGGGCGAGGCCGTGACCAGTTTTGTTGCAGGACGTCCGGATGTGTTCCTGTTTGGTTTCCGTTCGGTGTTCTATGTGTTGATGGCTGTGGCCGCTGTGGGCTTTGCGCTTGCCATGGTGCGTTTGGTGAAGATGCGCGCCCGCCATTAGCGTGTTGGGAGGCTGTCTGCCACGATTCGCGCCGTCCCAAAAAGACTGGTTTGTGGTGCGATGCGGCTTGTGGGACGGGCGGGGGTCGGTCCGTGGTAGACTATCGAACAACGTTTATTAATCGCGCGGTATCGTTGCCGCGAGAAGGGGTTGCGCCATGCGGGAGCTTGAGGATCGTATTCGCCATGACGGCATCGTAAAGGCCGGTAACGTCCTTAAGGTTGATGCCTTCCTCAACCACCAATGCGACGTTGAGCTGTTCGACCACATGGGCGCCGAGTGGGCCCGTCTGTTCGAGGGTGTCGAGATCAACAAGATCCTGACGATTGAGGCTTCGGGCATTGGCATGGCTTGCATCGCGGCTCAGCATTTTGGCGGCGTGCCGGTGGTCTTTGCCAAGAAGGCGCAGTCCATCAACCTCGACGGCGAGCAGTATGCCACGACCATCTACTCCTTTACCAAGCAGAAGGAGTACCCGGTCATTGTGGGTAAGCGCTTCCTGTCCGAGGGCGACAAGGTCCTGATCATCGACGACTTCCTGGCCAACGGCTGCGCGCTTGAGGGCCTTATTAAGATCTGCGAGGCTGCGGGCGCCGAAGTTGCCGGCATTGGCATCGCCGTTGAGAAGGGCTTCCAGGGCGGCGGCGATAAGCTCCGTAAGCGCGGCTTCCGCGTTGAGAGCCTGGCACGTATCGCCGATATGGACTGCGAGAACGGCGAGATCACCTTCGCCTAAGCGTGCAACACAAGCGATTGGTATGCGATGTGACAAAGGGACTGTCCCTTTGTCACATTTTTTGTATGAGGGGAGGTGTTGATATGGATGAGAATAAGATGGGATGGCGCGAGTATGCGCGCTATGCCGAGATGTCGGCCGAGGAGTTGGCGCGCGATTGCGAGGTGCAGGTGTTTCGCGCGACGGGTCCGGGCGGACAGGGCGTGAACACGACGGACTCGGCGGTACGCATGAAACATATCCCTTCGGGGATTGTCGTGATGGCGCGCGAGAGCCGCAGTCAGTTCCAAAACCGTAGCAGCTGCCTACGTAAGCTGCGCGCTGAGCTTGAGCGTCGCGGGCGTCCGCCGCGCCGCCGCGTCAAGACCAAAGTGCCACAGCGATCGCGCCAGCGTAGGCTCAGCGACAAACACTTCAACGCCATTAAAAAGGCCAACCGTCGCAAGCCGGGCAGCGACGAATAGCCTACTCATAAGTTGCGGTGAAATAGGGACTGTTTTGCGGCTTTAGCTGCATAAACAGTCCCTATTTCACCGCAACTTAGGTGGGGTTAGCGGGTGGGGTGCCAGACCTCGAGGGCGCCGGCGAGGATGTCGACCTCGATGCGCGAGGCGACAACGGGCTCGCCGTCGGCTTGGATGGGGTAGTCGGGCTCCTCGAACGTGAGCTCGGCATGACGGCAACGACGCATGCGAACCGGCGGCAGCTTGGTATGGTGGCCGTCCTTGGCCGAAAGAAACATGGGCAGGGCAACCGCACGAGGGACGGGACCGCAGGCGTAGCAGACGTCGAGTATGCCGTCGCACGGGTCGGCGTCGGGGCAGATGCGATAGCCCGAACCATAGGTGGGGCCCAGCTGAATCGCCATGATAATCGCCCTTACGCGCTCGGCGGGCGCGCCGTCAAAGCTGACGGTCATGGGGTAGTTGCGATAGCGCAGGCCAAACTGCTCAAGTCCCGAAAGAGTGTAGAGCGGAGCGCCGGCGAGGCCCGTCTTTTTGCGCAGCTCGGTGGTGCCAAGGCCGATGGCGGCATCGATGCCGACCGAAAGCGTCTGGTCGTAGTACTCAGCGGCAGCCTCGCCGCTGCCGCTTGCAGGGCTCCACGAGCGAATGCGCCCGATGTCCTGATGCTGCAGCTCGCAGGTGAGCAGCGCGCCAAAATCCTTGCCGGAGAAATCGTCGATGCCGAGTGTTTGGGCAAAATCATTGCCGGAGCCTACGGGCAGGACGGCAAGCGCCGGTCGAATCGCCTCTTCTTGCGCCATCAAGCCATTGACGACCTCGTGGATCACGCCGTCGCCGCCGAGTGCGATAACCGTGCGGTAGCCCTGAGCCTGTGCGGCAAGCTCCTTGGCATGCCCCGCGCGTTCGGTCAGCACCAAGTCAAACTGGGATGCGCGCGCGGTCATGTCCAAAAAGCGCTGCAGGCGCTCAGCGACCTCGCGCGCCGCACCCGACTGGGCGGCGGGGTTGGCGATGATGAGCGTGCGACCAAAATCAGTTACGTGCATGGGGCGACTCCCGGCGTATGACGTGACGGTGCGGTCGCGCTCAGGTCGAATTGCCCCCGATTGTGGCTGCACGGCGAATACTTACGTCTACTCTATCAGGTCGTTGTGGCGCTCGATAGCATCCGCTACCGTACCGCCCTCATCCACAATAAGCGAACGACGCTTGGGTGAGATAATGCGCTGGGCGGGGTACACGCCGCGGTGGCCGCCGACGAGATAGCTGATAAAGGCCACGATGACAAAGAACCCGGCGGCCGTGCCGTGGAACAGATCGATGGCCATCATGCAGGTGGTGATGGGCACGTTGAGGCCGGCGCAGAACACGCCGAGCATACCCAGCGCTGCCAGAAAGCTGGGGTCGATTCCGACGAGGCAACCGATCCAGCCGCCGAGCGCCGCACCGATACCAAACAGGGGCGTGACCTCGCCTCCTTGGAAGCCGGCGCCCAGGGTGAGCGCCGTCACCACGAGCTTGATGGCTGCGTCGGCAAGGGTCGTGTTACCGGCGAACCCGGCACCCGAGAGCCAGGTGGCAAGGCCGGCATACTTCCAGGCGTCGAGCATCGCGTAGGCCGCGAGCACTACGAGCGCGGCCACGAGTGCGCGAGCAATATAGTTGGTGATAAAACGACCGTACAGGCTCTTGACGGTTCGAACCGACCAGGCAAAGAGGCGTGCCGTCAGACCGAAGATGATGGCGCTGATAACAACGATGACGACCGTTGTGGGCGTCATAGCGGGAACGCTGGCGATGACATTCGCTTCGTACTCGGTACCCAGGGCAAGTGATGTAAAGTAGCCGGTAAACGAGGCGACCAGGCAGTAGATGCCCGCGGTGTAGTCGATCTTGCCGATAAAGCACATCTCCATGCCAAAGAAGGCTCCGGCGAGGGGTGAACCGAATACGGCGCCAAAGGCCGACGAGATGCCGGCGAGCATGAGGTCGTGGTGGTCATGCTTTTTGAGGTGGGTGAGGCTCGAGATGTTGCTGGCGATGGTGCCGCCAATCTGCACCGCGGCGCCCTCGCGGCCGGCCGATCCGCCTGTTAGGTGCGTGAGTGTGGAGCAGACGAAGGTGAGGACGGCCATGCGCATATGGATAAGGCGTGTGCCCAGGGCGGAGTCGATGACCAGGTTGTTACCTCGTTTGGCGGCAAGGCCGTGGTTTTTGTACACCCATGCGGTGGCAACGCCCACAACGGGAAGCAACGCGTAAATCCACACGTGGTGCTCGCGATAATCGGTCGCGATATTCAGCGAGGCCAAAAATGCCCAAGCGGCAACACCCATGGCGAGCGAGACGATGACGACGAGCGCGAGCAGTTTGGCGCTTGCAAACAGGTTGCGGGCGTTGCGGCGTGTGTCGGCGGCCAAGAGCTGCTCGGAGCGGGTGAGTTGACGCCTGCCGGCCATGATGACGTCGCTAAGGGAGAAAAAGCCGCCATCGTCGAGCGGCTGGGAATGATCCTGCGCTTCGTTTGCGCTTTCGGGTTTGTTGTTATGAGCCATATATTCCTCTTTTAGGTTGCAACGCAAGCATTATAAAACGTGGCAAGCGCGACGAGCCGGTGGGTTGCTTTCCATTCTGTTTCGCGGCTTGCGGCCGACAGGTGTATTTGCGGGTACAGGCCCAATCGCGGTCGCGCGTCGGGGGATTATACTGAGACAAGCATAAAGAATCGGCGTCCCTGTTGTGCGCCGTGGCATTAAAGAGGTGCATATGGCAGAGAAACTCATTCCGCTGGAGGACGCGCAGTCGATCGTTCTGTCGCACGTTGCTCTGACCGATCTCGTCGAGATTCCCGTGTGGCAGGCCGCCGGTCTTCCCTTGGCCGAGGACGCGGTGGCCGATATCGACATCTCGCCGTTTGCCAACAGCGCTATGGACGGATATGCCGTGCGCTCGGCGGACTTGGCGCAGGCGTCTGGTGAGACGCCGGTGACGCTCGACGTTATCGGACACGAGGCAGCGGGCCATGTCTTTGAGGGCGTGGTCGGCACGGGCGAGACCGTCCGCATCATGACGGGCGCGCCGGTGCCCGAGGGTGCTGACGCCGTAGTGAAATACGAGATCGTCGACGTGCTTGACGGCGATGGCAACGAGGGCTCGCACGTTCGCTTCTCGGCGCCGGCCAAGGTAGGGGAGAACGTTCGCTCTGCCGCCGAGGAGGCCCATGCCGGCGATGCTGTGATGCGCGCCGGCGAGGTCGTGGCTCCGGCGGGCGCGGGTCTGCTGGCAAGCGCCGGATACGCGAGCGTGAAGGTGCACGCTGCCCCGCGTGTGGGCATCATCTCGCTGGGCACGGAACTGGTCGCACCGAGTAACGTGCCGGCGCGCGGGCAGATTCGCGACTCCAACTCCTCGGCGTTGATGGCCGAGGCGCTCGATGCAGGAGCCGAGCCCGTGTTCTACGGCATTGCGCCCGACGGTGAGCAGGCGATTGCCGAGCTGGTGCATCGCGCCACGCGAGAGTGCGATTTTGTCATTACAAGTGGTGGCGCCTCGGCGGGCGATTACGACTACGTGACGGCGCTCGTCCGGCGCGAGGGCGAGGTGCTGTTCGATCGCATCTCGATGCGTCCGGGCAAGGCCATCACGTTTGGCTTGCTCGGGGGTAAGCCCTACCTGGGGCTTTCGGGCAATCCGGCTGCGGCGTATGTAGGCTTTGAGATGCTCGCCCGTCCGGCGATTCGCAAGATGCGCGGCTTTGCCGAGGGCGTGCGTCCCGTGCAGCAGGCGACGCTCACGCACGGCGTGAAAAAGCGCCAGGACCGACGCTTCTTCGATCGCGCCACGGTTTTGCGCGACCCCGAGACCGGTGAGCTGTTGGTGACCGAGGCCAAGACGCAGAATTCGGCGCTGCTCGGAACTATGCAGCGCGCGAACTGCCTGTTGCGTATTGACGAAGGACCGTGCGAGCTTAAGGCGGGCGACGTCGTGGATGTCGTGCGCGTCGACCTGCCCGAGGGAACGGTGTTGTAGGAGGAATGCTATGGAGCTGAAGATATCGATCGTGACGTGCTCGGATACGCGCGATCTTGCCCAGGACGAGGCGGGCGCTGTGCTCGAGGAGCTCATCGTGGCGCAGGGATGGACGGTCGTCTCACATGTGGTCGTGCGCGACGACGCCAGCGAGATCGGTGATGCCATTGTGGAAGCTGCCGATGAGTGCCGCGCCAATGTCGTGCTCACCTGTGGCGGCACGGGACTTTCGATGCGCGACGTGACGCCCGAGGCGACGCGTGCCGTCTGCGACCGCGATGTGCCGGGTATTGCAGAGGCGATCCGTGCATACTCCATGACCAAGACACGCCGCGCCATGCTCTCGCGCGCCGTGTGCATGCAGCGTGGGCATACGCTTGTCATCAACTTTCCGGGATCTACGAAAGCGGCCCGCGAAAGCTGGGAGGCCGTGAGCGATCAGCTGGAGCATGCGGCCCAAATGACGGCGGGCGGCGGGCACGCCAAATAAGCGCACTACCTGCGGCGGAGCGACCTTACGGGCTGCTCCGCCTTTTTTTATGCAGCGGCAGTGCGGTCATCTCGGGGTTATCGGTAAAAGAAACTTATTAGACGAGAAGTAGTTATCACAAACATTATTCGCGCTAAAGTATAATCTAGTAACAGAATAAAGCCCGCGGTGGGGTGCCCGGGCATAGCGTTCGAAAGGGTTGAATATGTTCGATATGGTATCTCGCCGCGGATTCGTCTCGCTTTCTGCTGTCGCCGCTGCCGGCCTTGGTCTTGCCGGCTGCTCGGGCAGCAAGACGTCCGAGCCGGCCGGATCCGATGCCGGCTCCGCCAAGGCCTCTTCCAAGAAGGAAACCGTCGAGCTGCAGGTCTTTGCCGCCAACTCCCTCGAGAAGGCCCTTCCCGAGATCCAGGAGCTCTACACCGACCAGACCGGCACCACCTTTGCCGATACGCAGTTTAAGGCATCTGGCGACCTTGTCGAGCAGATGCGCGCCGGTGCCGCCGTCGACGTGCTCATCACGGCCTCCAAGGGCACCATGGATGACGCTGAGACCGCCGAGCTCGTCGACGCCGACACGCGTGAGGACATGTTCGTCAACGACCTCGTGATCATTCGCGCCGAGGGCTCCGACACCAAGATCGAGGCCATCGCTGGCGTCGCGAATCTGGACGGTAAGATCGCCATCGGCGACGCCAAGACCGTTCCTGCCGGCAAGTACGCCAACCAGGCGCTGGCTTCCGTGGGCCTTTATACCGGCACCGAGGGCGACGATGGCGAGTATGCTCCCGAAATCGCCGACAAGGTCGCGCTGGCCGATAAGGTGGGCACCGCCGCCGCTTATGTGTCCACAGGCGACTGCGTGGCCGGTTTTGTCTACAGTTCTGACATCTACCGCTACGACGGCATCGAGGAGGCCTTTGTGTGTCCCGAGGATTCGCACAAGCCCATCGTGTATCCGGGTGCCGTTGCCGAGAGCTCCGAGCACGCCGACGAAGCCAAGGCGTTTATCGACTTCTGTCTGACCAACAAGAAGGCTCAGAAGATTTGGGCTAAGTACGGCTTTGAGCTTTCCGAGTAGTGCATAGCTGAGCTACATAACGATATGCTTGAGGGCGGGCGTTCTTGCGATCGTCCGCCCTTTTTTGATTGAATCGGCGCGCCCGCGCGCCGTTGCCGTATGTTTGAGGAGTCGCCCGTGTCAAGGAAAACGATTCGCCTGTTCGCCGTGTTGGCAGCACTTGCCTTTGCGTTTACCTCGCTGCCTGGGGTTGCCCGTGCCGAGGCGCTCTTTACCACTGCCGATGGGCACCAGGCGACCGAGGACTCCGCGCTTATCGATGGCGTCGATTTTGGCCTCAATGCGTTTGAGCGAAATGCCAAGGGAACGGCGCGCTCGTTTGTAGGTCAGCCCGAGGGCTATCGTTTTCCCATCTACAAAAAGACGTCGCTCGTAACGGTGACCACGCCTATGAGCGTCGTGGTGTGGGTTGATGCGCACGCCGCTAGGGGGGCGGGCTTTGATATCGCAGCCACTTCCGACCAAAAGGCGCTTAAGAAGATGCTCACGGGGCTCGATAAGTCTCACTCCATGGGCGGAGCGCTGCTGGAGGATTCAAAGCTCGAGTGGGTGTTTACCTCGGACAATGAGTTGGTGCAGGGCGATTACTGCTATCAGTTTAAGGTGAAGGGCGGTGACGGCGATTACTACACGGTGGTAAATGCCGCCACCGCCGCAAACACCGAGCTAAACTTGGGTGACGGCGCCCTGTGGAGCGATAACGCCGCCCTGGTGCCGTATGCGAGCGTCTCGACGACGGAGCCGCCGTCACTGGCAGAGCGCGCCGCAGCCTTCTTTGGCGGTATCGACTATCGTCCGTTTTGGGTGTCCATAAAAACGAGCGGACTTGCCCTCGTAATTGCCTTTGCGCTGGGCCTGTTTGCCGCATGGAAGACCATGGGAACCACGAGTCGCGTGAAGGGCCTGCTCGACTCGGTCTTTACCATCCCCATGGTGCTGCCGCCTACGGTGTGCGGCTTTCTGCTCCTCATGCTGTTTGGATGTTCGACCGGGGTCGGCCAGTGGCTTATCGCGCACGGCGTCTCAATTGTCTTTACGTGGCCGGCGGCGGTGATCTCTGCCGTGGTGGTGTCGTTTCCCCTGGTCTACCGCACGGCGCTCGGTGCTTTTGAGAGCCTCGACACGCAGATGCTCGATGCGGCGCGAACCCTGGGATGGTCCGAGCGTCGCATCTTTACCAAGCTTATGATGCCGCTCGGGTGGCCTTCTATTGCTGCTGGTACGGTCCTCGCCTTCGCGCGTGCCATGGGAGAGTTTGGCTGCACGCTGTTCTTTGCGGGCAACTACGCCGGCATTACGCAGACCATCCCCATCGCCATCTACTTTGAGTGGATGGGCGGCAATACATCGGTGGCGCTCTTCTGGGTTGTCGTCGTGATTGTCTTTAGCTTTTTGGTCATCCTGTTCATCAACATGTACACCGCTCATTCGCAAAAGTATCGCGAGCGGGGCCTTTCCCGTGCGGAGCGGAAGCAGGCTAAGGAGCTCGCCGGACAGGGCGATTCGCTCGACCCGGCGGGCGGCGACGCCCTGCGTATCGATCGCGATGCGCTGGCTGAGCTTATGCGCGATGACGCGGTCACGAAGGGAGGTCGATAGGTCATGTCGCTTGTTGTGGATATTAAAAAGCGCTATCCCGGGTTTATGCTCGACATGCAGCTTGAGACCGGCGAGGAGCGTGTGGCGCTACTTGGTGCCTCCGGTTGCGGCAAGAGCTGCACGCTGCGCTGCATTGCCGGTGTGGAGACGCCCGACGAGGGCAAGATTGTCGTCAACGGCGTGACCTTTTTTGACTCGGAGGCGGGCATCAACCTGTCACCCCAGGAGCGAAAATGCGCCCTGTTGTTCCAAAACTATCAGCTGTTTCCCAACATGACGGTAGCCGATAACGTATGCGCCGGTGTAAAGGATGCGGGCGACGCCGCGGCGCGCAAGCAGCTTGCCGAGCGCTACCTGGGTATCTTTGGACTGGCCGACTTTGCCGACCGCTATCCCGCGCGACTCTCGGGCGGTCAGCAGCAACGCGTGGCGCTTGCCCGCATGGTGGCGGCGCATCCGGGCATCTTTATGTTCGACGAGCCCATGAGCGCGCTCGATGCGTATCTTAAGAGCGCGCTCGAACAGAACATGCTCGACCTGTTCGATGTATGCAACCGCACCGTGCTCTACGTGAGCCACGACATCGACGAAGCGTGCCGCCTGTGCCAGCGCATCTGCGTGATGCACGACGGGCATGTGGAGGAGATCGGCTCCGTCGAGGAAGTGGTCCGTCGTCCGCAAACGCTGGCGGCGCTGCGCCTGACGGGGTGCAAGAACACAAGCCGGGCGCGCAAGATTGGCGACGAAGAAGTTGAGGCCCTCGACTGGGGCATGACCTTTAACGTGGGTCGCGAGGTTCCCGATAATGTGGCGTACCTGGGCGTTCGCGCAAGCTACTTCCATGTTGACAATCGCGTTGAGCGGGGTCGTAACAGCTACGATTTGCACGTGGCCCGTGTGAGCGATTCGCGCTTTGAGCGGCTGGTGCTGCTGGACGTGCCGCGCGTCGATGCGCCCACGCGTCTGCAGTGGAAGGTCAACAAGGTGGGCGTAGCTGTCGACGAGCTGCCGCAAGCAGGCGAGACGCTGCGCATGCACTTTGATGCGAGTAAGATCCATTTGGTTTGTCGATAGCGCCGGGTAATGCCGTCGGGGATATAAGCCTTGGCGGCTTCGTCTTGCCGCTCGCCGAATGTGGGATGACAAACTCTTATCAATCAAGATAATTATTTATTAAACGACGGTACACGACGCTGTCGTACGAATGTCGGCGGTGTTCGTCTGGACGACAACCGTTGATATAGTTACCTTCGACGAGAAAAGGAGGGCGCGCCGATGCCGCATAAGACATATTCGTGTCGCGTTGCCGTGCGCGCCCTGTATATGGCTCGGAGCCGCATATGAGCAGGTATGTTCACGGCTTCGGGAGAGACGACGCACAACTAAATAATCAGCTGCAAAGCAGGTTCCCCAAAATTCCGGGTTTGAGCACGGCTGGGTTTTCGCCACCCACCGTGCAGCAATACCGTAGCTATCCGTATTTGGTTCGAGAGGGGAACCGTCATGGCTGAAGAATTCGATTTCCATCCGATGTGGGAGAGCCTCGGCATGAATCTTGCCGACCACGACATGCTGCTGGGCGCCGTGGGCCAGATGTACGGCGATATGTTCCTGACGCAGAACAATCGCCCCAAGTCCACGTCCTACCTGGATTTTGTCGCCACTAACATCCACAGCGGCCGTATTAAGGAGATGCTCGACAAGAAGGAGGCCGGCGAGGCCACCAAGATTGTTGGCAGCTTCTGCGTCTACGTGCCCGAGGAGATCGTGCTCGCCTGCGACGGTATCCCTGTGGGTCTGTGCTCGGGTGCCGACTGGGCAACCGACAAGGTCGAGGAGCACTTGCCGCGCAACACCTGTCCGCTCATCAAGAGCTTTGCCGGCTTTAAGCTGGGTGAGGTCTGCCCTTACATCGAGTCGAGCGACCTGGTGGTGGGCGAGAACACCTGCGATGGCAAGAAGAAGGCCTACGAGTTCTTTGCCACGCAAAAGAACATGTACGTCATGGATATTCCCAACGTGCACGACGAGTCGACGCTCGTGACCTGGAAGGCCGAGGTCAAGAAGCTCGCCGCCAAGATCGAGGAGGAGTGCGGCGTCACGATTACGCCTGAGCGTCTGAAGACCGCCATCCACAGCGTCAATGAGAAGCGTCGCGCCCTGCAGCGTCTGGCTGCGACCCGCGCTGCCGACCCGGCGCCCATCAGCGGTCTCGACAGCCTGCTGACCGTTCAGGCCGCCTTTATGGACGACACGCCGCGTCTGACCGGAGCCATCAACGATATGGCGGCTGAGTGCGAGCAGCGTGTCGAGGCCGGCGAGGGTGTGGCACCCAAGGGCACCAAGCGCATCCTGTACACCGGTACGCCCATGGCCGTCCCCAACTGGAAACTGTTCAACCTTATCGAGAAGGCCGGCGGCGTCGTGGTGGGCGAGGAGTCCTGCACGGGCTCGCGCTACTACAAGGACCTGGTCGACGAGTCCGGCGAGACGGTCGACGAGATGCTCGACGCCATCGCCGAGCGCTACTTTAAGATCAGCTGCGCCGTCTTTACGCCCAACGACCAGCGTATGAAGGACATCGTTCAGATGGCACGCGACCTTCATGCCGACGGCATCGTGGACGTGGCGCTGCAGTTCTGCACGCTTTACGAGATGGAGTCCTTTGCCGTGGAGAAGGCCGCCGAGGAAGCCGGCATTCCGTTTATGCACATCACGACCGACTACGCCGGCGAGGATGCTGGCCAACTGCAAACCAGGATCGAGGCTTTCTTGGAAACCATTTAGGACTATTCGTCCCGGCGGCTTCCCCAGGCACCCGATCTTGCCGTTCAAACCGTCGCTTGCGTACCAAAGTACGCGGCGATCCTTTTACGGCAACCTCGGGCACCTGGGAGAGCCGTTTCCTTGGTTGGTTAAAAGGTTTAGGAGTTATATGCCGGAAAATATTGAACAGCCGTTGCCGTCCACGTTTGAGGAGTTCAACGAGCAACGCAAGGCGGCGTTTATTCGCGTCAAGGATTACAAGCAGGCGGGTAATCGCCTGGTCGGCTTTTTGTGCAGCTATACGCCGCTCGAGATTATCGATGCCGCGGGCGCTGCAAGTGTGGCCTTGTGCGGCACATCCGACGAGGTGATTCCCGAGGCCGAGAAGGTGCTGCCGGCAAACCTCTGCCCGCTCATCAAGTCGACCTACGGTTTTGCCTACTCGCAAAAGTGCCCGTTTACGTACTTTAGCGACATGATCATCGGTGAGACCACCTGCGACGGCAAGAAGAAGATGTACGAACTGCTCAACGAGCTCAAGCGCACGTATATTCTGCATCTTCCGCAGGGTCGCGATCGCGCCTACGAGCGCGAGGGCTGGTACGAGGAGTGCCGTCTGCTCAAGGAGGAGCTCGAGGGCTTCTACGGCATCACGATTACCGATGACGATCTGCGCGCCGCCGTACGCCGTCGCAACCGTTTGCGTGCGGCCCAGCTCGAGATGTTTGCGCTGCAGGCCAACCAGCCGGCGGCCATGAGCGGCGTCGATCTGATGAGCACCATGTTTGCCGGTACGTTCAGCTTTGATATCGAGGCTTATACGCAGCAGCTGGAGCAAAAGGTCGTCAAGCTGCGCGAGGCCTACGACGCGGGCGAGCGCCCGGTTGCGGCGGATGCCAAGCGCATTCTGATCACCGGTTGCCCGGTGGGCGGCGTGATCAACAAGATGGGTCGCACCATCGAGTCCAACGGCGGCGTGGTCGTGTGCATGGACGACTGCTCGGGCGAGCGTACGGCGGCCATGATGATCGATCCGGAGGCTCCCGACATCCTGCGCGCCATCGCCGACCGCTATCTGGATATTAACTGCTCGGTCATGACGCCCAACGACGGTCGTATGGAAAACACGCTGGCTATGTGCGAGAAGTATCATGTCGATGGCGTGGTAGAGAGCGTGCTACAGGCTTGCCACACCTTTAACGTGGAGAGCGCGCGCATACAGGAGGCCGTCGAGGGTGCGGGTATTCCGTATATGAAGATCGAGACCGACTACAGCAACGGTGACATGGGCCAGATCGAGACGCGCATCGCTGCCTTTATCGAAACCCTGTAGGACGAATGCGGCAAAGAACCAGCCGCTTTGCCGCATAGAAGGAGGATGCCGTGGTTGGCATTGGTATCGACATAGGCTCGACGGCCGCGAAGGCTGCGGTGGTGGAGACGGACAGCGCCATTGCGTGGACCTGCGTCATGCCGACGGGGTATTCGTCGGTCGATGCGGCCGAGCGTCTACGCGGTGAGCTCGCCGCAGCCGGCTATGACGTGACGGGCGACGATGTTCGCGTGGTCGCGACTGGCTACGGCCGTGTTGCCGTGCCCTATGCGCACAAGGTCGTGACCGAGATTACCTGCCACGGCACTGGTGCCGTGCGCCTGTTTGGCGATCACGGCACGGTGATTGACGTGGGCGGCCAGGACACCAAGGTCATTCAGATCAAGGGCGGTCGCGTAGTCAAGTTTGCCATGAACGACAAGTGCGCCGCCGGCACGGGGCGCTTTTTGGAGATCATGGCCGACCGCCTAGGTATTTCCCAGCAGCAGATGGCCGACCTGGCGCGTTCCGGCGAGCCCACCAAGATCAGCAGCATGTGCACGGTGTTTGCCGAAAGCGAGGTCATCAGCCTGATCGGTCGCGGTGAGCCGCGCGAGAACATTGCGCGTGGCGTGATCGACAGCGTGGTCTCGCGCGTGGCGACCATGGCCGGGCAGGCAGCGGGCGCCCCGTACTACCTGACCGGCGGCCTGTGCGAGAACGCCTTCGTGGTGGAGCGGTTGGGCGAGCTGCTGGGGTCGCCGGTGACCACCTCGCCCCAGGCTCGCTTTGCCGGTGCCATCGGCGCGGCGATTCGCGCACAGGCGCTCAATTAATGCATCCGCCGCAGGCTCGCATTCATGCGTATACTGGGAGAAAATGATTGACCGATGAGAGGAGGTATCGATGGCTGACGATCAGATTAAGCTCACGTCTATGACTGCCGCGAGCGGTTGAGCCGCTAAGTTGGCTCCTGGAGCCCTCGCCCAGGTCCTGGGCGATTTACCCAATGTGCATAACGACAACTTGCTCGTGGGGTTCGATACCTCCGACGATGCGAGCGTCTTTCGCGTTGGCGATAACTTGGGTCTCGTGCAGTCCATCGACTTCTTCCCACCGATGGTCGACGACCCGTTTTTGTTTGGCCAGATCGCCGCGGCAAACTCGCTGTCGGACATCTACGCCATGGGCGGGCGGCCGAGCCATGCCATGAACTTGCTGTGCATCCCGAGCTGTCTGGGCGTTGAGGTTGCCGGTCAGATTCTGGCGGGCGGCGCCGACAAGTGCGTCGAGGCGGGTTGCTCCATCGCGGGCGGTCACACCATCAACGACGACGAGCCCAAGTACGGCCTGTCCGTGAGCGGGTTTGTCGCGCTCGACCGCATGCTCGCCAACAGCGGCGCGCGCGTGGGCGATGCGTTACTGCTGACCAAGGCGGTTGGCTCGGGCATCATCACCACGGCCATTAAGGGCGAGCTCATCGAGCAGGACGAGGCCGCAGCCATGTTTGACTCGACGCGCACCCTCAACGAGGCTCCGATTCGTCTGGCCGAGGGACTTGAGCTTCACGGCTGCACCGACATCACGGGCTTTGGCCTGATCGGGCATGCGTGCGAGATGGCCGAGGGCTCGGGCGTGCAGATTGAGCTTGCGTCGGGGGCGGTGCCGCTCTTTGACCAGGTGCTCGACATGGCGCGTTTGGGCATTATCCCCGCGGGCTCCTACCGCAACCAGGACTTCTTTGGCCCGCGCGTGACGGCCGACGAGGACCTTGAGCCGGGCATGCTCGACGCGCTGTACGACCCGCAGACGTCTGGTGGCCTGCTTATCGCGGCACCTGCTGCCGATGTGGATGAGCTTGCGCGCCGTCTGCATGCCGAAGGACGTATTGCCGCCGTCGTCGGTCGCGTGTGCGAGTCGGTGCCAGGCGGTCCTGCCGTCCACGTTGTTCGCTAGCCCGCACGTTTATGTAACTGTTTACCGTTCTCTAGAACGGTTCTTTCGAAAGGAAAAGCTATGTCTACCAAAATTGAAGTCAATGCCATGGGCGATGCCTGCCCGCTGCCCGTCGTCAAGACGCTCAAAGCCCTGAAGCAGCTCGATGGCGAGGGCGCCGTCGTGACCTCGGTCGATAATGAGACCGCCGTCAAGAACATTTCCAAGATGGCGCAGGAGAAAGGCTGCACGGCCTCGGTCGAGAAGGTTTCTGACGCCGAGTGGCACGTGACCGTGGCGACCTCTGGCGCCGTTGCCGTGGCCGATCCCGAGCAGGATGGCGCTGCCTTCTGTGATGCCAGCGCCGGCAAGGGCAAACTCGTCATTTCCGTCTACACCGATTGCATGGGCCGTGGCGACGACGAGCTGGGCCACAAGCTCATGAAGGCGTTTATCTTTGCCGTGACGCAGCAGGAGGAACTGCCCGCGACCATGCTGTTCTACAACGGCGGTGCCAAGCTCACCGTCGAGGGCTCGCCGGTGCTCGATGACCTGAAGGGCCTGGCCGAGCAGGGCGTCGAGATTCTCACCTGCGGTACCTGCCTCGACCACTATGGCATTAAAGACCAGCTTGCGGTGGGCGAGGTCACGAATATGTACGTGATCGTGGAGAAGATGGAGCAGGCCGTGCGCGTCGTGCGCCCGTAGCGTATTGGTTGGAGTTGCCATGAGGGAGAAGCGCCCGGCGCTTGTCATCACGTTTCCCACCACGGCGGCCGCCATGGGCTGCGAGTCCCTGTGCATTGAGCGCGGCCTTCCCGGGCGAACGATTCCCGTGCCTGGGGAGGTCGCTGCCGGCTGCGGTCTGGCGTGGAAGGCGTTGCCTGCCGATGAGGAACTGCTGCGCGGCGAACTCGCCGAGGCGGGTGTTCCCACCGAGGGCTATACCGTGATTGATATGTGGGAGGTCGTGCGATGATCTATCTGGATAACGCGGCGACGACCATGCACAAGCCGCAGACGGTCATCGATGCCGTGACGCAGGCGATGTGCTCGCTCGGCAATGCCGGGCGCGGCGCCACGTCGGGTGCCCTCGATGCCGCTCGTACGATTCACGTTTGCCGTGCCAAGCTCGCGCGCCTTTTGGGTTGCCCGAGGGCGGACCATGTGTGCTTTACGCCCAACTCCACGGCGGCGCTCAACACTGCCATAAACGGCGTGGTGCGCCCCGGCGACCGTGTGGTCACAACGGTGCTCGAGCACAACTCCGTGCTGCGTCCGCTCAACCGCCTTGCGGCAGAGCAGGGTGTGACCGTTGAGCATGCGGGCTGCGATGCGAGCGGCGTGCTCGACTACGACGAGCTCGAGCGGTTGGTCACGCTGGGCACGCGTGCTGTGGTGGTGACGCACGCCTCCAATGTGACCGGCAACGCGGTCGACATTGCGCGCGTGGCGGCCATGGCTCATGCTGCCGGTGCGCTGGTGATCGTCGACGCCTCCCAGTCTGCCGGTACGGCGAAGATCGACATGCAGGCCATGGGGCTCGACGTCGTGTGCTTTACCGGCCACAAGGGATTGATGGGCCCGCAGGGCACCGGCGGTCTGGCCGTGGCGGAGGGTGTCGACGTGGCGCCCTGGGCCATGGGCGGCACGGGCGTGCACAGCTTCGATGCGCTGCAGCCGCTTGAGTGGCCCACGCGCCTTGAGGCGGGCACGCTCAACGGTCACGGCATCGCGGGCCTTTCTGCCGGTCTCGACTTTATCGAGGCCCAGGGTGGGGCCGAGGCGATTGCGGCGCGTGAGCGCGCGCTTGCCGAGCGTTTCCTCGCCGGCGTGCGCGAGATTCCGGGGATTAAGCTCTATGGTGCCTTTGACCAGCCGATGCGCTCTGCGATTGCGTCGCTCAACGTGGGCGATATCGACTCTGCCGAGATCTCGGACGCGCTCATGCAAGGGTGGGGGATTGCGACGCGCCCCGGCGCCCATTGCGCTCCGCTCATGCACCGCGCGCTGGGGACCGAGCGCCAGGGTATCGTTCGCTTCTCGTTTGGGTATTTCAACACTACCGAAGAAGTTGACACGGCTATCGATGCTCTATGCGATTTAGCCTGCTAAAGCTGCTAGACCGTTTATACTTGCGGGACGGGTGTTTTTGCCCGTCCCGTTTTTGTTTCGACCCGAAAGGTGTGCATATGGCCTCATCCGCCCCGCGTGGTCTACGCTCCGATCATGTCGTTACCGTTGGCATCGCCCTGTTCTCGATGCTCTTCGGCGCCGGCAACCTCATTATTCCGCCGCTGCTGGCGCTCCAGGCAGGTTCTGCCACGCCGGTCGCCATGCTCGGCTTTCTGATTGCCGCCATCGGTCTGCCCGTCATGGGATTTATCGCCGTCGCGCTCGCCGGCACGGCCCGCGAGCTGGCCGGGCGCGTGCATCCTAAGTTTGGTGAATTCTTCGTTGCGGCGGTCTACCTGGCCATCGGTCCGTGCCTGGCCATTCCGCGCACAAGCTCTACGGCGTTCGAGATGCTAGTGCCGCTGCTGCCCGAGGGCGTCTCGCTCGGCACGGCTCGCCTGGTGTTTGCCGTCGGCTTCTTTGTCGTCGCGTTTGTGCTTACGCTGCGCCCGGGGGTCATCACACGCGTACTCGGTCGCATTACGGGCCCCGCGCTCATCGCGCTCATCGTGCTGGTCGTGGGTGCTGCCGTGATCTCGCCGCTGGGACCGGCTGCTGCCCCGCAAGCTCCCTATGATGCCGGCGCTGCGGTTCAAGGCTTCTTGACCGGCTACCAGACCATGGACCTGCTTGCGTCGCTCGCCTTCGGCATCATCATCGCCGAGACCATCCACGAGTTGGGTGTTACCGATGACAAACGCGTGGCCTTCGAGATTTCGCGTTCCGGTGTGATCGCCGGCGTGCTCATGGCCATCATCTATTGCGGCTTGGCCCTTGCCGGTATGCAGCTCGGCACCGTGATGCCCGACGCCACCAACGGCGCTGCAATCCTTGCTCGCTCGGCCTCCATGCACTTTGGCCTTGTCGGCACGGTTGTGGTATTTGCGATTTTCTTTCTCGCCTGCATGAACGTGTGCATCGGCCTCATCAGCTGCTGCTCGCGTTACTTCTGCGAGACGTATGTGGTCGAAGGGGGAGCGGAGGCCTCCGAGGAGGCCATGCGCCGTCCCTTTGCGATTCTCGCCTTTGTGTTCGCAGCGTTTTCGTGCGTGCTCTCCAATGTGGGCCTCGACGTGATTCTTATGTTCTCGGTGCCCATGCTCAACGCCTTGTATCCCGTTGCCATCGTGCTGGTACTGATGGGCCTGGTGCACGGCTTTTGCGACGCTCATCCGCAGGTGTGGGTGTGGGTCGGCGGCGTTGTCGCGGTGCAGAGTGTGATCACCTCGGTCCGCGATGCGTTCTTTGCGGGCGCGTGGCTGCCGTTCGATGCACTGCCGCTTGCCGACATTGGAGCCGCGTGGGCGCCGGTTGCCGTGGTTGCCTTTGTGATCGGTCTGCTCCATAGTCGTTTTGTCGCACATTCGAGGAGCTAAGGCGTCAATGCTTGCACAGGCGGGGAGTCTCCCCTATAATTTCCTTCGCTTTGGGACACGCAAGGTTTAGACCTTAGCTGCTCAACACCTTCGGGACGTGGCGCAGTTTGGTAGCGCGCCTGCTTTGGGAGCAGGATGTCGCAGGTTCAAATCCTGTCGTCCCGACCATATCTTGCGGGCGTAGTTCAATGGTAGAACCCCAGCCTTCCAAGCTGATGACGCGGGTTCGATTCCCGTCGCCCGCTCCATAAGATAGACGAATGGCTCTGGTTCCTTTTGGGACCAGAGCCATTTTCATATACATGCCGGGACCCCACATCCCCTCCTAAGTTGCGGTGAAATAGTTCCTGGATTAGCCACAAAAGCTGTTATCCAGGAACTATTTCACCGCAACTTATTGAGGCCGAGCGGGCTGGGTCGATGATGGGTTCTGTTGTCGAGAAGATGAGGGCAGCCGGTCAGGAGTCTGTGTAGGGTTTTGTGGTTGGTATACCGTAGCCGCGCATCATGGAGCCGAACGCTTTGACATCGAGGGTGTCTGAGAGCTTGAAATGAATGACGTTGTGGCCCATGGCACGCAGGTTCGCGTCGCGCATGAGGGCAGCTCGATAGGTTTTTGCCGCAGTATGTTCCGGATTATTTTGGGCATCGTCCTCAAACTTGCCTAGTCCATGCAGCTCAGCCAGCATCCAAGAGCCGTCTGGCATCTGCCAGCCGTAATCTGCCAAATAATAGCCGGCGTTTCCCGGTCGAGTGATTTCAACCTGAAGTTCGGGAGCGGCAACTCCCGCCAGAATCATTGCCGCCCGTGCCTCGGATTCTCCACCGTTATCCGATCTGCCATCCATGTGTTCAAAAACGTCAAATGCGCGCGCGATGCCGTGCAGTCCGCGGCAGTTCGCTTGTGCATATGCACGCAATTCTTCACGCTCGACACCGTACTCACGAGCCAACCCGTCGACATAGCCTAGTGCATATCGAAAAGCGCTCGTTCGGGCGATGTCGACCACCGTGCGATATGGATCCGTTAACGTAAACGGGCCGAGCTGCCATACGTCGCCCGGCCGCCAGCGTCGGTATTCAACGAATTCGTACATATCGCGTCTGGTGGAACGCGGCAGCAGCACTTGCACCTTGTCGAGAAGCGAATATGCAGAACCGACGCCATAGAGCAGTGCCGCCGTTGCTCCACAAAACACGGCATCCGGTTCAACGACCGCAATAGCGGATGCCAATTGAAAGATGCGATCTTCGACGCCGAGGTCATTCCAATACGCGGGGTCAGCGTAGACATGGTTGTAGAGTCGAATAATCATCTCTTTTTGCATGAGCGCGTAGGCACAGCGTTCATCCCATTTTTTGGTAGCTACAAACAGATGCCCGCCATGATGGGCCTCGAATAACCGGAAGAATAGCTCTGCTTGCGATTTGGAACAGCGTTTATCATGACTCATTTTCGACCCCATGGTCTCGAGGGGGAGTGAATGACACTACGCTATCCCATATTTGGTCCGCCAGACCTTGCCATGAACTGACCAAAAGCTTGACGGGGCAGGTCAGAGCCATGAGTCGGAGCCAAACATATCGGCAAACGGTTGATTAGTGCCCCTCGGCGGCACTAAAAACCACCCTTACAGAAAGTTGCGGTGAAATAGTTCCTGAAAAGCTCGAATAGCCTAAATCCAGGAACTATTTCACCGCAACTCAGATGGGGATGGGGTTAGCTGCGGGGGCGGTGGCGGAGTTTGTCGATGGTGGAGTCGGTGCTTCGGCTGCGGGCTTCGGCGGCGCGGTCGCGGGCGTCGGCGGCGGTTTGGCGCTGGCGGCGGTAGTCGATCATGCCTTGGATGATGGGCTTGCCAAAGCTCACGACATCATCGTTGTAGATGGCGGTTCGGGCTGCGAGGAGGCAGTCGGTAAAGTCCATATGGGTCTTGCCAAAGAGTTTGACGGCAAGGGCGACAACGGTGGGCTCGTCGACCATGACGTCATCGAGCAACCTCTTCATGGCCGCAGTAATCTCAACGCGGGGAACCTTATAGACGTCGCGCAGTGTGACCACGACGCGCGTGATGATTTCGGGGTAGACGCGAGCGGTGCGCGTGGCGATGACCTTGGCGGCGCGCGGTGACAGAACCTCGTCGTCGTCAAGCAGGTAGCGCAGGATGACGGTCTCGTCGATGATGGTGCTACTCATGGATATCTACTTCCTCGGGACCCAAAATCGAATCGTCGCTTTCTGTGGCAAGGTACTCAATCCAGGCATTGCGCTCTTCGGAGCGGCGATTGGGGTCACCATATGCTTTGAGCGATCCATAGGCGGCGGTGCCGTTCTTTGAGCGCACGGCGACCGGCTGAAAGGGGAGCTTGCGCATCAAAATGCTTTGCGCGACAAATAAGCGGACAGCCTCGGCGAGCGATGTGCCCATGGCATCGTAGAGATGCTCGGCATGCTGCTTGTCTTCCTCGCGAATGCGCACCTGCAGGATGGCTCTTTTTTGAGTCGATGACATCACTGGCCCCCTTAATGAGCGTGCAATATAGTCGGTCAAATGCGGCATGTGCCGATACTTGAGCATCTTATAACGATTACTTTATTTCACTCAAGTTGATAACCATAAACACGAATACAAGCGTAGTACATCCAAAATGAGAGCGCATAAAAATCTCTGAGGCGTACGCATGTAATACACTCACCTTTATAGCTTCTAGAGAATAATTCCAACCTGCCAAAACCCCTGCAATACACCCGTATTGCAGGGCCTATGCTCAAGTTTGCCCCCTGCAACTGCGTATATTTAACCTATATATCGTTGGAGAAACTCTACCGAGTGCATGTTTCGCCGCATGCATTCGATTCGTCGATGCCGGACCACGGGCGGTCCGGGGCAACGTCGACAGGGTCTCTCCGGCATGGGATTCAGGAGGGAGTGAACAACATGGGCAATAAACGAGTCGTGGCTGATTCTTCACGCTGCATTGGGTGCCAAACCTGTATGGCGGCGTGCATCGAGGCGCACGATATTCCCGGCAACATCGCCGCACCTCGCTTGCGCGTAACGCGCACCTACGAGATTTCCGCGCCGGTGGCATGTCACCACTGCGAGGACGCTCCGTGCGCCAAGGCCTGCCCCACGGGCGCCTTGTTCTTTGATCCAAAGAACCATCGCATCGGCGTCAACGAGGACAACTGCATCGGCTGCAAGAGCTGCGTCATGGCATGCCCCTTTGGCGCCGTGAGCGTGGCGACCACGCAGGTCCCCGTCTTGATGGGTGACGTTCGCGTGGGTTCGCAGACTAAGAGCTTCGTGCTCAAGTGCGACCTGTGCGTGGACCGTCCCGGCGGTCCGGCGTGTGCCGAGGCGTGTCCGACCAAGGGCCTCACCCTGGTAGACGAGGAGCGTCTGGCAGAACTGACTGCCGAGCGTGCCCGCGCCACCATCGAAAACGAGGCGTAAGCGTCGGGCGACAGGCCCAATGATTGTCAAATAAGTACCGAGTATTCGGTAGCAGAGAAAGGAAGGAGGGTGTCATGGAGAAGCATAAAGTGATTTGCCCGTACTGCGGCGCCGGTTGCCAGTTTAACCTCTTGGTCCAAAACGGCCAGGTCGTGGGTACCGAACCGCTCAACGGCATCACCAACCAGAGCGAGCTGTGCCTTAAGGGCATGAGCGGCTACGACTTCATCAACGACACCAAGATCTTGACTCCCCGCGTACTGCACCCGATGATCCGCCGCACCAAGGGCGCGGATCTTGAGCGCGTAAGCTGGGACGAGGCACTGGATTTCACCGCATCTAAGATGCAGGCCATAATTGACGAATATGGTCCTAACGCTGTCATGACCACCGGCTCTTCGCGAGGCGGCGGCAATGAGGCGAACTACGTCATGCAGAAGTTTACGCGTGCGTGCATCGGCACCCACAGCGTAGACAACTGCGCCCGTACTTGACACGGCCCTACTGTCCTCGGTCTGATGGACACGGTTGGTTCAGGTTGCATGTCATGCTCCATCCCCGGTATGGAGGATGCGGGCTGCATTTTCCTCTTCGGCTATAACCCTGCCGATTCGCACCCCATCGTCGCAAGGCGTATCGTGCGAGCCAAAGAAAAGGGTTGCAAGATCATCGTCGCCGACCCGCGCCATATCGAAACCGCGCGTATCGCCGATCTCTACCTTCCGATCAAGAACGGTTGCAACGTTGCGTTCCTCAACGCCTTTGCCAACTGCTTGGTCAACGATGGCCTCTACGACAAGGAATTCGTCGCCGAGCACACGAACGGCTTTGACGAGTGGTGGGAGACCATCAAGAACTACACTCCCGAATCCGTACAGGACATCACGGGTGTCGAGCCCGCGTTGATCCACCAAGCTGCCGAGATGTACGCCACGGCGAAGCCCTCTGCCATCATTGGCTGGGGCATGGGCGTATGCCAGCAGAAGCAGAACCTGAAGACGGTGCACACCATCGCCTCCATCGCCTGCGTTGCCGGTCAGATCGGCAAACCCAACTCCGGCCTCGCGCCCGTGCGTGGCCAGAATAACGTCCAGGGCTCCTGCGATATGGGCATGCTGCCCAACCTGTACCCTGGCTACCAGAAAGTCACCGACCCCGCAGTGCGTGCCAAGTTTGCCAAGGCTTGGGGCGTGCCCGAGGAAAAGCTCCCGCTCGAGGAGGGCTACAAGCTCACCGACCTGGGCCACCTGGTCGACGAGGGCAAGGTGCACTGCTTCTACAACTACGGCGAGGACCCGGTGCAGACCGAGCCCGATTCGGCCGGTATGCGCAAGACGCTCTCCGAGCTGGATCTGTTCATTTGTCAGGACATCTTTATGACGCAGACGACCATGCTCGCCGACGTCATCCTGCCTGCCACCTCTTGGGGCGAGCACGAGGGTGTCTTTACCGCATCCGACCGTAGCTTCCAGCACTTTGACGCGGCCGTTCCGCCCAAGGGCGAGTGCCGTCACGACTGGGAGATCTTCGCGGACCTGTCCACGCGTATGGGCTATCCCATGCACTACGACAACACCGAGCAGATCTGGAACGAGTGCATTAGCCTGTGCCCCAACTTTGTGGGCGCGACCTACGAGAAGATGGCTCCCGAGGGCGGCTACGCCCAGTGGCCCGTCAAGAGCACCGATGTGAACGACCACGGTACGCCCGACATGTTCGCTGGTGGCAAGTTCACCACCAAGGACGGCCGCGCCAACCTGATGGCGCACGACTGGGAGGCGCCCTCCGAGCTTCCCGACGATGAGTACCCGCTCATCCTGTGCACCGTCCGCGAGGTCGGCCACTACAGCTGCCGTTCGATGACCGGCAACTGCAAGACGCTGGCGCTGCTCGCCGACGAGCCCGGTTTTGTCCGCATGAATCCCGCGGACGCCCAGGCGCGCGGTATCAAGAACGGCGACATCGTCTCGATCCACAGCCGCCGCGGCCAGGTATACAGCCGCGCCGACGTGAGCGACCGCATCAACAAGGGCACGGTCTATATGACCTACCAGTGGTGGATCGGCAAGTGCAACGAGCTGACCATTCACAAGGTCGACCCGGTCTCGCACACGCCCGAGGACAAGTTCTCCGCCTGCCAGGTCGACGCCATTGCCGACCAGGTTTGGGCCGAGGGCGAGGTAGAGCGTCAGTACACCGAGCTCAAGCAGGCTCTGGTGGACGCCGCCGCTCCCCAAGACGTTGAGCCCGGCGCCGCCAAGTTCGATGACGAGACGCACGTGAATCAAATCGTGTAGTCCCGTTCTCGTTGGCTTTTTGGGCCGGGCGTCCCGTACGTTCGGGACCCCGGCCCGTTATTTTGAAAGGAAGTGGGGATGAACCGCTTCATCGACATCAACCCGGAGAGGTGCATCGGCTGCGGGACATGCCAGTCCGCCTGTGCCGACGCCCACCGGATGCAGGGTCTTCAGGATACGCCGCGCCTGGCGCTCGTGAAGACCGGCGGTATTTCGGCCGCCCTTGCCTGCCACCATTGCGAGGGTGCCCCCTGCGCCGAGGTTTGCCCGGTGAATGCCATCGAGCACGATGGCGATCGCATCCACGTCAAGGAGCAGGAGTGCATCGGGTGCAGGCTGTGCGCCATCGCGTGCCCCTTCGGTGCCATCCATCCCGATGGCACGTCTATCGCCGGTGTTGCAGGCATGTGCGACCCGACGCCTTCGTATCCTAAGTCCCTGAGCAGCCTGCTTAAGTGGGCTCCCGGCCAGTACACATGTGCTGTCAAGTGCGACCTGTGCGCCTTCGATCCGGACGGCCCGCATTGTGTGGCGGCGTGCCCCACCAAGGCGCTGACCGTCATGGGCGGCGCGGCCGATCGCGAACTCGACGAGGCCAAGCGCCTGCGCTCGATTGAAAACGGTCCGTCCGTCGACGTTACCGCTGTGGCCCAGGGTCTGTCCGAGAAAGCAGAAGGGAGCGTAAACAATGGATAGCATGACGCTGTTTATCGCATCGCTTGCCGTCTCGTGCATCGGTGCGCTCGCCTCGGTTCTGCTGATCAAGGCCGATAACGCCGCCAAGACCGCCGGCTGCCTTATCGGCGCCGTCGCCGCGGTGCTTTCGTTTGTGGCCGGTATCCAGGCCGTGCTGGGCGATGTCACGTCGGTCGACACCGTCGTGTTCTTCCCGTTTGCCCATTTCCAGCTGCTGCTCAATCAGCTGTCCGGTCTGTTCGTGGCGCTCATCTCGGTGCTCGCGTTTGCCGGTTCGATCTACGGTCTCAACTACTTTGATGAGTACCCGGGCAAAAAGGGCCGCGCTGGCTTCTTCTTTAACACCTTCGTGGCGTCCATGATGCTCGTCATCACCGCCGACAACGTGTTTTGGTTCCTGGTCGCCTTTGAGCTCATGTCGCTTACCTCGTACTTCCTGGTCGTGATCGAGGAGAACGAGAACTCCATCCATGGCGGTTGGCTCTACTTTGTGATCGCACACGTGGGTTTTGTGCTCATCATGGCGAGCTTCCTCACCATGACCAACTTCGCCGGTGGCTCGTTTGCCTTTGCGGATTTCCGCGCTACGCAGTTTAGCCCTGCGGTCGCATCCGTGTGCTTCGTGCTCGCCTTCTTTGGCTTTGGCGCCAAGGCCGGTATCATCCCGCTGCACGGCTGGCTGCCCAAGGCACATCCCGAGGCGCCGTCCAACGTGTCGGCCCTCATGTCTGGCGGCATGATCAAGATCGGTATCTTCGGTATCCTCAAGGTTGGTCTCGACCTGCTCTCCGCCTCGGGCGTTCAGGTCTGGTGGGGCCTTATGGTCATGGTCTTCGGTGCGATCTCGTCGGTCCTCGGCGTGGCCTTCGCCCTGCAGGAGCATGACATCAAGCGTCTGCTGGCCTATCACTCCGTCGAGAACATCGGCATCATTCTGCTCGGCGTCGGCGCCTCCATGGCCGCCATGGCGCTCAACTCGGTCGGCATCGCCGTCCTGGCTCTGATGGCCGCCCTCTACCACACGTTTAACCACGCGATGTTTAAGGGCGAGCTGTTCTTGGGCGCCGGTGCGCTGCTGTACTCCACGGGTACGCGCAATATGGAGAAGATGGGCGGCCTGTTCCGTCGTATGCCGGCAACGGCCATCTGCTTCCTCATTGGCGCGCTTGCCATCTCGGCCATCCCGCCCTTCAACGGCTTTGTGTCCGAGTGGTTTACCTACCAGTCGCTCTTTAACGCTGCCATGCAGGGTGACAAGGCCGTCATGATCGTGGCCGTGTTCGCTGCCGTCGCGCTTGCCATTACCGGTGCGCTGGCTGTCACGTGCTTCGTCAAGGCCTATGGCGTCTCCTTTGCCTCCGCGCCCCGCTCGGAGGCCGCGGCTAATGCCAAGGAGGTTCCCGCCCCCATGGTGTTTGCGCAGGGCCTGCTCGCGGCCATCTGCGTCGTGCTGGGCATTGGCGCTCCCGTGATCGCTCCCGTGCTGGTCGATGTCGCCGCGTCCGTGCTGCATCCGTACGGTGGCGTGTTTGCCGCCGAGGGCATGGAGCTCATGAACCAGTACTCCGGCGCTGCCACCTCCACGCCCGCGATCGCCATTGCGCTCGTGGTGCTCGTCGGCCTTGCCTGCGGTTATCGCAAGCTCAAGACCGTCGGCAAGGTGCAGAAGTCCCAGCCGTGGGCATGCGGCTATGCTCCCAACGAGCATATGCCCGTCGTGGCCACGACCTTTGCCTCCGAGGTGTCCTGGTTTATGCAGCCGCTCTACACGCTGCGCGACCGCTGCACGGCCGTCTGCTGGTCCATCGCGCACTTCTTCCAGAAGCTCACCGGTGTGGCCGAGGCTGTGGAGCCCGTACCCGACAAGGTTCTCGTCGATGCCCCGCATAAGGGTGTCGAGAAGCTCGCCGACCTCGCGACTAAGCTCGAGGGCGGCAACTACAGCATCTATATCTGCTACATCGTCGCGGCACTCGTGGTGTTCCTCGTGCTCGCCGTGCAAATGGGTTAAGGAGGGGAGAGCATGAACAACATCGTACTTGCCGTTCTGCAGGGCGTGGTCGTTATGGCCGTCGCGCCGTTCTTCTCCGGTCTCGGTCGCGTTATCCGCGCCAAGATGCACAACCGTCGCGGCCCCAGCATCATGCAGGACTACCGCGACCTGGCCAAGCTCTTTGCGCGCCCCGAGTCCCAGAGCGAGGACGCGAGCTTTGCGCTGCGCATTATGCCGCCGCTGTTCTTCGCCGTCGCCTTTATGCTCGCGATGGGCCTGCCGCTCTTTACGGCACAAAGCCCCATCCCGGTCTTTGGTGACGCCATCACCATCATGTACAGCCTGGCGCTCGCCCGCTTCTTCTTCGCCCTCTGCGGTGTGGATTCGTCCAACGCCTACGCCGGTATCGGCGGCGTCCGCGAGCTGCTCATGAGCGTGCTCATCGAGCCGTCCATGCTGCTGGCGCTGTTTGCCGCCGCCCTGGTGTGCGGCTCCACCGACATCGCCACCATGGGTCAGCACATCATGACGGGCGCCGTCGACGCGCCGGTCGCCGTGATTCTCGCCGGCATCGCCTTTGCGATCGCCTGCTACATGGAACTCGGCAAGCTGCCGTTTGATCAGGCCGAGGCCGAGCAGGAGCTTCAGGAAGGTCCGCTCGCCGAGCTTTCCGGCCCGTCGCTTGCGATGGCAAAGCTCGCCATGTCCATGAAGCAGGTCCTGGTCGTCGCCTGGTTCTGCGCGATCTTCGTCCCCTGGGGCGAGCCCGCGACCGTGGGCGCTGCCGCCGTTCTGGGCGCGGTCATCTTCCTGGTGAAGTGCCTGATCGACTTTGTCGTGTGCGGCGTGATCGAGAACTCCTGCTCGCGCTCGCGTTTTAAGGTGCTTGGCAATCAGACCTGGGCCGTTGTGGGCATCGCCGTTCTGGCGTTTGTCTTCGTGGTCGTAGGCGTGTAGGAGAAGGGAGAAACAATGTCATTTGCAGTCAGTCTGTCCCTTCTCGGCTTGGTCGCTATCGCGGCCCCGATGGTGGCCTCGGTGCTCGTCGCCCTGTTCCCCCGTCCGTACGCCAAGTGGTTCAGCGTTTTGGGTGCCGCCGTCTCGACGGTCTGCACCATCGCCCTCGCCGCGAATTTCGCTGGCGCCGGCATGCCCGACACGCAGGTCCCCCTGATCTCGTTTGGGCAGACCCTCGTTATGGGATTCACCTTCGATCGCATGAGCACGCTGCTCGCGCCCGCCTTTGTGGGTATCGGCCTGCTTGTCGTGATCTATTCGATTCCCTATATGAGCGAGAATAACCGTGAGCATCCCGATGCGCCGCGTCGTCGCTTCTACGCGTACCTCGCGACCTTCATCGGCGCCATGGCCGGCCTCGTGTACAGCTCGACCCTTTTGGGCCAGCTCGTGTTCTTTGAGATCACGGGTGCGTGCTCTTGGGGCCTCATTAGCTACTACATGTCGCCTACGGCCAAGAAGGCCGGCATGAAGGCCCTGATCATCACGCATATCGGTGCGCTCGGCCTGTATCTGGGCGCCGCCATCGTGTTTGCCCACACCGGTACCTTCGCCATCACCGCGATTGCCGGCCTCGACGCCAAGCTCAAGGCTATCGTCCTTTTGCTCGTGCTGTTTGCGGCCTGGGCCAAGTCCGCACAGGTCCCCATGTACATGTGGCTGCCTTCGGCCATGGAGGCACCGACGCCTGTTTCAGCCTACCTGCATGGTGCCTCGATGGTTAAGGTCGGCGTGTGCGTGTTCGCGCGCGCACTCGTCTCTGCCGGCGAGATTCCCGAGATCGTGGGCTGGGTCGCCATTATCGACGCCATGGTCACCATGCTCTTTGGTTTCCTTATGTACCTGCCGCAAAAGGACATGAAGCGCCTGCTGGCCTTCTCCACGATCGCCCAGCTCTCCTATGTGTTCTTTGGCCTGGGCCTTTCGGTCTTTGGCAGCCAGCTTGCCTTTGATGGCGCCGTGTGCCACATCTTTAACCACGCTTTCGCCAAGACGCTGTTCTTCCTGATCGCCGGTTCGTTCTCCTTTACGCTCGGCACGCGTATGCTGCCCAAGCTTCGCGGCATCGTAAAGAAGTACCCGATCTCGGGCGTGGGCTTTGGTGTCGCGGCACTCGCCATTGCCGGCGTGCCGCCTATGAACACGTTCTTCTCGAAGTTCCAGATTATCGCCGGCGGCTTTTCTGTGGGTGCCGGCAACGTCGCGATCCTGGTGCTCGTGTGCATCATGGTTGCCGAGACCGTCGCCACTTTCGCCTGGTTCCTCAAGTGGATGGGCTATTGCCTGCCCGGCGAGCCGAGCGAAGAGGTCGCTGCGGGAGCCCCGCTTCCCCGCGCGATGGCGTTTGTGTTTATCGTGCTCATCATCATGGTCATCGTCAGCGGCCCGCTTTCGGCCAGCTGGATCGGTTAGGAGGTAGAACGACATGGGTTATTCGATCGTCAACATCCTTGGCGGCCTTCTGATCGTCACGTCCACCATGGTGGTCGTCTCCAAGAACATCAAGCACGCCATCCGCTGGTATGCGGTGCAGTCGCTGGTGCTCGTGGGGCTTCTCGCCACGCTCGGTGTCACCACTGGTGCGCAGGAGCTGCTTATGTGGGCTGGATCTGCCTTTATCACTAAGGTCGTCCTGGTCCCTTACATCCTCAACCGCGCATACAAGAAGATGGGCGAGCCGAGCGACGCATCGCTCAAGGCCGGCCTTAAGCCCGCATGGGCTATTTGCATCATCGCCGTCGAGGTCGCGATTTGCTTTGCCGTCGTGACGCAGATCAGCCTGCCCACGGCTGAGGTCGCAACGCCTGCGCTCGCCATTAGCTTCGCTCACTTCTTTGTGGGCCTCACCTGCATCATCTCGCAGCGCAACATCATGAAGCAGATCTTTGGATACTGCCTTATGGAAAACGGCAGCCATGTGACGCTCGCGCTTTTGGCCCCCACCGCTCCCGAGATCATCGAGATCGGTATCGCCACCGACGCCATCTTTGCCGTCATCATCATGTCCATCGTCGTGCGTCGCATTTGGGACGACTCCCACTCGCTCGATGCGCGCGACCTGTCCGAGCTGAGGGGGTAGTCCATGGAAACGTTGATTCTCGCCCTGCTCGCGACTCCTTTGGTGTTCTCGCTGGTCATGGCGTTTATGCCCAAGAACACGTCCTATAACGTGTTTGCCGGTCTCAACCTGGTCTCCGTCGCAGCCGTCCTGGTGCTGTCGATTATGACGGCCGGTGACGTCCTTACGAGCGGCGACACCGCGAGCGCTCTTGGCCTGTGGTTCCACCTCGATTCGCTGGGCGCCATCTTTGTGCTGCTCATCGGCTTTATCGGTTTTCTTACGGGGCTGTTCTCGCTGCCCTATGTAAAGGCCGATATCGAGGAGGGCTCCATGCCCGCCGAGCGCGCCAAGCAGTATTTTGCGCTGTTTAGCCTGTTCGTGTTCACCATGCTGCTCGCGTGCCTGTCCAACAACATGATCCTCACGTGGGCCGCCGTGGAGGCAACCACGCTTTCCACCGTGTTCCTCGTGGGTATCTACAAGAACAAGACGGCCCTCGAGGCTTCTTGGAAGTATGCGATGGTCTGCACCGCCGGCGTGGCCTTTGGCCTGTTCGGTACGCTGCTGATTCTGTCTCTTATACACATCTCCGAGCCCACGAGACTAAGGCGAATC
>UQIG01000007.1 GCA_900541135.1 uncultured Collinsella sp.
AGAAAATAAGGAAAGCAAACGGAGGTAACACCATGAATTTCGAAGCCATCAAGAAGGCCGCACAGGACTATCGTCCCGCTATGGCCAAGTTCCTGCGGGACATGATCGCCATCCCCTCGGAATCCTGCCAGGAAGAGGGCGTCGTCCGCCGCATCGCCCAGGAAATGGAAAGCCTGGGGTATGACAAGGTGGAGTTCGACAAGCTGGGCAACGTCATTGGCTGGATGGGTACCGGCGACAAGATCATCGCCCTGGATTCCCACATTGACACCGTGGGCATCGGCAACATCGAAAACTGGGAGGCCGATCCCTATCAGGGCTATGAAACCGACGAGGTCATCTATGGCCGGGGCGGCTCCGACCAGGAGGGCGGCATGGCCGCCGCCACCTATGGCGCCAAGATCATGAAGGATCTGGACCTGATTCCCCAGGGCTACAGGATCATGGTGGTGGGCTCCGTTCAGGAGGAGGACTGCGACGGTATGTGCTGGCAGTCCATCGTCAATGAATATTTCAACGGCCCCGAGGACGCCCGGAACCAGGTGGAGTTCGTGATCTCCACCGAGCCCACCGACGGCGGCATCTATCGCGGCCACCGCGGCCGCATGGAGATCCGCGTCGACGTTCACGGCACCTCCTGCCACGGCTCCGCTCCCGACCGCGGCGACAACGCCATTTACAAGATGGCCGACATCATCGCCGACGTCCGCGCCCTCAACAACAACGGCTGCGACGAGTCGACCGACATCAAGGGCCTCGTCAAGATGCTCGACCCCAAGTACAACCCCGAGCACTTCGAGGACGCCCGCTTCCTGGGCCGCGGCACCTGCACCGTCAGTCAGATCTTCTACACCAGCCCCAGCCGCTGCGCTGTCGCTGACTCCTGTGCCATCTCCATCGACCGTCGCATGACCGCCGGTGAGACCTGGGAGTCCTGCCTGGACGAGATCCGCAACCTGCCGGCCGCCAAGAAGTACGGCGACGACGTGAAGGTCTCCATGTACATGTACGACCGTCCGTCCTGGACCGGCGAGGTCTACGAGACCGAGGCTTACTTCCCCACGTGGATCAACAAGGAGACCGCTCCGCACGTCAAGGCCCTCGTCGACGCCCACAAGGCTATGTTTGGTGACGAGCGCATCGGCTGCGAGCCCAGCATGGACAAGCGCACCGGTCGTCCGCTGTGCGACAAGTGGACCTTCTCCACGAACTGCGTCTCCATCCAGGGCCGCTACGGTATCCCCTGCGTCGGCTTTGGTCCGGGTGCCGAGTCTCAGGCTCACGCTCCCAACGAGGTCACCTACAAGGACGACCTGGTCACCGCTGCCGCCATGTATGTGGCTGCCCTGAACCTCTACGATCCGAGCCAGGCCGATGGCGACGCCACCGTGTTCCGCGCCGGTCTGACCAACAACAAGATCGACTAGTCCCATTCCTCGATCTTGTTGAGCCGGGGACAGTTTATGTCCCCGGCACCCCTTGTTGACTTGGGGCCCGCGGTCGTTATCTCCCATGCTTCCTCAACGGTGGCGGGTCCTCGTCATGGTGCTCTGCATGTTCTAGCCACACGCGCATGCCGGAGCACATCTACTCATTGCGATCGTTTCATCTTTAGAAAGGACATTTCCATGGACGCCAAGTTTACCGAGCTCGTCGAGCAGCTGAACGGCCTCGATTTTAAGGGTATGTACGGCAGCGACTTCCTGCACACCTGGGACAAGACCACCGATGAGCTCAAGGCTCTCTACATCGTCGCCGACGCACTGCGCGAGCTGCGCGAGAGCAACGTTTCGTCCAAGATCTTCGACTCGGGCCTGGCCGTCTCCCTGTTCCGCGACAACTCCACCCGTACGCGCTTCTCCTTCTCTAAGGCCGCCAACCTGCTCGGCCTTGAGCTGCAGGACCTGGACGAGAAGAAGTCCCAGATCGCTCACGGCGAGACCGTCCGCGAGACCGCTACCATGATTTCCTTCATGGCCGACGTCATCGGCATCCGCGACGACATGTACATCGGCAAGGGCGACGCCTATATGGCCGAGGTCTCCGAGTCTGTCCAGCAGGCTTACGAGGACGGCGTTCTGGATCACCGTCCCACGCTCATCTCCTTGCAGTCCGACTCCGATCACCCCACGCAGTCCTCTGCCGACATGCTCTACCTCATCAACGAGTTTGGCGGCCTCGAGAACCTCAAGGGCAAGAAGGTTGCCGTCACCTGGGCCTACTCGCCCTCTTACGGCAAGCCGTTGTCCTGCCCGCAGTCGCTGATCAGCCTACTGCCCCGCTTTGGCATGGACGTCACCCTGGCTCACCCCGAGGGCTACGACCTCATGCCCGAGGTCGTCGAGCGCGCCAAGACCTATGCCGCCGAGTCCGGCACCACCTTTAAGCAGGTCAACACCATGGCCGAGGCCTTCGAGGGCGCCGACATCGTGATCCCCAAGAGCTGGGCTCCGTTTGCAGCCATGGAGAAGCGCACCAACCTGTACGCCGAGGGCGACGACGCCGGCATCGCAGCGCTCGAGAAGGAGCTGCTCGCCCAGAACGCCACCCATCAGGACTGGTGCTCCACGACCGAGCTCATGGAGAAGACTGCCAACGGCCAGGACACCATCTTTATGCACCCGCTGCCCGCCGACATCTCCGGTGTCTCCTGCGAGCACGGCGAGGTCAACGCCGACGTCTTCGACATGCACCGCGTGGGCATGTACAAGGAGGCCAGCTACAAGCCGTACGCCATCGCAGCCATGATGTTCCTGCAGAAGGTTGCCGATCCCGCCGCTACCCTCAAGGCCCTCGACGAGCGCAACACCGCCCGTTGGCTCCAGGCCTAAAGCCGGGCTGAGGTAAGCCATGTAAAGGGGGCGCTCTGCCAACTGGCGGGGTGCCCCTATTTTGCATCGCGGGCGTGCGGGATAAGCGCTTTCGATGTGGATGCCCGCGGCGCGAGTTATGGGTACGATGGTTTCAGGGGAGGTATCACCATGAAACTTGGATGCGTCATTATGGCTTCGGGCGAGGGCAAGCGGTTTGGCTCTAACAAGATGCTCGCCGATATCTATGGCGAGCCGCTGATTGCCCGGACCATCGATTCGGTTCCCCGGGGCTTTGACGTCGTGGTTTCGACGCGTTGGCCCGAGGTCTCCCAGATTTGCGAGGACAAGCATTGCCCGTGCGTGCTGCACGATGGCGAGCTGCGCAGCGAAAGCGTCCGTGCGGGCCTTTCGTGGGGAGTCGAACGCAACTGGAAAGGTTGCCTCTTTTTACCGGGCGACCAGCCGCTCGTGAGTTCGGATTCTTTTGAGGCTATGGTTCGTGCATTTGACGAGTGTGGCCGCAAACATCCGGTGCGTCTTGCGTGTAACGGTGAGCCTTCGAGCCCGGTGCTCTTTCCGGCGGAACTGTTCGATGCACTTATGTGTCTTGAGGGCAAGGACGGCGGGGGCTCGATTCTCAAAGGTCGCACCGACGTGGTGCTGGTCGAGGCGCGTGCCTACGAGCTGTGGGACGTCGATACCGTCAAGGGACAGCGACGCATAACGGAGCATATTGCCGCCTGCTCGTATTTTGATCGCGTGGCCAACTGTATTAATCAATAAGGAGCAACATGATCATCATCAAAAACGGCGCGCTCGTGACGCCCCAGGGGCTTCGCCGCGCCGATCTTGCCATGGAGGGCGACAAGATTGTGCGGATTGCCGCGGCGATTGAGCCGGCCGAGGGCGATACCGTCGAGGATGCCGTGGGCTGTTGGGTGTTCCCCGGCTTTATCGACGGCCACACGCACATGCAGTGCTGGACTGGCATGGATTGGACAGCCGATAGCTTTGAAACCGGCACGCGTGCGGCTGCCTGCGGCGGTACGACGACCATCGTGGACTACGCGACGGCCGATCGCGGCGTGACCATGCCCGACGCCCTTGCCGAGTGGCATCGCCGTGCCGACGGAACCTGCACGGCCAACTACGCCTTTCATATGGCACTCGCCGAGTGGAATGAGCGCAACCGCGCCGATCTTTCGGCTATGCGCGAGGCGGGCGTATCGTCGTTTAAGACCTACTTTGCCTATGACCACCTGCGCTTGGACGATGCCGAGACACTCGAGGTGCTGGAGGAGCTCAAGCGCGTGGGCGGTATCCTGTGCGTGCATTGCGAGAACGGCACGTTGGTCAACGCGCTGCAGAAGCGCGTGTTTGAGCAGGGTATCCACGGGCCTGAGGGCCATGCGCTCAGCCGTCCGGACGTGTGTGAGGCCGAGGCCGTGAGCCGCCTGCTGTATCTGGCTCACTTGGCCGGGGACGCTCCGGTCAACGTGGTACACCTTTCGACCAAGCTGGGGCTCGAGGCCATTCGCGCTGCCAAGGCGCGCGGGCAGAAGAACATTTATGTCGAGACCTGCCCTCAGTATCTGATGCTCGACGACACCTGCTATCTGGAGCAGGGCGAGGACGGCTTTGCGGGTGCCAAGTATGTGATGAGCCCGCCGCTGCGCCGTGCGGGTGACCGTGCGGCACTGCGTGAGGCGCTTGTGGCCGGCGAGATCGATACGATTGCGACCGACCACTGCAGCTTTAACCTGCACGGGCAAAAGGACCGCGGGCGCGACGACTTCCGCGCGATTCCCAACGGCGGGCCCGGCGTGGAGCATCGTCCCGTCGCGATTGCCACGAGCTTTGAGGGACAGCTGGGACCCGAGGATCTGTGCCGTTTGATGAGCGAGAACCCGGCGCGCGTGTTTGGCATGTACCCGCGCAAGGGCTGTCTTGCCGAGGGTGCCGATGCCGACGTGTGCGTGTGGGATCCTTGCGCGCGTTGGACGATCAGCGCCGCGACGCAGCATCAGGCCGTGGACTACACGCCGCTCGAGGGCTTTGAGGCACATGGCCGCGCCAAGGCCGTGTTTGTGAACGGCGTGCTGGTGGCGCGCGATGGCGAGCCCACCGGAGCCCAACCCGGCCGCTACGTGCCCCGCTAGCAGCAAAGATGCCGTGTCCCCTCCGCAGTTGCGGTGAAATACGGACTGTTTGCGGCCGTTTGGCGGCCAAACAGTCCGTATTTCACCGCAACTGAGGAGATGGGGCCGGCTACTTGAGGCTGGTGGCGATGAGGGGGCGGCCGAGGGCTGTCTCGAAGCGATCTGCCATCGTTGGGTCGGCAAGCGTGTCGACTTGGTTGAGCATGATGCGGGCATTGTTGAGGTTCAGCATTCGCAGCTCGGCATTGAGCACCATGGCGACGCGCTCTGGGGTGGCAGCGTCGGTGGGCTCGCAGCCGCAGCGCTCGCAGAAGAGCTCGGGGCGGTGGACAACCTCGGCGACGGGCTTGCCCAGCCCCGAGGCGCCGACGACCCAGACAACGTTTGCTGTGCCGGAGGGAATTACCGGCTCCCAGGCGGCATGCGCCTTGAGCGGGAGTCGCTTGCTGCCATCTGCCTCGGCCAATACATAGTCAAAGCGCTGCGCCAGCTCGTTGAGCGGCTCAACGGGGGCGGAGAGCTTGCCTGTCTCCGGGCCCAAAACACCCGCCTGGCAGATACTTCCGCGGTTCATGCCCGCGCATGCCTCGCAGGTGCAGCCGGGAACATGCAGGGCCCCCGGCTTCCAAGGCGCGGCGTCCAGGCGACGATTCGACCCGTCCCATGGTACGCCGGCGACGGGAAACATGTGCGTGGTGGTACAGAGAAGCACCCTGCCGCCGGCGCGCATGAGCTCGAGACCCAACGCACGCAGCAATGTCGACTTGCCGCCACTGCCGATAATTGCGGTAATGCCCGGCTCGATCTTGAGCGCGGAGGCAAGGTTTCCGGTCGTCGTTTCCATCTGTTCACCGCCGTATAATACTGTGATAATAAATAATCATCAGAGTAGCGGTCGAACCGCTTTTGCTCTGCTCAAACCGTAGCACAGGGAGGTGCCCCGGGAATGCTCGTTTATGTTCGCGGCGCCGGCGATATCGCCACGGGCGTCGCCGCTCGCTTGGTGCGCGCCGGCGTGTCGGTCGTTATGGCCGATATCGCGGTTCCCACGTGCATCCGCCGCACGATCAGTTTTTGCGAGGCCATTCGTCTGGGCGAGGTCGAGGTCGAGGGTATTCGCGCTCGCTTGGCACAGACGCCGGCAGAGGCACTTGCGATTACCGAGGCCGGAGACGTCGCCGTTGTGGTGGACCCCCAGGCCAAGATGCTCGGCGAGCTGAAACCCGCTGCCGTGGTCGACGCGATTCTGGCTAAGCGCAACTTGGGCACCACGCGCGACATGGCGCCTGCCGTCATCGCCGTGGGGCCGGGCTTTACCGCGCCGGTTGACTGCGATGCCGTGGTCGAGACCATGCGCGGGCATTTTCTCGGCCGTGTCATTACCCAAGGTTCGCCCCAGCCCAACACGGGCGTGCCAGGCATTATCGCCGGCTATGGTAAAGAGCGCGTTATCCACAGCCCCGCCGCCGGCGTGTTTCGGTCCGACCACGCAATCGGCGACATCGTGAGCGCCGGAGACGTGATTGGCTATGCGGGCGATACGCCCATGTGCACGCAGATCGATGGCTGTCTGCGCGGGCTTTTGGCGAACGGCGTGCAGGTGACTGAGGGCTTTAAATGCGCCGATGTCGATCCGCGCGGCGATGCCAGCTATATCAACTACATTTCGGACAAGGCGACGTCGGTCGGCGGCGGCGTGCTCGAGGCACTCGCTATGCTCACCGGTGTATTCCAGGGATAGGAAATTGCAATGGAAAAGCTCGATGTGGTGAATGCTGCGCTTGATGCACTGAAGGCCGGTAAGACGTGCGAGCTGGTGGTCGTGGCCGGTACGGCGGGGTCGTCACCGCGCGGTGTGGGCGCCTGGATGACTGTCTTTGCCGACGGTAGCCAAGCGGGCACCATCGGTGGCGGCAAGATCGAGCTCTTTGCGCTCGATGAGGCGCGCGAGCTGCTGGCCGCGGGGCAGTCGCGTCTGGTCCGCTACACCATGGGCGGCGAGAACTCCGATACCGGCATGATCTGCGGCGGAGCCATCTGCCTGTGCTATCTGCATCTGGACGCGACCAAGGCACCGTTGTTCCAGTCGGTTGCCGACGTCTTGGCGTATCGACGCATCGGCGACTTCGTCATCGACTTTGAGCCGTTTATCGCAAGCGCGCTCGAAGGCGATGTTGCCGAATATCATGGCGAGGCATCGCGCCATACCATTGCCGGCTGCCCCGAGCTTTCGCTGGTGGAGGAGGGGAGTAAGGTTACTTACACCAACGCCGCCTCCGAGATTCCCCCGGCGCACATCGAGACGCTCTGCCCCGAGGGCCTAACCTATATCTTTGGCTGCGGCCACGTGGGCGCTGCGACGGCACGGGTGCTCACGGCGGCGGGCTTTGCCGTCGTGGCGTGCGATGACCGCCCCGGCACGCTGACGCCCGAATGGGTGCCCGGTGTCTACGACCGTCGCCTGGTCGATTACAAGAATCTGGGCGAGCAGTGCCCCATCGGTCCGCGCGACTTGGTGGTCGTGGCCACGGCGGGTCACAAGTCCGATATCGACGTGGTGATTCAGGCCATGCGCGCCAAGCCTGCCTACCTGGGCTGTCTGGGTTCGCGCCGCAAGACGGCCTTTGTGCGTGCCCGCCTGGAGCAGGAAGGCTTTACGCAGGACCAGATCGACGAGCTGCACCTTCCGATCGGCGTTGCCATCGAGGCCGAGGACCCCGAGGAGATCGCCATCTCCATTGCCGCCGAGATGATCCACCTGCGCCGCACCAAACTCGTTCCCCGCAAGCGCTAATCGCATCCCCACCAATAAGTTGCGGTGAAATACGGACTGTTTAAGCCTGTTAGGCCGCCAAACAGTCCCTATTTCACCGCAACTGCTTTTTGGGATCCATTTGTGCGGGGGAGTTGTGGAGTTGTGCAGGCAGACGAGGTTTTTCTGGAAATACGCTCCCGATGCGCGTATAGTACCGATTGTTTTGTCGGCTCCTGCTGCGTCGAGTCCAAACCGCAAAATGCCATGAGCGGCGCGGATGCAGCCAGGAGGCACGAGGACAACCCATCGTGGCCACGCCCCGTGCTTAAAACCCCAAGAAGGAGTGAACAATGGCAGAAGAGAAGTATGTGCCGCGTCTGAAGACCAAGTACAACAACGAGGTCAAGCAGCAGCTTCAGGACAAGTTCCAGTACGAGAACGTCATGATGATCCCCAAGTTTGAGAAGATCGTCGTGAACATGGGTGTCGGCGAGGCCGCTACCGATTCCAAGGCCATCGACGGTGCCGTGCGCGACCTGCGCGCCATCACCGGCCAGCAGCCGATGATCACCCGTGCCCGCAAGTCCATCGCTACCTTCCGCCTGCGCGCTGGTATGCCGATCGGCTGCAAGGTTACCCTGCGTGGCGACCGTATGTGGGAGTTCTTCGATCGTCTGACCTCCGTCGCGATCCCCCGTATCCGCGACTTCCGCGGCATCTCCGCCAAGAGCTTCGACGGCCGTGGTAACTTCTCCATGGGCGTCACCGAGCAGCTCATCTTCCCCGAGATCGACTTCGACTCCGTCGATCACCAGCGTGGTATGGACATCACTTTCGTGACCACCGCCAACACCGATGAGGAGGCCAAGGCCCTTCTGGACGCCTTCGGTTTCCCGTTCAAGAAATAGGTTCACCTGCCCTATAAGCGCCGTTCCCACAAGGGGGCGGCGCTTGGGGCGAACAATACTCTATGTGAGGAGGATATAAGTGGCTAAGACATCGATGATCGTCAAGTGCAATCGCAAGCAGAAGTTCTCTACTCGTGAGTACACGCGCTGCCAGCGCTGCGGCCGTCCGCACTCTGTGTACCGCAAGTTCGGCCTGTGCCGTGTCTGCTTCCGCGAGCTTGCACTCAAGGGCGAGCTTCCCGGCGTTAAGAAGGCCAGCTGGTAAGTCACTACCAGCGTTTCAAGCATCAGTTTGGAACAGGGAAAACGCGCTAAAAAGGCTTTGCCGTTAAGGGCGGCGAAGAACCAAGAGCACGTGTTCATCAAGAACGAAGGAGAATCTGTATGAACCTTACAGACCCGATCGCAGATATGCTTACGCGCATCCGTAACGCTAACTCTGTGAACAAGGCCACGGTCTCCATGCCGAGCAGCAAGAAGCTCGTCGAGATCGCTCGTGTTCTGCACGAGGAGGGCTACATCGAGGGCTACGATGTCGAGGACACCGTTCCCCAGAAGACTCTGCACATCACGCTTAAGTATGGTCCCAAGAAGGCTAAGGTCATCAACGGCATCCGCCGCATTTCCAAGCCGGGCCTGCGTAAGTATACCGGCGTTGCCGACATGCCCCGCGTCCGCGGTGGCCTTGGTACCGCCATTATTTCCACCAGCCATGGCGTCATGACCGACCGCGATGCTCGCAAGCACAACGTCGGCGGCGAGATCATCGCTTACGTCTGGTAATTCGCTCGGTAGGTAGAAGGAAAGGAGATCACCGTGTCTCGTATCGGTAATAAGCCTGTCCAGATTCCCGCCGGAGTCGAAGTGGCAGTCAACGGCAACAACGTTGTCGTCAAGGGCCCCAAGGGCCAGCTCGAGCTCGATGTCTTTGAGAAGCTCGCTATCAACGTCGAGGACAACGTCCTCACCGTTTCCCGTCCCGACGACGAGCGTGAGACCCGTGCCCGCCACGGCCTCACCCGCGCCCTCATCCACAACATGGTTGTTGGCGTTTCCGAGGGCTTCGAGAAGAAGCTCGAGCTCGCCGGCGTCGGTTACCGCGTGCAGCAGAAGGGCAAGAACCTCGAGTTCTCCCTGGGCTTCTCGCACCCCGTGATCGTCGAGGCTCCCGAGGGCATCACCTTCGAGGTTCCCGACAACACCCACGTGAACGTCAAGGGTATCAACAAGCAGCAGGTCGGTCAGATCGCCGCTGAGATCCGCGGCCATCGTCCTCCCGAGCCTTACAAGGGCAAGGGTATCCACTACGTTGGCGAGCACATCCGCCGCAAGCTGGGTAAGGCCGCCAAGTAGTCGTAACCGACTCACTCGCATAAGACCAGCACCCCGTCAGGTGCTGGCAAGATCAACCTTTTTAGGAGTTTACGTATGAACAAGCATAAGGCGAAGCTGGAAGGCCTCAAGCGTCGTCAGCGTCGTGTTCGCGGCAAGGTCTCGGGTACCTCCGAGCGTCCGCGTCTTCGCGTGACCCGTACTAACGCCAACATCTATGCCCAGATCATCGACGACAGCAAGGGCTCCAGCCTGACGCTCGTCTCTGCCTCGACCCTCGAGGCCGAGTTCAAGGGCACCCACACCTCGAACAAGGAGGCTGCGGAGAAGGTCGGTCAGCTCGTTGGCAAGCGCGCCATCGAGGCCGGCATCACCAAGGTCGCCTTCGATCGCGGTGGCCGTATCTACCATGGCCGCGTCAAGGCCCTCGCCGACGGCGCTCGTGCCGCCGGTCTCGAGTTCTAGGAGGTATGTAGCACATGGCTCGTAATCAGAAGCAGCAGCGCGAGGCCTCCGAGTTCGAGGAGCGCGTCGTTTACATCAACCGCGTGTCGAAGACCGTCAAGGGTGGTCGTCGCATGAGCCTCGTCGCTCTCGTCGTCGTTGGCGACGGCAAGGGCAACGTCGGCGTTGGCATGGGCAAGTCCGCTGAGGTGCCCATGGCCATCTCCAAGGCATCTCTCGATGCCAAGAAGAACATGTTCCACGTGCCGGTGACCGAGCAGGGCACCATCCCGCACGAGGTTCTCGGCCACTTTGGTGCCGGCCGCATCATCATCAAGCCCGCTGTCGAGGGTACCGGCGTTATCGCCGGCGGCGCTGTGCGTCCCCTCTTTGAGCTTGCTGGCATCAAGAACGTCCTGTCCAAGTCCCTCGGTACCGACAACGGCCTCAACATCATCAAGGCTGCCGTCGAGGGCCTCAAGGAGCTCTCCAGCCCTGAGGACGTCGCGGCTCGCCGTGGCCTGACGGTCTCTGAGATGTTCGTCGGTAAGGAGAACTAAGCATGGCTGACACCATCAAGATCAAGCAGGTCCGCAGCACCAACGGTTGCAAGCAGGACCAGGTCCGTACTGTCCGTGCCCTCGGTCTCCACAGGATCCGCGAGGTTCGCGAGATTGCTGACAACGAGTCCGTCCGCGGCATGATCTTCAAGGTCAAGCACCTTGTCGAGATTGTAGAGGAGTAGCAAATGCAGCTTCACGATCTTACTCCCGCGCCCGGTTCCACCAAGAACCGCAAGCGCGTCGGCCGTGGCAATTCTTCGGGTCACGGCACCACTTCTGGCCGCGGTCAGAAGGGCCAGGGTTCCCGCTCTGGCGGCACCAAGGGTGCCGGCTTCGAGGGTGGCCAGACTCCGCTGGCCATGCGCCTGCCCAAGCTTCCGGGCTTCCGCAACCCCCGTCGTATCGAGTACACCGCTGTTAACGTTGAGCGTCTCGAGCGCAAGTTCGAGGACGGCGCTGTGATCGACGGTGCCGCTCTTAAGGCCGCTCGCATCACCAAGAGCGAGTTCGAGCCCGTCAAGGTGCTCGGCAATGGTGAGCTCACCAAGAAGTTCACGGTCAAGGTCGACAAGGTCAGCGCTTCTGCGCAGGCCAAGATCGAGGCCGCCGGCGGAAAGGTCGAGCTGCCGTGCTAAATGGTCTTAAGAATGCTTTCCGCATCAAAGAATTGCGCGAAAAGATTCTTTTTACCATAGCTATGCTCGTCGTGTACCGCATTGGTGCGCACGTTCCTGTGCCCGGCATTCCCTTCCAGGGGATGCTGGGCCTTTTCTCGACCGATAACAATTCGGTCGCCGCAGGTGCTATGGCCCTCCTGAATCTTTTCTCTGGCGGCGCGTTGAGCTATGTGTCGGTGTTTTCGCTGGGCATCATGCCTTACATCACCAGCTCGATCATCCTCCAGATGCTCCAGGCCGTCGTGCCTTCCCTGCATGAGCTTGCCCGCGAGGGCGAGGTCGGTCAGACCAAGATTACGCAGTATTCGCGTTACCTCACCCTGGCTCTGGCAATCCTCAACTCCGTGGGTTACCTCTTCCTCTTTAAGAGCTTCGGCATCAGCTTCAATGGCGCCGGCGCTCCCGAGATCATCTTCGACCTCATGATCGTCGGTACGCTCACCGCGGGCGCCATGCTGATCATGTGGATTGGTGAGCTCATCACCCAGCGCGGTATCGGCAATGGCATGTCGCTGATCATCTTCGCGAACATCATGGCCGGTCTGCCGCAGGCTATCTTCTCCAGCACCGAGGGCAATGCCGGTGGCATCATCACCATGGTGATCATCTGCGCCATCATCCTGCTGGTTATCCCGCTGATTGTTTTCCTTGAGCGCGGCCAGCGCCGCATCCCGGTCTCCTACGCTAAGCGCGTCGTGGGCCGTCGCATGATGGGTGGCCAGACCACCTACCTGCCCATCAAGGTCAACACCGCGGGTGTCGTGCCGATCATCTTCGCTTCGGCGCTGCTGTACTTCCCGGCTCAGATTGCCGTGTTCTTCCCCGGCATCGGCTGGATTCAGGCAGTTGCCTCCGCGCTTTCGACCGGTTGGCTCAACTGGGTGCTTAACGTTGTCCTCATCGTGTTCTTCGCGTACTTCTACACCTCCATGGTGTTCAACCCCGATGAAACGGCCGATAACCTTAAGAAGCAGGGCGGCTTTATTCCGGGCGTCCGTCCGGGTAGGGCTACCGCGGCCTACATCAAGAACGCGCTCAACAAGATCACGCTTCCCAGCGCTGTCTTTTTGGCGCTCATCGCCATCGTGCCTTCGATCATCTTCTCCTTCACGGGTAACCATCTGATCCAGGCATTTGGCGGCACGTCCATCCTCATCATGGTCGGCGTCGTGCTCGACACGGTCGATAAGCTCGAAGGCCAGATCAAGATGTATGATTACGATGGATTCTTTAAATAGGCTAGAGGAGGATTGCTCATGAACCTCGTATTGCTCGGAGCTCCGGGTGCCGGTAAGGGCACCGTCGCACAGGAGCTCGTCGCCGAGTTTGGCGTCGCCCACATTTCCACGGGCGACCTGCTGCGTGCTGCCGTCAAGGGTGGCACCGAGCTTGGTATTCAGGCTAAGAAGTACATGGACGCTGGCGAGCTCGTTCCCGACCAGCTCGTGATCGACCTTGTCAAGGAGCGCCTTGCCGCCGATGACGCCCAGCAGGGCTTCATCCTCGACGGCTTCCCGCGCAACACCGCCCAGGCTGTGACGCTCGATTCCGAGCTCTCCGCCATGGGTCGCGAGATCGACTGCGCCCTTCTGGTCGATGTGGCCCCCGAGGTCATTATCGATCGTCTGTCTTCGCGTCGCACCTGCCGCGCATGCGGTTACACCGGCACCGCTGCCGATGCTACCTGCCCCAAGTGTGGCGGCGAGATGTATCAGCGCGACGACGACAAGCCCGAGACCATCAAGAACCGTCTCGACGTCTACGAGAAGTCCACGAGCCCGCTCGTCGACTACTATCGTGGCCAGGGTCTGCTCAAGTCGGTCAACGGTGACCAGGCTCGCGAGACCGTGTACGGGGATGTCAAAGAGGCTCTCGGTCTATGATCAAGATTAAGTCTGCAACGCAAATCGAGCAGATGAAGAAGGCAGGAGCGCTATCTAAGATGGCGCTCCGCCACGTTGGAGCCATGGTGCGCCCCGGCGTTTCCACCTTTGAGCTCGATCAGCTCGCGGAGCAGATTATCCGCATGCATGGCGGCACCCCGGCCTTTAAGGGTTACGGCGGGTTCCCGGGGACCATTTGCGCATCGATCAACGATGCCGTGGTCCACGGTATTCCCAACCCCGACATGATCCTGCGCGATGGCGATATCATCTCCATCGATACGGGAGCCGTTGTCGACGGTTGGGTCGGCGATAACGCTTGGACGTTTTTCGTCGGCACCCCCACGCCCGAAGCCAAGGCTTTGTGCGAGGTCACGCGCGATTGCCTTAAGGCAGCCATCGAGCAGGCTGTTCCCGGTAACCATATCGGGGACGTCGGTTATGCCGTTCAGTCCCTCGCCGAGTCTCACGGTTACGGTGTGCTTCGTGATTATGTAGGCCATGGCATTGGCCGCGTGATGCACGAGGACCCCAACGTTCCTAACTATGGAAAGAAGGGGAGGGGCGTTCGCCTCCAGGCCGGCATGGTCATTGCCATCGAGCCGATGGTTACGATGGGTTCCAACCATGTGAGCACGGGCTCCGACGGTTGGATTGTTACGACCAACGATCACCTGCCCGCCGCGCACTACGAGAACACCGTCGCCATTACCAATGACGGTCCGGTGATTCTCACCACGGATGCCCAAGGTGCTTGGTGCTCCCTCCAAGGCGGAGAAATGTAACAAGTTCCATTTAGTTGTGGAGCCATTACGAAGTTATTACGATGCGTGCATACGTGTTGTAGAATACTCAATCGCTGTCGTTTTCTAGAGAAAGATGATTGCTTGTGAAGAAGGAAGACGCAATTGAGCTCGAGGGTACGGTAAAGGAACCGTTGCCCAACGCCATGTTTAAGGTCGAGCTCGAGAACGGTCATTCGGTTCTGTGCAACATTTCTGGCAAGATCCGAATGAATTACATCCGTATTCTCCCCGGTGACAGGGTTGTCGTGGAGCTTTCCCCGTACGACCTGACCCGCGGCCGCATCACCTATCGCTACAAATAGCGGCACGCATACACGCACTCCATTTCCGACTGCAGGCTTAGCTCAACCTACGGTCGGATTGTGTGTGAAGACCAGCCATAGTTTTAAACGCCTGCGGCTGGGCGAGTAGATAGTAGGGAAGTAGTTTGAGCGCTACCGAAAGGAAGAACGATGAAGGTACGTCCTTCGGTCAAGAAGATGTGCGATAAGTGCAAAATCATTAGGCGCCATGGCAAGGTCCTCGTCATTTGCGAGAACCCCCGTCATAAGCAGCGTCAGGGTTAAGAGAGGAGACTACGTTGGCCCGTATTAATGGTGTCGACCTCCCGCGTGAGAAGCGCGTTGAGATCGGTCTGACCTACATTTACGGCATCGGCCGCACCACTGCGACGAAGATTTGCGTCGAGTGCAACGTTAACGTGGATACGCGCGTTAAGGACCTCACCGAGGATGAGGTTAACGCCATCCGCGATTATATCGATAAGAACCAGATCATGGTTGAGGGCGACCTCCGCCGTGAGCGCAACCAGAACGTCAAGCGCCTTATGGACATCGGCTGCAACCGCGGCCTTCGTCACCGCAAGGGCCTCCCGGTCCGCGGCCAGCGCACCCACACTAACGCTCGTACCCGCAAGGGCCCGAAGCGTCAGATCGGTGCTAAGAAGAAGAAATAAGGAGCGCTAGATAGATGGCTACTGCTAAGAAGAACGTTCGCGCTGCCCGTCTGAAGCGCGCGGACCGTAAGAACATTTCCGTGGGCCAGGCTCACATTCGTTCTACGTTCAACAACACGATCGTTTCGATCACCGATCCCCAGGGCAACGTCATTTCCTGGAAGTCGGCTGGCCAGGTGGGCTTCAAGGGCTCCCGTAAGTCCACGCCGTTCGCTGCCCAGATGGCTGCCGAGGCTGCTGCCAAGCAGGCCATGGAGCACGGTATGAAGAAGGTTTCCGTCTTCGTCAAGGGCCCCGGCTCCGGTCGTGAGACCGCCATCCGCTCCCTCCAGGCTGCTGGCCTCGAGGTCTCGAGCATCCAGGACAAGACCCCCATTCCGCACAACGGCTGCCGCCCCAAGAAGCGTCGCCGCGTGTAACTGAAAGGATCGTATCAATATGGCAATCGACAGGACTCCTGTTCTTAAGCGCTGCCGTCAGCTCGGGATCGATCCCGCTGAGCTCGGTTACAGCAGCAAGAAGGAATCTATCCGTCAGCCCAAGCGCCGTCGCAAGGAATCTGAGTACGGCATGCAGCTGCGCGAGAAGCAGAAGGTCAAGTTCATCTATGGCGTTCTGGAGAAGCAGTTCCACGGCTACTTCAACAAGGCCCGTAAGATGAACGGCGTCACCGGTGAGAACCTCATGATCATTCTTGAGTCTCGCCTCGACAACGTCGTCTTCCGTCTTGGCTTCGCCCGCACCCGCAAAGAGGCTCGTCAGTCCGTCCGTCACGGTCACTTCACCGTGAACGGCAAGCGCGTGGACATCCCGTCCTACCGCGTCAAGGCCGGCGACGTCGTCGCTGTCGGCGAGAAGTTCCGTGACCTCCTCCCCATCAAGGAGGCCCTGATTTCCTCCGAGCGCTTTGAGGTCCCTGGCTGGCTCGAGGTCGATATCGAGAAGCTGTCTGGTAACGTGCTCGCTCTGCCGACGCGTGAGCAGATCAGCGGTGATATCAACGAGCAGCTCATCGTCGAGCTCTACTCTAAGTAGTCCATCCGGGCTGCTGAGGCTGGAGGTAATACATGTCAGAATTCATTAGGCCTCAGGTTCAGGTCGAAGAGATCAACGAGACGTCTGCTCGTGTCTCCGTCGAGCCGCTCGAGCGTGGTTACGGCGATACGCTGGGTAACTCCCTTCGTCGCGTTCTTCTGTCCTCGCTCGAGGGTGCCGCCGTCGAGGCTATTCAGATCGATGGTGCGCAGCACGAGTTCATGACCATCCCTAACATGGTCGAGGATGTCACCGACATCGTCCTGAATGTCAAGGGTCTTGTCTTCAGGGCTCTCGGCACGACCGACGAGGCGACCGCCACCATTTCGGTTGACGGCCCCTGCGAGGTCACCGGTGCGGACTTCTTTATTCCGTCCGAGTTTGAGCTGGTCAACCCCGAGCAGCACATCGCTACGCTCACCGAGGGTGGCCATCTCACCATGAGCATGCGCATCGGCTATGGCCGCGGCTATGTTTCTGGCGAGGCCAACAAGCGCGACAACGATCCCATCGGTGTGATCCACGTCGACTCGCTGTACTCGCCGGTTTCCCGTTGCGCCAAGCTCGTTGAGGCTTGCCGTGTCGGTCAGCACACCGACTACGACCGCCTTGTCCTCGAGATCGAGACCAACGGCTCCATCGCCCCGCGCGACGCCGTGGTCCAGGCTGCCAATATCATCAACCAGCATATGGCCGCCTTTATGAACCTTGCCGAGACCCCCGAGGTCGAGGAGGAGGCTTCGATCTTCGCTCCCGAGGTCACCAACGACAACGCCGAGCTGGACAAGCAGATCGAGGATCTGGACCTTTCCGTCCGTTCCTACAACTGCCTTAAGCGCGCCAGCATTCACTCGGTCCGTCAGCTCGTTGAGTTCTCGGAGAACGATTTGCTCAACATCCGTAACTTCGGTGTTAAGTCGATCGAGGAAGTGAAGGACAAGCTTGAGTCCATGGGCCTGAGCCTGAAGGCTTAATGCTTCGCATATTTGAGGAGAAACTAGACCATGCGTCACAACGTTAAGAAGGGCCTGAAGCTCGGCACCGATGCGAGCCACACCAAGGCCATGAAGAAGAGCCTTGCTAAGGCCCTCTTCGAGAACGACCGCATCAAGACCACCGAGACCCGCGCTAAGGCGCTGCGTTCGGTCGTCGATCCGATCATCACTTGGGCCAAGAAGGGCGACCTGCACTCTCGTCGTCTGGCTATCGCCAAGCTCGGCGATAAGCAGCTCGTTGCCGAGATCTTCGACAAGGCTGCCCAGGGTATGTGGCAGGACCGCAACGGCGGTTACACCCGCATCATGAAGCTCGGTAACCGTAAGGGCGACAATGCTCCCATCGTTATCATGGAGCTCGTCACCGAGCCTTGCACGCCTAAGGCCAAGAAGGCTGCTCCGGCCCCCAAGAAGGCCGCTGCTCCCAAGAAGGTCGAGGCTGCCGAGGAGGCTCCTGCTGAGGAGACCGCTGAGTAGACAATCCGTCTGCATAGGCTATATTCGAGGGGTACGTTCGCGTACCCCTCTTTTTTTGTCGAAATGCCATTGCCTGTTTGTTGGGAGCGCCCATGACCGCGCCGTCTGATTTCAATTCGATTCCAGAGCTCGATGCCACGCTCGTTTTCCGCGTGGCATACGATGGCTCGTCCTATAGCGGCTTTGCCGAGCAGCCGGGACAGACGACGGTTGCGGGTGAGCTGCGTCGAGCCATCGAGACGCTGCTTCGCCGTCCGATCGATCTGACGTGCGCGGGTCGCACCGATGCCGGCGTGCATGCCGTGGCTCAGTACATCAGCGTGCCCGTAACGGACGCTGAGCTCGCCCTAACGCGCCGTAGGTGGCTGCGGGCTATGGATGCCCTGCTGCCCAAAGATATCGCCATCAACGAGGTCTACAAGGCCCGTAAAGGCTTTTCTGCACGTTTTGACGCGCGTTCCCGTACGTATACGTACCGTATTGCCGATCGAGATGCGCGCCCCGTGCTGTCCCGCGGTGCGGTGTGGTGGCATCGCTATCCCTTGGATGTTGAGGCTATGTCTGCTGCCTGCCCCGCGCTGCTGGGCGAGCAGGACTTTAAAAGCTTTTGCAAGGTTGCTTCTGCCGTGGGCAAACCTACGCACCGCTGCGTAATGCGCGCCGAGTTTGGCCATGAGGTTGCGTTTGGCGAGGACATCCTGACGTTTACCATCGAGGGCAATGCGTTTCTGCATTCGATGGTCCGTACGATCGTTGGCACGCTTGTCGCGATTGGCATGCATCGCCGTGAACCCGAGTGGATGCGCGAGGTCATCGATGCTTGCGACCGTACCGCTGCGGGCCCCACGGCTCCTGCCTGCGGCCTTACGTTTATGGGCGTGGATTACGATCCCGCCGAGCTCGTCGTGCTCGACTAGGGGAGGGCTCGACGCGTCGTGCGTCGACACCCATTATCTGTGGGCTGCGCGTGTGCAACATCTGTTCTTGGCGTGCAATACAACCGGTGTCTCATTGCTTTTATTGCCGGGGTGTACCATGAACCACGGTTTGATTCATTGCTGTCGAGAGGACGGATAACTTGGTTCGACGTGGCTCGCATCCGCGACTTTCGGTGATCCTTGTGGTAGAAGGTTCGCCCAGCTATGCGATGCGTGCGCTCGAGAGTATCCAGAACCAAGACCTCTACGATTTGCAGATTGTCGTTGTTTGCCGCGATGCTGCGCCCGGTGTGCGCCATTCGCTTCAAGTTGCTGCCGACAGGGACATCCATATTGATTTGATTGACGTCGAGGACGCGAAGCGCGGCGCTTGCCTTCGTGCCGGTTTTGCTGTCTCGCGCGGCTCTCAAATCATCGCTATGAACGCCGATGAGTGGTTTGCTCCGCAGTCCCTTTCCAAGATGGTCGATATCGCGTGCGATACTGCGGCAGACATAGTGTTCCCCACGGTGTCGCTCGACCGCTATGATGCACATCGAGAACGCCATTCGCGCGTCTTGGATGCTGCCTCTATTGCCATAGAAGACGAGTCTTCTATGGTGACTGGGCTGCCCCAGTTGATTTTGGGCGGCCTAGTCGCTCAGACCTCTGGCGTGATGTATAGCCGTCCGCTGTTTGAGGCATGCCTGTCGCGCGGCAAGGCGTACCGTACGGTTGAGTTTATGGCTTATGCGCTCTCGCAGGCACGATTCGTGTCCGGCTGCGGCGACGCTTGTTTCCACGCGGTGGCACCTAAGCTTACAGATGCCTTTGATCCCACCATGTATGCCAGGATATCCGATGACACTCGAGCGCTCGACGAGCTTGCGGACTCACTCTCGGAAGCAGATAGCGGTGGTCGGCTCAAGCTGGCAAGCCAAAAGTTCTACTTTGCCGGACTGGTCGCCTGCATCGAGAATTTGTGTCTTAGCCCGCATGGAGTGTCGTCAATCGAGCGTTCCGCCCGCATGCGTGATATGCTCGAGGCGCCTCGAACCCGTCAGATGGTCGCCGCGCTCAAGGATAACCATCGGGGACTCGGTTTGTTGTTTGGGCCGATCGCCAGCGCCAAGCCCGCGCGCTGCGTGATGTGTACGCATCTGGCAGCTTTTCTTAACCGGACGGGCGCAAAAACCGCCTAAACGGCTCATTTCGAAACAAATTTGCATAGAATTGTTTCGAAATGCGTTCTTATACACAAAAGCCTTCAAATAGCGTTAAACTATTCAGTCACTGATTGATTGTCTCCGCCATCTTTTGGAGAGAGGGTTTGTATGGCTAAAAAACGCAATGGGCGCCAGGATGCCATTAGAGATATTGTGCGCAATAAGGACGTCCGCACGCAGCGCGTGCTGGTCGATGAGCTCCGCGCTATGGGCTTTGATTGCACGCAGGCGACTGTCTCTCGCGATATTGCCGACATGGGGCTGCGTAAGCTCCCTGAGGGCATCTATGTTCTGGCAGAGGACCTGCACCTGCAGCGTATGGTTTCCGAGCTCGTAACGGGCGTTCTACGTACCGATAATCTGGTCATGATCAAGGCTCAGCCTGGCACGGCTTCCGGCATCGCCGCCGCCGTTGATGCGGCAGAGTTGCCCGATGTGCTTGGCTCGCTTGCCGGCAACGATACGATTTTGGTTATTGCCCAGACGGCCGAGGACGGCGAGCGTCTTGAGGCGCTGATCAATAAGCTGAGCAATTCTCGCAAGTAGGCGTGCGGGTCGTGCGCTCGGCACTGTGTGCGTGACATGGTGGCTTGTAAGGGGGTATCGACGTTGGTCGGTACCCCTTTTTTGTTTGCCGGTATAAAGACCGCCCGCCTGGTCGTTTCAAATTAAAAGGCCCCCGAGCAGTTCAATAAGCTGCTCGGGGGCCTTGTTGCTTATGGCCGGATGATTTCTAGCCGACCGTATCGTCAGGCGTGGGCGAGGGGTCGGGAGTGGGCGTAGGCGTAGGCGTGCCGCCATCGCCGCCGGTCGAACCACCAGTGGAGCCGCCCGTCGAGCCACCGGTCGTACCGGTGCCGCCGGTGGTGTCGCCGCCCGTGGTCTCGGTGGTCGTGGTCGTCGTGGTAGTCGTTGTGGTGGTTTCCTCTTCGTCCTCGTTCTCGTCCTTGTCGTCGTTCTCCGTCTTCTTGGTGTTGTTGGTGCCGTAGAACTTCCAGACGCTGTTGTTCTTGTAGGTGGGCGCCGTTCCGGTCGCAAACTCCTCGCGCTCGGTACCGGTCAGAACGGTGTTCATAAACCGCTTAAAGACAGGCAGGTTGGTGCTGTCGCCCAGCAGGTCTGTGCCGTATTTTTGGATGGGGATCTCGCCCGCGGAATAGCCGGTCCACAGGGCGCACGCCAGCTGCGGGGTATAGCCGCAGAACCACAGGTTAGTGGTGTTGTCGGTGGTGCCCGTTTTGCCGGCATAGGGCTGGTTGACGCTCAGGGCGCCAGCAGCACCCGTACCGCCGCCCTGCATGACGCCGGACAGAACATCGGTGACCGCGGCGGCCTCGCCCTCGGTAAGCACCTGTGAGGGATTGTCGGTGTGCTGGTACAGAACCGAACCGGTACGAGAGTCAATCTCGGTGATGGCGATCGGCTGGCGATAGTAGCCGCCGTTGGCAAACGTCGCGTAGGCGGCGGCCATCTCGAGCGGCGAGATCGAGCCGGTGCCGAGCGTCATGACGGGAACGTCCTCGATGTTGTCCTTGGCGGGATCGATGCCGAGCTTTTTGACGAGCGAGATGATCTTGCTGTTGCCGACGGCTTCTGCCACCTGGATGTAGCCGGTGTTGGAGGAGTATGCCGTCGCCTGCTTAAGCGTGATGTTGCCATAGCTATGGTTGGCGTAGTTTTGGACCTCGGTCGTGGTGCCCTTGGCCTTGAGCGGCGAGTTGCAGTTGAGCGTGACGTTGGGATTCATGCCGTTTTGGATGGCAGTTGCCAGCGTAAAGGCCTTAAAGGTGGAGCCGACGGGACGCTTGGCCGTGGCATGGTTTACGTGGTTCTCGTCGGCGTTGTAGTCGTAGCCGCCCACCATGCACTTGATGTAGCCGGTCTTGGGGTCGACGACGACCATGCCCATGTCCAGGCCGTCGAGTGAGAGCGTGTCGAGCTGCTGGCGGACGGCATTCTCTGCCACCTGCTGCATCGTGGGGTCGATGGTGGTCTTGACGGTCAGACCGCCCTTAAAGAGCACGTCGGTCGAGAACTCCTGCTCCAGCAGCTGCTTAACATAGGCGACAAAGTAGGGCTGCGAGTATACGTCGACGCCGCTGCCCGAAATCTCGGTCACGTTGAGGGTGATGGGCTCGGCCTGTGCGGCATCGTGTTCCTCCTGCGTGATGTGGCCCAGGCGCAACATGTTGTCGAGGACCTTGTTGCGACGGGACAGCGCTAGGTCGGGGTTGACCGTGGGGTCGTACTGCGAGGGCGAGTTGGGAAGGCCGATGAGCAGCGCGGCCTCGCTGAGGGTGAGATCGGCGGCGCTCTTGGACAGATAGGTCTCGGCTGCGGCCTCGATGCCGTAGGCACCGTGGCCGTAATAGATGGTGTTGAGGTACATCATGAGGATCTCGTCTTTGGAGTACATGTCCTCCATCTTGACGGCGATGTAGGCCTCGCGCACCTTACGCTCGATGGTCGAGTCGAACTGCTCCTCCTGCAGGATGGTGTTGCGCACCAGCTGCTGGGTGATAGTCGAGGCGCCTTCGTGCCCGCCGCCGAGGGTTGCCACCGCAGCACGCGCGATACCCCACAGGTCGATACCGCCGTGCTCGTAGAAGCGCTCGTCCTCGACGTCAACGGTGCCCTGCAGCACGTAGGGGGAGACCTCGTCCTTGGTGATGGACTTGCGGTTTTGCGTGTAGAAGCTCGCGATCTTGTTGCCGTTGCAGTCGACGATCTCGGTGGGCTCGCTCACCAGATACGCGTTGGCGTCGGTGTAGTCGGGCAGATCGGACAGCCAGCGGTTGACGTTGCCGACCATGCCGATGCCAAACGCCACGCCCGCAATCAGCAGAAAGCCCAAAAACGAGAGCAGGATTATGGGCAGGGCATGCGTCTTTGAACGGCTGCGTCCCTGTCGTTGGCGAGGACCCATATATTGACCTCCAGGTATGTCGTGCCGGACGGTGGATGTGCCGTCGAGGCAGGATGGACATAAGTTATTACACGATAAACCAAACGGGGCGCGCGAGGCCTCGTGTATGCTGGAAGACGGCATTTTTCAGAGTGAATGCATACCTTGGTAAGGAGTTTGCCGATGGCGATTCGGGCGATGGGGCCGAGCGGACAATACGAGACTGGATTGGATGCTGCCGGTGCGGCGCTGCCCGAGCTGCTGGCGCCGGCGGGCGGGCTCGACCAGATGCTTGCGGCCATCGCCGCGGGTGCCGATGCCATCTATGCGGGGTTGGGCGGCTTTAACGCCCGCGTGAGCGCGCATGGTTTTACGGATGACGAGTTTGCGCGCGGTTGTGCCGTGGCGCATGCTCATGGCGTGCGTGTGTACGTAACGCTCAACGTGTTCGTGTTTGACGATGAGCTGTCCGACGCGGTGGCGCTGGGAGCTCATGCACTGGAGCTGGGCGCCGATGCTCTGATTGTGGCCGATGCCGGGTTGGCCTGCGCGCTGCGCGCGGCGATTCCCGGGGTCGAGATTCACCTGTCCACGCAGGCGGGCGCTCATAGCGAGGGTGCCGTGCGGCTTGCCACCGACGAGCTGGGGGTCGAGCGCGTGACGACGGCACGCGAGCTGACGGTCGACGAGATTGCGGCGCTATGTGCCACGGGCGTGCCCATCGAGGTATTCTGCCACGGTGCGATTTGCATCGGCTATTCGGGGGCGTGCGAGTTCTCGGCCCTGCGGCGTGGGCGCTCGGCGATGCGCGGCGACTGCACACAGCCGTGCCGTCTGGCGTACGACCTAGTGGACGAGGCGGGGCAGAGTGTTGTTGCTGTCGAGGGAGATCGCCTGCTGTGCCCGCGCGACTATCTGGGTATTGCGCATCTGCCCGAGCTTGTAGATGCCGGCGTGGCGTCGCTCAAGATCGAGGGGCGCATGAAGAACCCCGATTACGTATTCAACGTGGTGCGGGTGTGGCGCCGGGCACTCGATATGCTGTGCGACGGCGCGTGGGGCCCCGGTGCCGTGGAAGAGCTTGAGCGCGAGCTGGGAAGGTCGTTTAACCGTGGGTTTACCGATGCGTACCTGCGAGGGCGTTCGGGTGCCGAGCTGATGAGCTTTGAGCGCGCAATTAACCAGGGCGTGCGCGTGGGGCGCTTGGTCGCTGTGGGCCACGAAGAGGTGACCGTTGAGCTCGACGCCGCCGTGGCGGCGGGTGACACGCTCGAGATTCGGTTCTATCCGGGTGTCGACGCGCGTCCCGATGTGCCCAAGCGCTGGCCGCAGGTGCCCTGCCCGGTGGATGCCGCAGCGGGGAAGCGCGTCGTCGTGCATTGCAAGCGTAAGGTGGACGCGGGCTGCGAGGTATACCTGATTCGCAGCGCCGGCGTGTTGGATCAGACGGCGGCGGTGTTGGAGCGCATGCGGGCCGAGGCGGATGCGATTGCGCCCGTTGCGCGTGCCGTTGAGGTGCTGCCCTTTGAGGGCGTTGCGGTGGATGGTGGTGCGTCGACGGAGTTGGTGGAGTGCGCGGTTCCCGCTCGCATGGTTTTTGCTTGGCAGCTGATGGATGCCGACCCGCGCGGAGAACTCGATTTGTCCGACGCCGTTGTGGTGCTTGACGAAGTGTGCCGCACGGGTGACGCTGACCGGACCCGCTCACTGATGCAGCGTGCCGGGTGCGTCGTCTGCCGCAACCTGGGACAGGTGGTGATCGCTCGCGAGCTGGGCGTGACATTTGACGTGGCGGCGCCGGTGTTCTGCGCGAATCGGGCCACGCTTACCTGGCTGCGCGGACTCGGTGCGGGGCGGGTGTACTTGCCGGCCGAGTTGCTCGGCAATGATGCGGAGCGTATTGCCGAACTGGCTGCTGAACCCGGCGTCTTTGGTCCGGTCGACGCCGACCGTCCCGAGCTTATGGTGTGCGAGCACTGCCTGCTGACCGCCGAGGGCGTCTGCGCCACCGATGCGACGGGACAGGTCCGTTGCCGCGACTGCTTGCGTCGTCGGCAGGTACGCTATCTGGTTGAGCGTGACGGTACACGTCTGCCAGTTGCCATTGACGCATGCGGCAGGACGAGGATTTTCCTGTCGTAGGTGCCGCGTCGCGTCAGTTTGTTATCATAAGAGAGTTTATGGACTTCCAGCACCGCCGTTTTCGGCGAGGGTGCTATAGCAAAAGGAGGATACCCAATGCTGTCTGTTGACGAGCAAATGCGTATCATCACCTCGGGCGCCGCGCAGATCGTTCCCGAGGCCGACCTTCGCAAGAAGCTTGAGAAGGGCGAGCCCCTCAACATCAAGCTCGGCGTCGACCCCACCAGCCCCGACTTGCACCTGGGCCATGCCGTGCCGCTGCGCAAGATGCGCCAGTTCCAGGACCTGGGCCACAACGTCACCCTCATCATCGGCAACGGTACCGCGTTGATTGGTGACCCCTCGGGCAAGAACTCCACGCGTCCGCAGCTTTCGCAGGAGCAGATCGAGGCCAACGCCGAGACCTACGTGAGCCAGGCCATGAAGATCCTGGACCCCGAGAAGACCACCATCGTGCACAACGGCGATTGGATCCTTTCGATGGATCTGGCCGGCCTGCTGCAGGTGTGCTCCAAGTTCACCGTTGCCCGCATTCTTGAGCGCGACGACTTTACCAAGCGCTACCAGTCTCAGACGCCGATCGCCCTGCATGAGTTCCTGTATCCCGTGATGCAGGCTTTCGACTCTGTGCAGATCAAGGCCGACGTGGAGATGGGCGGCACCGATCAGCTCTTCAACCTGCTCGCCGGCCGTGAGCTCATGGAGAAGATGGGTATGGAGCCCCAGATCGCGCTCACCATGCCGCTGCTCGAGGGCACCGATGGCGTTCGTAAGATGTCCAAGTCCTATGGCAACTACATCGGCCTGACCGACGCCCCCAAGGATATGTTCGGCAAGACCATGTCCATCCCCGACGAGATGATCGGCAAGTACTATCGTCTGGCCAGCTCGCTCACCCCGGCCGAGGTCGACAAGATCGACGCCGCCCTGGCCGATGGTTCTGCCGACCCCTACGAGCTCAAGCGCGCTCTGGGCCGCGACCTGTGCGACACCTACCACGGCGCCGGTGCCGGCGACGAGGCTCAGGCCGAGTTCGACCGCGTGTTCAAGGAGGGCCAGCTCGCCGACTTCCCCGAGAAGCACGTTGAGCTGACTGTCAACGACGAGGGCCAGATCTACCTCGCCGGCCTGCTCAAGGACTTGGGTCTTTCGGCGAGCGCCGGCCAGGCTCGTCGCGATATCGACGGCGGCGGTGTCAAGATCAACGGCAAGGCCGTGGCTCCCAAGAGCTACAACATCGACCCTAGTGCCCTCAAGCTGGGCGACACCCTCTCCGTAGGCAAGCGCAAGGGCTTCAAGTTGGTCTAACGAGCGAGTTGACCTCACAAGTGCAATAAGGCCGCAGCCGGGAATCCCGACTGCGGCCTTTTTTGGCACTTGGGGACGTTCCTTTTGTGCCGGCACTTTGGGACACTCCTTGTCATTGGTGCAAAGCAACCTCTCCTCATTGCGCCAAGCGGCGTGTGCCGTTAAGCGGAGGGGCGTATTGTTGGCCCATCGTTTGGGCATACAATGGCTATTAGCTTGCTGCGGTGAAGGCCTGTCCGCTCCGCAGCTGTTTTCTACGGTTAAAGGAGTATGTATGTCCGTTGAGGTCATGAGGTCTGTGATCGATGCTGCCGAGGGGCGCGTGCCCGTCGACACGCTGTTTACCAATGCGCAGATCGTCGACGTGTATGGCCAGCGTGTGGCGCCCGGTAGCGTTGCCGTCAAGGACGGTGTGATCGTCGGCGTGCTCTACGATGGTCGCGACGATGCCGCTGGCGCCTACGAGTCAACTGAGGTCATCGACTGCCAAGGGCGCTATCTCGCTCCCGGTTTTATTGACGGGCATCTGCATATCGAGTCTTCGAACATCCGTCCCGCCGAGTACGCTCGCATGGCCGCGACGCGCGGTACCACCACCGCCATTGCCGACAGCCACGAGATTGCCAATGTTGCCGGTCTTGACGGCTTGCGCTTTATGATTGAGGACGGCCGCCGCGCACCCATCTCCATCAAGTACATGATGCCTTCGTGCGTGCCCGCGCTGCCCGACGAGCAAGCCGGTGCCGTTATTTCGGCTGCCGATATGCAGGCGTTTTTTGCCGAGCATCCGGGCGATGTCTTTGGTCTGGGCGAAATGATGAACCTGCCGGGCGTCTTTATGGCCGACCCCGAGACCTGTGCTCGCATCGATGCTGCCAACCAGACGCCGTCCAAGCAGGTTGACGGCCACGCGCCGCTCGTTGCCGGTAAGGACCTCAATGCCTATGCCGCAGCGGGCATTATCGCCGACCACGAGTCGACGATTCCCGAGGAGGCACTCGACAAGCTGTCCCGCGGCATGTATGTGATGCTGCGTGAGGGCACGTGCAGCCACGACCTAGCCAATTTGTCCCCGATGCTGCTGGAGAATCCTGCCCGCGCCCGCCGCTGCTGCTTTGCGACCGACGACCGCGCTCCCTCCGATGCTCTTTCGACCGGCATGATCGACAATGCCTGCCGCGTGGCTATCGAGGCCGGTATCGACCCCGTGGTCGCCATCTCCATGGCGTCCCTTTCTACGGCTGAGGCATTTGGCCTGGACCACGGCTGCCGCGACCCGCACGAGCTTCGCGGCGCAATCGCCCCGGGCAAGCGCGCCGACCTGCTGTTGCTCGATGACCTGACGTTTGCCAAGGCTCCGCATCGTGTTTATGCCGCCGGTGCCCTGGTGGCGCAGGATGGCACCTTTGTGGGCGAGGTCGCACCCGAGACGGCCGAGGTCGCAGCGCTTGCCGATGAGCTGCGTGGTTCCGTTAAGCTGCCGAAGCTTTCGCTCGACGTATTCGATTATGCCTTTAAGCCGGGCGAGGCCGTTATCGATGTCATCCCGGGTATGGCTATCACGGGTATGGCCCGCCCCGAGAGCGCCGAGGACTTGCGTCGCATTATGCTTATCGAGCGCCATGGCCGCGGCGTGTCGCTGCAGGCCGAGGGCGTCGACGGCGACGGCCCCGCTGGCCTGGGCCTGGTTGGCAAGCATATCGGTCGCGGCTGGGTGCGTGGCTTTACCATCACCGGTGGTGCCATTGCCTCCACGATCGGCCACGACTCGCACAACGTGTGCGTGGTGGGCGACAACGCCGCCGATATGATGGCTGCCGTTGAGGCCGTGGGCCAGGGCGGCCACGTGCTGGTGCGCAACGGCGAGGTCGTGGCGCGCATTCCGCTGGCGCTCGGTGGCCTTATGAGCGAGGGTACGGCCGAGGACGTTGCCGCGCAGCACGACGACTTTATGGTCAAGGCGCGCGCCATGGGTATTGAGCCGCCACTCGACCCCATCATGGGCATTATCTTCCTGCCCCTGCCGGTCATCCCGACGCTCCGCATCCGCCCCGAGGGCATGTTCGACGTCACAACCTTCACCTACGCCGACTAGTCATCGGGGACGTTCTTAAACGACTAGTCATCGGGGACACTCTTTGGCGGACTGCCTGACGCCGCGACCGTAGGACCTCTGGCATGTGTGAGCTATTTGCCAGGTCCTTGTAACGTTTACGCCCGCGGAGTCTTATTTGAGCTCCCTTTGGGTACGTTGGAATCGGATACACGTTCGATTCCAACAAGTCCGAAGGGAGCTTTTCTATGTTTAAACTGATTGCATCCGATATGGACGGCACACTGCTTGACGAAAACGGCCAGGTGCCTCCCGAGACCTACGAACTGATTCTGGCGCTACACGAGCATGGCGTGCATTTCGCCGCATCGTCAGGTCGTCGCTACGATCGCCTGTGCGAGTTCTTTGCGCCCGTTCGCGACAAGATGGACTTTGTCGCCGCTAACGGCGCCCAGGTCTACGCCGACGGTAAGATGGTAGACCGTGAGGTGTATTCCCACCTAGCGATTCGAAGGCTCGCCCAAGCCGTCAGGACGTTTCCCAATCTGCATCTTGCGCTATTTGATCGAACCAAGTCCTTCCTGCTCGATGACGAGTGCAAGTTCGTGCGTGAGGTCGATAAGGACCTTCCCAATGCCGAGCGCATTTGGGAGCTGCCCGATCCCAGCGTAAATATCATCAAGGCGAGTATCTTTTGCGATGACTGTGCCGTTATGGACAGTGCCTACGTACTGCAGCGCGAGCTTGGCCAGCTCTTTACCTTTGCGCCTTCTGGAAACGCATGGATCGATGCCATGCAGCCCGGTGTGTCGAAGGCCTCGGGTATTGCACAGCTCGCGGAGCATTACGGCATTGGGCGCGACGAGGTCATGGCGTTTGGCGACTCGATGAACGACTACGAGATCATTCGCTTTGTCGGCACGGGCTGCGCGATGGAAAACGCGCGCCCTGCGCTCAGGGCGGTTGCCGATCGCGTGGTGGGTCGTAACCGCGACCACGCCGTTCAGCAGGAGCTCCGCCGCGTGCTAGAGGGCCTCGCTTAATCCGGCAGCTGGGGACGTTCCCGTTCTGCCGGCAGTGGGGGACAGTCCTTGCAGCTTTTCACGAAGAGTGTCCCCAACGACTAGTCATTCAAGAACGTCCCCAATGACTACCAATGACTAGGCGAGGGCGGCCATGATGGTGCGGGCGACGCCGTCGTGGTCGTTGTCGAACTCGGTGATGGCGTCGGCGGCGTCGCGGTCTTCGGGCTCGCCGTTGATCATGGCTATGCCGTGGCCTGCTGCCTGCAGCATGGGGATGTCGTTGATGTTGTCGCCGAACGCCCAGGCGTCGGCGAGACGCTCGCCCAAGTGCTCGCATAGCCACGTGAGGGCCGTCCCCTTGGTGGCGCCCTCGCCCATGACCTCGATATTCATGGCGTACGAACGCGTGACCTCAATGCCTTCGAGCGTGTCGAGCGCCGCCGCGATGGCGTCGCGATCGGCCGGGTCGTGCCAGTACATGGCGATGCGTTCGAGTGTCTCGACCTCGTCGATCTTACTGTCGATATCCATGTCGATCGGTGTTCGTGTGCGCTTGAGCGAAGCCGCGATGTGGGGGTCGCCGCCGCAGAACTCGTCTAGGCGCTCATAGAGCGAGCGGGGGAGGAAGCACTGGCCGTCGGCGAAGATATCGAAGGTCACATCGTGGCCGGCGGCGATGCGATGGATGCGATGGGCGATGCCACGGTCGAGCGGTCGGCTCAAGATACGTTTGGCGCGTGAGGCATCGGTAGGCGCATCTTCGTCGAGCTGCCAGACGCTGGCACCATTGGCGCAGACCGCGTAGTGCACGGCAGGATGGGCGAGGATAGGCTCAAAGATGCCCGACAGCGGGCGCCCCGTGCAGGGCACAAACTCAATACCGCGGCGCGCAAGCTCGTCGAGCATTGCCCAAGTGGCGTCGCTCATCTGCTTATCGCTCGTCAGCAGCGTTCCATCCATATCGGAAAACACAATCATTCGCTGCGATCCTTTCTACTGGCATAAAAAGCGTGGCCGAGGGCGGTGATGCCCTGGCCACGCTCGGGTTCTATAACGGTCTGCGTCCTAACGATCGGCGAGCGGCTTGTACTCCAGCGGCTCGATAACCGGGCGATACGCGGGACGGATGATGCGGTGCGCGCAGAAGAGCTCTTCCATGCGGTGTGCCGACCAGCCGGCCATGCGGGCGACGGCGAACAGCGGCGTAAAGAGCGTCTCGGGCACGCCGAGCATCTTGTAGATAAAGCCCGTGTACAGGTCGATGTTGGCGCAGATGGGCTTGGTCATGCCGTGATCGCGCATCACTTGCGGGGCCAGGCGCTCGATGCGCTCGATGAGCGCGAACTCCTCGCCCAGGTCCTTCTTGGCTGCCAGCGAGCGCGCGTAACGACGGCACACCTCGGCACGCGGGTCGCTCAGCGTGTAGACGGCGTGGCCCATGCCGTAGATGAGGCCCGTGCCGTCGAAGGCCTGCTTGTCGAGGATCTTGCTCAGGTAGGCTGCGACCTCGTCCTCGTCCTCCCAATTGGAGACATGCGCACGGATGTCCTCGTGCATGGACACGACCTTGGCGTTGGCGCCGCCGTGGCGCGGGCCCTTGAGCGAGCCGATAGCTGCGGCGTAGGCGGAATACGGATCGGTGGCCGAGGAGGACAGCACGCGGCAGGCGAACGTGGAGTTATTGCCGCCGCCGTGCTCGGCATGCAGCATAAGCATCACGTCGAGCAGCATGGCCTCGTCGCGGGTGAATGCCATGCCGCCGCGCAACACCTGTAGGATGGTCTCAGCGGTGGAGAGGCCGGGTGTGGGGTGCGGCACATGAACCTCGGAGCCGCGGCGCTTGGCGACCGAGGCCATATGCGCGAAGGCGGCGATGCGGGGGAGACGGGCGAGCATGGAGATGGCGACGTCGATTTCGTGTTCGGGTGTAATGGCGTCGGGCTCGGCGTCGAAGGCGTAGAGCAGCAGCACGGCGCGCTGAAGCACATTCATGATGCTCGACGACACCGTGGTCATGGGGAACTCACGGACGTATTCGTCGCTCAGGTGCCTAAAAGCACCCAGGCGTCCGCAAAAACCGTCGAGTTCCTCTTTGGTGGGCAGCGAGCCCGTGATGAGCAGATAGGCGACCTCTTCGTAGCCGTAGCGGTTCTCGGCCTGGGCGTTGTTGACCAGATCCTCGATGCTGTAGCCACGAAGCGTGAGCTTGCCCTGATCGGGCACGACTTTGCCGTCGACCTTGTTGTAGCCGTGCACGTCCGAGATGCGGGTAAGGCCCGCGACCACGCCCGAGCCGTCGGCATTGCGCAGGCCGCGCTTGACGTTGTGCTCTACGAACAGGTCCTCGTCGTACGGGGCGGTCGGCAGGCCGTGGTAGAGGTTTTCGCTTTCGGGCGAAATCTGACGGCTCGCCTCGTAATCCAGAACCAGGCGGCTCAGGTGATCGTCGAAGCGGTAGTAGATTTTCTTGGCGTCGTAGGCCATGCGCGCTCCTCTCCGGTTCGCTTTGGGGCCGCGCGCTTGGACGATATGACGTCAAGCTGCCCCGAGCGGCTTGTTCGCTACAGGCGGTACATAAAGTTAAAGACGTCCTCGCGCTGGATGGACACGTTGACGCCCGAAAGCTCGCCGGCCTCGGCCAGCGCCTTCTGCAGCTCGGCGAAGTCGAGCTTGGACTCGGCGGTGTCGGCCAGCATGGTCATGGTGAAGATGTCCTCGATAATGGACTGCGTGATGTCGCGGATGTCGACGTTGGCCTCGCCCAAAACGCGGGTGACGCCGGCGACGATGCCGGGGCGGTTCTTGCCAAGGACGGTGATGACGATGCGGGAGGACGAGATCTCGGCCATGGGAAACCCTTTCGCGTGGTTGCGGCGCGCGCGGGGCGCTCCGCTACGGTACAGTGTTCATCATTGTACCTGTCTGGCGCAAAAAAGGCGCGCTCGCTGCGGCGTTACATGCCTGCAACATGAGCGTAAGGGGGAAGGCCGTACGGGGAAGAGCCGTCTGGCGCGTGTCCGGCTCGTGTTGGGTTGATTTCCGATCTCAGCCGAACACATTGAGCGGACAGGCTGTTCCCGCAGTCAGCTGAACGCCTCCGACGGCTGATTCCGAACTGGAAGCGGAGGGCATCCCCGCCCTTCGGTAGGGGATACCGCTCCGCGGCGCATGCCGCGGGCGGCGCCCCTATCGGACCACCGTGACCTCAGTTGGGATGGGCCCAGCACTGCCGCGTACTCGGTGAGCTAGAGCCAACTGTTCGTCTTCACGTCGCGTATGGCGATATTTCGGTCGTCCGGCTCGGTGATGCCGTAGCCGAACGCCTGGAGCGTCTCGATGGACTCCTGGATCCTCTGTTGGAACATGGGACCCGGATCGACCCTCGGCCCGAGGTGCCCGCGCCAAAGGCACGGCGTGGCGCGCAGCATGTTATGGATTTTGGAGATGGGCTCGATGTCGGCGTAGACGTTGAACGTCGCCATGGCGTCCTTGTGGCCGAGGATCGATTGGAGCGCCTTGATATCGCCGCCTTGGCGGATCCACTGCGTTGCGAACGTGTGGCGAAGGCCGTGGAACGTGATCAGCTCGTCGTTGGTGCCCATGAGGCCGTTGGTCTCCGAGAACGTCTTGAACGCCCTGCGGATATAGCTTGTCGTCGCGAAGGTCGCGCCCGGCTCCGACAGGATGTAGCAGTCCCCGATCTCGACCGCCCCGGTAAGGCCGCGCAAGCGCAGCTTTCCGCAGTCGATCTCGTGGGTCTCCTTCAGGAAGGGGAGTAGGCCGACCGGGTCGATGGGGATACCCCTGGCGTCATGGGTCTTGGTGTCCTTGATGAACGAACCCATTCCCTTCGCGTACGCCACCGAGTGTCTGATCGAGATCAGGCCCGTCTCGAAATCCACATCGCACCACCGAAGGCCGCAGACCTCGCCGATTCGCATCCCCGTGTGCAGGGCGAGTACGACCGCCCTCTAATCCTCGGCGGACCAATCGAGTCCGAACTCCTTTCGGGCATCCTCTTCGCTCATGACTTCGAGAAGGTCTCCGGGTTGGCAACGAAGGGCGAGGCATAGCTGCTCGAGTGTGTTGAAGCGAATGCCGCGAATATGCCCTTTTTTAATACGGGACAGGTTCACGGGCGTGGTTCCAATCCTTTCGGCAAGTTCGTTCGAGGAAATCTTTCGCTCGGCCATGATCTTGTCGAGGCGAACAATTACGGGCATGGCGTTTCCTTACGCAATCTCGTCGGAGTCGAGGTACAGCTCTCGGGCGTACAAGAAGAGCTGGGAAAGCATGAACAGGACGATGCCGAGAACCAGAGAGGTCCAATCGAATGATGAAGCGATCTCTTGGGCGCCGACGGCCCCCTCGCCGCCAAACATCGAAACGGAGGTTTTGAGTGAGCCGGCGTAGAGGCTGGTGGCAGCTTGAACAACGAAGAGAATGCCGAGCACCTTCAAGCATGTCGCAGACCCTTTCTTGAAGGGGTCTCCGCTCTTGATCGTCCACACGAGAACGGCGCTGAGGATGGTCGTAGCGATACCGATGACGGCAGGGACCAATGTCGAGATCGCAAGGGCTGGATACGCGGGGGAGTCTGCAATTACAGGGTTGTCGAGCACTTCGATTGCTGGCTTTAAGGAGAACGCCACTTGTGCGATGGCGGTGGCGCAAAGGGTCGCAGAGGCTATCGCACATGCGATGCGGAAGGAATGAAGCCGGGGAGTGCGATTGTCGGAACTCATAATAACCTCCGAAGAATTTAAAAGACTCAGGTTACTTTTTAACAGTTTATGTTAAATTGACTTTGCAGGCAAGTAATCACAGCATGCTGCAATCACTAGATGCGAGGCGGGGCCGAGCATTTTGTTCAGCCCCGCTGTTCCAGGTGGATGGGGTTAAGGTTGGCGATGAATATGCTCAAGATCTCGAAGGCAATCTTTAGGTCGCTCCTCTCCTCCAGGTCGCTCTGTATTGCCGTTGTTGCGTTGATGGTTCTTTGTGCTTTGCCCGTCTTCAGGAGCGCGGCTGGCATCGACGGACGGGTTGAATACCTCGAGTCGGGAATAACCCGTGTTGAGCAGGAATTGTCAGCATCCTATGCGGATGCGCTTGTGAATGCGGGGGAGGAGGGCGTCTATACCTCTTCATCAAGCATGCCCGCGCTTCTGTACCCTCTTGCCGCGGGGCGTCTTGTCTTGGCGCCGCTCTCTCCCCTACTTCCGTTTCTGCAGGTGTCGGATGGAGCGTACTCCTTTTATGACGGATCGAAGGAGTACTTGCTATGGGCCGCAACGGCCGTTGCCGTCTCGTTCCTTGCCGCGCGTCTTAACAAACGCGAAAAGCTCATCATCCAGGCACCGATGGGTGAGCTGGGCAGGCTTGTTGCATCGAGCGTATGGGCGAGTGTTTTTGCGATGCTTGCCGTCTTCGCCGTCAATCTTCCAGGGATAATCGCCGCACTTGTGAAGAATGGCCCGGGCTCGCTGTTCTATCCGATAGGCTACGTTCAATATGCGACTCCGGTTATCAAACCGGCTTGGCTGGTGTTCGCGCAGACGGCCATCTTGCAATTCTTGGTGGCAGCGTTCATCTCGCTTGTCGTTCACCTTGCCGTGAAGATTGCCAATAACCCTACGCTTGGAATCGTGTTCGTATGTGCCCTGATGGGGGTGACGATGGTTCCCGGGTATTACGGAAGATCCATCGCTTTACGTGAGCTCGCCCTGTTGATTCCCTTACGTATGCGAACACTGAGTTGACCGTCGGCGCCTATAGCCCGTACCCGACAACGCAGATAGTGAATCTGCCTGGACTTTGCTTCGAGCGTGGCGCGATTGCCCTCGTATGCGCAATCGGGATCGAGGTGCTGGCAATTAGCCTGCTTTGCGTTGCTGGAAAGAGCGGCTGCGCGTGCCCGATATCCCCGATTTGTCTTGAGAGAGGTTCCTTCACTGCATCGAGAACGGCAACTCGTTCGAGCGCTTGTGCCTCCGCCGTTGCATACGTAAGAACGATGGGGAAACTGCTCCTGCGTTCTCCTACCCTCGCCGTATGCGCGATTGCAATGTCGACGACGATGCTGGCCCCGGCTCTGGTCGAGATGTTTCCTGACGCTGATAACGTTTCCGCTGTTCGGTATAGGGATGGGGAGCTCCGTTCAATAGATCGGTATCTAGAGCAGAACGCTGCGAATATGGACGTCGAGGGCAAAGCGGCCCTGGAAGACATGCGGGATGCTCTTTCGGGTTTCGTGTGCGCGCCTATGCCTGCGGAGGGGTTTCGAAGCCTTGCGACGTACGAGCGCGCTCGAGGTGAGCTGGGCGCGGCAGATGCGACTCTCCTGCAATCGATCGGAATCGAGCCGGAGACTCCTTCTCGTGCGGAGGCGCGCGCCCTTCTGCTTGAGTCGATCGCGAGCTTGCCGGACCCCAAGGTTTGCGAGTTAAGTACGAAGATGCCCCCATTAATCCTCCTTTCGTATCTCCAGGCAGCGCTTCCCTCCTTATTTTTGCTGTTGCCCGTGGTTGTCACATCGCTCGCGTGTACCCACCTGCAGTGTCGTTCCCTTCTGGTTCTCCAGATCCCCGCAACAGCGCATGTGCGTTTTCTGACGGCTGTTGCGCTGGCTCTCCTGCTTGGCTTGGTGCTGCTTTTGGTGTCGATGGTTCCCGCTGTCGTTGTGTCCGTGATTAAGAACGGTGCGGGTGGATCGGAGTATCCCGTCGCTCTCATTCGGGCGGGAGCTTCGACAACGTCCACGGTGGGGGAGGCGGTGTTGTGCAGTATTCCGTTGCTGGTCATGGCATACGGCGTGATTTCCGTCGTCGCTGCGTTGACAGCAGCGATTAGCCGCAACCCCGTTGTCACCGGAATGGTTTGCGCGGTTCTCTTGGTGTTGGGTTCGTTGAGCGCTCATGTTGAAAGCGTGGGCATGGGCGTCGTGCTGCTGGCTCCATTCGCCTCGTTTGATCCCGCTTCCCAGGTGGGGACGATTGGGTTCCTTGGGCGAGGGACGAACGCGATGCCTTTTGGAGAGGTCGTCGGCGCATCGGGCGCTCTGCTGGTGGTCTTGGGCGCCGTATCTCCGTTGATGGTGCGCCTGAGTGTTCCAAAGATCGAAAGGGGATGATCTCGATGATTGACCTTCAAACGCTGACGATCTCTTATGGAAAGAAGGTGCTCGTAGATTCGGTGAACGCTGAGTTTGCCCCGGGTACGGTCTACGGTCTCGTCGCTCCGAACGGGCATGGAAAGACGACGTTGCTGCGTGCGATGGCAGGTTTGCCGGGTCCTCGCGTGGACGGGAGCATCGTTCTGGATGAGGTGCAGGGTACGGGTGCGAGAGAGGTCCGTTCTATGATCTTCTATGCACCTGGTGAGGGGACGCTGCTGTATCCCGGATTGCGTGCGGAAGATCACCTCAAGATGGTTTGCGATATGTGGCCGCATGCTCGCGATATCGAAGAGATAGTGGAACAAACGCAGATAGGCGAGTTCGCGAAGATGAGGATCCGCACTCTGAGCCAGGGCATGAAGCAGCAGCTTACCCTGGCGATTGCGTATGCGACGGGCGCGCGGTACCTTCTATTAGATGAGCCCATGAACGCGCTCGACCCCAGCAGGGTGGACTTGCATTCCGAGATTCTCAGGAAGCTGGCCGATTCTGGTACGTGCATCATCATGTCATCCCACATCTTGGATTCGGTCGATAGGCTGTGCGATGAGATTCTGTTTTTGAAGGATGGGAGGCTCATTAGAAGCATTCCGCAAGATGATGCTGCGCCGAAGTCTCCTGGATCCCATTTCGCAAAGCCTGCCGGACGCGCCGAGGGTGCGCTAAGCACGTATCGGCGACTCTACGAAAAGGGCGGGTAGAAATGGCGGGTAGAAATGCAAGTTAAAAATCTATGTGGCCAATGTGATACCGTTGAACCCGCATATCGATACCGCTCAGCCATTCGCCTCGCCCCCGTCGCACGCATCTTCATTCGGTCTGTCATTATTAATCTAACGATGCTTTGAGAAATGTAGGTGCTTCTAAATGTACTGTCGACTTCTTCTCAAACTAATCCTAAGAGACAGGGCCGTATGGATCTCTACGCTCGTTCTCGCTGCAGCCTTCTCCATCCCCATTGCGTTCAATTCACCCATCTACGGGCCCTTCTTTATGAAGCAGGGCATGCAGGGCTTTGTCGACGCATTCAATACGCGCGCACCCCAGGCCAACGGCATAGACCTATCGCCAGAGCAGCAAGTCGACGCGGAGCTTGCAAGATACGCGAACGCCGCCCTCGCCGCTCAAACCGACGCCGCCTTTCTCGATTCTGCCGAGAGCTACTACGCGCTCATGGGCGAAGGCTTCCAATCCGGGTCCATCGTGGGAGACCGAGAGACCAATGACGCAGACCTCGCGTATTGCCGTGCCCTGAGCAGCTCCGGCATCACGGATATCCCGGCCTCCGCAAACGACCTGCCATTCCTTTCCTTCCTGCCTTACGCCATTGCCACGGCGCCGTCTTTCCTTCCCTTCATCCCCTTCCTTCTCTCGTCGATACTCGTGCTCGGCGCCACAAGGCCCGGGACCCTGGCGGCGAAGGCGCCCGCGCCCAAATTCCGGCGCCTTATCCAGATCGTGTTTTCGATAATCGGCGCGGGGACCGCGATGCTCCTCGCCGGCCTCGCACCCGGGGGCATTTGCGCCTTGGCCCTAAACGGATTCGGGCAAATTGGGTACCCGATCGCCTTCTTCCATGACGGCGCGCTTGCCACCACGACCGCGGGAGACGTCTTCACGACCCTGCTTCTCGCGCTGCTTGCGGGCGGAACCTTGATATCCGTTTGCTCCGCCGTCCTATCGACCGCAACGAGGCGCGTCCTCGCGGGCCCCCTTACCTCCGCGCTGCTTGTCGCGGCCCCGGCATTCCCGTTACTGTCCGATTCGGCACTAGGGCATAACGCCGTGCTCGGGCTCCTGCCACTGCCCGTATTCTCGCCTATCGAGGCAACGGGTTACGTGGGATGCTTCCCGACAGAATTCATTGGCTCCGGTTCAGGCAGCGCATCGATGCTTGCCGTGGCCCTGGCATACGTCGCGGTCTTTTTTGCGGTCGGCGCCGTTGCGACACGTTCCCCCAAACAGTCTGGACCCGCGAAAAAGCACCATGGGCTCGAGCTTCTGGACGCGAGCGTGGGATACGGAAGCACGACGATACTTTCAATCGGATCGCTTTTCCTGAGCCCGGGAACGGCGGTGGGCCTCATTGCCCCCAACGGCTCGGGGAAAACCACCTTTCTTGAAGCGCTGTCGGGCCAATTTCCCACCCGTATCCGCTCGGGAAGCCTGGCGGCAGACGGAATCAGCCAACGCCGATCAGCCGAATTTGCAGAACTCGTCTACCTGAGCTCTTCAGGCGGCACGGATCTCTACCCCACGCTATCGGCCCTCGAGCACCTTGCTTTCGTTAGGGAGGCGTGGAAATCGGCCACCGACATCGACTCGCTCTGCAGCCCCCTCGGAATCTCCCCATATCTCGACAAGCCGACCCGTAAACTCTCGACAGGAATGAAGCAGCAGGTAAAGCTTGCCATGGCGATATCGACCGGTTGCCCGTACCTCATCCTCGATGAACCGCTGAACGGCCTCGATCCGGGAAAGCGGAAAACCTCCTGCGACGCGATGCGCAGCGAGGTGGCGCGGGGACGCAGCGTGCTCATCTCAAGCCATCTGCTCGACGACCTGGCAGACCTTACCAACTCGTTCTACTTCATTGAGGCCGGCACGCTCGTGGAAAAGATCAAGTCGTCCTCGCAGACGCTCAAGCAGGAATACCTCGATACATACGAGCGAGGTGAATGACATGAAACTATTTGAACAGCTGAAGTCCAATGCGTCGCGCATGGCTGTCTACGCCATCCTCGTGGCAACGGCTTTATGCGGAATCGCGGCACCCGTCTATGCGCTCAACGGGGAGAAAGGCGATGTCGAACCCGCGTACATGGCTTCGACGGTTAAGGACCGGTACAAAGCCTTCTCTGGAGACACGTTTTACGTAGCAGAGTACGACACGACCTACCGTCAGCTTCGCTACAACAAGGGCTACGACTATCTAGGCGCAGAGGCAATCAGCTATACGTCGGGTTGGTACCGCTCCAACTATGGACACATAACCCAGTTCAAGTGTAACTACCGTGTGTACAACTAAAGCAACCGGCCGGGACGAGGGGTGACGCAAAAGCGTCGCCCCTCGTTTTTAACCATGTCAACTGAACCTAGTTCAGTTTGGTTGATTTCCGATCTCAGCCGAACACATTGAGCGGAAAGGCCGTTCCCGCAGTCAGTCGAACGTCCCCGGGGCCCTTCTCAGGCCCCGGGGACGGCATTTTCCCAGTTGAAGGAACGGTGGAGATGTGTTTCGATGGGTCAGATTCGTGTCGTTCCGAAAAGACCGTGAACCTTTTGTGGGACACGCGGCGCCGTGGTACCATAGCCGAGTTTGTTGTCTTGGTCGGAAACCAAGACGCCTTATGCGCTGATCGGTAACCAGCGCCTGACTAATAAGGAGTCCTACCATGAAGCAGGGTATCCATCCCCAGTATGTCGAGTGCACGGTGACGTGCTCCTGCGGCAACACCTTCAAGACGCACGCTACCGTGTCCGAGATGAAGGTCGAGCTTTGCAACGAGTGCCACCCGTTCTACACTGGCCAGCAGAAGTTCGTCGACACCGGTGGACGCGTCCAGCGCTTCGCCGACAAGTTCGGTGGCGCCGCTGCCGCCCAGCTCAAGAAGGCTGAGGAGGCCAAGGCTGCCAAGGCCGCCAAGGCTGCTGAGGCCGAGGCCGCTCGCAAGGCCGCCGCTGAGGCTAAGGCCGCCGAGAAGGCTAAGCGTGCCGCTAAGTTTGCCGAGGAGGCTGCCAAGCAGGCCGCCGAGGCTCCCGCAGAGGCTCCCGTCGAGGAGGCCGCTGCCGAGGCCGAGACTACCGAGGCTGCTGAGTAAATAGCTCGCCGCGGAATCACTCGCATTCATGGCATGAGGGCCGTGCATCCATTTGGGTGCGCGGCCCTTTTCTTTTTATTGGTGCAGGCTAACCCGTTCCCATTGCACCAGATTGGTGCGAAGGGGACGGGTTGGTTTGCACCAAATGGCAGACTGACGGCGTTTTCCCAGATAAAACCTGCCAAAATAAACCAGTCCCTTTTTGGCAGGTCGGTCGGGTCGTAGTTATTACGTGGCGGTCGAGGTCGACCGTATAGGCCGCGCCTTGTTTGGCTAAAGTACAATCATCTGTGTTTAACTCGCCCGCAGCTGCACGGCGTGGGCGATGGCCAAAAAGGAAAACCACATGGGATTCATGTCAAAGCTGCTGTCCTTTGGATCCGATAAGGACCTTAAGCGCTACTACAAGATCGTCGACCAGATCAACGGTCTTGAGCCCCAGTTTGAGAAGATGACCGAGGAGGAACTCCGCGCCCAGACCGATAAGTTTCGCGAGCGTTACGCCAACGGCGAGTCGCTCGACGACATGCTTCCCGAGGCCTTTGCCACCGTGCGCGAGGCTTCCAAGCGCATCACGGGCATGCGCCACTTTGACGTACAGCTCATCGGCGCCATGGCGCTTCATGAGGGTCATATTGCCGAGATGAAGACCGGCGAGGGTAAGACGCTCGTCTCCACCTTGTCCGGCTACCTCAACGCTATCGCCGGCAAGGGCGTGCATGTCGTTACCGTCAACGATTACCTGGCAAAGCGCGACTCCGAGTGGATGGGCCGCATCTACAAGTACCTGGGCATGACCGTCGGTCTGCTCCAGAACAACATGCCGCTCGAGCTCAAGCGTCCGGCCTACCAGGCAGACGTCACCTATGGCACCAACTCCGAGTTCGGTTTCGACTACCTGCGCGACAACATGGTCACCCGTCCCGAGCAGCGCGTGCAGCGCGGTCACAACTACGCCATCGTCGACGAGGTCGACTCCATCCTGATCGATGAGGCCAGGACGCCGCTCATTATCTCGGGCGCCGGCACTAAGTCCGCCAGCACCTACAAGGACTTCGCGCGCGCCGTGCGCGGCCTGGAGCGCGGTGAGGACGTGTCGCACGACATGCTCACCGCCACCGAGGACGTTGAACCCACGGGCGACTACGTCATGGACGAGGCCAAGCACACCATCGCCGCCACCGAGCGCGGTCTTAAGAAGATCGAGCGCCGCCTGGGTATCGATGACATCTATGCCGATCTCTCCGGCCAGCTGGTCAACCACCTGCAGCAGGCGCTGAAGGCCCAGTACATGTTCCACCGTGATAAGCAGTACGTGGTCACCAACGGCGAGGTCAAGATCGTCGACGAGTTCACCGGCCGCATTATGGAAGGCCGCCGTTACTCCGAGGGCCTGCACCAGGCCATTGAGGCCAAAGAGGGCGTGCTCGTACGCGAGGAGAACCAGACCCTGGCCACCATCACCCTGCAGAACTACTTCCGTCTGTATGACAAGCTCTCCGGCATGACCGGCACGGCACTTACCGAGGATGCTGAGTTCCGCGAGATCTACAAGCTGCCCGTCGAGGTCATCCCCTCCAACAAGCCCGTGCAGCGCGTGGACCACGAGGACCTGGTGTACCGCACCATTCAGGCTAAATACAACGCCGTTGCCGACGACGTTGAGCGTCGTCACGCCAAGGGCCAACCGGTCCTGGTGGGCACCGTCTCCATCGAGAGCTCCGAGAAGCTGTCCGCCGCCCTTACCAAGCGCGGCATCGCACACGAGGTCCTCAACGCCAAGCACCATGAACGCGAGGCCCACATCGTTGCCCAGGCCGGACGCTACGGCGCCGTGACCATCGCCACCAACATGGCCGGTCGTGGTACCGACATCCTGCTGGGCGGCAACCCCGACGAGCTGGTGCGCGAGCGCCTTGAGTACGAGGGCCTGACCATGGAGGACGTGACGCCCGAGCAGCTCGAGCAGTTTAACGCCGAGGCCAAGGAGACCTGCAAGGCCGAGCGCGAGCGCGTGCTTGCCGCCGGCGGCCTGACCGTTATCGGAACCGAGCGCCACGAGTCCCGTCGTATCGACAACCAGCTGCGCGGCCGCTCCGGTCGTCAGGGCGATCCGGGCGAGACCCAGTTCTACCTGTCGCTCGAGGACGACCTCATGCGCCTGTTCGGCGGCGACAAGATGGACCGCGTCTCCAAGATGATGGTCACGGCCGACATGGGCGACGACATGCCCATCCAGCACAAGATCATCTCCAAGGCCGTCGAGAGCGCCCAGCACAAGGTCGAGAGCATCAACTTCTCCATGCGTAAGAGCGTCCTTGAGTACGACGACGTCATGAACAAGCAGCGCCAGGTCATCTACGCCGAGCGCAACAAGATTCTGGACGGCAAGGACCTGACCGACCACATCACCGAGGTCATGCACGATACCGTGTACCGCTGCGTGCAGGAGTTCTGCACCAAGGACAGCCACGAGGGCGAGCGCGACCTGGAGGGCCTGCGCAAGTGGGTTGTGGAGCTCACCGGCCACATCGATACGCCGAAGTTCCCCGACGAGGACTTTGAAGCCCTGGCTGCCGATGTCTTGGCCTATGTTGAGAAGTGCTACAACATGAAGGCCGAGCGTCTGGGCGAGGACCTGATGCGCGAGCTCAATACCCAGGTCATGCTGCGCGTCATCGACACCCGCTGGATGAACTACCTGCAGGAGATGGACTACCTCAAGACCGGCATCGGCCTGCGCGGCTTTGGCCAGCGCGACCCGCTGGTTGAGTACAAGACCGAGGCCTACGGCGCGTTCCAGATACTCGTCGATACCATGTATGAGGATTACCTGCGCACGGTTCTGCGCATCGAGATCAAGGCTGCCCCGCGTGCCGTGGAGCACAAGGAGGAGCCCGCGCTCGAGGGCGCGCGCTTCTCCGGCCCTGCCGAGGTCGATGGTGACAACGGCGACTCGGTGCTGCGCAAGCAGGCGCAGGTGCAGGCCCGCACGGCTGTCCAGGGTGGTCCGGCTGCCGTCAACAACGGTGGCAAGGTGACCACCTATCGCAAGTCCGAGAGCGACGATCCGTACGTCAACGTGGGCCGCAACGACCCGTGCCCCTGCGGTAGCGGCAAGAAGTTTAAGTACTGCCACGGCAGGAATCGTTAATGGCTGAGGCTTTAGAGGTAACGCCCGCCGAGCTGGACGCGTTTGCGGACCGGCTCGGTGAGGTCGAGTCATATCTCCACCTGGACGAGAAGCGTACCCGCGTGTCCGAGCTCGAGGCCAAAAGTGTTGCCCCTGGCTTTTGGGATGACGCCGACGCCGCCCGTGCCACCATGGAGGAGATTGCGCGCACCAAGGAAGATATCGCTGCCGTGGACACCGCGCGCGGCGAGCTTTCCGATGCCCGCGCCGCGCTGGAGCTTGCCGAGGAGATGGGGGATGACCCCGACGCCGCCGCCCTTCGCGAGGAGGCTGCAGCCACGGCTGAGCGCCTGGCCCGTGCCATCGATGAGCTTGAGCTTTCGAGCTGGTTTACCGGTGAGTTCGATCACGGCGATGCCATCGTGACCATCAAGCCCGGACAGGGTGGTCTGGAGGCCCAGGACTGGACCTTCATGCTCTTTAAGATGTACATGAAGTACTGCCAGCGTCGCGGCTGGAAGGTCACCATCAACGACTGTCCCGCGGCCGAGGTCATCGGCATCGACCGCGCGACCTTTACCGTCGAGGGCAAGGACGCATTTGGCATGCTGCGCGCCGAGGCCGGCGTCCACCGCTTGGTTCGCATTAGCCCCACCGACGACAAGAAGCGCCGCCAGACCACGTTTGCCGGCGTCGAGGTCATCCCCGTGCTACCCGATGATATCGACATCGAGATCAGTCCCGATGACATCCGCGTGGACGTGTACCACGCGAGCGGCCCGGGCGGTCAGGGCGTCAACACCACCGACTCCGCCGTGCGCGTGACGCATTTCCCCAGCGGCATTGTGGTCACCTGCCAAAACGAGCGCAGCCAGATCCAGAACAAGGCCGCGTGCATGCAGATCCTCAAGGCTCGCTTGTACGAGATTGAGCTCGAGAAGCGCGCCGAGGCGCTCGATGAGATCCGCGGACCCAAGACCACGATTGGTTTTGGCAACCAGATCCGCAGCTACGTGCTCTACCCGTACCAGATGGTCAAAGACCTACGCACGGGCGTGGAGACCAGCAATGTCGAGGCCGTCCTTGACGATGGCGACCTGGACCCGTTTGTTATTGGCTACCATCGCTGGGCCACCGGCAACGCCGATGCAGAAGGCTCGGAGGTCTAAAACATCGGGCGGCTTCAAGCCGATGCCAAGCCCAACGGTTGGACGGGTTTGTATCCAGAATAAACCCTGCGCAGGGGTGGTTTTTGTTCGGCGAATCGTTAGAATCGAATACAAGAAGAAGTTCAAAGCGCATCCGTTTGGGTGCGCTTTTTTGAGGGAGGCAGCATGGCATATCGTCTGGACATCAAGCGCATTCTTTCGATGAACTTCTTTCACGATCTGCCCCAGATCATGTTGGGGTGCGCTCTGGCCGCTATTGCGACCGACCTGTTTTTGATTCCCAACGGCCTTGCTGCCGGTGGCGTTACGGGCCTTGCCACCATTATCCAGGCGGTCGGCGCGGCGCGAGGCGTGTCGCTTCCCGTTGGTATTCAGACGATCGTGATGAACGCCTTGCTGTTGTTGGTCGTTATGCGCGAGGGTGGCATGTTCTACGTGGTGCAGACCGCGACGGGCTTTGTGCTGCTGGGCTTCTTTACCGATCTGTTCGCCCCGTTTGTAGCACCTCTGGCGGATGCGGACCTGATGCTCCCTGCCATGTGGGGCGGCATTATTACGGGCATCGGTTACGGCATGGTGTTGCGCGCCGGCGCCAACACCGGCGGCTCGGACACGATTGGCCAAATCATATCGCGTAACACCTCGCTGCCGGTGGGCTCGACCGTCATGGCGATCGATGTTGCCGTATGCGCGTTATCGGCTCCGGTCTTTTCAATCGAAAACGCACTGTATGCAGGCCTTTCGATGGTCATTAGCGGCTACGTGATCGATGCCGTGGTCGATGGTGGCAACAAACGCCGTATGGTACTCATCATCTCGGACAAGTTCCCTGATATCGCTGCCGATATCATGTATGGCCTGGGTCGTGGTTGTACCAAGTTTAAGGCGACTGGCATGTATTCGGGTGCCGAGAAGCCGGTGATTATGGTCATCGTGAGCCGTCGAGAGCTCAATACCCTCAAGACGATCGTGCGCGAGCGCGATCCTCACGCCATTGTGACGGTCGCTGACGTTACGGAAGCCTTCGGCGAGGGATTCAAGGACATTAGCGCGTAGGGTTGACCGCGTTCTATCCAAAAGACGTTCACATTGATAAACCGTTTCATCAGCGGTTCTGCCTGCTAAATTGTTCAAATAATGATAAAAACTCTGGTAAAGCCATCAGTTTCCAGCATAATGAATGACGTACGTGCATTGCGGCTGTGTTGGGATTACCTTCGGTGCCGTGCGCATTTTGTCTAATGAGGATGAAAGGAAGGCACAATGAGCGACGAAGAGCTCAAAAAGGTTGCCAACGAGGTAAGGAAGGGCATCGTCACCGGCGTGCACGCTGCCAAGTCCGGCCATCCGGGCGGTTCGCTCGGCGCTGCCGACATCATGACCTATCTGTACTTTGAGGAAATGAACGTCGACCCGGCCGACCCCCGCAAGGCCGACCGCGATCGTTTTGTGCTTTCCAAGGGTCACTGCGCGCCTGGTCTGTACGCCGTGCTCGCCGAGCGCGGATTCTTCCCCAAGGAGGATCTCGAGACGCTGCGCCACATCGGCAGCCACCTGCAGGGCCATCCCAACATGAACGACACCCCGGGCGTCGACATGTCCACCGGCTCGCTCGGCCAGGGCATCTCCGCCGCCGTGGGCATGGCCGTTGCTGCCAAGCACTGGGGCGACGACTATCGCACTTACGCCCTGCTAGGCGACGGCGAGAGCGAGGAGGGCCAGGTCTGGGAGGCCGCCATGTTTGCCGGCAACCAGCAGCTCGACAACCTCTGCGTGATCGTCGACCATAACGGCCTGCAGATCGACGGCCCCGTCGAGGAGGTCAACGACCCCATGCCGCTCGCCGACAAGTTCCGCGCCTTCAAGTTCCATGTGGTGGAGCTCGCCGACGGCAACGACTTCGACCAGATCCGCGCCGCCTTTGCCGAGGCCCGCGCCACCAAGGGTCAGCCGACCGCCATCATCGCCGAGACCATGAAGGGCAAGGGCGTCTCCTTTATGGAGAACCAGGTTGGCTGGCACGGTAAGGCCCCCAACGATGAACAGTTTGAGCAGGCCATGGCAGAGCTCACGGCCGCCGGAGAGGAGCTCTAGGATGGCAGACGTCAAGAAAATCGCCACGCGCGTAAGCTACGGCGAGGCCCTCGTCGAGCTCGCCAACGAGCACGATGACTTTGTGGTCCTCGACGCCGACCTGGCCGCCGCCACGCAGACCGGCAAATTTAAGGCCGCTTGCCCCGACCGCTTCTTCGACGTGGGTATCGCCGAGAGCAACCTGATGGGTGTTGCCGCCGGTATCGCGACCACCGGTCGTGTTGCCTTCGCGAGCACCTTTGCCATGTTCGCTGCCGGTCGCGCCTTTGAGCAGGTCCGCAACTCCATCGGCTACCCGCACCTTAACGTTAAGATCGGTGCCACGCACGCCGGTATCTCGGTGGGCGAGGATGGCGCCACGCACCAGTGCTGCGAGGATATCGCCCTGATGCGCGTCATCCCCGGCATGACCGTGATTGTTCCCGCCGACGACGTGGAGGCTCGCGCCGTGACGCGCGCCGCCTACGAGTGCGACGGTCCGGTGTACATGCGCTTCGCCCGTTTGGCCTCGCCGGTTATCAACGACCCCGAGACCTACAAGTTCGAGTTGGGTAAGGGCATTGTCATGCGCGAGGGCGCCGATGTGACCATCATCGCCTGCGGCCTGATGGTCGGCGAGGCTCTCGAGGCCGCCGAGCAGCTCGCTGCCGAGGGCATCGACGCCGAGGTCATCAACATGCACACCATCAAGCCCATCGATGCCGACCTGATCGTCAAGAGCGCCACCAAGACCGGCCACGTCGTGACCGTCGAGGAGCATTCTGTAATCGGTGGCCTGGGCAGCGCCGTTGCCGACGTCCTGTGCGAGCAGTGCCCGACGCCGCTCAAGAAGATCGGCGTCAACGACACCTTCGGTGAGTCTGGCCCGGGTGCCGAACTCTTGCACAAGTATGGCCTGGACGCCGCCAACATCGTGGCGACCACCAAAGAGTTCTTGGCATAAGGCAAGACGGATCTCAAGGACTGCTTCGCCAGAACTATAAAACTGTTTCGCCAGTACTATGGAAACCCGGCAGGGGCGCTCTCTTGGAGAGCGCCCCTGTTTCAGTTGCGGTGAAATAAGGACTGTTTTGCCAGCTTAGGGGGTGCGGACGATTTCTTGGACCGCGCCTAGGCGTATCCATGGAGTGGGTATGATGAATTGGACACCTAGTTAAGAGCGAAAGGTGTTCAAGATGACCCAAAGAAGAAAGCGATACGACAGGCAGTTCAAGGTCTCGGCGGCAAAGGTGGTCCTGTCCGGGGAAATGACGGTCAAAGGCCTATCGGAGGAACTCGGCATAAAGGATTCGACGCTGAGAAGGTGGGCCCGCGAATACGAGGAGATGGGAGACGGCGCGTTCCCCGGAAACGGCTCCCCGAAGATCAACAAGGACTACGAGATCGTGAAGCTCAAGAAGAAGGTCGAGGAGCTCGAGCGCGAGAACGAGATACTAAAAAATTTCCGGGCCTTCTTGAGTCAAGACCATGCGTGAGGTTCGAGTTCCTCAAAGAGCATAGGGGCGAGATCGGCCCCATCAAGAAGGCATGCGGGCTGATGAAAGTCTCGAAATCCGGTTTCTACGAGTATCTCGGCCGGAAGAAGTCCGACGCCCAGATAGAGCGGGAGGCGATCGAAGGTTTCGTCGTCGAGGCCTTCGAGCGGCACAAGGGCCGTTACGGCTACCGGCGCATCAACCGCGAACTGCGAAAAAGCGGCATCGTCGTGAGCGAGAAGCGCGTGCTCCGCATCATGCAGAAGCTCGGACTTGCCGGAAAGGGCGCGACCCGAAAACACCGCATCCAGAAGAAGGTCGAGCCGGGAGACCCTCGGTTGAACCTGGTAGAGCGCGCTTTCACCGTGGGCGAGCGCAACAGGCTTTGGGTGGGCGACATCACCTACATACCCACAAGAGAAGGGTGGCTCTATCTCGCAGCCGTGATAGACGCCTTCTCCCGCAAGGTCGTGGGCTGGTCAATGTCCGAGCGCATCACCGAGAAGGTCGCGATCGACGCGATGGAGCAGGCGGTCGGCAGGGAGGGTCCGCCAGATGACGGCAGCCTCGTCTTCCATGACGATCAGGGCGCGCAGCACACCTCCCGTTCATTCCAGCGGTGTCTGGACTCGCATGGCATAGTCCAGTCGGTATCAAGGCCCGGCACGCCGCTGGACAACGCGGTGGCCGAGTCGTTCTTCAAGACGCTGAAAAGGGAATTGGTGAAAGAGAGGAGCTATGGGACGAGGGACGAGGCCAAGCAGGACATCTTCAAGTACATAGAGCTCTATTACAATAGGGTGCGCATGCATTCCACCCTGGGCTACATGTCTCCAGTGGAATACGAGCGGCAATACGCTTGAGGATCCTTAAAAGAAAGTCCAGTTTATCCTTCCCACTCCAAGTCCGGACCGCCCCGCGGTCCAACTTTCTGTCCGCACCCCCTTAAAGGCTCAATTAATCCGTATTTCACCGCAACTTTCGAAGGCGTTCCCGCTTGTGCTGGTGCCGTCACGTCGGTCGATTGCCGCTTGGCACAGTGCGGCAACATCGGGGGCGTCGGCGCCTTTATATGCCATGGCGAGTAGGGCGGCATCATAGATTTCGTCGTTGGTCATATCGCCGGCATCGATGGGGCAGAAGGTGAGTATCGAATCCTGCTCAGCGAGCTCGGCGAGATTGATCGTTTCGCCTGCGGCAAAGACATCGTCGAGGACGAGCGTCGCGCTCGTACAGGGAATTTGATAAATCTTGCCATCGGTGGCAATGGGGGAACCTGCCGCCTCGAGCGTGTACACACCTTGAATGAGGCTGATACCGGAACCGTCGGAGGCGACGAACTCAACCTTGTCGACCGTTATCCCGTCGACAGTCTTGCCCGTAATGTGTATCGGGACACGTGAGGCCCCGCTATCGGTATCCCAACCTGCGGCAGAGATGTTGAGCACAATAGCACGCTCCGAATGAGCCGATATAAAGTGGGAAAAAATCTGCCGCAGATAAAGACCCAAACAACTGCCGCCGACAATGGCAATTGCCAACATGCAGGTAAGAACAACTGCAATGTGATTCCGAGGCTTTACCCGAATTGCAGAATGAGTCGACATGCCATGGATGGTAACCCCACATGTTGTGCAATACCTCACGCCATTGCGCAACTCAGTACCACAATAAGGACAATTCATACCAGCCCCCACAACCATAGACGTTCCAATCGAGGCCAATGTAAAGCGATTATTCAAATTCGAGTTGCGCAACAATTAGCCTTAATTGAAGTCGCGGTGAAATAGGGACTGATTAGACCTTTTAACTGGTAAAACAGTCCCTATTTCACCGCAACTCATGAAGACGCCCCTCAAGCACGGTTCCATCAGGGAAAAGGGCACATATCGACAAAGTGCAATTCAGACCCTTCCAACTTTGTATATGCAGCACTCCAAGATAAACGCGGCGACCCCTTAGTTACCGCAGGCCGGGCACAGGGCTACTCTCCAAATCTTTCCGCAGGACGGAGGAGCCCCCGCCGCGCGAAGCGCGCAGCGGGGGCTCCGACATGTCCGAGGACGATTTGGAGAGTAGCCCTGCGCCCGGCCGACGGGATCCCTAAGCACGCCATGCTTCTTATGTGCAGTAAAGCTAATGCTGCTAAAATACAAAGCGCTCATGTAGTTTAAACGCACGACGATAAGGAGCACCAGTGGGTAACCACTTCCGTACCTCCGGTGCGGGCGATGATGCCCCCAAGACGCAGGCAGGCGTCCAGGGCAGTCGTTTCGCCACTCCGGATTCAGAGGGCCAGCCTGTTGCTCAGGCCCCCGCTCAGCCGGCAGATCAGGCACAGCCGGCATCCGATCCCTTTGCCTACAATCCCACCAGCGATGTTGCGCTTTCCGGCGCGGCGGGTTTTGAGTCCGTTCAGGCCGTGACCGCTCGCGTGGAGCAGCCTCAGACTGGTGCCGCCACGCCGCAGCCTACCATGGCCGGCATTCCCGACCCCTTGGCCCCTGCGACGCCGGCTCCTCAGCCTGCGCAGTCCGGTCTCTTTGCCGCTATTCCCGACCCCACGCAGCCTGCTGCCCCGGTGGTCGAGAGCGATCAGGCCGCCGAGGTCGCAAGCCTCGATAACGCGCTCAACAACCCCGATTTTACGTCGGTGTTTGCGCCCATCGATCCGCAGGCCAGCCGCAAGAAGATGGCCAAGCAGGCCGGTGTCGAGCCCGTCATCCTTATGGAGCATGTCACCAAGATCTATCCGGCACAGCCCAACAAGCCCGCACTCGACGACATCAACATCGAGATCTATCCGGGCGAGTTCGTCTTCCTGGTCGGTCACTCCGGTTCGGGTAAGACCACGCTGCTGTCGACGCTCAACCGCGACGTCAAGCCGACGAGCGGCCGCATCCTGGTTGCCGGTCAGGACCTCATGAAGATCAAGAACCGCAAGGTTCCGTTCCTGCGCCGCCAGATTGGCGCCGTGTTCCAGGACTTTAAGCTTCTGCCGCAAAAGACCGCCTACGAAAACGTGGCGTTTGCCCTGCAGTGCATCGGCAAGCCCAAGGGCGTCATTCGCAGCCAGGTGCCCGAGGTGCTGCGTCTGGTTGGTCTGGCCGATCAGATGGACTCGCTGCCCGACCAGCTTTCCGGTGGCGAGCAGCAGCGCGTTGCCGTCGCCCGTGCTATGGTCAACCGTCCGCCGCTGCTGATCTGCGACGAGCCCACGGGCAACCTCGACCCGGCTATCTCGCTGGGCATCATGAAGCTGCTCGAGCGTATTAACCGCACCGGCACCACCGTGATCGTCGCCACGCACGACCGCGAGATGGTCGATAGCATGCACCGTCGCGTGATCGCCCTCGAGGGCGGCCACGTTATTCGCGACCAGGAGAGGGGAGGTTACGGCAACTATGGCACCAACTAACGTGGGCTACTCCTTCAAAGAGGCAATCAGCCACTTCTTCCGTAACTGGACTACCTCGCTCGGCGCCGTCATCACGATCTTCCTTTCGCTGTTTATCATCGGCCTGTTCATCATGGGCTCTGCGATGCTGAACTCCGTGATCGGCACCGTCGAGGATCAGGTTGTCATCAACGCGTTCATTAGCGATGACGCCGATCAGGCTGATGTTCAGGCTTTTGAGGCCGAGCTTAAGACGTGGAATAACGTCAAGTCCGTGACCTATAAGGACAAGGACGACGCGCTGGCCGAGTATACGAGCAAGATGTCGGGCAACGCCGACGCCACCATGAGCGCGCTCGATGGCCAGAACCCGCTGCCGGCTTCCTTCGCTATTGAGATGGACGATCCGTCCAAGGTCGAGAGCACGGCAAAGAAGCTCAAGAAGGATGCCGATTTCCAGAAGATCGCGGATGACGGCGACGTCAACGCGAGCGTGCTGTACGGCCAGGAGGAAGTGAGCCGCCTGTTCCAGGTGACCAACTACATCCGCATCGCCGCCGTGGTGCTCGTTGGCCTGCTGACTTTTATCGCGTTCATCTTTATCAACAACACGATTCGCCTGTCCATTACGGCGCGTCGTCGTGAGATTGCGATTATGCGTCTGGTCGGCGCCAGCAACGGCTTCATTCGCGGCCCGTTTATCACCGAGGGCGTGCTGCAGGCCATTTTGGGCTCGCTGCTTTCCATCGGCGTTCTGGAGCTGCTGCGCAATCTGATGATTCCGCGTCTGCAGGAGAGCATCGGCTGGATGTCGTTTGCCCTGCCGATGCAGTACTACCTGGTGACCTATGCTGCGCTGATTCTGGTCGGCGTGATTATCGGTCTCTTTGGTTCTGCCATTGCCATGCGCCGCTACCTGCGCGTGTAGGCATGCCTGGAATTCATCCCTTCCAACGGGTCGTCTCTTATGGGGCGGCCCGTTTTTTGATCCCTAGGGGACGGCAGGAAAGCGAATCATTTGGGTAGACTCTTTGGAGTTCGCAATCGATAGTTGGGAGGCGCCATGGGGCGCAATAACAAGCATAAGCGTGGAGCTCGCAACAAGCGCGGGCCGGTGCGCAGCGAACGCCGTCCGAGCCTGACCGGGCGCGTGCAGCTCCATGAGCACAGTGCCTATGTCATAACCGAGAATGGCGACTACAAGGTCATGGGCCGTGGCAAGCGCGAGATTATGGATGGCGATACCGTTGCCGTGAGCATTAAGAACAGCCCGCACGGTGAGCGGCGCGCCGTGATCGAAGGCGTGGTTGAGCGCGCAGCCATAAGCGTGGTGGGTACGTACCAGACCGCCGGTCCGCTCGGTGTGATCGAGCCGCTCGATTCGCGTCTGAAGGCTGACTTCTTCATTCTGCCTGAGGATACCTCGGCGGATCGTCTGGGCGTTCACCCGGGTGATGCTGTTGTCGCGCGCATTTTGACCTACCCGACGCGCCTGGAATCGGGCGCTGTGACGATCGAACGCCGCATTGGCGGAGATGACGCGCCCGATTTGGGCGTTCAATATGTGATGGCGCGCTACGGCTATACCGATAGCTATCCCGAGGCCGCGCTGGACGAGGCCGAGGAGCTTTCGCTCGATGTGTCCGCGGCGCTTAAGGACCCGCTCCGCCGCGATCTGCGCGACCGCTTTGTCATCACGATCGACCCTGTCGACGCGCGCGACTTTGACGATGCCATTTCGCTGGAGCGTACGCCCGAGGGTGGCTACAAGCTGGGTGTGCATATCGCCGACGTTTCACACTATGTGGCTTGGGACGGGCATATCGATCTTGAGGCTCGCCATCGCACGACATCGGTGTATCTGGCCGATCGCGTGCTTCCCATGCTGCCCGAACGCCTGTCCTGTGACCTGTGCTCGCTTCGCCCTGACGAGGACCGTCTTGCGTTTACCGTTGACATTGAGCTCGATGCGCAGGGTCGTGTGCGGCATTACGATCCGTACCCCAGCGTGATTCGCTCGCGTGTGCGTATGGACTATGACGGCGCCGAGGCGCTGCTGGTGCGTGCCGGCGCGGTTGAGTATTCGGTGCTGGAGGGTGCGGCCGAGGATGTTGCGGCTGCCGAGATCTCGCGCGAGGAAGCGCTTGAGCGCGGTCTTGCGTGCGAGGAGACCGCCCGCGGCTACAACATCGACCTCGGCGATTTCCTTGTCTCCGCTAACGAACTCGCCGAACTTCGCCGTCGTATTCGTCGCGCCCGCGGCTCAGTCGATTTTGACACAGCCGAGATTCGCGCTCTATTGGATGAGGACGGAGTGCCCGTGCAGATTGTGGCGCGTGAGCGTTCGTGTGCCACGTCGCTTATCGAGGAAGCCATGCTGCTCGCCAACGAGTGCGTTGCAGAGTGGCTGGCAGACCGTGATATCGAGGCCTGCTATCGTGTGCATGAGGATCCGAGCCCCGATAGCCTGCACGGTGCTGCCGTTGCGCTGGCGCAGCTAGGCATCATCGACGATCGCCGTGCTGCCGGTATTGCCCTGGGGAGCCCCGATGAGCTGCAGGCTGCAGTTGATGCTGCCGCCGGTACGGCCAACGCACCGCTCGTCAACACGCTGCTTCTGCGCAGCATGCAGCGCGCGCTGTACAAGCCGCGCAACGAGGGCCACTTTGCGCTCGCCGCGCCGTGCTACTGTCACTTTACGAGTCCCATCCGTCGCTACCCCGATCTGGTGGTGCACCGCGTACTCAAGCTGCAGTTGGCCTATGAGCAGCTGGGCGGCAAGGACGCCCTGGTCCGTACGCCGCGCCTGATCGGCAAGGGGCGCGAGTCACTGCCGCGCATTCTGCCGCAGATCTGCCGCGCATGCAGCGATGCCGAGCGCGCGGCAGATGCCGCCAGCCATGCGACGCAAAAGATCAAGATTGCCCAGTACTATGAGGACCGTCTGGGCGAGCGCTATGCCGGAACCGTCTCGTGGGTTAGCAGCATGGGCCTCTTTGTGCGCTTGGACCTAACGCAGGTCGAAGGCTTGGTTTCGATCAAGAGTCTGGGCAACGAGTGGTTCGAGTTCGACGAGGACGCGCTAACGCTCACGGGTGCCGACACGGGCACCCGTTACGAGCTGGGGCAGCGCGTGATCATCGAGGTCTCGCGCGTCAATACCACGCGTGGGCACTTGGACTTCAAGCTTATCCATTAGCCAAATCCCGACTGATGGTGGGGGAGCGGAGGGCGGCCTTTCGGGACCGCCCTCCGCATTTGAATCGTGGCTACCTTGCCGTCTGCTCGGCCGCCCGCTTACCTGCTATTTGAGAGGTAAAACCTACCAAAATAAACCTGTCCCTTTTTGGCAGGTTTACAAGAAAGCGGGGATGAGATGGCGACGGTGTACGGTTATGCGCGGGTGAGTTCGCGCGATCAGAACCTTAATCGGCAGCTGGATGCGCTGGGCGCCTATGGCGTGGGCTCGGCGAATATTTATGCCGACCATGCGAGCGGCAAGGACTTCGATCGACCGCGTTATCGCGAGCTGCTGCACGTCCTGGGAGACGGGGACGTACTGGTGGTGCTTTCTATCGACCGACTTGGTCGTAATTACTCCGAGATTCTTGAGGAATGGCGACGCATTACCAAGGAGCTCGGGGTTGCCATTGTGGTGTTGGACATGCCATTGCTTGACACGCGCGTCAGGGCCAGCGGCGCGCCGGATGTGACCAACACCCTGATTGCCGATATTGTGCTGCAACTGCTGAGCTACGTGGCGCAGGTGGAGCGCGAGAATATCCATCGGCGCCAGGCGGAGGGAATTGCAGCGGCGCGGGCGCGAGGGGTCCGTTTCGGTCGACCTCGCAAGCCGTGCCCTCCTCAGTTTGAGCTGGTGCGCGATAGCTATGAGGCGGGCGATATTACCCGCAGCCAGGCAGCAAAGTGCCTGGGCGTGTGCGTGGGGACGTTCGATCGCTGGATGCGCGAGGCGGGGTAGGGGTTTGCGTCGCTTTGTCGCTTCCTGTTGCGATTCAACTTTTGATACGGTGACGATGTCATTTGGGGCTACACTCGCTGATATTCAAAAAAAGGAGGTTGGCCCTTGGCGCGCGTAAAACAAATAATCGGATGGACCGCGATCGTTCTGTTCGCTGCAACGCTGGTGGGCATCTGGGTGCTGACGGAGCAAAATGCGGTGGAGACGTCGTTGCTGAGCGAGTCCACCGCGCGTGTGGTGGAGGGTCAGGCTACGGGCGTTCAGGCTGCCGATGCCACGGGTGAAGCCCAGACGGAGAACGGAATGACCGGGGGCACCGATTCGGCTGCCTCGAATATCCGGTCTGGCCGACTTGCTTCCATTCGCATGTGGGTGGGCACGAACGTCCGTCGCGTTGCCCATACCGTAGAGTTTTTCTTCGTCGGATTGTTCGCCTCGGTGGTCGTGGTTTGCTTTTCCAGGCGTCCGTGGAGCGTATACTCCCGTTGCGTGCCCGTATTGCTCTTTTGCGCCGCCTGCTCCGTTGGCGATCAGGTACATAAGATCTTTGTTCCCGGCAGGCATTTCGACGTTATCGATTTAGGATTCGATGCTGCGGGCTATGTCACCGCCATGCTGTTGGTATTGCTGGCAGCGGCGTTGGTGCGCCATGCGACTCGGCCGATCGGCGCCCATGCGAGGCGCTAGCCTTAAGACGAGACATCGCGACTGCCTATGCTTCGACATTGACTACAATAACGGCTGCAATCGCGAGTGGTCGTCGATGTGCAGTTTTCCAGACACCTGTTTTCTCTAAGAAAGGAAATCCCATGGCGGTATTGTTTGTTGAATATCCCAAGTGCTCGACCTGTAAGAAGGCCAAGGCATGGCTGGACGAACATGGGGTAGAGTATATCGATCGCGATATCGTTTTGGACAATCCCACGGCTGATGAGCTTGCGACCTGGATTGCTCGTTCGGGGCTGCCGGTGCGGCGCTTCTTTAATTCGTCGGGCATGAAATATCGAGAGCTGGGCCTGAAGGCGCGTCTGGATGCGGGCATGACGGATCGGGAATGCTACGAGCTGCTGGCGACCGACGGCATGCTGGTCAAGCGTCCGCTGCTGGTGGGCGACGACTTTGCGATTCCTGGGTTTAAGGAAGCGACCTGGACCGAGGTGCTGCTGTAGTGGTTGCGGAAAGTGCGTCCCGTTTTGAGCTCGGATTCCGGGACGCAGTTTCCGGTTGAAGGGGCTAGCGGAAATCGTATCCCAGTTTGAGCGCGAAATCTGGGATACGGTTTCCGTTTGGGGCCTCTAGGGGAAAGCGCGTCCCGTTCTGGACGTAAATTCCGGGATGAGCTTTCCGGTTGGCGGGCATGCGCACTATCCCGGCTGGCGGGCATATGCGCTAATCCTCAAGCCGCGCCCATTCGTGCGGATCGTAGACCTTTACGTGCTTGTTGGGCTTGCCGCTCCAGTACTCCTCGTCCATAAAGGGCAGATATGCCTGAACGCCGGGGCAGATAAAGGGAATCCGCTGCTGTTGCAGTCGCTCGCGCTGGCGCTGCTCCAGGTGCGCCTCGGATATGACGGTCGGCATACCGGACAACTCGACGAGGCTTGCCTGGATTCGCTTAAGGTCGGGGAGTCCCGCGTGCCATGACATCCGCATGATCAAAAAGGATGCACGGCGGTATTTTGCCTGCATCACCGTGATGGCGGGGCGCAGTGTGGGATGGATTTTGTCCCGTTCGGGCCAAAGGTCAGCAGTGATCTCGAGGCCTAGGGTCTCCCATAGGTAATCAAGCTCTTCGTCCATGGCGCCTCGATATCCGTGCAATGATGACGGTTCGATTGTGCCATCAGCCGTGAGTGCTGCATTGTTGTAATCTACCAGCGGTAGATGTGGGATGTTTTACGGGCTTTGACGCCGTAGGTGTCGCTGGTGCTTCACAGGTCCTTCACGTGTTGGCCGTATTTGACTGAATTTCAAAAAAGTCAAAATTGGGGCTTGCGTCATGGCGAGACTTCCCGTATATTTCTTTCTTGCGCAAAGGCACAGCCGAGCGCAGCGATGCAGTCATTGGGATGTCGTCTAATGGCAGGACAGCGGATTCTGGTTCCGTCAATGGGGGTTCGACTCCCTCCATCCCAGCCATTGCATTTGCTACATATGGCCCGTTCGTCTAGCGGTTTAGGACGCCGCCCTCTCAAGGCGGAGATCACCAGTTCGAATCTGGTACGGGCTACCCACAAATGAATGCCCGGGCCTCGTAAGAGACCCGGGTTTTGTGTATCGACCGTATATGCGGCGCCTGCCGTGTTTCGCTCAGATCGAGGAGTAGCCATGGATCTGCCCATCAGCTTGCAAGACATCACGTATGCCGAGAACTATCTGGCGCAGGGCGACCTGGCTACGGCGACACCGCTGCTGGAGCGCCTGGTGGAGCTCGCCGAGGAGTATATCGACGCCGAGTGCAAGACGGAGGAGAAGCGCCAATACTTTAGCTTCGATAGCAAGTTTGAGCGCTTGGCCTATCGCCGCGTGGAGAAGGATCCGCGCGAGCTCGTGCAGGTCGAGGTGCCGTTTGACCGCCTGTACTCTGACATGGCGTTTGCCTACATTCGCCAGCAGGATTATGTGAGCGCTCGTAATGCCCTGATGCAGGCCGTGCGTTGGGACCCCATGAACTGCAACTATCGCTTGGACTTGGCCGAGCTGTTCCGCGCACTCGAGGACAAGCAAGAATGGGCATCGCTCTCGTTCTCGGTGCTGGAGCGTGCAAGCGATGGCAAGTGCGCCGCCCGCGCCTATTCCAACCTGGGCCAGTACTTCTTGGAGCCCGAGACCGAGAATGTCTCGGCCGCCGTGGGTTGCGCGCGTCTGGCACTGCGCTTAGCGCCCAACGATGCACACACGACGCGCCTGCTCAACAAGATTCATACCACCTATCCGGATGCCGCCGAGGAGAGCGACGAGCACGTGATGGGTGAACTGGCCCTGCAAGGCGTGCCGACCTCGCCTTCGGCCGAGATTGCCATCTGCCTGATTATGTGCGCGACAGATGCTGCAAGCGACGGCGACAAGCAGGAGGCCACGCGCCTGACGGTGCGTGCTCGCGACTTGGTGGGCGAGGAGGCCTGCGCGGCGATTATCAAACTGGTGCGCGAGAGCGACGCTGAGCTCAATGCTGAGCGCAAGGCAAAGCGCCACGCCGCGGGCTCAAACGCCGATGGAGCCAAGGAGGCCGGCGATGCCCAGTAAGCGCGAGCGTAAGCTCATCTCCAAGAATCGCTCGGCACACCACGAGTATTTTATCGATGAGACCTTTGAGTGCGGCATTGAGCTGAGCGGTACCGAGGTCAAGTCGATTCGCGAGCGCGCGTGCCAGATCACCGACACCTTTGCACTGATTCGTGGCGGCGAGTGCTGGCTCGTGGGCCTGCATATTCACCCTTATAGCCATGGTGGCGTGTGGAATCGCGACCCTGATCGCCGCCGTCGTCTGCTGTTGCACCGCAAGGAGATTGACTTTCTCGACGGTAAGCTACGTAATCGCGGCTATGCACTGGTGCCGCTGGAACTCTACTTTAATACTGACGGCCGCGTAAAGCTGCTGCTGGGCCTAGGCCGCGGCAAAAAGCTTTACGACAAGCGCGAGGATATGGCCAAGCGCGATGTCCAGCGCGAGATTGACCGCGCCCTCAAGGAGCGTAACCGCTAGACGCTCTGTACAAGTTGCGGTGGAATAGTTCCTGTTTGAGGCCAAATACCCGACAAGCAGGAACTATTTCACCGCAACTTGGTGGAGGGACTTGGCTGACCTGCAATCTTGGCACATATGTGTATGGGGCGGCGTCCGTTATGGGCGCCGCCTTTTTTGTGGGTACATACATCCATAAGGTACCAACCCGGGTTAGGGGAGTGATCGTTATGGACAAAACTGCGTTCTTTACCATGCCGAGTGGTCTGTACGTGGTGAGCGCTGCGGCAGACGGGCTGCGCGCCGGCTGCGTCATCAATACGGCGGTGCAGGTGACGTCCATGCCGCCGCGCATTTCGGTTGCTGTGAACAAGGACAACGTCACCTCGGGCGTCATCGCATCGGCCAAAGCGTTTGCACTGACTGTAATCGACCAGACGGCCGATATGCCCTACATCGGCAACTTTGGGTTCCGCACCAGCAGCGATTATGACAAGTTTGCCAAATACGAGACCCGCGAGACGGCACTGGGCATGCCCTATGTGCCCGAGCACGCGGCGGCCCTGTTTAGCTGCCGTTTGATCGACACTGTGGATGTGGGCACGCATCTGCTGTTTATCGGCGAGGTCGAGGATGCCGAGCGCCTGAGCGACGAGACACCGCTCACCTACGACTACTACCACAAGGTTCTGAAGGGCAAGACGCCTCCGAAGGCCTCGTCCTATCAAGGCTAGAATTGTTGTAAAATCACTTGCATTATTTTATTGAGAACATATACTAATAAGCGAAGTACATCACCAGTCGCGTTCGAGAGGAGAACATCATGGCTGAGGAGAAGAAGACGTATAAGTTTGTGTGCGTCGTTTGCGGTTACGAGGTTGAGGTCGATACGCCCGAGCTGCCCGAGGATTATGTGTGCCCGGTGTGCGGCGTCGGTCCCGATCAGTTTGAGCTCGTCGAGGAGTAGCTCGCAGGCACACGGCGAAAGCCGAACATAGCTCTGTCCAAGGGCTCCGGTCGGTCATCCCGGCCGGGGCCCTTTTCCTCCGTCCCCAAGGGATCACGGCTGCTGTTAGCCGATCCTGTCCGTCGTGAGTCCGGCCGACCGTTTGTCTCAATCTGTAACATCTAGCAGTGGAAACGGGGTCTACGTGTTACAGATTGAGACAAACGGAGCTGTCCCTCGGAAAGATCTCAATCTGTAACAGATAAACATCAAAAGCGGGTCTAGATGTTACAGATCGAGACGTTTGCCTGGGTGGGCGCCCCGTCCCATCACATCCCCGTTAGCAGCACGATGTCGAGAGCCGTCACGATGGCACCGATCCCTACGAGCAACGCGTTGAGCGGGCGCGAGTTGGCGTATTTGCCCATGACACGGCGTGAACTGGTGAGTCGTATGAGCACAAAGACCGTAATCGGCAGCTGAAGCGACAGCAGCGCCTGACTCCAGATGAGACCTTCAAGAGGATTCGGGACGACTAGGCACGCCGCCACTGCGCCTACGAAGCAGGCCGCAACGCCGATCGATGAGTGTCGGTCGTGGATGTCGTATTCCTCGTCGAACATGCCCGCGGTGATGGTTCCCGCCGCCATGCCCGCTGTCACGCTGCTCGATAGTCCCGCGAACAGCAGCGCTACCGCAAAGATGGTCGAGCTCGCCGGGCCTAAGATGGGGGAGAGCGTGGCCGCTGCGACGGCGAGGTCGTCTACGACCATACCGTGCGCAAAGAAGGTCGTTGCGGCCAGGATGACCATGGCCGAGTTGATTGCCCAGCCCACGCCCATCGAAAAGAGCGTGTCGAAGAGCTCGTAGCGCAGGCGTTCTTCGATAACTTGCTCGCCTTGGCCTTCGAAGTGCATGGATTGGATGACCTCAGAGTGCAGGAAGAGGTTGTGGGGCATAACGACCGCGCCTAGGACACTTACGATAATCGCGGCCGAGCCGGTGGGCATACTGGGTGTGATCCAGCTTGCGGCGGCCTGCGGCCAGTCGACCTTGACCAGCGCAAGCTCGGCCAAAAACGAGAGTCCTACCACGCCTACGAAGGCGATGATCCATCGCTCGGCGCGCTTGTAGGAGTTCGTCATGAGCATCGCCATCGATACTGCCGCCACGATGGCGCAGCCCGCACGCACGGGCAGCCCAAAGAGCATTTGAAGGGCAATCGCACCACCCAGGACCTCGGCCATGGCGGTGGCGATCGTGGCTAGATATGCGCTGCCGAGTATCGCACGCCCGACGAGGCGGGGGAGGTAACGTGTCGTGGCCTCGGCAAGACAGGCGCCCGTGGCGATGCCCAGGTGCGCCGCGTTGTGCTGCAGCACAATGAGCATAATCGTGGACAGCGTGACGATCCACAGCAGCGTGTAGCCAAACTGCGAGCCCGCTGCCATATTGGAGGCCCAGTTGCCCGGGTCGATAAAGCCGACGGTTACGAGCAGCCCGGGGCCGATGTGCCGCGCAATGTCTAGGCCTCCGTGACCACCGGTGCGTCGGGAGCCAAAGTGTTGTTTGAGATGGTTGAGCATGGTGCGCTCCTGCGTATGGGCGGCGTGACGTCGCATCTGGGCCGTGCGGCGCCACGCGTCGGATTTGGGTTGGGGCTACTTGTGCGCTTTGCCCTGATTGGCCACGGCGTCAATCTTGGCGGCGATGGTCACTGGGTCGCCGATGTAGCGCTTGTCGAGGACGTTGAAATCGGTGTCGAAGGTGTAGACAAGCGGCACGCCGGTGGGGATGTTGACCTTGAGGATCTCCTCGGGCGTGAGGTGCTCGAGCTTCATGACGAGTGAGCGCAGGGAGTTGCCGTGTGCGGCGATGAGCACGCGCTTGCCGGCGAGCATCTGGGGGCGAATCTCGTCTTCGAAATAAGGCCAGGCGCGGGCTATCGTGTCCTTGAGGCATTCGGTATAGGGCAGCTGGTCGGGTGCGACATCACGGTATTGCTCCTGTGTGTGAGGGTCGCGACCGTCGCCCGGCTCGAGCGCCGGCGGGCAGACATCGAAGGAACGGCGCCAGATGAGCACCTGCTCGTCGCCGTGCTCCGCCGCGGCATCGGCCTTGTTGAGACCCTGCAGCGCGCCGTAGTGGCGCTCGTTGAGCTTCCAGGATTTGATGACGGGCAGCCATTCGTGGTCCATCTGGCCGAGCACGATGTTGAGGGTGTGGATCGCGCGCTTGAGGCGCGAGGTGTAGCAGATGTCAAAGTCGAAGCCCGCTTCCTTGAGGGCGCGGCCGCCTGCCGCCGCCTCTTCGCGGCCCGTGTCGGTGAGCTCGACATCGGTCCAGCCGGTGAACAGGTTGAGCTTGTTCCACTCGGATTCTCCGTGACGGATAAGGACGAGTTGCATCGTCTGCCGGTCTGCCTGGTTTGCCATAGGGGCCTCCTTAATGTGGCACGGGACGCGTGCCGTTTGTTTGACGCCGCAAAGGATACCCGTTTTAGGCTAAAAAGTTAACCACGACTAACAAAATATTGGTCCAGCGGGGATGGGTTGGTGCATTGGGGACATGCTGTTCTGCTCCAAAAGGTGTACGTCAGCCTCCAAAGATGTCGTTTTTTGACATGTTTGGAGGCTGATGTACGCGTTTGATGGCAAGACGTAGATGTCCCGCGCGCGTTACGCGATTGTTTCGAAACGGGCGGGAAACACAACGGGCCGGCGATGCTCCTAGTATGCCTGTTCAACTGACTGTCTAAATATCTAGGAGAGGATCGCGATGCAGGCAGATTCCGCTCAGCAGCAGGGCCTTTGTCGCCCCGAATTCGACCACGATGCATGTGGCATCGGCGCGCTTGCCGATATCAACGGTGAGCGCCATCACCAGATTCTGGACGATGCACTGTCCATTCTGGTCAACTTGGAGCACCGCGGCGGCACGGGACTCGAGAAGAACACCGGCGACGGCGCTGGCATCCTGTTCCAGGTTCCGCATCACTTTTTCCGTAAAGAGGCCCAAAAGTGCGGCCAGATTCTGCCGGCGGAGGGCGACTATGGCGTGGCCATGCTGTTCTTCCCGCAGGATGACAAGGGCGTAGAGGATGCCCGTCGCGTGTTTGAGGAGGGCTGCGCCGAGGCCGGCGTGCCGCTGCTCTTTTGGCGCGAGGTGCCCGTCGACCCGCACGACCTGGGCGAGACGGCCCGCGCCTGCATGCCTACCATCCTGCAGGCCTTCCTGGGCCGTCCGGACGACACGCCCGCCGGAGATGCCTTTGAGCGTCGCCTGTACGTGTGCCGCCGCACCATCGAAAAGAAGGCTGACGCCGAGTTTGCCCTGCGTGACAAGATCTTCTACGTGTGCTCTATGAGCTCGCGCACTATCGTGTACAAGGGCATGCTGGTCGCCACGCAGATGCGCCGCTTCTTCATCGACCTCAACGACGCGGCCGTTAAGACGGCCGTGGCGCTCGTCCATTCGCGCTACTCCACCAACACCACGCCCAGCTGGGAGCGCGCGCACCCCAACCGCTTTATCATCCACAACGGCGAGATCAACACCCTCAAGGGCAACGTCAACTGGATCCGCGCCCGCGAGCCCAACCTGTACAGCCCCGTGCTGCAGCACGATCTTGAGCGCGTGATGCCCATCATCAACCGCGAGGGTTCCGACTCCGCGATTCTGGACAATGTGCTTGAGTTCCTGGTCATGAACGGTCGTCCGCTCACGCGTGCCGCGTCCATGTTGCTGCCCGAGCCGTGGGACCACAACGACAGCCTGAGTGAGGAGCGCCGCGCCTACGACGCTTACCAGTCCATGCTCATGGAGCCGTGGGATGGCCCGGCGGCCATCGCCTTTACCGACGGGCGCACCCTGGGCGCCGCCCTCGACCGTAACGGCCTGCGTCCCGCCCGCTACTATGTGACGCGCGACGGTCGCTTTATGCTGGCAAGCGAGGTGGGCACCATCGAGGTGAGCCCCGAGAACATCCTGACGAGCGGCTGTCTGGGACCGGGTCAGATGCTCGAGGTCGACTTTGCCCGCGGGCGTGTCATCTACAACGAAGAGCTGCGCGCCCGTTACGCCAAGGAAAAGCCCTACCGTGATTGGATTGCCGAGGAGACGCTGACCGTCGACGCGCTCGATAGGCCTGCCACGGCGACGCCGGTCGAGGACGCCGAGGTGCCCGCCGCCGTGCGTATGGCTAAGCTCGGGTATCACTGGGATGACGTCGATGAGGTCGTGCGTCCCATGGCCCAGCAGGGCAAGGCCCCGCTCGCCTCGATGGGCATCGATGCGCCGCTGGCCTGCCTGTCCAAGAAGACACGATCCTTCTACGATTATTTCTATCAGCTGTTCGCCCAGGTCACGAATCCGCCGATCGATGCCCTGCGCGAGCACATGGTCACCTCGACCACGCTCTATCTGGGCAACCACGGCAACCTGCTCGAGGACTCCCGCACGGCCTGCCAGCTGGTTCGCTTGGAGCGCCCGTTGCTCAACGAGGAGGAGTTCGAGCGTATCTGCGCCATCGACCGCGTGGGCTTTAAGACCTGCCGTTTCCGTGCCGTGTACCGCCGCGATGCCGGCGAGGGCGCGCTGCAGGCTACGCTCAAGCAGCTTGCAGAGGACGTTGAGGCTGCGGTCCGCGACGGCGTGAACATCGTGGTGTTGAGCGATCGTGCCGCTGCGGGTGAGGTGCCCGTGCCGTCGCTGCTCGCCGTGGGCTGCGTGCACAACCACCTGATCCGCGCCGGCGTGCGTACCTTTGCCGACATCGTGGTGGAGTGCGGCGACGCCGTGTCCCCGCACGACTTTGCAGCACTGGTGGGCTACTCCGCGAGCGGCATCTATCCGTACAACGCACACGCGTGCATCCGCGATCTGGCGGCGCGCGGCGACCTGGACGTGACGGCCGAGCAGGGCATCGCCAACTACAACAAGGCTGCGACCGCCGGCATCGTCTCCATCATGTCCAAGATGGGCATCTCTACGGTGCAGAGCTACCATTCGGCGCAGATCTTCGAGGCCGTGGGCTTTACGCCGGAGTTCGTCAACGCGTACTTCGCCGGCACGGTGAGCCGTGTGGGCGGTATGGGTGTCGAGGACGTCGAGCGTGAGCAAAACGAGCGCTACGACGCTGCGCTCGCTATCCTTAAGAGCCCAGCTCCCGATCAGCTGCCCACGCTGGGCCTGACCAAGTGGCGCCCGCTCGGCGGCGAGGATCACCTGATCGATCCGCAGACTGTCTACTTGCTGCAGACCGCCTGCCATGAGGACAGCTACGACGCCTTTAAGGAGTACAGCGCCCGCCTGCACCGCACCGGCCGTGCCGTGCGCCTGCGCGACTTGCTGGACTTTGATGCCAGCGGCCGCACCCCGGTGGCACTCGACGAGGTCGAGCCCGCGCTCAACATCGTCCGCCGCTTTAACACCGGCGCCATGTCGTACGGCTCCATCAGCAAGGAAGCACACGAGTGCATGGCCATCGCCATGAACCGCCTGCACGGCCGTTCCAACTCCGGCGAGGGCGGCGAGGATCCGCGTCGCGAGACCCCGCTGGCCAACGGTGACTCCAAGAACTCCGCCATCAAGCAGGTGGCAAGCGCGCGCTTTGGCGTGACGAGCCGCTACCTGTGCAGCGCCTTCGAGATTCAGATCAAGATGGCCCAGGGCGCCAAGCCCGGCGAGGGTGGCCACCTGCCCGGCAAGAAGGTCTACCCCTGGATCGCCGAGGTCCGTCAGTCCACGCCCGGCATCGGCCTGATCTCGCCTCCGCCGCATCACGACATCTACTCCATCGAGGACCTGGCGGAGCTTATCTTCGATCTTAAGAACGCCAACCCCGGTGCGCGCGTGTCGGTCAAGCTGGTCAGCGAGGCCGGCGTCGGCACCATTGCCACCGGCGTGGCCAAGGGTGCCGCCGACAAGATTTTGATCAGCGGCCATAACGGCGGCTCGGGTGCCGCGGCGCGCGATTCCATTTGGCACGCTGGCCTGCCGCTGGAGCTCGGCCTTGCCGAGGCCCAGCAGACGCTGCTGCAAAACGGCCTGCGCTCGCGCGTGGTGCTCGAGGCCGACGGCAAGCTCATGGACGGCACCGATGTTGCCGTCGCCTGCCTGCTGGGCGCCGAGGAGTTTGGCTTTGCGACCATGCCGCTCATCTCCATGGGCTGCCTCATGCAGCGCGACTGCCAGCAGGACACCTGCCCGGCCGGCATCGCTACGCAAAACTGCCGCCTGCGTCGCGGCTTCCGCGGCAAGCCCGAGCACGTTGAGCACTTTATGCTCTTTGTTGCCGAGCAGCTGCGCGAGGTCATGGCGAGCCTGGGCTTCCGCACCGTCGACGAGATGGTCGGCCATCCCGAGTGCCTGCGCCAGATCGAGGTGCCGGGCAACCGCAAGGCCAACCAGCTCGATCTGTCTCCCGTGCTGGCGAGCGCGACCTGTGAGTTCGGTGCCCATATTCCGGGCGCCGACGGTCGCCACTTCCTTCCGCAGATGGCCGCGGACAGCGAGCTCGACAAGACGCTTGATTCCACGTTGTTTGTGCCCTATACGGCCGATGCCCGTGCGCACCTGCGTCCGATTCGCTTCCGCGCCGATATCGCCAACGTCAACCGCTGCGTGGGCACTATCTTGGGCAACGCGGTGACCAAGGCGCATCCCGAGGGCCTGCCCGCCGGCTCCATCACCATCGATTGCGATGGTTCGGCCGGTCAGAGCTTTGGTGCCTTCCTGCCGCGCGGCATTACGCTCAACGTGTGCGGCGACGCCAACGACTACTTTGGCAAGGGCCTTTCGGGCGGTGAGGTGTCGGTGCGCCCCAACCCGCATGCGACCTACAAGTTCGACGAGAACATCATCGTGGGCAACGTTGCGTTCTTTGGTGCCACGAGCGGCCGCGGCTTCATTAACGGTCTTGCCGGCCAGCGTTTTGCCGTGCGCAACTCCGGTGCCACCGTGGTGGTCGAGGGCTGCGGCAACCATGGCTGCGAGTACATGACGGGCGGTCTGGCGCTCATCCTGGGCGAGGTCGGGCAGAATTTTGCCGCCGGCATGACGGGTGGTGTGGCCTACGTCTTTGACCAGTACGGCACGCTCAGTGCCCGCGTGAACCATGAGAGCGTGGAGCTCAAGGCCCCGACGGCCGGCGAGCTGGCGCAGGTTCGCGAGCTCATCCAGGAGCACGTGGACGCGACGCAGAGCCCACGCGGCATCAAGCTGCTCTACAGCTTTGAGACGATGAGCAAGCACTTTGTGAAGGTCATTCCGACCGAGTACGAGCGCGTGCTGGCGATTGTCGCCGCGGGCGAGGCCGTGGGCAAGACGCATGCGCAGGCCGAGGAGTTGGCGTTTGACATCGTGACCGGCCGCGCGAGTGCCGCGGATGTCGCTCGCTTTGATGTCGCGGGCGGCGCTGCGGACACTGCGTCCGTGGCTGCCAGCTCTGTTGCTTCGACCAAGAAGGAGGCGTAAGTGCCATGGGCAAGCCCGGTGCTTTTCTTGATATCGATCGCGTGACCCACGAGCTACGCCCCGTGGAGGAGCGCAGCCGCGATTTCGATCCGCTGTACGTGGAGCTCGACGACGACGCGCGCCGTGCCCAGGCGAGTCGCTGCATGATGTGCGGCGTGGCGTTTTGCCAGATGGGCGCGAGCTTTGGCAAGGCGCGTCCGAGCGGCTGTCCGCTGCACAACCTGATTCCCGAGTGGAACGAGCTGGTGTACCGCGGCCGCTGGGACGAGGCTGCCGAGCGTCTGTCGCTCACCTCGCCCATGCCCGAGTTCACGAGTCGCGTGTGCCCGGCGCTGTGCGAGGCCGCGTGCAGCCTGGGTTCGGTCGATGGCCAGCCCACGACGATCCATGACAACGAGCGTGCGATTAGCGACCATGAGTGGGCAAATGGCGGTCCGCGTCGCTTTGAGCCGGCAGGGGAGGGCGCGCCCACGGTTGCCGTGGTGGGCTCCGGTCCTGCTGGCCTGGTGGCAGCATGGGAGCTTGCGCGTCGTGGCGCCCGCGTGACGGTGTTTGAGCGTGACGACCGCCCGGGCGGTCTGCTCATGTACGGCATTCCCAACATGAAGCTCGAGAAGTCTGTGGTCGAGCGTCGCGTGGCGCTCATGCGCGAGCTGGGCATTGTGTTTGAGCTGGGCGCTGACGTTACGAACCCTGCGGTAGCGGCCAAGCTCAATGGCTTTGACGCCGTTGTGGTGGCTGCCGGTGCTCGTGCGCCCCGCGGTCTTTCGGCTACGAATGTGGATGCTCCGGGCGTGGTGTATGCCGTGGACTACCTGACGGCTTCGACCGTCTCGGTGCTCGATGGCGGTGAGCCCGCGGTGAACGCGCGCGGCCTGGACGTTGTGGTCATTGGCGGCGGCGATACCGGCAACGACTGCGTGGGTACCGCGGTGCGCCAGGGTGCGCGCAGCGTGCGTCAGTTTGAGTTCTTGCCGGCCGCGCCCGATAAGCGTGCAGCGAGCAACCCTTGGCCGCAGTGGCCCAACGTTAAGAAGACCGACTACGGTCAGCAGGAGGCTATCGCTGCGATGGGTGGCGAGATGCGTGCCTGGGGCGTGGATACGCTCGAGGTGCTGCTGGACAAGAAGGGTGCGGCTGCGGGTCTGCGCGTGGTCGACCTGGACTGGTCGGCCGGCAAGCCCGAACGCATTGCGGGCTCCGAGCACGAGGTGCCGGCGCAGCTGGTGCTCATCGCCTGCGGCTTTACGGGTCCCGAGCACGGCGTGTTCAATGCCGTTGGCGTGCCCGTTGCCGCCGCTGGCCGTCCGTTGCCGGTGATGGCTGCCGAGGGCTCGCACCTCGCGGCCCGCGTGGATGGCGTTGCTGCGGATGCCGCGCCGGTGTATGTGGCGGGTGATGCCCGCAACGGCAGTTCGCTCGTTGTGAACGCCATGGCCGATGCCCTGGCCTGCGCAGCCGAAGTCGCCGAGGCGCTGGAGCTGTAAGGTAGTCATTTAAGAACGTCCCCCATGACTAGCCATTGGGGACGTTCTTTTTTGTCTAGTCGTTGGGGACACTCTTCGCGGGGCGCCTGTTCGTTTGTCGACGTACAAGTGTTCATTCGTCGACGTTTGCGCCTGTGCTACTCTGCTCTTTCTGTGGTGGCTGCGGGCATCTGGCTCAAAAGGGCGGGTTGGCTGTCTATGTCTACCTGCGGTTTCTTTGCGGTGTGCTCATTCGGTCAAGTGTCCCGTCAAGTGTTTGGTTAGCATCTGGTTTGCAGTCGAAGGCCTATTTTGCCCGCGCTTGCCTCGGTTGCCCGCCCTCCTCGTAAGCTCAAATTGAGGCCCATCAGTTTGAGGAGGATGCCATGACTGACCAAGTTTTTAACCGAGCAGAGCTGGCCGAAGCCGTTGGCAACGATATTGCCGACATGGCCCACTTTTGGATGCTGCGGAAGTTTCAATTCCTGGAGCCGGCGCGCGAGCAGTTCGAGATTATCGTCGATCCGTGGCTCAGCTATTGCGAGGAACCTTCTCAAAACGAAATCATGGCCTACAACATGGCGTTTACCGATTGGCTGCTGTTTGAGCGCCCCTATTACCACGGCAAGACGCTGTTGGAACTGTATGTGGACGAGCCGCCAGCGTCAATTTCTCCTGCTTCGCTCGGGCGTCTTAAGCAGGTGCGTGACACGCAGTATTTCTCGCGCTTTGGCATTTTGGACAAGGATCCCGCGACCGGCATGGTCGTGCTGAAGGATACGCGCACCGACCGTCGCTTTGACGTCTACGACCCACATATCGTGCAAAAGGAGCACTGGAACGATGGTGCGATTGCGGTGCGACTCGCGTGCGTCGACGATGTCTGGCTGACGGCGGGGCAGCTCTACCTGTATGACATCGCGCGCCTGAGCGACACGGCGGTCGACGGGCCGGGCGCGGTGCATCCCGAGGACCTAGAGGACGGTTTCGACACCTCGTGCGTCAGCTTCTTTTTGCGCCTGGTCCGCGACATCATGGGCGCCCAGGGGCGCTACGTGAAGTCGCTCAATATTTACGAGCAGGAATGGGAGTAGGGGATGGGCGGTTGTCGCCTGCCTTGCCCTCTGCCTTTATGTCTCGATCTGTAACGTTTAGGGACAAAAAACCGGTCTACCTGTTACAGATCGAGACGAACGCTTGGGTGCCGCTGGTTTGTCTAAATCTGTAACGTTTGGGGGCCTGGAGAACGTCTAACTGTTACAAATCGAGACGGAAGGTTGGCGCCTGCCGAAAGATCTCGATCTGTAACGGGAAGGGGCCAAAAATCGGTCTAACTGTTACAGATTGAGACAAATGTCGGCCGCACGACTGAAAATCTCGATCTGTAACAACTAGAGGCTTAAAGACTGTCTTCCTGTTACAGATCGAGACGTTTGTCGACAGAGGCGACGGTGACAATGGTCCATTTGTCCGATGTGGTGGTGATGGAAGTGTCTAATACCGTTTTCAAACACAAGCATGCAACACGTAACACCTTGGCGCGGAATAGGATGCTTGCCAGGCTCGCGAAGGCGGCTGAACAAGGCGTGCTGCTTGTGACGCACGACAATGCCGAGCTCATGTGGCTGCGGCGTCATGTGGGAACCGATGATATTGCGGAGCCCGAGTCGTATCTGTTCTGCTTTCAACATGATTGGGATGCGTTGACGCCGACGGAGCGAGCACTACGTACCATCAGAGGGCTTGCGGAGTTTCATCCCGATTGGGCGTTTTGGGGTTATGACGCGGCACTTTTGTGGGGTCTGGAGGTGCCGAATGATCTGCTTGGGCCGCGATTTCTTGTTAAGACAGGTTGCTCGGTGCCGCTGAGTGCAGGATGCCGGCTGTTGCGTCCGCGGACGGCGGGTGCGCTTGAACAAGCCGACGGCGTGCGGGCGACGCCGTTTTGGCGCACGGTAGAGGATTGCCTGCTGCGCGCGCCGTTTTCGTATGGCCTGGCGATTGCCGATTCTGCGTTGCGGACAAAGGGCGTATCGCGCGATGACTTTTGTGAGCGGCTTCGTATAGATTGTGAAGGCAAGCACGGGTATCGCAGAGCGCAGGTGATCGCGTCGTATGCGGACGGGCTGTCCGAAAACGGTGGCGAGTCTCGGTTCCGAGCGTTCTTTATTGCATACGGGTTTCTGGTGCCAGAGTTGCAGGTGGAGTTTCGTGATCCGCTCAATCCGAATCAGGTATTTCGAGTCGACTATTTCTGGAGACTCGAGGACGGGGCGTGCGTGATTGGCGAGCTCGATGGAAAGGGAAAGTATACCCTGCAGGATGGTGGGGATCGGGAGTCGGTCGACCCATTCGTGGCGGAACGTCAACGGGAGTCCCATCTGACGATGCTCGGACATAAGGTACTGAGGTTTACGTTTGATGAGCTCAAGAACCCGGGGAAGCTGGCTGAAAAGCTGAGACTGGCGGGCATTCCGCAGCGGGTCGATTTGGCTGAGGAATGGAGACGGCAGTGGTATGGGTGCTGAGGGGTGCGGCTGACGCGGGTGTGGTTGTTCCTACCGAGTTTGTCTCGATCTGTAACAACAAGGGGCCGTTTGGCCTCGTAACTGTTACAGATCGAGACAGAAGGTTGGCTGCCGCTAAAAGATCTCAATCTGTAACATCTAGAGGCCGAAAACCTGTCTACTTGTTACAGATTTAGACGTTTGGCGACGGGGCTGGAGAATATCTCGATCTGTAACATCTAACGGCCAAAAACCGGTCTACATGCTACAGATTGAGACAAAGGTTGGACGCGGTACCGAAAAATCTCGATCTGTAACACTTGGAAGGTTAAAGACGGTCTACCTGTTACAAATCAAGACGTTTTGCTGGAACGACCGGAACATCGCCGCGCTGTCTCCGTTTGCCCTCACATCTCTCTCGTCCCTCCGTTAACCGATATGTCCGCAGCAATCCTTCCGCGCTGGGTAATAATGGACAAATGTCCAAGTTAATCGTGAGGGAGGAGCTCGATATGGCGACTGCCGATCGTCCCACGTTGTTTATCAATGCGACCGTTCTGGATGGCTCGGAGCATATGGAGCCGCAGCCCGATATGGCCGTGGCCGTCGAGCGCGGTGTCATTACCTGGATGGGACCGAGCGCCGTGGCCCAAGCTCCGGCGGGTGCCGAGGTCATCGACCTGGCAGGTGCGTATCTCATGCCGGGTCTCATCAATATGCACGTGCATCTGTGCGGTTCGGGCAAACCGGTCTCGGCGGGAGATGCCGGCGCGCTGATGAAGAAGCTCGACAATCCCGTGGGCCGCGCCATCGTGCGCCATATCCTCAAGGGCAGCGCTCAGCAGCAGCTGGCAAGCGGCGTGACCACGGTGCGCGGAGCGGGCGACCCGCTGTTTGCCGATATTGCCGTGCGCAACGCCATCGACGCTGGCAAGTATCAGGGTCCACGTCTGGTGGCACCGGGAACGGGTGTCACGGTGCCGGGTGGCCACGGTGCAGGCCTCTTTGCGCAGGTGGCCAATACTCCCGCAGAGGCAGCCCAGCAGGTGCGCGACCTGTATGCGCGCGGTGCCGACGTCATCAAGCTGTTCGTGACGGGCGGCGTTTTCGATGCGACCGAAGTAGGCGAGCCGGGCGTGCTGCGCATGTCGGTTGAGGTTGCCGCCGCGGCGTGCAAGGCGGCGCACGAGGTTGGCCTGCCGGTCATGGCCCATGTCGAGAGCACCGAAGGTGTGAAGGCCGCGCTTCAGGCCGGCGTCGACACAATCGAGCATGGCGCTCCGATGACCCCCGAGATCCTGGAGCTGTACCGCGGCGCTGCGGGAACACAGCTCGAGGGACGCGCGCCGAGCGTGACCTGCACGATCAGTCCGGCGCTGCCGTTTGTGTTGCTCGATCCGGAAAAGACCCATTCGACCGAAACGCAAAAGAAGAACGGTGACATCGTGTGCTCGGGTATCATCGAGAGCGCTCGCGCCGCCCTGGATGCCGGCGTTAAGGTGGGCCTGGGCACGGACTCGAGCTGCCCGTTCGTGACGCAGTACGACATGTGGCGTGAGGTGGCCTATTTTGCCAAGTACGTGGGCGTGGGCAACGCTTTCGCGCTGCATACGGCCACGCAGGTCAATGCCGAGCTGCTGGGGCTGGGCGGCGAGACCGGCACAATCGAGTGCGGCAAGGCCGCCGATATTCTGGTGACGTGCGAGAACCCGCTCGATGACCTGTGCGCACTGCGTGATCCGACGCACGTGATGTGTCGCGGTGATCTGGTGCGCAAGCTCAAGGTGAAGCGTATTCCCGAGGTGGACGCCGAGCTCGACGCGATTATGGCCATGCCTGCCGAGGCGTTGGCCGAGGAGCTTGCCCGCGATGGCGTGGCGTAAGCGCGCGATATGGCGATGCGACAAAGGGACAATCCTTTTGTCATAATCAGAAAAAGCCGAGGTCCCAGTGCGAGGCCTCGGCTTTTATTTGTCCCATGGTATGGCGGCTATGAGCGCGTCTCCATCTTGGCATGGCACTTGGGGCAGGTGACGCGGATCTTGCCTTTGCCCTTGGGAACGGAGAGCATCTGGCCGCAGTTGGGGCACTTGAGATAGGCCGTGGTCTTGCGGCCCTTCCACATCTTCTTGGCTGTGCGCTTGGCACGTTCAAAGTCTTCCTTGCTAGTACCGGCTGCGCGCGAGGCGTTGGCCGCTGCAGCTCCGCCGCCCAAGCTAGCTACAAACTTGCCCAAGCCGGGTACGTTTGCAGTCGCGGCGACAAAGGCCTCGTTCTCCTTGCGACGTGCATCGATATTTTTGGACAGGCCGCGCAGCACGCCAATCACGATTACGGCGATGGCAATCCAGCTGAGCCACTGGATACGAGCCATCGAACCGATCATGGCGATGATAATGCCTGCGAAGCCCATCACGATGGTGAGTTCGTCAGCGCCATTGCGGCCCTTCATAAAGTCATTCATGCAAATTGCCTTTCATTCGATATGCCGCACGCCTTTATACCCGATTTAGAGCAAGGGGGACAGGTTAATCTGCACCAATGTGGTGCAAACGTACCTGTCCCCGGAATACCAAGACGGTGCAAAGAAGTCTGTCCCCAATGCCCCAATTACTTGGAGAGTTTGTCGACGACGCGTTCGATTTCGGCGAGCTTGGCGGCTTTGAGGTCTTCGTCGCCCGATTCGATTGCCGAAGTCACGCAGCCCTCGATATGCGCCTTGAGCACGTCGGCGTTAATGCGCGCGAGGAGCGCCTGTGTGGCCATGAGCTGCGTGGAAATATCGACGCAGTAGCGGTCCTCATCGACCATCCGCAGGATGCCGTCGATCTGACCGCGTGCCGTCTTGAGCATGCGGGTCACCGATTTATGGTCTGCCATCATAGCGGGTCCTCGTTTCTGGTCGATTTTCCAGATGCCCCGTCAGTTGCGGTGAAATAGTTCTTGTTTGCAGGCTTGAAGCGCTAAAACAGGAACTATTTCACCGCAACTTCTGAGGATTGAGTAGGCGGCGCCTGCTACGCGGCGGTCACGGACAGGGCGTGGAACTTCTCGCCGGCGCCCTCGACGGCGGCGGCGAGCTGCTCGGCGGTCACGGTGTCGGCGCACTCTACCTGGACGGTCTGGGTCTCGTGATCGGCGTCGGCATCGGTCACGCCTGCCACGTTGAGCAGCGCCGTCTCGACAGTGGCGTCGCAGTGGCCGCACATGAGGCCAGACGTTTTAACGATGTAGTTCATGATTATCTCCTTTTCGTTGAGTACCTAAAGTTGCGGTGAAATACGGACTAAATAGCGGTTTAGCTAAGCATGTTACGCTTTATTTCACCGCAACTGATGGTTTAAAGGTTCGCAGACGCAGGGCATTGCTTACGACGCACACGCTCGACAGGCTCATGGCCGCGGCGCCGAACATCGGCGAGAGCTGCCAGCCGGTGAGGGGGAAGAACACGCCCGCGGCGAGCGGAATGCCGATGCCGTTGTAGAACAGTGCCCAGAACAGGTCCTGTTTGATGTTGCGGATCGTGGCGCGCGAAAGCTCGATGGCGCGGGCGACGTCCATGAGGTCGCTGCGCATGAGCACCACGTCGGCACCCTCCTTGGCGATATCGGCGCCGGTGCCGATGGCAAGGCCCACGTCGGCGCGCGCCAGGGCGGGGGAGTCGTTGATGCCGTCGCCCACCATGGCGACCTTGCCGCCCGCATCCTGCAGTTCGCGCACGTGGCGTTCCTTGTCGGCGGGGAGGACGTCGGCGATAACCTGCTCGCTGCTCAGCCCCACGCGGCGGGCGATGGCCTCGGCCGTCACGCGGTTGTCGCCGGTGAGCATGCGCACATCGACGCCGAGCTTGCGCAATGCGGCAATGGCAGCAGCGCTCGTCTCTTTGACCTCGTCGGCCACGGCGATGGTGCCGACAAGCTCACCGTTCTTGGCAAAGAACAGCGGCGTCTTGCCCTCGGCAGCGAACTGCTCGGCAAGACCGGTGGGCACCTCCGCGCCCAGCTCGTCCATCAGACGAACGTTGCCGGCGGCGATGGCGTTTTGTCCCTCGCGCGCCGTAACGCCACGACCGGGCACGGCGGCAAAGTCCTCGACCATGCGTGCGACGATTCCGCGCGCCCCGCACTCGGCCATAATCGCTTCGGCCAGCGGGTGCTCGCTCGAGCGCTCCAGCGCGGCGGCTAACTTGAGCAGCGCCTTTTCGCTCATGGCAGGCGAGCCGTCGGCGCGCTCGGCAACCACAATATCGGTCACGGCCGGCTTGCCGCGGGTGACCGTACCCGTCTTGTCGAGCACCACGGTGCCCACGCTGCGCAGGTTTTCCAGCGCCTCGGCGCTCTTAAACAGAATGCCCATCTCGGCGCCCTTGCCGGTGCCAACCATAATGGCGACGGGCGTGGCCAGGCCCAGCGCGCACGGGCAGCTGATCACCAACACGGCCACGGCGGAGGTGAGCGCCTCGTTCACACTGCCGGTCAGCGCCATCCACGCCACAAAGGTCACGGCCGAGATCGCAAACACCACGGGCACAAACACGCCGGCGACCTTATCGGCCATGCGGGCGATGGGCGCCTTGGTGGCGTTGGCGTCCTCGACGAGCTGGATAATCTTGGCGAGCGACGTGTCGGCGCCCACGCGCGTGGCACGGAAGGTAAACGATCCGGTGCGGTTGACCGTGGCAGCGTTGACGGTGTCGCCGGCGGTCTTTTCCACGGGGATGGACTCGCCGGTGAGCTCACTCTCGTCCACGGCCGACGCGCCCTCGAGTACCACGCCGTCGACAGGGATAGACTCGCCGGGGCGCACGCGCAGCACCTGGCCGGGTAGGATGGCGTCGACGTCCACGGTGGTCTCGGTGCCGTCGTCGGCTACGATGGTCGCGGTCTTGGGCGCCAGGTCGATGAGCGCCTCGATGGCGCCGCCGGTCTTGGACTTGCTGCGCGTCTCGAGATATTTGCCCACGGTGACGAGCGACAGAATCGTGCCGGCGCTCTCAAAATACAGGTTGTCCATGCTCGTCATCATGGCTTCGTGCACCTGACCTGCGGCTAGCTGGTCGGCCATGATGAACATGGCGTAGAGCGACCAGGCGATCGACGCGGTGGCGCCGACGGCGATGAGAGCGTCCATGGTGGGCGCGCCGTGCACGAGCGACTTGAAGCCGTTGATAAAGTACGCGTCGTTGACATAGACGATGGGGATGAGCAGGACGAGCTCGGTGAGCGCCAACGTCATGCTGTGGGTGTGGTCGGTGAAGACGCTGGGCAGCGGCCAGCCGAGCATGTGTCCCATGCCTATGTAGAACAGTGGGATAAGGAATACGATCGAGACGATGAGACGAGTGCGCATGGCGGAGGCGGTGGCCTCCAGCTTTTTGGTAGGCGACTCCATATGGGTGGCACCGGACCTGGCTTGCGCGTTGCCGCTTGAGCCGGCGGCACCAGTGCCCGCGTCGACGGGTGAGGCCGAGTAGCCCGCGCGATCGACAGCGGTGCAGATGTCGTCGGGGGAGACCCGTGCGGGGTCGTAGTCCACCAGCATGGAGCCGGCGAGCAGGTTGACAGCGACGCCTTGGACGCCGTCGAGCTTACTGACGGCGCGGTCCACATGCGCCTGGCAAGCGGCGCACGTCATGCCGCCCACGTCAAACTTATCTTGAGCCATGGCTTCTCCTTTCTGTGGCGTAGTGTTGGAAATGTTAGCCTTCTGATACTATACACCCATACCCCCTGGGGGTGTCCAGTACAGAAAGAAATGTATGACATTCCGATACAGATGAGGGTGGCTGCTCAATCGTTGGCAGTCCCTGTCAAACATCTCAACCTGTAACATCTAGCGGGGAAAATGACCTCTAACTGTTACAGATCGAGATGTTGTTTTGCGTGGCTGAGCTCTGTCTTGATCTGTAACGGTTCGGCCGGTTTTTGCTGAGCAGCTGTTACAGATTGAGACAATCGGCCCAGACCCGCCCCGTCCACCTCGTCATCTGTGGTTTACGTGGGGGCATGCGAAGCACGGGTATACTAACCGGCGGCGAATCTGCTCCATCGCTTAGAGCTGCTGCGTCTGGACGGCGCGTGATAGAGCTGCCAAAGCGATCGCCAGCGTGCTGAGCAACGTCTGTCTCTTATACACATCTGACGCTGCCGACGAATAGCCTTGTGTAGAT